>JAEWGX010000035.1 GCA_023388075.1 Pseudomonadota bacterium
GGCGGCGACGTACTTCATGCCCTCGCGGACGATCGCCTGGGCGAGCACCGTGGCGGTGGTGGTTCCGTCACCGGCGTTGTCGCTGGTCTTGGAAGCGACTTCCTTGACCATCTGCGCGCCCATGTTCTGGAACTTGTCCTTCAGCTCGATTTCCTTGGCGACGGAGACGCCGTCCTTGGTCACCGTGGGGGCGCCGAAACTGCGCTCGAGCACCACGTTGCGGCCCTTCGGGCCGAGCGTGATCTTGACCGCGTTGGCCAGGATGTTGATGCCCTCGACCAGTTTCGCGCGGGCGTCGTCGCCGAAATTGACTTGCTTGGCTGCCATTGGAAAAGACTCCTCGTTGATTGGATTCGGTTACGACTGGACCACAGCCATGATGTCTTCTTCGCGCATCACGAGCAGCTCGTCGCCGTCGACCTTGACGGTCTGGCCCGAGTACTTGCCGAAGAGCACCTTGTCGCCAACCTTGACGGCCAGCGGACGGACCTTGCCGTCGTCGCCGACCTTGCCGTCGCCCACGGCCAGGATCTCGCCCTGGTCGGGTTTCTCGGCGGCGCTGTCGGGGATGACGATCCCGGATGCGGTCTTGCGCTCGTTGTCGAGACGCTTGATGATCACACGATCGTGCAACGGCCGCAGTTTCATGCGTAATCTCCTAAGTATTTGAAAAACAAGAAGTTTTCATTCGGGATGCGCCGGTTGGCACAGCCCTCGGGCCGGCAGGACGCCAGCCTGACAAGATCCGGACGACGGCTCCAGCAGCTCGCGGAGGAGCTCTAGGCAACTGTCGTTAGCACTCATCTTTGTCGAGTGCCAATGATAGTGGCACGCCTGAGGGTTTTCAAGTCCTCTCAGGCGAGATGGCTGCTGCTAGACTCGACGCGCGCCGGCAGGTGGTCGCGCCGCCTGCCCGTTGCCGCTCCCGCGCCCTCGAAGCCGATTGAACCTGTCCGCGTTGCGCCGCGACACAAGCCATGAAGAAAGGCCCCGCGGAACTGTCCGACGATGAAGTGCGAAGCCTCCTCGACCGCCTGGCCGGGAAGGACGAGCGCGCGCTGCGGGAGTTGCATGAACGCTTCGCCCGCCGGATCTACCTGTTTGCGGTGACCCGGTTGCGCGACGAGGACGCTGCGCAAACCGTCATGATCGATACCCTGTTCGAAGTCTGGAAGCACCCCGACCGGTTCCGCGGCGAGTCGCGCTTCTCCACCTGGCTGCTCGGCATCGCCAAGTACAAGATCCTCACGGCGTTCCGGTCGCGGGGGGAGGAGCACGAGGACATCGACGACTATGCGGAGGTGGTTGCAGACCCTTCCGCTGGCGTCGTCGAGCAGTTGGAGGACAATGAGCGGCAGCAGGTGCTGCGCGACTGCATCGAGCGCCTCAACGATGCCCAGCGAGAATGCGTGCAGCTCGTCTTCCTGGAAGGCATGGCGCTCGCGGAGATCGCCTCGGTGCAGAACGTGCCTGAGGGGACCGTGAAGACACGGCTCTTCCATGGTCGCCGGAACCTGCGCGACTGCGTCGAACGACGCATGAGGAGATGACCATGGGGCCCGCGCGCACCACGCCGCTCGAGCGCGACCCGGATCGGCTGGACGAGGCGCTGCCCTGGTACCTGAACGGCACGCTGGACGAGGCCGATCGGGCCTGGGTAGAGGCGACATTGAGGCAGGCACGGGACGAGCCGGGCCGCGGGGACGATGCCGATGTCGCGGCCGGGGCGCGGGCGCTCCGGCGCAGCCTCGAGTTCGACCGCCTCACGGCGGAGTCGCTGCAGGAGCGGCTTGCCCAGATTCCGGCCGACGTGGGCTGGGCGGGGCTCATCCGCAAGGTCCGCGAGGACGCGGCAGGGGGGTCGACGGATCCCCGCCGGCGCGGTGCCGTCGCGCCGTCGGGTGCCACGTGGCGCGACAGGTTGTCCCGCATCGTCGCGCCCCTGATGTCGCCCCAGCTCGGCATGGCCATGGCTGCCCTGGTGGTGGTGCAGGCCGTCGTGATCGGCGCGCTGGTGGGCCGCGAGGGCGGGAGCCCCGACACCGTCGAATACCGCTCGGGCGCCGGCGTGACCGAGGTCGTCGCGATCCGTGCCCTGCTCGACGAGACCGTGACGGAGAAAACGTTGCGTGAAGCCTTGCGGGCCAACGATGCCACCATCATTGACGGCCCGGACCCGCTCGGACAGTACTGGATCGTCACCGGTGAGCGCGACCCCGAGACGGTTGCCGCGGCCCTGCGCCAGGCGGGCGTGGTGGCCAGCTACGTGATCGACCGGAGAGTGCAGGGCAGATGAACCCGGTGCGCCAGCGCCTCCCCCGCCTCCTCACGCGGCGCGACGCGATGGCGGCGCTGGCTTGCCTCGTTGCCGCCGGCCCGGTCACTTCCGTGCGGGCGCAACTGCCGAGCTTTCCCGCCGGCGGAAGGCGTTCGGCGCTCCTCTTCGGCAACGCCGCCTATCCGGATGCGGCCCTGCGCAACCCGGTGCGCGACGCACGCCTGCTCGCGGGCACGCTGCAGGAGCTCGGCTTCGAGGTCACGCTGGTGGAGAACGCCGGCCGCGACGAGATGCTTGAGCGCGTGCGCCAGTGGCTGATCCGTTCGACCGACGCCGACGTGCGGGCCTTCTATTATGCCGGCCACGGCGTCCAGTATCGCGGCCACAGCTTTCTCGTTCCGGTCGACGCGCTGTTCCTCGCCGAGGACGAGATTCCCGCCAAGGCGTTCAACCTGAACCTGGTGATCGAGGCGCTCTCCAGGACCCGCAGCGGGGTCAACTTCGTCATCATGGACGCCTGCAGGGCGCAGCCGGAGGCGCTGCTCACCCGCGTGCAGCGTCGCACCCGTTCGCTCGAGGGCAGGGCGGCCCCGGGCCTCGTGGCCGAGGACGCGCCACGCGGCACCGTGATCGCGTACTCCACCTCGCCGGGTGCGCTGGCCGCGGACGGAGCGGGGCAACCGAACAGCGTCTTCACGCGCAACCTCGCGCTGCACCTACGCCAGCCCGGAGTGCCGATCGAGACGGTGTTCAAGCGCGTGCGCATGGCCGTGATGCGCGAGACCCGCAACGCCCAGGTGCCATGGGAGACCAGCAGCCTGATCGGCGAATTCTGTTTGAGGCCGACGGCCACGGGCGCCTGCGGACTGGACGGCTGAGCGGAGTCGTTTCGTGACCGGGAGGGTGCCCTTCCGGTACGATCGCCCTTCGTTCCACCGACCTCGCCTCGCACCATGACCTTCCCACCTGGCATCGTCGCGGCCGTCGTCGCCATCCTCTGCGCACTCGCGGCAGCGGGCGCGCCTGCCGCGACTGCCACCCCGTCCGGCGATGCGCCGTTGCGCCTGCGGCTCGGCCTGATCGAAGGCCTGTCCGGACCCTTCGCCAACGCCGGCGAGGCGGTGGAGCGCAACATCGTCTTCGCGGTCGAGCGCATCAACGCGCGGTCGCTTCGAGTGGCCGGACGTCCGCTCGTGCTCGAGCTGGCATCGCTCGACAGCCGGGGCGAGGTGGAGGGTGCGCTGCAGGCGCTGCAGGCCGCCGTCGATCGCGGCATCCGCGTGGTGCTCCAGGGCAACAGCTCCGGCGTCGCCGCGGGTCTCATCGCCGCGATCGACCGCCACAATCAGCGCAACCCCGATCGTGCGTTGCTGTTCCTCAACTACTCCGCGATCGATCCCGATCTCACGCGCAGCCGCTGCAACTTCTGGCACTTCCGCTTCGACGCCCACCTCGGCATGCGGATGACGGCGCTGCTGCGGCCGATCGCGGAGGACACGGCGGTGAAGCGGGTGTTCCTGCTGAACCAGAACTACAGCTTCGGCCAGGAGTTCGCGCGGCTCGCGCGGGAGCGACTGCGCGAGGTCCGTCCCGACATCGAGGTGGTCGGCGACGACCTGGTGCCCATCGGCCGGGTGAAGGACTTCGGCCCGTACGTCCAGAAGATCCGCTCGAGCGGCGCGGACGCGGTGCTCACCGGCAACTGGGGCAACGACCTGACGCTGCTGGTGCGCGCCGCGCGGGAGTCAGGCCTCGACCTGCGCTTCTACACCTTCTATGCCAACGGGCTCGGCGCCCCGGCCGCGATCGGCGACGCGGGCGCGGGCAAGGTGCTGGCGGTGGCGGAATGGCACTACAACGCCGACACCCCGGGCATGCGGGCAATCCATCAGGCCTTCCTGCGCCGGTTCCCGGCGCCGCAGCAGGATTACTTCCACGCCCGCATGTTGCTCATGATGGAGATGCTGGCGCAGGCGGTGGTGGCGGCCGGCAGCGATGACCCGGCGGCGATCGCTCGCGAGCTCGAAGGAAGCCGGATCGAGGAGGGTGGCGTCGCGCTTGCGATGCGCGCCGCCGATCACCAGGTGCAGACCGATCTCTACGTCTCGATCATGGACCGGGCCGGCGGGCAAGGCGTGGAAACGGACATCGAAGGATCGGGTTTCGGCTTTCGCACGGTGCGGCGGCTTGCCGCCGCGGAGGTTTCGGACCCGCCCGACTGTCGCATGGCGCGGCCGACTGCGAGCGCCGGCGGATCGTAGGGGCGGGAGACGCCCCCTGTCACCTGCGGCCCGTTCGCCGCGAGACCGCCTCAGCCGTTCACGCGGAACTGGACCCGGCGGTTCGCGCCGTCGCTCGGGAGAGTGCCGGGCATCGGGCTGTTCGGGCCCAGGCCCATCGGCTGGAGCCGGCCCGGATCGATGCCGTAGCCCTCCACGAGGGTGCGGAAGACGCCGAGAGCGCGGTCCCACGACAGCACCATGTTGCGGTTGTAGGAGCCGCGATCGTCGGTATGGCCTTCTATCACCAGGCTCAGCGACGGATCCGATCGCAGCACCGAGGCGATCGCCTCGATATAGGGCAGCGACGAGGGATCGACGCGGCTGCTGCCGAGGTCGAAGTTGATCGGCAGCGCCGCGGCCGGCGTGCCGCCGCCTGCGTACGCCTGCGGTGCCGGACGAGCCGGCGCGGCG
>JAEWGX010000057.1 GCA_023388075.1 Pseudomonadota bacterium
GCAAAGACAAGAGCCTCAACGTCAAAGGCGCCTACCTGGAGGTTTGGAGCGACCTGTTGGGCTCGCTTGGAGTCATTCTGGCAGCGATACTCATCAAAGCAACAGGATGGGCATGGGTAGATTCGGCCGTAGCGGTTCTCATCGGCCTGTGGGTTCTGCCGCGCACTTGGGTGCTTCTTCGCTCCAGCGTGAATGTTCTGCTAGAGGGAGTACCGGACGATATTGACTTGGAGCATGTGCGTCGCACCCTCCTTGCCATCCATGGCGTCGCAAGCATCCACGACTTGCACGTCTGGGCTCTTACAAGCGGGAAGACGAGTCTGACTACCCATGTTGTCTGCAACACCAGCCACGCGGATGAAGAGATTCTCCCACGCGTGCGCACTCGGCTAAAGGAGGAGTTTGGCATCGTCCACGTCACTGTTCAATGCGAGCGAACGCCATGCTCGCAGGCCAACGAGGACCATCGCTTCGAGTCTTCGGCTCACTCCTTGGCAAACGGCGACCAGCATCCGGAGGGAGAGCGGTCCGGACGGGTTAGGACGGAATAGCCAGTGAAACAGCAACTTGAGCCTGAGGCTGGGATTGCCCGCCTTGGTGCAGAGCATGTGGAGGCGGAGACGTGAATCATCGTACAACTGTGGTGGTGCTAACTATTACCTTCGCTGCGCCGCTTTTGGCCTGTACGGGGATAGGCCCCCTGACGGAATCAGACAGGCAAGCTATGAAGGCACTGCGGCACACACCTGCGGAGATACCGGCACTTTGCATCATTGAGCGGGAAGCGCAATCTGGCCGTACCAGCTCCAGTCAGAGGACTACGCGGAAGCGTGCCATGAGATGGCACATGCAAACCAAACACGGCTCTTCTGGATGGGAAACGCGCCGATTACATAGCGAGGTGCTGAAGGAGGAGTGTCCAAGTTGAGGAGTGACCATGTCTGATTTCGGGCTCTCTCACGGCTGACAACTCTTGCCGATAGAGCCACCTCCGGCTCAGACACCAGCCGAAGATGGCTTTGCCAATCTTGGATTCTCAGTTCCCCCAGCATCTAGATATGGTCGATTCTTTCAAGTGTCGACCTGTCCAACTCCTGTGGCCAGTCCATCGGCGCAAATGCGCTGACTCGCCCGCTACCGGTGTTGAACTGAGGAAGCCGCACCACCAAATGACCGAACGGAGTCAGAACAAGTCGAAGCAACTGCGCTTGCACTTCTCGCCAGTCCTTCCGGCGGAAGGCGAACCCGAGCATCGCAATGTGCAGCCTGGCATGAACAAGGAGAATTCCCTGTCCAAGAACATGCGCGAGCTCTAGACATCGGTGCGCTTCCTTGAACTCCCCAGCGGCCTCCGCAACGCGCGCGGCGAGCGCTTCTCGTTTCACGGCAGCGAGCTGGTTTCTATCCATGCTCCTATTAGAAACCTTGAAGCAGCTCCAGGGTCAATAGGTGCGCTGGCGAGTACAGATTCCCTTCGAGCCTGCAGGTGCCCGCCCGCGCCGCTTCTTCACGCACGGCTCGCTCACGATGCGAGCAGACTTTCCTTTGTCGCTCCACCTGCGATAGCTTCCTTGTACCAATTAGGTGCCCTTCCATGGCCAGTCCAAGTCTGCCCCTCTGGCCCACGAAACTTGACCGCCCCAGAACTCTTACGAGCCTTGCGCGGCGGGCCTCTCTTGGCAGCAGTCTTGCTAGCAGCCCCGGACTTCGCTGTCCGTGACTTGGTCAATCCCAGGTCGGCTGCAGTCAATCCGTAGCGCTGGATGGCTTCTTTTATGCGTGCAATAAAGCCATCGAGCTCCTTCGCCTTGATTGGAACTGCCTCTCTCTGAAGCTTCTCAATCTGTGCGGGAAGCTTTAGCGTCAGTCTTTCGACCGCCAAGGCGGCCGCTACCACGACTGCGGCCATCCGATGTGGGTTCAAACTCAAGGTCAGTTGCCCCCGCCAGACCGCCCTCCTCCAGGCTGCGCTCGGGTCAGGTGCCCGGCAGTGCACCTTCTCCCAAGGTGTGGGGGTGGTCAAGACATTGCGGGCAACATCTCACCTGCCTGCGCGCACTGCAACCACACCCGCCATCGTCGCAGACAGCACTGCCGCCATTTGACTACCCGCGCCAGGTAGCGCATCGCGTGGCGTCCGAGGCTTGGCATTTCCGGAGAATGGGAGCACAAGCAATTGCAATGGCTGCGTTTCGCGAACTACACTCGCTTCGAACACCCCCTTAGCGACTAACATGGTCAGCAATCTTGTCGTACACAACGTGGACAGCGACGTTGTCCGCGCTCTGAATGAGACGGCGGCGCGCCACGGACGAAGCGCAGAGGCCTAGCATCGCGAAATCCTTCGACAAGCGCTAACACGGCCGCGCCGTCGTCTGCTGTCCGACGTGCTGGCCCACATGCCCAACGTAGGACGTGACGAGGACTTTGCGCCCCTGAAGGACTGAACGTCCCTGGTCGATACCAACGCAATCGGCGACGCGTGGAAGGGCCGCAAGTGCGAGCCCGGTGTACCTCGCTTCCTCAAGGCCCGCCACCGAGCCGAATCCATGCGGGCGCACAGCACTTTTCGCGAGCGCGGCTGTAAGATGCGTACCGGAAGCGCTATCAGGCAGGGGGCGGGGAATGCGAGTCCAGGCAATGAGACGGCGAAGGCATACAGCAGTTCGTACTGGCGGCGCTGCACCTCGGCCGACTGCAGAAGAGCACCTTCTTGCCCCGCACCCGCAAGGTCTCGATGCGCTCCTTGTGCGCATCAGACCGACGAACCGACCGGAGCTCCTTCTCGATGGACCGGCGATGGGAAGGGAAGCTTGGTAGAGCGCCTTCGTCTTCTATATCTGGCTGTCTCTCTACCTTCGGCCCGCCTCATCTGCGCGTAGCGTAGGCGAAGGAGGCGAGGTGGGCGGGAGGCCGAAGCTCTCGCCCTCGCCTTCCCTTCACTCGTCGTACAGTTCCATCTCGTTGCTCAGCCCCGTGATGCGGGCAAGAGCCTCATGCCGTCGCTCCCTCCGCCAGGACTTGTACTCATTGACGGCAATGCCGACGGGAGCCATGCCCGCGAGCCTGCCTTCAATGTCATTCAATCCTCCAGCTACTCCATGGACACGTTCGGCGTCATGGTCAACTTTGAGCTTCAGCCGAATCATGTCGGCTCCGGGAAGGGTAACGCAGGTAACGTCGACGACGGCCCCCAAGGGACACCGTGCTCGGCGTCGCCTTCCTACGAATGCGCAGCACCGAGGGGAGTTCGCCTCTCAAGATAGCGGCGCGGTCGAGAACGCCAGCCGAGAAGAGGGGGGCCATCGCCTCCAGAGGGTCGCAATCCGAAGCTTCGAGACAGAAGCAAGGACTGCCGAACCTGCAAGCCACGAAACCTGCGTTCGCTACACATCTTTCAGCGGCATCGAAGCCGTCTGCTCAGGTAACTCATACGAACAAGGCACCATGAAAGAGCAGCACCCAGGTTTCAATACTCCCTCCCCTTCCTGCCAACCACAGCTATACCCGCCTTGGAACGGCAACGTCGACCCCGGACACCTCATCAAGTCGCCTAGCATGCTGCTGGCCGCGCTGCTGTCATGCGCCGGCCAATGCGGACACCGACTATTAGACCTAGCGAAACGGCTGGACATCTCCTACGCATACCTCCTAATGCTTCGTACAGGGGAGCGGTCCGTTCCAGAGCGGTCTCACCACCGTTTCACCCTCAACGCCGCCCGCTACCTCGGGATACCGAGGGCTACGGCCCTGCTGCTCGCAGAATTGCCCCTTGGGGAGCTGACAGAGGCGGACTTCCTTGAAGCCAATGAGTTGCCGGCGGACCGGGTCCGCGAGGCGATGGAAGCAATCGCGGAGGACAAGGCCTTCGGGCCGCTGGTGACAGAGGAACTCCAGCAAAGCTCGCTTGAGACGAGATACACGTTCGTAAGGTACTTCGAAGCACAGACCAGAGTTGCCTTTCTCCCGGAGCGGCTCGACCTGCCCCGCATCACGGCAGGTGTGGAAGCGCTGAAAGCGGCCCGCGAAGAGCTCCGAAGACAGCAAGACGCCGGCGGGGCCAAGCGCCCCAAGGCATAGAAGGAGCCATCCAGAGGTGCAATGTAAATGATTCCAGCCCCGCTTGGCATCCAGCCATGCGGGGCTCTCGTTTCACAAGTGTCCGCCATCCAACCGTCTCCTCGACGGTCCCCAGTCCGTGAGAGGCGGACTCATCCTTGCCAGCCGCCTCTCGGTTTCCGCCCGAACGGTCGGCTCGCCGATGCCAAGAATGGGGTGAGTCGGAATGTGATTAGAACGACACCACTGGGGCCAATCGAGGTCGTCATCCAGAGCCAGCCAGTCACTAGGCTGACGCCGTACGACATCAGCCCAAACTTGCTGGCCGCGAGAAAGGCTCAAGAATGCATTGAGGTCCATTGCGCTGTGGAACGTCGACCCAATGACTCGTGCGCGCAGGGAGGCGGGCAGACGCCTGACTGCGCGAGAGTAGCGATACACATGAACCCAACTCGTGCTCAGCACGATACGGATGTCGGGATACGGAGCGAGCAGTTCCTCGAGTATCGGCGTGTGCTCAAACAGCTTTCCGCCCGCTGGTAGCGCAACATAGGGTCCTGCCCTGAGCCGCACTCTTGCCTCACCATGCAGCACTCCGTCGAAATCCAGGAAGAGGAGCTTTTCTCCACGTCCTCGAGGTGGCTCCCGGCTCCTGTCATGAGCGGCATCAAGTTCGCGGTCCATGCCTCAGGTCTGCGCGTAGGCATGGGCTGCGCTCAATACCGCCTCGAACTCGCCTTGCTCCAATGCTTCCAGCGGTGACCGGCCATTCAAACCCGAGTTGCGCCGCATGAAGAACGTCCACTTCGACCAGCCGGGCAGGTTGACCATCGCTTGCGATACCCGCTCAAGCTGACTGCGGTCAAATGCCGGGTGTCCATAGAATGCCGGGAAGTACACTTCGCTTCCGACAGTCAAGAGGAACAGTGCATCGCTGGCAACGGACTCATCCAGCCACGCCTCGGATAGCCTGATGTGCTGGGCGAGCTCTTTGCCCGAGACTAGCAGCCCTTCATCGACCAGCTTCCAACATAGCGGTTCCGCTTCCCGCTCCAGCCGCGCGATGATGGGGTGCCTACCCGACGTGTAGCTGCGATGCATACAAGCACCCAAGTTCAGCCCGCAGTACCGATGCCGACTTGCCGTTTGCGCTCACAGGTGAGACTCCAAGGCACGAGCTCGGTTCTCTCGTATCTGAGAACAATTCTGAGCTCTACATTCAGACGTTCTGCCACATCAAGGTCGGCAAACGCGACGTCGGTGGCGCGGCCTCGCAACGTTCGAAACACGAATTCTCTTGGCAACACCAAAGCCTTGCCAATGTCGCGCGGTGCGCTTAGTTTCTTCGCAGCCGAGAACGCTCGAGCCACACCCCAGGGGTCGAACGGTGGAACCCCTGGCCGTTCAGCTGTCTCGAGAATAAAGTCGAGCCGGTCAATCTTCGTCCGCGACTCGTCGAGATACTCTCCGAAGACTGCGAGCTTCGTAACGACGCGAGGCACCGCGCCGTCTCGATTCAGCGCCCGTGCTCGCTGGAGCACTTCTCGGAGCCTTTGGTCTGCTACTTCTCTCGGCACCGGCCTCCCGACCCGCGCATTCGCGAGCTGCCCGCCGAGTTTCGTCACTCCGGACGAGTTGCTGTCGCGCTTCTCTAGCAGGTAGCCTGATGCCACGCAGACCTGCAGCGCCTCGTCCGCTCTCTCCCCAAACTCGGCCTTAAACGCAAAGCCAACTTCCCGCCAGAGGCAGACACGCCTCAGTGCGTCCCGCATCTTGGCTGCGGAGAACCCTTCAATCTTCTGTCCTGGCTTCAGGAGCATGACTTCTGTCCTTCCTCTGTCCGGTGATACCAGCTTAGGCGTGGCTGCAGTATGTGACCGGGATACATCGAATTGCACTGAAGGCATCGCGCCCGGGGCAGGATGAGGCCGCTCGCTAGACGTGTCGACAGCGACTTGCTGTCGTCTCAAGCGAGGACATGAATGACCAGTTCACGAGGGCGCAAGCGCCGCTTGTCCGGCCGCAGCTTTCCATCGATAAAACCAGGCAATCAGATTCTTCTCCGCCTATTGACGGCCTACGCCAGCCGAGCGGGACTCACCTTGAGGCAGCTGGCTTCTCGCCTCGGCGTGACCTACTCGATGATTGACAAATGGCGCAGCGAGGAAGCCCTCATGGCTCGCTCCTCGGATGAGGTTCTGAACGCCATAGCCAAGCTCCTAGGTGTGCCGCCCGTGCTCGTGCGGCTAGTCAGTGGCGCGCTCGATTTGGATGCCTTCCTGTGGCCAGGAGACAAGGCTATCGACCGGTACATGATTCGCCGGCTTACGCAGCCCCAGGGTGACTGGCTGACGCCTCGTCCCAATGACGCGGTAGCCCAACGTCACAGACTCCTGTATCTGGCGGCCATGCTTCAAGGTGAATGGGAGCACGGCGCCAAGTATCTGGAGCGGACGCAACGGTGGCTTGAGGAATGGGAGGAACCATTCACCGGAGGTGGAACCACCGATAGGGAATGACCAGGTTGGTGAGCTAGCCGATACCGGCCACGTTGCCTGGCATGATTCTGCAAGGGGAACCCAAGCATGGGTTCCCCTTCTTCATACCGACCAGGGTGGATGGCCCCCCACCGCCGAGCGCACCGTCAGGATTCCGAGTAGGACCTCGGGCCCTGTTCTCGCTCTTGCGAACGTGTGAGCATCACTGCCACTCCGCTTTCTTGGGCCGCCTTGAATACCTTCTGGCAGGACCGATGGACGCGAGATACCGTGGTAGGTACGTTCCCCAAGAGGCCGCTCCGGTTGCTCATAGAGCCTAAGAAGTACTCCGGCCAGCCAGTAAGGGCCAAGTCGGCCTAGTGTCGGCTCCTCCCGGAGAGCTCGTCGTAGCGCTGCAGAAGCAGCCTCATGGATTCGAGCTGGCGGGGGTACAGCGCCAAGGTATAACTGCCGCTGCTTCCTTGAAAGAGTATCGTTGCTGAACTGGCGTTGGCTAACCGGCGCACGGCGGCAATCTCCTCGGGCCCCGTCACCGGGACCCGGAGCGACTCGATGACCGATGTCCCTGCCTGCCCACTATGGTGCCACCGCTGGTCACCGACCAACGTCTCTGGCAGCTCAAACGTTTCGGTGTCGGTATCGACGACAACCCGGTTAATCGCGACACCCGCGTCAAAGAAGTGCCACGACGAGAGTATCAACGGCGACAGCTGACCGCCGTCCATCTCAAAACGTAGCCGCAGGCCGTGGATGAGATGATTCAGCGGCGCCCAGTGCCGAACGGTCAAGACTTCAGTGTCTTCGTCGAAGTTCTGGCTAATCTCCGGAGGACCTAGGGAGTCCTGTCGGCTCATCTCATCGAGGGACGGCCCGGAATTCTGGTAGTCGCGGTAGGCGAGCACGGCCACACCAATGGCTGCAAGCACGAAGAGTGTGCGTCGGTTCACCTCGTCCCAGTCCTTATTGACCCCCCGCCGGGTAAATGCTACTCCGGCCTCGGGGCTCGCGCCTCCTTCGTTGTCTGGTTGTAACTCCTGTCCGAGCGGACTGGTGCCGGTCGCCGGTGAAGTCGCTACCGGCCCGTCGCCGACTTGCTATCGCCGCTCAGGCGAGGACCTTCTCGACTGCCGTGTAGACCCTGAGGGTTACCAGACGCCATACGAGGTCCTCCTCCTTCTGCCTCAGAGCAATCGCGATAAGGGGGTTGTGCGGCCTGTTTGAATCGCCGAGCAATTGGGCCCAAGAAAGCGTGGCCGTACTAGCTTGGAAACGGCTTGCACCCACCCGTACTCAGCGGAGTTGGCGAGTCAGGCGCGACGCCACCTAGTTCGCTGAGTCAATGCTTCAACTCGCTTGGATGACCGCAACCGGCGGCCGCAGCGCGGTGGGACTCTGCCGCTACCATCGGCGACTCCGGGTCCCTA
Source organism: Pseudomonadota bacterium (assembly GCA_023388075.1). Taxonomy (GTDB): domain Bacteria; phylum Pseudomonadota; class Gammaproteobacteria; order Burkholderiales; family Burkholderiaceae_E; genus Lautropia. Next base: position 7,982 of record JAEWGX010000057.1, read on the forward strand.
GCCCGCCGAACGCGAGCCCGGGCCGCCCGCAGGGCCTCCATCCCGCCAGGACCACCTCCGGTCCAGGCCCGGGCGAGCCCGGGACTGAAATCAATCTGCCTTCGCCTTGACCGACCCCCCGGAGCCGGCGAACTTGGAGCAACCTCTCGCGAAGGCGCACCTGCCTGAGGAGGTGATGCGCCTGACTCGCGGCGAGAGCTGGTCATGAGGAACGGCCTACGCCTTTGCGCCGACGACCACAGGTCTCACAGCAAGTTTAGCCACCGCCCTTCCGCTTGACCCAACCATACTGCTGCAGCGCGGCTTGAAGGTCGTTTACCGCCTCGCCTAGTTCGCGCCAGCTCCTGTAGACCCGGCTATCGCGAGCCTTCCCTGGCAAGGGTCTCGGGTACCGCCCCAGCACTGTCAACCGCACCGCCTCCTTGACTGTAGCCACTGCGGCCTTGAGAGGGTCATCTGCTGCGTCCTTTGCAATGACCCGGGGTTCGATGGTCAGCACGGCCGAGACCGTCGTCGCGAGTGCTGAAACGAGAGTTCCGGGCACAGGGTTGGCAGAGCTCAACTGAGACGCCTCTCTCATGAGCCGCAACGCCTCCTCGAGCCGCCAACGGGGGTCTCGCTCCCGCGCCTCCGCGAGCCGGCGTCGCTCGGCCTCAGCCTTCCATGCTGGCGCCAAGATTCTGGCCTCAACCTCTGCTCGCTCAGGCTCAGAAAGCTTCGCGAGAAGGTCCCGAGGAATCTCCTGCGCGTCGTCGGCCAGACTGCCAAGGTAGATGGGTGCGGCATACCCATGGGAATTGCCAGCAGTACCCTTTCGCACCCACTGCGAACGGTAGAGCTGGACGGTTTGACCGCGTCGTTTGAACTGCATGTCGTTGACTCCAGTAGGTTGGTGACAACGATGTGTAGCGACCGGCGATTGAGAGCGTCGCTGCGGGGACGTCGAGCGGGTCCGGCGCTGCGCTGCTTCGGCCAGCACCGCTGTCCCGAGGAAGAGGCTCGCCGTGGACGCGGAAACCGAGGAATGGCATCAACTCGATTGAGTTCAAAGGCCATTGCATCGAGTGGTCCGCCCTCGCGGCACGGGCCGTCCTGCTCACCGCCTGGTGCTGATGGCATCGCATGCATGCGAGTAACGGGTCTTCGGCGCTGCCGCTGCGTGTTGGCATCGGAGCCGGCGCGTCAGCCTGCGGTTGAAACAAGGACCTGTTGGGCTGACTCTCGTGTCGGGTGCTTGGAATGCGGGGTTCGCACAGGCGAGAGCCGGGACGACGTTGAGTCGTCACTGATGGGACAGTCGCCCCTTCAGGTTCGCCCTGCGTGCCCCGGAAACAGGCGATTCGGCCTCGAGGCCAAGTCCGACTTCACAAGAACTAGCCGATGTCGACCGAGTCCTTCAGCCGCGTGGTGTGGATGCTCGCACCCCGGCCTTTCGCCGTAGCTACACGAGAAGACAGCAATGGTCGAGCGAGCCTCGACCTACTGCCCGACAACCACCAGACCAAACCGGAGCCCTACATGACCACGACCAACGTTGCACGAAACGATGCAACCCACGATGCACCCTTTTGCACTGCAGGAGCCAAGGCCGCGCACCACGGCGTCCTACCCGAGACTCACCCAGAGGGGAACGCGACCTCATCCAGCGGCGAAGCGGGTGCCGCCCCAGTGGAGAAATCCGCTGCATCCAGCAACTCATTGCTGCCAAGGTCAAAGGCCGTCGATAGGGGGTTAACTGCCTCTGTTTCGACAGCGAAGCTTCGCCAGGCGCATCGGCTTCGGGCGCTGCAATTGTTCCAGCGCTTCCGCGTCATCCGGACGATTGACGTCGCAGTCGCATGCTTCCCGGAGAGACCGTTCAAGGCCGCCCTGACAGCCGCTCAGCGGGTCGTGCGGAGTCTCGTCAAAGGGGAGTTCGTGCGTCGCTACAAGACCGAGCGCCTTCAAACGGTTTACGGCCTGACCACAAGGGGTGCCGATTGGCTCGATGACCATGGCGTGAGCGCCCCTGCATCAATCCGTCGCGTGGGCGAGATGACAAACCCCGAGCATCTGCTTTGGATTCAGTTCATCACCCTCTGCTTCGCCGCTCGCGGAATGGAAGCACACACGGAATCGGAACTCCTGCAGGTACTATCGCGACCTGTGGAGGCAAAGGGCCGCCTGCAAGGTCTGCTGTCCGTGAGCCACGCTAGTTCCGGTCGCCGAAACACGCGCCTCCTCCGCCCAGACGTTCTCGCTTACGAAGACGACGGGGTCACGTGGGTCGAGATTGACCGCAGCCGTCGGGGGTCGGAACGTGATGCCTCGCTCGCCGCACTCTTCCGGGCCATTGGGTCAGAATTAACCACTGGTGACGTTCTCCGGCGCGTCGTCGTGCAAGCCAGGTCCGAGAGCATCGAGAAGCGAGCGCTGGCAATCGTCCGCAAACTCGCGGCTGCGAACAACCCGCATCTCCTTGTCTGGGGCCGCCGGCACTTCCGTCCGACTGGACAGCCAGGCACGTTCGAAGTTTGGGGAGGTGTCGACCGGAAGGGCGCGGACGGGCGGGTGGCCACAGTCGATGCCTTGCTGGGATATGTCGTTGTCCAGTTGCTGCCGACTTGGCTGCCGAAGACTCGCCTCGGGGCTGGCGTTACGCGGACAGGCGGCTGGTTCGATGATGGCTCGCTGCCGTACCGCCGACCTAGCGGCGAGCGCCCCTGGGAGGGCCCTCTGCCTCTCACCCAGCACAGTGTCGCCGGTTCACTGGCCGGCGCCTGACTTGGTGTGGCCGGGTCCCAAGCCCTTCCCTTCGACACTGCCTTACTCCGATTGACTACTGGCTCGCCTACTTCCCAGCTGTCACCGGCGGTGTCGAAGGAAACTCCTTGTAGGCATCAACAATCAACTCGCCTCCTACAGCGGTCAAGGCAAGAGCGAACGTTGCCACCGCAATTCTGCGGACGACCTCCGTAGTTCTGCTGAACCACCATCCGCTCAGCCGAACGTCACGCCCAAGTCTCGCCCTAGGGACATACAGCGCCGCTGCTAGCAGGCCGCAGCTAACTACCGTACCTAGCGTCATCCGCGCACGTGGCGTCATCCCCTCAAGCAGCAGCCCCCAGTAATGCGAACCAACGCCCACCAGTATCAAGGCTACAGACACGGGTATCGCTACCCAAGTCACGAAGCTTCGACGAGCCGCCGCAACCTCGAGTTCCTGAAGTCGTTCTGCAAGCTTCCGGTTCTCTGCATTGGCCTCCGCAACTCTAAGCAACTCAGCTTGTCGCAACAGCTCCGCGTCGACTCGCTCCCTCTCAGCCGCTGCGGCTCGTCCCGCGTCGCGTGTGGCGCTTTCCTGAGCCGCCTGTGCTCGGTTGCTGGCGTTCTTTGCCGCAAGCTTCGCGGCTCTCAACGCCTCAGTGACACGCTTGTTCTCTGCGAGAACCTCCTCCCGGACAAAGTCCAGGACCTTGTCTGGAGTGACATCCGGGTCACCTATTCTCACCCTCAGCGCCCGATTAGCAAGAATCTGCTTCAGAGTGTCTTCGGAGAAATCGTCGAGGTTCTCGTAGCGAGATACCGCTCTTAGAATCTTCAAAGTCGCGTTCTCGTCGGCGACGTCGAACTGCTCAAAAAACAAAGGTAGCCGCAAACTATCAATTACGCCCGCTTCCAGCACTTCGCTGCGTGGAACCCAGAACTGCATGAGGTGCAGGAGACTAGCCGGGTGAAGGACCCTCGGTAAAGAGTTAGGAGCCGTTGCCCGCCTTCTGAAGTCGAAGCCGATGAAGCGCCAGTCGACAGTAACCGCCCAGCACGTCACATCAAGCGGAGACGACTCCTGTGGCGAGCGCCGTGAGTCAACAACGTGCCAAAGGACCACATCATGCAGTATGGTGTCGTAGCCCTTCCGCCTATCCTCAGGGAGCTGATTCTCACGTGCCTGCTCATCCAGCACATCATCAACGACAGACTGCTTCTGATTCCATACCGCTGGATGCTCCTCAAGTACGGTGATTCCCTTCTCCGCAAGAATAGACTTCAGGTCGGCAATGTACGGCTCGAAGTATGCCTGCGGTGTCAGGCCTGAGGTCTTCTTGGCTTCCGCAAAGAACTTGGCAGCTATGCTCGGGAGCGGCGCGCTCGCGGCCGCTCGATACAGGACCTGACTGACTCTTATCCCTTCAATCCTTCGAAGCTGTGCAATCAGGGTACGTCGGGCCTCGTCAAGGGTATGGGGCAGGACTTGGAACCTGATATTCACCTGAGGGCGACTAGCCTTCACGACATCAAGAACCGAGGCCACAGCATCGTCTGCGGGATTGTCGTGGAGCCCAAGGAGCGAAAAGACGTAGTTAGTGTCGAGGACAATCCTTATGGTCTGTCGTTTGCGCTTAGTGCGCTCAATGGCCTGAATCGTTCGCTCGTCAAGCTGGCTAGCTTCCGCAAAGAAATGAGCCGTCACCAGTCTTAAGATTTGGGCACGACATTCTACGTTGTCATGAGCGAAGAACCGTGCAACAACCTCCCGCAACGATTCTCGATTCTCTGGGTAACGGTTGAAGAAGTCCGGGAGCCAGTTCTCCTCTTTCTCGAGCTGCCCGTTCGAGATGAGGTGGTACATGTTGGCGCCAATCACTCGTACGGCACTCACGAGTTCGGTCGTGAAGTGGTCCCATACCCGGGAAGAGTCAAGCGCCGGACAATGCGCAGCCAAGTCCGACGTGAATCGCTGTCTGCAGACTACCAGCTCTTGCTCAAAGGCGGCCTTCTGCGCTCTGAGCTCCGAAGCCGCCTGCTCCGCCAGCTTATAGCTTGCTCCCGGAAGTACTACGACAGAGCCGCCACTCACCAACGTATCCAGTTGCGCCTTCAGACTATCTGGGGGAATCTGAACGCCAACTTGCTCGTGGAATGCAGTGCGAAGCGCTGAGACTGTTACCGGCTGTCCCACCTTCAGCAATAGACCCTTCACGACTTGGCCTACCGCCTTTTTCCACCAGCCGCTTTCGTTGAGCTCCACGTGGTGGATGAGAGACACAATTTCCGGTGGAAGCGTTCTTCTGGTCATGGCTCGGGCTGCTATTTCGTGAAACCTCGTCGTACTTCAATCAGGCGGTAGTGCGCTTCTGAAACTGCTGCCATACCATCCTTGCCAGCATCCCCTGCATGGCTGCAAAGATGCGGTCGTCCTTCAGGAGTTGGTCGGCAATCTTGTTGTGGCCCTCCTGCCCCTCGATGATGATGTCAGTCAGGATGTCGTGGAAGTCGCCCAGGGCGAACTGGCTCTCGGAGTTGGTTGCTGCCTGTGCGGCTAGCGTCTCGTTCTCCATGAGCTTGCCGTTGATGGTCGTTACGTATCCTATGACGTCGGCGTCCGTCAGTTCGCCCGAGAGCAGGTCATTCATCAGTTGCACAATCTCGGCGAGCTTCTTCTGTTCGTCGGTCAGCGTCTTGCCGGTGCCAGCCTCAGAGATACCAGGTAACGACACCACGTCGCCGCTTGCCAGGTCAAGCTGCCGCTCGCCAAGCTTTTGCAGGCGGTAGTGGGTCAGCCGAACGTCGGCGTCGAGCTCCAGTATGTTCGACGGGTCGCGCACAGCAATCCGAGGCATCAGATGCTTCCCGAAGGCATACAGACGCTCGAGGTCTGCGTCGTCGTAGGGGACAATCTGGGACAGGAAATCGTAGAGGCGCAGGAAGGTCCCGAGGTCCTTGCGGAAGGTGTCCGCCGTCTCCTCCTCGAGCTCCTTGAAGCGGTCGGACGCCGGCTTCAGGTAGGCGTGTAGCCCTGCCTGCTTGCGCTTGGGGTTGAAGAAGGCCTCGGCGAACCCTTCGACCTCGGAGGCGTAGTAAACCCCCGCCTTGTCGAGCTTGGTCTGGAGCTCGTGGACAATGTTCGGGTCCGTGACCTCCTCGAGTTGCGCCGCGCGGTAGTACGGCTGGAAGCTCTCCAGAATTTCCGTTGGGTCGTTCACGAAGTCCAGGACGAAGGTGTCCTCCTTGCCCGGGTACGTTCGGTTAAGCCGCGACAGCGTCTGGACAGCCAGGACGCCGGAGAGGCGCTTGTCCACGTACATGGCCTGCAGTAGGGGCTGGTCAAAGCCCGTCTGATATTTGCTGGCGACCAGAAGTAGCCGGTACACGTCCTCCTTGAACACCTGCGCTGGGTCTCGCCCTTGGAGCGCCGCGTTCATGTTGGCTTCGGTGAACACGTCCGGCCCCGACTCGGGGTCGCTCACAGCTCCTGAGAATGCCACCAGGGCCTTCATCTCCTTGTCGTAGCCTCGCTCCTTCAAGTAGCGGTCCATCGCCAGCTTGTAACGCACAGCCGCCTTGCGGCTGTCCGTGACGACCATGGCTTTGGCCTTGCCCGCAATCTTGGACGCCACATGGTCCCGAAAGTGCTCGACGATTACGACGACCTTCTGGGAGATGTTGTAGGGGTGCAGGACGGCGAAGCGCGCTAGGGCCCGTTTCGCCTTGCTCTCCGGGAGCAGCTTGTCGTCGGCGGCCGAGGCAAGCTTGTAGAAGGCCTTGTAGGAAACGTAGTTCTTCAGTACATCGAGGATGAAGCCCTCCTCGATGGCCTGGCGCATGGAGTAGACGTGGAAGGGCACCGGGCGTCCGTCCGAACCGGGCCGGCCGAAAAGCTCCAGGGTCTTGCCCTTCGGCGTCGCCGTGAAGGCGAAGTAGGAGACGTTCTCCGGACGTTTCCGGGCCGAGGCCACCTCGTTGATGACGTCCTCGGTCGTCACGTCTTCCGGGTCAACCTCGACGGAGGCCTCGACCTCGTAGGTAGCTCCGTCAAGGTCCACGGTGAGCGTAGGCTTCGCCTCGCCGGTGGAGAGCGCCCGCCGTAGCTTCTGGGCCGATGACCCGGACTGGCTCGAGTGGGCCTCATCGACGATAAGGGCGAACTTCCGGTCCTTGAGCGCTCCGACCTTCTCCAGGATGAAAGGGAACTTCTGGATGGTTGTAACGATGATGGGCGCACCGGCGTTGAGGGCCTCGGCCAGCTGCTGGCTGTTCTGGTCAATCTTCCGGACGACACCCGTCTTGTGTTCGAACTGGCTGATGGTCTCCTGGAGCTGTCGGTCAAGTACTTTCCGGTCTGTGATGACGATGACGGAGCTGAACACCTTCTCGTCGGCCGCGTTGTGAAGACTCGCGAGGCGGTGGGCCGTCCAAGCAATGGAGTTCGACTTGCCTGAGCCCGCCGAGTGCTGGATGAGGTAGGTGTGCCCGGCGCCCTCCTCCGCCGATGTCTTGACCATGCGCAGGACGGCGTCGAGCTGGTGGAAGCGCGGGAAGATGAGCGATTCCTTCGTGACCGGCTTGCCGTCGGGACCGTCGCTCTGCTTGACTTCTAAGTGCAGGAAGTTGCCGAGGATATCGAGCCAAGGCCCTTTGGCGAGCACCCACTGCCAGAGGTAGAAGACCGGGTAGCCAACCCCTGCGGGCGCCGGGGGGTTGCCGGCTCCGGCTCCGCCTAGGCCATCTGGCCGACCCAGGTTGAACGGCAGGAAGAACGTCTTCTCCCCGTCCAGCTTGGTCGTCATGAAGACTTCGTCAGACGAGACAGCGAAGTGCACGAGCGCCCGCGTCTTGAACTGCAGGAGCTTCTCAACCTCCTTGGTCTTCGAATCCTTCGGGAGCCGGTCCTTCTTGTACTGGATGATGGCGTCCTTGACGTTCTGCGTCAGGTCGGTCTTGAGCTCCAGGGTCGAGACCGGAAGGCCATTGACGAACAACACCAGGTCGATGCTGTTCTCATTGTTGAGGCTATAGTGCAGCTGCCGGACACAGGTCAGCCGGTTTTTCTCGTACCACTCGAGCAGCAGTGCGTTCTTGCGGTGCGCCGGCTGGAACTGGCAGAGGAAGAACTTGGCGTCTCGGTCCTTGAAGCCGTGTCGCAGTAGGTGCAGCGTGCCGTGCTTGTCGAGTTGCTCGGCCACGCGCTTGACGAAGATGGCTTCGGACTGGCCGTTGTGCCACTTCTGGAACTTGACCCACTCCTTGGACTGCGTCTCCTGCACGAAGCCAACCAAGTCGCGCGGCAGCAGGGCAATGTCACGCCGGTAGTCAGTCGCGTCCTTGAGGTGGGTCCGAACCGACCATCCGTGATTGCCCAGGTGCGTGCATAGTTCGTTCTCGAAGATGCGCTCGGTATGGACGTTCGTCAACGTTGCCATGTCAATTGTTCATTCTTTCAAGTAGCTGGCGACTGTCGCTTCACCTCATCGAGCGTTCGTCCCCGTGAATCCTTCCAGGCTACCCACCCATTCATGCTGTTGCCGACTACGATGGCGGCCGCAGAACTGGGGGACTGAAAGGGGTGGTCTTGCGTGAATAGTAGGTAGTCGCCCTCCGGCACCAGGACGCCTGCGTCGATGAGCGACTGCCTCGCCTTGTAAAGAGGCTTAGTCTTGAAGTTCTCGGCGCAAGCCAGGCGTGCCCTCGAGCCCTTAAGAACTACCATGCCTTCGGCGGTGTACTGCGCCCGAGCATCAGAGCCAGCAGCGGTGCAGGAGTAGACGGGCTCCGCCTCGGGCTGATGAGCAGGCTGCGAGAAGACTCTGTACCCTAGAGTTGCAATCAGCACCTTGGCGGTTTCCAAGAGCTCCTCGCACTCTGCTTCCAGGGGCCGGGTTGTGTTCAGCCGGTTGCCGTTGGTGTCGTTCTCAACGACATAGCGACCCGCCTCCTTGGCGCTTTGTATGCAGAGCCGCTCCAGATAGAGGGAGTGAGTGGCTGTCAGGCTGTCGGCACGGGACAGAACCACGACGGCCTGCTGCCACTCCCAGCTCTGGTCTCGGTTGTGCCGGGTAAGCCGCTTCTTCAGGTCGCCTGTCTGGCCGATATAGACCGTCGGCTTGACCGTATCTTCGTCACCGCCGGCCAGGAGATAGACCGCACCGCCCGCAGCCTCTGGCATGCTGAAGAAGTCCGACAGGAGCGCCCGAGGGACCGCCACTACCCGAACGATTCGAGTAGTGATTTCAGCGATGCGGATGCCTTGCGGGTCTCCTGCCGGCAGGAAAATCTGGATGGTTTGAGGACGGGACATCAGGCTGCTTTCGGAAGCCTCGACTGGAAGGCGTCGATGTCCATCTGCCCGGTAACGGCGGCTGAAATCAAAGACGAGCGGTACTCGCGAAGTCTGGCCAAATGTAGTGTGACGTGCCCCTTCAACTCTACCCGGCGCTCATCTAGGGTTCTAACAGCTGCCACAATCTCTGCTTGCTCATCCGGGGGTGGGAGGGGCACAGGAAGGTTCTTGATGATGGCTGTGTTCAGATTAGGTTGACCGGCACCTTGGCGAATACGGTCACGAAGGTTGTCGGTCAGTGAGCGCAGGTAGTAATAGGCAAAATGGATATCAAGGCGCGGCGAGAGCCTCTCGAACCCGACAACGCCGTCGTTCGCGCACGCGTCGATACCGAGTATCTTGGGGACCCCAAGTGTGGCACCGCTGTTCGTCAGAAGCAGAGTACCGGCAGACAAACGCCGGCTAAGCTGAGCCCCCTGCGCCGTGAGACGCGTTTCCGTAGACGTTAGGGTGACGGCTTCATCTTTGGTAAGCTCAGCCACAGTAACCCATGGGATGAACTCGCCAGAGAAGTAGCGCGGGTCGCCGGCCGGCCTGGGTGAGGCGCCCCGCACGACGGATGCAAGTGACATGAACTTCGGCAAGGACCAGTGGGCAGGGACTGTAGGAAGCCAGTCGAGACCTGTTCGCATAAGCCGACGGCTTCCACGCAGGCCTGTCCGAAAGACCTGTCCAAGCCTTGAATCGAAGTACTCATCGAGTAGGCTTACGAGCCGCTCCTTCTCTGCAATCAACGAGTCAATCCGCGCCGTGTGCTCGTCGAGGAAGTTTGCAATGCGTTCTTGTTCTCCCTGAGGAGGCATTGGAACATTGAATCCTCCAAAAGCGTCCTTCGTAAGGTGCTGCATCGTCGAGCCATGGGCGCTCTCCGCAAGTTCTCCAATGAACCAACGTGCAGCCCAAATAAAGAAGCGCCGGTGGACACCGTCACGTGGAATCGCCTTGAATATGTGCTGGTTTAAGCATCCAGGCTCCCGTTCCCACACATGAACCCCTAGGGAAGCTGACCAGGAAATGAGTATGTCACCCATTTCTACGCGGTACTTAGCTGGTACTGAAAGGGTGGTCCTATTCGCTGGAGCTTGGGGGTCGGTCAAGTTCTGAATCCTTACGATAAGCCGACCTTCGTCGCCCCAATCTTCCGGTGCGAACGCGTACCCATTGATGTAGTCAGCCAGATACTTGACCTTGGTTTTAGACCAACCTTCTCGGTTCACGCCACCACCCCCTTCATTAGCTCCAAGAACCGCTTCTCCATCTCCCGAATCTCCTCCGCGATGACATGGGGCGGACGGGGTGGTTTGTAGACGTAGAAGTAGCGGTTGAAGTTGATTTCGTATCCGACCTTGCCCACTTGGCCATCCTTCTCATCTCGGACCGTCTCGTTGACCCAGGCATCCGCCACGTGAGGCAGGACCTCGCGCTTCATGTAGGCAGGAATGGGCTCGGTCAGCGGGACGTTCTCCGTGTCGCGAAGTTCCGGGTCGTAGGGCTTCTCCCCCTTCTTCGGCTTGGTCTTAACCGTCTTGCCTGGCTCGATGGGGCGGTCGACCGTCACCTTGCGGTAGCCAAAGAACTCGCGAGGGAATACCTTCGAGACGACACGAGGCGGCTCATTAGGGCTGGAGCCGTTCTCCGCATACTCGTTCCGGAACGTGGCGCCCTCCTCGCTGCTGCCATAGACCTGCGCAATCTCGGCTATCTGGGCCTCGGTAAGGTAGACCCGCTTGTTTCCCAGGCTCTTCTTCATCTTCGCGTACATGCGGGTCGCATCGATAAGCTGGACCTTGCCCCTTCGGTCCGCCCGCTTGTCGTTGTCAAGCAGCCAGATGTATGTTGCGATGCCGGTGTTGTAGAAGAGGTCGTTCGGCAGTGCGATGATGGCTTCGAGAAGGTCGTTCTCTAGAATCCAGCGGCGAATCTCCGACTCTCCCGAGCCGGAATCCCCAGTGAAGAGCGGGGAGCCGTTCAAGACGATGCCAACTCGGCCACCGCCTTCGGCTGCGGGACGCATCTTCGAGATGAGGTGCAGCAGGAAGAGCATCGAGCCGTCGGAGACTCGGGGAAGCCCCGGGCCAAACCGGCCGCCGTAGCCTTTGCTCGTGCGCTCACGCTGGACAGAGTCCTGGACCTTCTTCCAATCGACGCCGAAGGGGACGTTCGCACCGCAGTAGTCGAATTTGTCGTCCGGGAACGCATCCTGTGACAGGGTGTTTCCCCGCGCGATGTTCTTCGGGTCGTAGCCCTTGATGAGCATGTCTGCCTTACAGATGGCGTAGGACTCGTCGTTGAGTTCCTGGCCGAAGAGCACCAGCCGTGCGTTCGAATTGATGCGCTTAAGCTCGACCTCCGCCCCCGACAGGATGCCCCCGGTGCCGGCGGTGGGGTCGTAGAAGGAACGCACAACACCGGGCTTCGAAAGCACCTCGTCGTCGCCCACGAAGAGACAATCGACGATGAGCTTGATGACTTCTCTTGGCGTGAAGTGCTCGCCAGCGGTCTCATTCGAGGCCTCGGCGAACTTCCGAATGAGCTCCTCGAAGACGAGGCCCATGGTCGCGTTCGGCACCACATCCGGGTGCAGGTCCACCTCGGCGAACTTCTGGACCAGGAGGAAGAGCAGGTTCTTATCGTCTAGCTCGACCGCGCGCTCCTGGAACCTAAAGCGCTCGAAAACATCCCGGGCCTCGGTCGAGAAGCCGCCAAGATACTCGACTACATTGGCCCGGATGTTCGCCGGGTCTGCGAGGAGGCCCGGGAATGTCAGCTGGCTTGTGTTGTAGAAGGGAAGCCCTGACTTCTTGCGCAGGAAGGGGTCGAGGTTTACCCCGGTTGCCTTGCGCTTGTCGTACTCCGCTTGAACCGCCTTCTTGGTGCCTTCGAGGACGCAGTCCAGGCGGCGCATCAGGGTCAACGGAAGAATCACTTTTCCGTAGTCGGCCTGCTTGTAGTCGCCTCGAAGAAGGTCGGCGACGGACCAGATGAAGTTGGCAAGTTCGTTGAAGTTCTGAGCCATTGGGATTACTTGTCGTTCTTCGGGCCGGCGCTGGCCGGGATACCAATCCGGTGGCGCTTCACATAATCGAGAAGCGCCACCTCGAGCATACTGGCAAGGGACCGGCGCTCATGGGAAGCAGCCGCCTCCCAGGCCGCCTTGACCTCGGGGCTGAGGCGCACGGTGGCGGCGACGGTCTTGATTCTTGGGCGAGGCACTGCGTTCTCCTGTCGCCTGTGTATGTATTGCATTTATACTGCGCCTAGAAGTTTCGTACGCCGTCTCCGATTCTGCAAGCTTGCGGCTCCGCGCAATGGCTCGGCGTCACTTCGTTTCGGACCAGCGGGCCTGTCCTCCTCTATGGTCTAAATCGAATCCTAAGGTTCGTGCTGAACCGATTCAGGGTTTTCTTGCGCTGCGTCCTCCAAGCGTAGGTCCTGACCATACCCGGCCGTAGGCTCCGCCACCACCATACGTGAAGATTGACCTTGAACGGCACTCTCGAAGCCCAGTTGGCAGTAGCCGAACGCGGCCGACTTGCTCACCCCCAAAGAGGCGGCGATTCCCGAATAGGACAATCCACTGGCCCGAAGCACTCTCGCCCGCTCGGCCAGGTCCGCACTCCTTGTGAGATACGCGTCCCGGGCTACACATCCCTCGGCACGGCGTCTGGCCTGCTTCCGGAGGTTGTCGCGGCGTCGCTTCTCCTCCTTCCCGATGAGCGTACGCATGCACTCCTGCTCCGCCGACGTCATCGCAAGCATCTCTAGGACAAATTGGTTGGTGAACCGGTACTTGTCCGCCTTCCGATTGCTTCCGGTGCTGGCTTTCGACTCGCAGGAGTGAGCTCCAGCTCGACCTATCGCGCTTGATGCGCAGGAAAGAGCTACTTCTTTTGACCAGTCTGGAGCAAAGCGAGCGGCGTACGCCAGGACGGCGTTCTGAAGGTCAGTCGCTGGCATCGCGTGCGCGAGGAAGCACGCTGCGAGGAAGACGAACGCGTTCCGATTCCCTTCCGGGGCCCCATCTTGCCAGCCTCGAAGCTCGAGTAGTCGCTCCAGGTCCGACAGCCGGTCCCAAGCCAGCTGCTGGCTCGTACGTAGAGGTCCGTTCGACCGGCCGGACTTGGACTTGAGGACGGGTTTGTCGACCGTCAGGGACTGTACTCCTCCCATTGGAGAAGTACTGGCTTTCCTCTTGGACTGCACCTCATCTCGGGTCAATGGAAGCAAGGTCTCGGCAAAGACCTCAAAGTCGTAGCCGACCGCACCGTTTCCCAGGAGGGACGCTCCCATCGTTGGTATCCGCGCACGGTGAACCACCCGGACTTTCTCGCCAGACTTTGTGTTGGGCGTACCCACGACTCTCAGTACGCGGGAAGCGTCGAGCGCCTTGCGGTCGGAACCGAGGCTTGCCAACCGGCGGCAAAGCTCTTGCTGCACTGCTTTCCATCTTGGAAGCGCTTGCTTGGGTTGTGGTGAGGCCAACACCCACTTTGCTTGCAGCCCCCTTCCCGAGTAGACAATCACTGTCGGCTCCGGGATACCGCGCTCCTCGCATTCGGCAAGAAGTCTGGCACATAAGCGTTCTGCGGACAGGGCCTGCAGCTCAGGGACCTTGTACGTGTCCAGGTCGACGTAATGTGACGTTAGCTTCCAAAGAAACTGGGCCTTCCGATTTGGTCGCCAGAAGACGTTCTGCGCGATATAGGCGTCAATGCCCTGCTTCCTAACGTACTCGAGCCGCTCGGGGAGCGCACTGAGTTTGAAGGAGCGCTGGCGTTTCTGCCCGCCTGGGGTGACGAGGCATGTAAAGCCAGCTCCTCTGAGGTTGTGATAGAGAAGGGGTTCGTCAATCGAGTCGAGGGCGCCATGGTCGCTCGCTGGTGTTGGAAGAAAGGAAAGCATCTTGGTCTCCACGGGAGACCAAGGCATCGCTCGGTACGGCGCATGATGGAGCTCCCGTCTCGGGCCGCTCCGAACACAATGGAGGGCCGGTTCAGCAGCCCGCCCCATGCGGCCTGCACCGGCGGTGTAGGTATCGCAGCGTGGCTCTTTATATGGAGAACGTGTGCACCGGACGCGGCGCTAGGAAAAGAGCGCCATCGGGGCAACGACGGCCATCGCCCAAGCCAAAGAACTACTTCTTTGGTTCCCAAACTGCTCGGCAGAATGCAAGGAGCTTGCTGAAGTACTCCGAGAGACATAGCGCGCATAGGGACGCACAGTCCTCGCGCTACTTACCGTCGTGTAGAGCGGCGCTTCTAGAAGCCGCTCGTGAGTCAAATAGTTCCTCCGACATAGTCGAAGTCCTTCGTAGCATGCCCTTTGCTGCTCATAACAACCAGCAAGTCGCCTCGAACGACAAGACATTGCAGGGAGCGGCCTTTCCGAATTCGACATGAGAGCACCATTCAGGATGACCTATACCAAGCTCCTTTGCGCTACTGCGGCAGTCACCCTCCTTCTATCGGCCTGTGGCGGAGGCGGGGGCGCCCCCGAAGTCGCCGGTGAGCCGAATCCGCCGCCCGCCGCGACTGAGTCTGACCCACCTCCCGCCGCGAACATGGCTTGGGAGTGGCAGCTTCCACTGACGAGCTATGAGAAGGTAGTCAAGGGCTACACCCATACGCCTGCAAAGGTCGCAAAGGCGATGCTCTGCGTGGGAGCGAGCAAGCGGCTGGGTCAGGAGGTGCCGCAGTCGGAAGCGGCCTGCGACGCATTGCTTCCCGGCATGGTCATGGAGTGGCCCTCCGGGGACCCAGCCCCCAACACCGTCCACGATGGCGATTGCGAGTACCTCAAGTTCCCTGATGGCAGGCGCTGGCTCTACTGCGGTGCCCACGTTAGTTATGTCACCACGGCGTTCAGGCACCGCGTGTTCTCCAGAGAGATGTTCAACGAGGTGGCTGACGTCGATGGCACCTGCGACGTCAATGAGCATAGGTTGGTCGACACAGGAATCAGCACCTGCTACGACTGGGCTGAGTTCTCTTCGTACCTGTCCACCTACTCGGAAGGTTCGCTGACAATTGACGAGCGGGTTCCGCTCTAGGCATGTGGGCTCGGAGCCCACATGCCAAAAGGGGGCCTCTTGGCCCCCTTCTCTTCCCCGGTCGCCTTCCCCCTGTCAGCTATCAGCACCACTCTCCCGGCCCTTGGCGGGCTACGTTCTCCTCTTCCTCCACCACCTTCACAGCGCCTTGGGCCAGGTTGGTCCGGCCACGGACAGCGTGGCGCAACGCGAGCCCGTTTCGGGGCATTGAGCTGACCTGACCACTAGGTTCCCTTCGATACCCGGCTCGACGGTCGGACGTCACGTCCGTGCCGCTTCGGGTCCGCAAGGCGCTTCTTGCGGAGCTGCTTGCGTTCAAGCCGCCCTCTGTCCGAGAGGTCGGCTTCGTCGAGGCCGAGGGAGAGTGGCTGTACGAGCAGGCCGTGGCGCTAGAGCTCGAAGGGATTGTGGCCAAGCTGTGCACCTCCACCTACCAGCCAGGCATCCGCACGCGGGACTGGGTGAAGTTCAAGCGGCCCGGCCATGTGCCGGCGGAGCGGTTTCGGCGGAGTAAGGCGGCGTCTCCGGCATAGCCCCACTCACTTGCGACGCCTTGCTCACTCCGCGCACCATCCTCAAAGCGAAACCGCAACCTTGGGTAATAGGAGGGGATACTATGCCGGATTCCGAGCGGTTCAATTACCCGGCGATTTGGCTGGAGAGCCGCATGGATACTTGTTTTGAGGCCGGACGCGTGGCTCCTTAGCAGGGGAGCACCTTCAGCCTCTCGGTCACGTCTCCGGTCCTGGAAATCAGAGGCCTGGCCGACTCGCAGCTACGCCTCCGGACAAAACCTGGATGGGGTCCGCCGGCTGCTTGACGGGTCAAGCAGTTAGCACCGCGAACCGATCCATGGTCAACCGGTAGGGGTTGATTGTAACCCGGACGCGGCCTGATAGTGGTCCGGCTGGCTATCGAGCGCTGCTGCCAATGAGATCCGCCGGGTAACGGAGCACGAGTGCTCCTCAGGCCTGGAGGAACAGCCGCCCTCCGATGGCGATCCTCGCATCGAGCCCGGCGAGCCGCAGGCAGCGCCAGAGCGTCGCGGTATTGCTGGCGATGACCGGCCGGCCGAATCGTGCCTCCAGCGTCGCGATGCTTCCCAGCGTCGGGAAGTCGGTGCACGAGACGATCATTCCCTCCGCGGCCTCGTCCCACGTCGCGACGACATGCTCGACCACGCGAGCCTCCGGCACCCGGGCGATGCGGACGTACTCATGCGGGCCGCCGGCGCCGATGCCGAGCCCCCGGATGCTTACCACCTCCAGGCCGTGTGACTCGAGGTACGCCGCCTCGTGGCGGTTCATCCGCTCGTCGTAAGGCGTGGCGACTGCCACCCTGCGCAGGCCGAGCGCCCGGGCGGCGAGCACGAGCGCCGACGCGGTCGTCGCACAGGGCACGCCGCTTTCGGCTTCCATGAAGCGGCTCAACGCGTCGAGCGGCGACACCATCGATCCGGCGGTGCAGCCGTAGGCGATGACGTCCATGTCGTCGGCCCTCAGGCTGGCGATGGCTGCGCGCAGGTCACGCTCCAGCGCCTGGCGACCCGACTCGGATTCGGTGTCGAGATGGAGCGCCATGCGAGCGACATGCATCGTGAGGCCCGGCACCTCGCGCAGCAGCAACCGCCACTCGGCCTCGTTGACCGTATTGGTCGGCGGCACGATGAGCCCGACCTTCGCTGCCCGCCCGTAGCTCGAGGGCGGACGGGTCATGACCTGAGGGAAATGCCGGCCTCGCGCAGCACTTCGTCCGTGTGCTCACCGAGCGTCGGGATTCCCGGCCGCACACGACCGGGCTCATTCCGGAACTTGATCGGGATCCCGAGCTCGGTCACACGTCGTTCCGGATCGCCGTCGGCCTCGAAATCGAGTCGCATCTCCCGAGCCAGGATCTGCTCCCGCTTCAACGCCTCGCGGAGCGAACGGACCGGGGCCCAACAGACATCGAGCGGCGCGAGGAACGCTTCCCAGTGGGCGAGGGGCTGCCGCGCGAACGTTTCCCGCAGGAACGCCTTGACCGGTAGCTGGCCGCGCCCGGGCGGCAGTCGGCACATATCGATCAGGTCCGGCCGTCCGAGCGCAACCAGCAGGTTCTCCGCGAACTTGATCTCGCTGCCGCCCAGGGTGATGTAACGCCCGTCGGCACAGCGGTAGATGTTGTAGAACGCCGCTCCGCCGAAGGAGCGCTCCTCCTGGGGAACGAGGTCCCGATCCTCCGCGAAGATCGGCCCCACCACGTTGACCAGCCAGCTCACCAGGCTGTCCTGCATCGAGATGTCGATGTAGTCACCCACCCCGGTCTGCCCCCGTCGCAACAGCGCCATCAGCACGCCGTTCATCGCCATGAGGGATGCCGCCATGTCGGCGGCCGGGATGGACGGCATGGCGGGAGAGCCGTCGGCGCTCAGGTTGAGGCTCACCAGCCCGCTCTCGGCCTGGATGCTGACGTCATGCGCCGGCCGCCTGACCATCGGCCCGGTCTGGCCGAAGGCCGCGATGGAACAGTACACGATGCGCGGGTTGACGGCACGCGTCTGCTCGTAGCCGATGCCGAGCCGGTCGACCACCCCAGGACGGAACGCCTCCACGATGACGTCGGCGGTTTCCGCGAGCCGCAGGAAGGCCGCGCGCCCCGCCGGATCCTTCAGGTCAAGGACGACGCTGCGCTTGCCGCGATGGGTATTGCGGAACCAGACGCTCTCGCCGGCCTGGCGCGCACCGATGCTGCGGGTCGGCTCGCCCGCCGGCGACTCGATCCGGATCACGTCGGCCCCATGGTCCGACATCATCATGGTGAAGTGCGGACCCGGCAGGAACTGGGACAGGTCCAGCACCCGGATGCCCTCGAGCTTCATATCACGCCCTCCGCGCGCAGCCTGGCAACCTCTTCCGCGGAACAGCCGGCCTCGGCGAGCAAGCGGTCGGTATCGGCACCGAGGTCGGAGCACACCTGCGCCGGTAGCCTCGCCCCGTCCAGCTTCACCGGACTCGCCAGCATCCGCAGCTGCGGCGCCGCGCGATGCGGCACGGTCTGGACCATCCCGATGGTATCGAGGTGCGGGTTGGCAAGCGCCTGCGGCAGGTCGAGCACCGGCGCCACGGGCACGTGGCCGGCGAGCCGCGCCATCCATTCGGCAGAGCTCGCCCGGGAGAAGATCTCGTCGAGCGCTGCCCCCAGCGGCTCGCGATGCTCGCGCCGCGCTTCAACGGTGGCGAAGCGCGGATCCGCCAGCAGGTCCTCGCGACCGACCCGGTTCGCGAGCGCCGTCCAGAACTTGGGCGTCATGCACATCAGGAACACCCAGCCGTCGGCGGTGCGCACCAGCTGGCACGGCACGGTGCTGGGATGCGCCGACCGGGGCAGCCTGCGGGTCACATGGCCGGCGTTCAGGAACCAGGTGGCCGGATAGGTGAGCTGAGCGAGCGCCACGTCGAACAGGCTGATGTCGATGTCCCTGCCCTGCCCGGTGCGGCTCGCGCCGACTACGCCTGCGAGCAGCGCCATGGCGGTGGTGGTGCCTGTCATGTAGTCCACCAGGCTGAGTCCCATGCGCGCCGGCGGCCCATCGGGCTCGCCGGTCAGGTGCAGGTAACCGGCCTCGGCCTGCATCAGGTAGTCGTAGCCCGGCCAGCCGGCGCGTTCGTTGTCACGCCCGTAGGCCGAGAGGTGCACGCAGACGATGGAGGGCCGCACCGCCTGCAGCGCCCGATAGGTCAGGCCGAGCCGCTCCGGCAGGTCCCCGCGCAGGTTGTTCATCACGGCGTCGCAAGTGGCGACGAGGCGCCGAAAGACGGCGCGTCCCTTCTCGCTGCGCAGGTCGAGCGTGAGGCTCTTCTTGTTGCGGTTGAAGCTCTGGAAGAACTGGCTGTCCGGGCGGCCGCGGTCGTCGCCGAGCAGGTACGGGCCGGTTGTGCGGGCGACGTCGCCGCCCTCGCGCGGATTCTCGATCTTGATCACCTCCGCGCCGAGGTCGGCGAGCTGCATCGAGCCGAACGGTCCGGCCCCGTACTGCTCGGCGCTCAGGATCCGCAAGCCCGCGAGCGGAAGCGTTGGTCGGCCGGAAACCTCGCCCTGCATCCTGCCCTCCGTCAGATCCGGTAGCGATCGACGAGCTGCTTCGCGATCACCGTCCGCAGGATCTCGTTGCTGCCTTCACCGATGCACATCAGCATGCTGTCACGGTAGAAGCGCTCGATCTCGTACTCCACCGAGTAGCTGTAGCCGCCGAAGATGCGCATCCCTTCCTGGGCGCAGAAGACGCCGGCTTCGGAACCGGCGAGCTTCGCCATCGCCGCTTCCATGTCGCAGCGTTCGCCGGCGTCGTACCTGCGCGCGGCGAGCTCGATGAGCCGCTTGGCGGCCTCCACCCGGGTGACCATGTCCGCGAGCTTGAGCTGGATCGCCTGGTGGTTCCAGATCGGCTTGCCGAATGCCGCGCGTTCCTGGGCATAGCGCAACGCGAGGTGCAGCGCGCCCTCGCCGATGCCGACGCCGCGCGCGGCAACGTTGATCCGGCCGAGCTCCAGCCCGCCCGCGGTCTGGACGAAGCCCCGGCCCTCCTCCCCGCCGAGGAGGTTCTCCCGCGGAACCCGGTAGTCCTGGAACGCGAGCTCGCAGGTGTCGATGGCGCGATAGCCCAGCTTCTTCAGCTTGTTGGTCACGACGAAGCCGTCGCCCTTCTCCGCGATCAGCAGGCTCATGCCCTTGTGGCGCGGCTCGGCCGAGGGATCCGTCTTCACCAGCAGCAGCGTGGCATTGCCATGCAGGCTGTTGGTGATCCACGTCTTGCTGCCGTTCACCACGTAGTGTTCGCCCTGGAGCCTGGCGACCGTGCGGATCGCCTGCAGGTCCGATCCCGCATTGGGCTCGGTGAGCCCGAGGCTGCCCCGCAGCTCGCCGCTCGCCATGCGCGGCAGGTACTTGCGCTTCTGCGCCTCGGTGCCCGCCCGCTCGATCGCCGAGGCCATGATGAGATGCGAGTTGAAGATGCCCGACGGCGCCATCCAGACCGAGGCCACCTGCACCACGATCTGCGCATAGGTCCATGCCGAAAGCCCGAGGCCGCCGTACTCCTGGCCGATGGTCGCGCCGAACAGCCCGAGCGCCTTCATCTGCTCGACGATGTCGTGTGGATACTCGTCCGCGAGATCGAACTTGCGGGCGACCGGCCTGAGCTCCTTGTCCACCCACGTCGACACCGCATCCAGGATGGCGCGCTCGTCGGCGTCGCTGCTCCCTGCCTGCGTCGTGCTCATCGCCTCCCCCTGCTGCCTTGCCGCCGCCGGCTCAGTATCCCACCTTGTCCTCGACGCTATGCCCACGCCGCGCGATCAGCATCGTGCGCTCGAAAGTGCACACCACCACCCCGGCCTGGTTCGCGCCGGTGGTCCGGACCGACACCACGCCGGCGCCTGGACGCGACTTGCTCTCGCGCTTGGACAGCACCTCGCTCTCGGCGTAGAGCGTATCGCCGGCGAAGAGCGGATGCGTGAGGCGAATGTCGCTCCACCCGAGGTTGGCGATGGCCTTCTGGCTCACGTCCGACACGCTCATGCCCACCATCAGTGCCACCGTGAACGGGCTGCAGACGATGCACTTGCCGAACTCGCTCGCCTTGGCATACTCCTCGTCGAAGTGCATCGGATGCGTGTTCATCGTGAGCAGGGTGAACCAGATGTTGTCCGTCTGCGTGATCGTCCGGCCCGGCCGATGCTCGTAGACGTGGCCCACCTCGAAGTCCTCGTAGTACCGGCCGAACGTCTCGCGGAAGCGATTCTCCCCGGTCTGCTTCGTTCCCTGCACCACGTCTGCTACCTCCCGTCATCCATGCGCGGCGATGCGCCGCGCCCGCGCGATCACCGGTGCGTCCACCATCCGGCCTTCGTACAGGAAGGCACCCACGTCCTGCCTGCGATCCTCGCGCTCGGCGAGGACCCTGAGCAGTCCCCTCGCCCACAGCAGCTCCGACTCGGAGGGCGCGAAGGCCGCATGGATCGGCTCGAGTTGCGCCGGATGGATCGCCGCCTTGCAGTCGAAGCCGAGGCCGCGAACCGCCTGCACCTCCGCATGCAACCCGTCACGGTCACCGATGTCGAGGTACGGCACGTCCCACGCCTCCAAGCCCGCCGACCTGGCGGCGTTCACCAGTCGGCCACGGGCGTGGAGAAGCCCGTTCCAGTCGAACCGGGCACCGAGCTCCTGCGACAGGTCCGCACCACCCAGCATCAGCGCCCGCAAGCGCGGCGCTCCGTGAGAGACGGCACCGGCGATCTGGCCCGCCCGTTCGACGCCAAGCGGCGTCTCCACGAGCGCGACCACGCCGTCGAAGGCGTCTGGCAACCAGCCATGCAGGAGCGCCAGCTCCTCGGGATGCTCCACCTTCGGCACGACCAGGTAGTCGACCCGGATGCCTGCCCCGGCGAGCGCCAGGACGTCCTCCAGGCCCTCGTTGGTGCGCGGCGCGTTGATGCGGATCGCGAGCGCCGGACGCCGGTGCCCTGTCTGCGCATGGCCGGCCGCGAAGGCGAGCGCCGCGTCGCGCGCCGTCCGCTTGCCCAGGGCGGCGACCGCGTCCTCCAGGTCGATGCAGACGACGTCCGCTCCCGAGGCGATCGCCTTGGGGAAGCGCGCCGGCTGCTCGCCGGAGACGAACAGCATGGAGCGAGGCGTGGCTAGCATCGACGAAATCGCATATTTGTCCGTACAAGTCTAGATGTGCGGCACGCGCAGCGTCAAGCGACGCCGCGCCGATCCATGAGGTATCCGGGAAGCCAGGTCGCTATCGCAGGAAATGCCACGATGATCGCCGTCGCCAGCACGAGCAGCAGGAAGAACGGCAGGGCCGAACGGGCCACGGTGATGATCGAGCGGCCGCTCAGGTTCTGCAGCACGAACAGGTTGAAGCCCACGGGCGGGCTGATCTCCGCCAGCTCTATCATGATGACGATATAGACGCCGAACCAGATGGGATCGAAGCCGGCCGCCTGGACGATCGGCAGCACCACCGAGGTCGTCAGCACGATCATCGAGACGCCGTCCAGGGCGATGCCCAGCACCAGGTAGACCACCGTCAGCATCACGATCAGCGTGTAGGACGAGATCCCGAGCGACACTACCCAGCGGGCGAGTGCCTCCGGGATCCCGGTGAACCCCATCGCCACCGTGAGGAACGCCGACGCCCCGAGGATGAACATGATCATGCAACTGGTGCGCAGCGCGCCGGAGATGCTGGCCGCGAAGGATCCCGCGCTGAGGGACCCGCCCCACCATGCGATCACCAGGGCGCCAAGCACGCCGAAGGCCGAAGCCTCGTTCGCGGTTGCGATCCCTGCCATCATCGACACGAAGACGAACAGCACCAGGAGCAGCACCGGGATCAGCTCGCGCGATGCGCGGAGCCGCTCAGGCAGGCTCATCCGGATGGTCTCCGCCGGCATGCGGCCCGGATTGAGCCGCGCCCAGACCATGATGTAACCGGAGAAGAGCAGCAGCAGCATCAGGCCGGGCAGGACACCCGCCATGAACATGCGGATGATGGAGACGTCGGCCGCCACCGCATAGACGATCATTGCAATGGAGGGCGGGATCAGCAGCCCCAGGGTGCCGGCTCCGCACAGCGATCCGAGCGACAGGCGCTCGTCGTAGCCGCGCCTTGCGAGCTCCGGCAGCGCGATCCGCGCGACCGTCGCGCAGGTGGCGGCCGACGACCCCGATACGGCGCCGAAGATACCGCAACCGACGACGTTCACATGGAGCAGCCGACCGGGCAGCTTGTAGAGCCAGGGTGCCAGCCCGGCGAACATCTGCTCGGCAAGTCGCGTGCGGAACAGGATCTCCCCCATCCAGATGAACATCGGCAGCGAGGCGAGCGAAAGCGAGGAGAAGGTGTTCCAGTAGGCAGTGACGAGGTTGATCTCCGGGCGGGTGACGGAGAAGAAGGTGACACCCGCCCAGGCGACGATGCCGAGCGTGAAGGCGATCCAGAGGCCGCCGGCGAGCAGCACCAGCAGCAGCAGGACCAGGGCGGCGGAGGTGGTCATCGGCGGTGGTCAGAGTGGCGCATCGGTCGTCGCATCCGACCGGGATGCGCGCAACTCATGCGCCGGCGCGCGCAGATGCATCAACAGTTCGTCGACCACCGCCACCATGAGCAGAACGACGCCCACCAGGAAGCTCAGCTGCGGAACCCAGACCGGGATCAGGATCATGCCCTGGGTCAGCTCCTCGGCACGCCAGCCGTCGATCAGGTACGACCCGACCGCATAGACCATGTAGGCCGTGAACACCGTGGCGATGACCAGGTTCGCGACCAGCAGGATCCGTCGGACCGCGGGCTGCAGGGCATCCACCAACGCGCCCACGCGCACCATGTCACCCCGCTTGAAGGTGGCCGGAAGCGCGAGGAAGCCGGCAGCGGCGCAGAACCAGCCGATCAGCTCGCTCGCCCCCGTGATGTAGCCGCCCGCCTTTCGCACGAGCGACTCGCCGACCATCAGCGCCGCGATGCCGACGAGGAAGCAGCCGGCGAGGAACAGGCTCACCCCATAGAGGCGATCGAGGAACGCCCGCATGCGCAAACGGATCGGCGACCTGCCTACTTCCCGATCCCCTTGCGGTACTCCGCGAGCGCGTCCAGCGCCTCCTTGCCCATCGGCTTGGTGTAGATCTCCCAGAGCGGCGTGGTGCGCTCCACCATCTGGGCGATCAGCGCAGCGGAGGCCGGCCGGATATCCATGCCGTTCGCCTTCAGCTCGGCCACCTTCTTCTCGTGGTCCTGCTTGCTCGTCTCCCAGAACTGCGGCTCCATGTCGCGGGCAACCTTCTCGATGGCCGCCTGGTGCTCGGGCTTCAGCTTCTTCCAGGCGTCGAGGTTGATCGCCATCACGTTGGACGCCCAGATGTGGTTGGTCTGGTAGCCGTACTTCATGAAGTCCCAGTACTTCTGCGCCACCGCGGTGCCCGCCGAGGTGGGCACCCCGTCGACCATCCCGGAGCCGAGCGCCTGCAGGATCTCCAGGTTGGTCACCTGCACCGGCGTCATCCCGAGTCGGTTGATCCAGTCGGTGGTGAGCCGGTCGAGGCTGCGCATCCGCAACCCCTGGAAGTCCTCGATCCGTTCGATCGGGCGCTTCACGAAGAAGAACTGGTTCGGCCAGGGCACGATGTAGAGCGCCTTCTGGTTGTTGCGCTCCAGCACCTTCTCCCACAGCGGACGGAACGACTTGTGCAGCTTGGCCAGGTCGTCGTAGTCCTTGACCAGGAACGGCAGGGTCTCCACTGCGAGCACCGCGCCGCGGGCGGCGTTCTGGAAGAGCGCATAGTCCCCCATCGGGACGACGCCTTCACCGATGCCGCGCAGCGATTCGTTCGCCTTCACGCCGAGCGTGCCACCCGCGTGGGCGGTCATCATCACCTCGCCGGCGGTTGCGGCCTTGACCTGCTCGGCGAAACGGGCCGCGTTGAGGGAGTGGAATTCGCCGGGGCCCCAGGGCACCGAGATGTCGAGCTTGATCTGGGCGCTTGCCGTGGCCGTCATTGCCGCAACCGCCGTGCCGAGCGCGAACGACCCGAGCAGGCCGCGGAAGCGGGGGACACAGAACCGGAGGACCGCTGGATGTTCCATCTCAAACCTCCCCTCGTTGTCACCGACCGGCGGCGGCGTGTGCCACCGTTTCCAAACGATAACGGCAAACCTTGCGATCGCGCAATCTGTCCGGACAAGCTCCTGCGCTCACTTGCGCCAGAGCGTCGAGCTGTAGGTGAAGAGCTGCCCCTGGTACAGGGAATGCGCGACGACCACCAGCCGCCCCTTGGCGTCGAAGTAGTTGCGCACGGTCCGGAACGCGGCGTCGCCGGGGCGTACATGGAGAAGCTGTGCCGACTCGCCGTCGATGTTGACGGCGCTGAACGCCTGCTCGACGCGCTCCAGGCGCGAGGGCTGCACCGTGGCGACGATCTCCCGTGCGGCCGTCTCCGGATCCAGCAGCCGCCGCGCCTGCAGCCGGCTGCGCACCGCGACGTAGACGTCCACCAGCGCGAGGGGCCGCGCGTCGTTGCGCAGATAGCGGATGGAGCGCACCCGCACGCATGGACGCTGCGCGACCAGCGCGACCTGCCGCGCGAACGCATCGGCATCCACCGCGAGTTGCTCGCAGGCGAGCACCTGCAGCCGGCTCGCGCTGCCCTGCTGCATGAGGTCGTCGATGCTCTGGATGCTCTGCTCGTAGCGAACCCGCGGCTCGAGCGCCACGACGGTGGAGCCGGATCCCTGCCGGCGCCGGATCAGCCCCTTCTGCTCCAGCAGCTTGAGCGCATCGCGCGTGGTGTGCCGGCTCACCTCGAAGCGCTCGCAGAGCTCGCGCTCGGTCGGCAGCGAGGCCCCGACCGCGTAGGTCCCGCGCCCGATCTCGTCGATCAGGATCCCCGCCATCCGGCGATAGTACGGCAGCCCGTCCATGGTCGCAGCGGTCGCTCGTGCTTGATCTTTGGATGCTACACGCTCAGAATCTGTCCGGACAAGTTGCCCGCCCATGAGCCACGCCACCTACTTCGACTCCGTGGACGTCGCGCGGCTGCTGCAGGAGTTCCCGCTCGGCGACCGCTTCGTCGCGGAGTTCACCGGGATGGGGCAGGACCAGCTGAGGCAGCGCCAGGAAGCCCTCTTCGCCCGGCTGCTCCGGCGCGCCTGGCAGATTCCGTTCTATCGCCGCCTTTGGGGCGCGGCCGGGCTCGAGCCGGGTGATATCCGGAACCTCGCGGACATCGGTCGGCTGCCTGCCTTCGGCAAGCAGGAGATCATGGCGTCGATCGAGCGCCATCCGCCCTTCGGCGACCATCATGGGCGCGACATCCCCATCGAGGGACGCCTGCCGCCGATGATCGTGCATGCCACCAGCGGCACGACCGGGCGTCCGCAGCCGCTTGTCTTCGGCCCGCGCGCGCGGGAGGTGCACAAGATCCTGCTGGCGCGCGCCTACCTGATGCAGGGACTGGCACCGACCGACGTGGTGCATTCGGTCTACGGGCACGGCCTCGTCAACGGCGGACACTATGTGCGCGAGGCGGTGGTGCATCACACCGCCGCCGTGTTTCTCTCCGCCGGTACCGGCATGGAGACTCCGTCGGAACGTCAGGTCGAGCTCATGCGGGATTTCGGCGCAACCGTGGTGGTGGGCTTCGCGGACTACATCAAGCGCCTGGCGGACGTCGCGAGGGACAGGGGCATCGTGCCGGGTCGGGACATCCCGGTCCGGATGATCTCCGGTCATCTCGCCCGGGACGCCCGCCCGGAGCTGTCGGCCGCCTGGGGCGGCGCGGAGCTCTATGACTGGTACGGCGTGGGGGACACCGGCCTCATCGCCGCCGAGGGTCCCGACCATGACGGCATGCACGTCATGGAGGACGCGCACCTGGTCGAGGTGTGCGACGCAGAGTCGGGCGCGCCGGTGGCGCCGGGAGGCGCCGGCGATCTCGTCGTCACCTGTCTCTTCGCCGACGACATCTTCCCGATCATCCGCTTCAACACTCACGACGTCAGCCGCTTCCTCGAAGGGCCGTCGCGGCTCGGCCTGCCGTTTCGTCGCATCGAGGGCTTTCTCGGGCGCAGTGACAACATGGTGAAGCTGCGCGGCATCAACGTGTATCCCCAGGCGCTGGCATCCGTGCTGGCGGGCATGCCCGGCTTCAACGGCGAGTACCTGTGCACGGTGACCCGCACCGACGGCCGCGACGAGCTGCTCGTCAGCATCGAATGCGCCGCGGAGGGCACGGCAGCGCTGCAGGCGGACTACCGCGCCCTGCTCAAGCGCCGCCTCGGCGTGGACGTCGGGGTCGAGCTGGTCGCGCCGCGAACGCTCTCCGCCGTCACCGGCGTCGAGGTACGGCAGAAGCCGATCCGCCTGGTCGACCGGCGCTGATGCCACCTGACGCACGATCCATGCATCCCGCGATCGCGCTGCAGCTGCCGCAGTCCGGGCTGCTGCTGCGGGATGCGCACGCCCAGGCAGACGCCATCCGTCGCCGGGAGGTCACGCCGGACGAGCTGCTGCGGCTGCAGTCGGAGGCGATCGATCGGCTGAACCCGCTGGTCAACGCCTACGTGCAGCGGCCGTCGGCCGCGCACCCGGCGGCCGCCGACGGGGCAGGTGCCGCGGATCGCGCCGTCGAGCCGGCCAGGCACGGCGCTTCGGCAGCTTCGCCGCTCGCAGGCAGCACCTTCGCGGTGAAGGACAACATCGATGTCGCCGGCATGCCGTCGCACGCCGGCCTGCGGGCGCTCGAGGCGCCGCCCGCCTCCGCGGATGCGCCCCCAGTCGCGCGCCTGAAGGCGGCGGGGCTGGTGTTCATCGGCAAGCTCAACATGCATCCCATGGCGCTTGGTGCCACCAACCACAATGCCGACTTCGGCGACTGCCGCAACCCGCACCGTCCGTCGCACACCCCCGGCGGCTCGAGCGGCGGCAGCGCCGCGGCGGTGGCCGCCGGGCTCTGCGGCATCGCGCTCGGGACCGACACGATGGGGTCGGTCCGGGTACCGGCGTCCTATTGCGGCGTGGTCGGCTTCAAGCCGAGCTTCGAATCCGTGCCGGCCATCGGCATCACGCGCCTGTCCTCGCTCCTCGACCATGTCGGCATCCTGGCCCGCAGCGTGGAGGACGCCGCAGCCGCCTACCGCATCCTGGCGGCTGACGCCGCACGCGCCGGCCACGAGGCCCCACCCGGACCGGGTCCGCTGCGACTTGCCATCCCGAAGGAGCTCGCCGCCCTCGGCGCCGACGCGGAGGTGATCTCCGGATTCAAGGCGGCGACCGTCCGCCTGGGCGACCTCGGCGCGCAGCTCGTCCCGGTCGACCTTGCAGGTTGCTCGCTACCGAAGGCGCGACGCGCCGGCCTGCTGCTTTGCGAGGCCGAGCTGCATGCGGCGCTGGCACCGGTGCTTGCGGCACGACGCGACCGCATGCCGCGGGATCTGCTTGCCCTGCTCGACTTCGCCGCCCGACGCGGCGCGGTGGACGCCGGCGCGGCGCTGCGGGTCGTGATGGATGCGGCCCGCTGGCTCACCGCCCTCGTCCACGGCTGCGATGCCCTGATGCTGCCCACCACGCCGCAGACGGCCTTCGCGATGGACGCCCCAGCGCCTGCCAATCAGGCAGACCTCACCGCGGTGGCGAACATGAATGGCGCGCCGGCGATCAGCCTGCCGCTCGCCGTGCCGGCCGGCAGCCTGCCGATCGGCGTCCAGCTCGTCGGCCGCCGCGGCGACGACGCGGCCCTTCTCGGGGTGGCCCTGGCGGTGCAG
>JAEWGX010000059.1 GCA_023388075.1 Pseudomonadota bacterium
GCGGGCCGACCTGCTGGTTCCCGGGATGCCCGATGCCCACTGCCATGCGTTCCAGCGAGGGATCGCCGGCCTCACCGAGCGATCCGGCGATTCGGGCGGCGACGGCTTCTGGACCTGGCGCGAGCGCATGTACCAGGCGGTGGAAACGCTGGATGCGGCCACGCTGCACGATAGCGCACTCGCGCTCTATCGCGAGCTGCGGCAACGAGGCTACACGTCGGTGGCGGAGTTCCACTACGTGCACCGCCCGGGCGGAAGCAGCGCCATCGAGACGTCGCTCGCCCTGATCGAAGCGGCCGCGGCGGCGCGGCTGCGCCTGCTGCTGCTGCCGGTGCTCTACCGGCGCGGAGGGTTCGACGGCGCACCGCTGTCGGCGCGCCAGCAGCCCTTCGGCCTCGCGCTGGACGACTACGCCCGGCTGCTCCAGGCCCTCGCCGCGCACCGGTCGGAGGCGCCGCATCTCGCCGTCGGCATCGCACCGCACTCGTTGCGCGCGGTGGACGGCGCGGATCTCGCGCGGATGCTCCGGCTGCGCGAGGCGCTGCTGCCGGGCTGTCCGGTGCACATCCACGTGAGCGAGCAGCGGGCCGAGGTGGACGCCGCGGTCGAACGGCTCGGGGCCACGCCGATCGCCTGGCTGTGCGACAACGCGCCGGTGGATCGGAGCTGGGTGCTGGTGCACGCCACCCATGCGACCGCCGAGGAATTGCGGCTGGTGCGCGAGCGGGACGCGGTGGTCTGCGTCTGCCCGACCACGGAGGCGAACCTCGGCGACGGGGCCTTCGACATCGAGGGCTGGTGGCGCGCCGGTGGCGCGCTCGCGATCGGCAGCGACAGCAACGTCGGGATCGACCCTACCGAGGAGCTGCGCTGGCTGGAATACCAGGCCAGGCTTCGGCTGGAGCGCCGCGCCGTGCTGTTGGAGACAGGCTCGCGCCACCCCGGCACCAGCCTGTGGCAGCGCGCGGTGGCCGGGGGACGGCGCGCGCTGGGCGGCGCCGTGGACGGCCTGGCGGTGGGAGCACCGGGGGAGCTGCTGGAGATCCGCGTCTCGGACCCGACCCTCAGCCCGGACGAGGCAATGGACGATCTGGTGTTCGCGCGACGGACGACGTCACTGCGGGAGGTGTGACCTCGGCAAGGCCGGGAGCCGGCTACGCGTTGCGCCGGTCGACCGCACCGGCGGGGTCCGGCTGCTCCGATCCGCCTTCCAGGCGATCCGGTCCCGCACCCTCGACGCCCCCGGGCGCGATGGCGTCTTCGTCGGCGGCTTCCTCGCCCGACCCTGCCACCTCCGTCGCGCCCGGCACCGCCTGCGACTCCTCGGGCTGGCCCTCCTGCGTGTCGGCACCGCCACCGCCGGCGCCCGCCTGTGCCTTGCGCAGCCGCTTCTCTTCCTTCTTTGCCTTCTTGGCAAGGTCCCGTTGCCGCTTGGCAAATGCGTAGTTGGGTTTGGCCATGCCCTCTCCTCTGCGATCTTCCCGGCGCAGGAATCCGCCGGCTGGTTCACGAACATGGTATAGCCGATCGCTTTCTCCGCATCCCGGCGGGGGTGTTGACCGCGATCGGCGGGGCTCAGGTCAGCGACAGCGCCATGATCTCGCGCGCGCCCGGTCGCCGCGCGGCCCGCTCCAGCCAGCGCTCGACGTTGGGCCGCGGTGCCTGCTCGACGGGCAGGAGCCGCCAGCGATGCGCGGCGCACGCGAGCGGGATGTCGGCCATGGTGAAGCGATCGCCGCCGATGTAGTCGCGGCCGGCCAACGCCGCCTCCAGGATGCCGAGCAGCGACTCCGTCTGGCGGGAGGAAGCGTCGATGACCGCCTGCTGCCGCTTCGCCGGCTCGGTTCGCACCAGCTGCCAGAAGGCGTCGCGCATGGACGCGATCAGCTCGAGCGAGGCCCAGTCCATCCAGCGGTCGCAGTCGGCGCGCGCCTGCAGCGATTCGGGATAAAGACCGCCATCCGGATGCCTGGCGCTGAGATAGCGCACGATCGCGTTGGACTCCCACAGCACGAAGCCATCGTCCTCGATCACCGGGACGCGCCGGTTGGGATTGAGGCGCCCGTATTCAGCCGTCTCGACCACGCCGAACTGCCCGCCGGCGTCCACCCGCTCGAAGGGCAGCCCGAGATCCGTGGCGCACCACACGACCTTCTGCACGTTGATGGAGCTGATCCGCCCCCAGATCTTCAGCATCGCCTCTCCTGTCGCGGCCGGCAACGGCGCCGTTCCATGATAGCGTGAGGCCCCGCGCGCCTCCGCGCGAGGAGCCCACCGCCTGACTCGAGAGGAGAGCCGGTTGAACGGATCGGACCACCCGCCCCGGAAGGACGACGGCACGCAGGCCGGATCGCAGGATCGGGGTGGACCGCTCGATCCGGGCGAGCCGCCCGCCACGGCCGGGTCCGTCGACGTCGAACGGATCATCGCCCGCACCCGCGCGTGGGTGGAGCTCGCGGTGATCGGCCTCGGGCTCTGCCCCTTCGCGCGCGGCCCGCAGGTGCAGGGGCGCATCCGCTACCGGGTCAGCACCGCCCGCGACGAGGACACGTTGCTCTCGGACCTCGTCGAGGAGTTGCGCCTGCTCGCGCGGGCCGGGCCGGAGCAGGTGGAGACGACGTTGCTGGTGCATCCGTGCGTGCTCGGGCGGTTCGAGGATTTCAACCAGTTCCTGGAGATCGCGGAAGCCGCGGTGGCAGCGCTCGGGATGAGCGGCGTCCTGCAGGTCGCGAGCTTCCATCCCGACTACCGCTTCGAGGGCGCCGCGCCCGGCGACATCGCCAACGCCACCAACCGCTCGCCCTACCCGACCCTGCACCTGCTGCGCGAGGACAGCGTGGCCGAGGCTGTCCGCGCCCATGGCGACACCGAGGCGATCTACCAGGCCAACATCCGCCGCCTCGAGCAGCTGGGTGAAGAGGGCTGGGCCGGGCTGCGGCGATCGATCGACGACGCCTGACGGCCGGGTCCGCGGGCGCGGCCCCGAGGCGCGCGGCCGGGATGTTATCCTCGACAGCCGGACGCCCGAGTCACGCGATGTAGCCGCCACGATGTATCCATTCGCCTTCCATCGCCCGGAGCGCCTGTCGGATGCGCTTGCCCTGCTCGCGGCGGACCACGAAGCACGGGCGCTCGCCGGCGGCATGACGCTCATCCCGTCGATGAAGCACCGCCTGGCCGCGCCCTCGCGACTGGTGGACCTGGGCCGGCTGGAGGAGCTGCGCGGCATCACGCACAGGGACACCTCGCTGGTGGTCGGCGCCGGCTGCCGGCATGCGGAGATCGCCGGCGATCCCGTCGTCGCGGCCACCGTGCCTGCGCTTGCTTCGGTGGCGCTCGCCATTGGCGATCCCCAGGTCAGGGCACGGGGCACGATCGGCGGCTCCGTCGCCAACAACGACCCGGCCGCGGACTATCCCGCCGCGGTGCTGGCGCTCGCCGCCGTGATGGTCACCGACCGGCGGGAGATCGCCGCCGACGACTTCTTCCAGGGAATGTTCGCCACGGCGCTCCAGGCGGGCGAGCTGATCCGCGAGATCCACCTCGCGATCCCGCGCCGCGCCGCCTACGCCAAGTTCCACCATCCCGCCTCCGGCTATGCGATGGCCGGCGTCTTCGTCGCCGATTTCGGCGAGACGGTGCGCGTGGGCGTGACCGGCGTCGCGCCGTCGGTCTTTCGCTGGCACGAGGCCGAAGCCGCGCTGCTGCGCCGCTTCGACGGTGACAGCGTGGCCGCGCTCACGCTGGACGAGGCCGGGCTGTTCGGAGACCTGCATGCACCGGCGACCTATCGGGCGCACCTGGCCAGCGTGATGCTGCGCAAGGCCGTGGCCGCTGCCCTGACGAGATGACCCACCCCTCCCCCCACCCCCAGGCCATCGCCGACGGCGCCGACGACCACGCCGCCTCGGGCAGCGAGCCGCGCAGTCGCATCGCGGTCACCGTGAACAGCGAACGGCACGAGCTGCTCGTGGCCAACCGCGCCCTGCTCGTCGATGCGCTGCGCGACGACCTCGGCCTCACCGGCACGCATGTCGGCTGCGATACCAGCCAGTGCGGCTGCTGCATCGTGCACATGGACGGTACGGCGGTGAAGTCCTGCACGGTCCTGGCGGTGCAGGCCGACGGTGCCCGCATCACCACCATCGAAGGGCTCGCCCCCGAAGGCTCGCTGCATCCGGTCCAGGAAGCCTTCTCGGCCTGCCACGGCCTTCAGTGCGGTTTCTGCACGCCGGGCATGGTGATGGCCACGGTCGACCTGCTGGCGCGCCATCCTGATCCGGATGACGGGCAGATCCGACACGGCCTCGCCGGCAACCTCTGCCGCTGCACGGGCTACGTGAACATCGAGGCCGCGGTCCGGGACGCCGCTGCGCGCATGGCGTCGTCGAAGCGCCATGGCTGAGGCCGGGCGCCTGCTGCGGCACGAGGACCGACGCCTCGTCACCGGCCGCGGCCGTTTCACTGCGGACCGCAACCTGCCGGGACAGCTCCATGCAGCGATGGTGCGCTCGGACCGCGCCCATGCGCTCGTCCGCGGCATCGACCACTCGGCCGCCCGGAGCGCGGCGGGCGTCGTCGCGGTGCTCACCGCGCGCGACGTGGAGGCGGCGGGCTTCCGTGCGCTGCCGACCGGTGCCCCCTTGAAGGGCGCCGACGGAATGCCGCAGAAGACCGCGCCGATGCCGGTGCTCGCGACCGACCGGGTCCGCTTCGTCGGCCAGCCGGTGGCGATGGTGGTGGCGCGCACGGCGCCGGAGGCACGCGATGCGGCCGAGCAGGTGGTCGTGGACTACGAGGAGCTGCCGGCGGTCGCGTCAGTGGCCGCCGCGCTCGCGCCCGATGCGCCGCTGCTGCACGACCACGTTCCCGGAAACCTCGGCCTCGTCTACCAGGACGGCGACCCCGACGCGGTCGAGCGGGCCTTCGCCGCCGCGGCGATGACTTCGACGCTGTCGCTCTGCAGCCAGCGGCTGGTCGGCGCGCCGATGGAACCCCGCGCCTGCCTGGCCGCGCACGACGCCGCGCGCGGGGTGACCGTGCTGCATACGCCCACCCAGGGAATGCTCGGCATGCGGGCCAGCCTGCACGCCGTCACCGGCTGGCCCGCCGATTCCATCGAGGTCGCGCCCGACGACGTGGACGGCAGCTTCGGCCTGCGCGGCGGCACCTTCTCCGAACAGGTGCTGGCGATGCTCGCCGCGCGCCGGCTCGAGCGACCGGTCAAGTGGGTGGCGAGCCGCTCGGAGCTCTTCCTCGGCGAATGGCACGGCCGCGCCCTGCGGTTGCGCGGCGAGATCGCGCTCGACGCGCAAGGCAACATCCTCGCCCTGCGCTTCGACCACGAGGCCGACCTCGGCGCCTACAGCTGCTACTGGGGCAGCCTCATCGGCACCCGCAACCTCGCGGTCACCATGGGCGGGGTCTATCGGGTGCCGGCGCTCTTCATGCGCTCCCGCCTGGTGCACACCAACACCGTGCCGGTATCGGCCTACCGCGGCGCCGGCCGGCCCGACATCGCCTTCATCATCGAACGGCTGGTGGACCATGCCGCCGCCGAGCACGGCCTCGACCGGGTGGCCCTGCGCAGCCGCAACTTCGTCCCGCGCGATGCGTTTCCGTACCGCACAGCCAACGGCACGGAGTACGACTGTGGCGACTTCGAGGGCGTCATGCGCAAGGCGCTTCGCCTTGCCGACTACGACGGCTTCCCGGCCCGCCGCGTGGCGTCGCAGGCGAACGGACGGCGCCGCGGCATCGGCTTCG
This sequence comes from Pseudomonadota bacterium, assembly GCA_023388075.1. Lineage (GTDB taxonomy): Bacteria > Pseudomonadota > Gammaproteobacteria > Burkholderiales > Burkholderiaceae_E > Lautropia. Next base: position 5,767 of record JAEWGX010000059.1, read on the forward strand.
CCTGCTATCTCGAGGCTTCCGGGGGCGGCGCCGCCGCGAGCGACCAGGTGGCCGGCCGCTTCGGCGCGGACGGCCGGCTCACGCTCTACGCGATGACCGGTCCGTCCGGGCAGGGCCACGCCACCTCCTTCGCGCAGATCGTCTCCGAAGGGCTCGGCATCCCGGCCTCCGCGATCGACTACCGCGCGAGCGATCCGGCAAGCGGGCTGATCGGCAACGGCACGGGCGGCTCGCGCTCGCTGCTCGGCGCCGGCTCGGCCTTCAAGCGCCTCGTGCCCGCGATCATCGAGCAGGCGCGACCGCATGCCGCGGCGGCACTCGGCGTGGCGCCTGATGCGATCGCCTTCGAGCGAGGTCGCTTCCTGGCGAGCGGCGCGGGCCCGGGCGACGCGGTGGGCATCGACCTGCTCGAGCTGGCGCGGCGCCTGGCCGGCGCGACTCGGGATGGCCGCCATCCGCTCGACAGCACCGCCGACAGCGTCGCGGGCGTCACCTTCCCCAACGGCTGCCACGTGGCGGAGCTGGAGGTGGATCCGCAGACCGGCGTCACCACCCTCGAGTCCTACGTCGCGGTGGACGATCTCGGCACGGTGGTCTCCCCCGCGCTGGTGCAGGGGCAGGTGCACGGCGGGGTCGTCCAAGGCGCCGGACAGGCCTTCGGCGAGCATGCCGTCTACGATGAAGCCAGCGGGCAGCTGCTCACCGGCAGCTTCACCGACTATCCGATGCCGCGGGCGGGCCTGCTGCGACGCATCGTCACCGACATCCATCCGGTGCCCACCCGGCTGAACGAGCTGGGCGCGAAGGGCGTGGGCGAGTCCGGCTGCTCCGGGTCGCTGCCCGCCCTCGGCAATGCCATGATGGACGCGTTGCGCGAGGACAGCGGCCCGATCGACATGCCCTACACGCCGGCGCGCGTCTGGCAGGCTATCCGATCAGGGCAGCGTCGCGGCTGATGCGCGCACCGCGCAGCAGCGCCTCGACCTCCACCGCCGCCATCGGCTTGCCGTAGAGATAGCCCTGCCCTTGCGCGCAGCCGGCTTCGAGCAGCGTGCGGTGCTGCGCGCTGGTCTCGACGCCCTCGGCGACGACGGTGAGGCCGAGGTTGGCGCCGAGCGAGATGATGGTGTGCACCAGCGCGAGGTTGTCGCCGTTCTCGGGGATACCCTGGGTGAAGCTGCGGTCGATCTTCAGTATGTCGACCGGAAAGCGGCGCAGGCTGCCGAGCGACGAGTAGCCGATCCCGAAATCGTCCACCGCGAGCCGCACGCCCAGGTCCGCCAGCCGCTGCAGCGACGCCTCGGGATCCTGCTGTCCCATGATGGTGCCCTCGGTGATCTCGAGGCAGAGCAGCGAGGCTGGCCATCCCGTCTCGGCGATGATGCCGGCCACCCGTCCCGGCATCTCGGGATCCCAGAAGTTTCGCGGCGACAGGTTGACCGCCATCGTGATGTCGCCGAGACCGTCGGCGCGCCAGCGGGCGGCCTGCGCGCAGGCGGTGCGCAGCACCCAGTCGCTGATCGCGTCGATCACGCCGATCTCCTCGGCGAGCGGGATGAAGCGGTCCGGGCCGACCTGGCCGAGCTCCGGATGACTCCAGCGCAGCAGCGCCTCCACCCCCAGCAGCCGTCCCGATGCGAGGTCGGTGTAGGGTTGGTACTGCAGGTGAAGCTGGTCGCGCTCGATGGCATGCCGCAAGCCGTTCACCAGCGCGAGGCGGGTCCGCGCGGCTATCGAGACTTGCGCGGAGAACACCTGGAAGTTGTTGCGGCCGCGGCCCTTGGCTTCGTACATCGCCATGTCGGCGTGGGTGACCAATGCCTCGAACTCGGTCGCGTCGTCCGGATAGAAGCTGAGGCCGATGCTCGCCGAAAGCGAGACGACATGCCCGCCGCAGGCGATCGGCTCGGAGATCGCCGCGAGCAGCGTCCGCGCGAGGCGCGCCGCGTCCCGTTCGTCCGCGAGCTCGGACAGCAGCACGTTGAACTCGTCGCCACCCACCCGGGCCACCAGGTCGGTGGCCCGCAGGCAGTCGCAGATCCGCCGGCTCACGGTGCGCAGGACGTGATCGCCGACGGTGTGGCCGTAGTTGTCGTTCACCGGCTTGAAGCCGTCCAGATCGACGAAGAGCAGCGCCAGCCGCTGCCCCTCCCGGGCGGCGCGGCCGATTGCCCGGGCACTCGCTTCCTCGAACGCCGCCCGGTTGGGGAGCTGCGTCAGCATGTCGTGATTGGCCAGGTGCTTCAGCCGGTTCTCGTAGTCCCGGAAGGCCGAGTTGTCGCTGAAGATGCCCACGTAGTGCGCGATGGAGCCGTCCTCGGCCGGCACGCTGGCCAGGCTCAGCCGCATCGGATACGCCTCGCCGTTCTTGCGGACGTTGTTCAGCTCCCCCTGCCAGCGGCCGTCCCGCTGCAGTGCACGGACTATGCGCCGCAGCTTGCGGGTGTCGCCCGCGCGCATGTTCAGGTACGCCGGCACCTTGCCGATCACTTCGGCCTGCGTGTAGCCGGTGATCGCGGTGAAGGCGCCGTTCACGGAGACGACCTGGAAGCGCGGGTCGGTGATCACCACCGCCTCGGTCATGTTCTCCATGGCATTGGTCGCGATGCGCAGCTGGCGCTCGACGGCGAGCCGTTCGCTCACGTCGCGCAGGATCGCGAGCAGGGCCGGACGGTCGCCCCACGTGGTGGCGCTGCACTTGACCTCGACCGCGACCACGCCTCCTCCGGCGGTTCGCAGGCCCGCCTGCTGGGCCGCCGGCTGCTGCGCGCCGACGGGGGGGCGCGCGACCGGTGCATCGAACAGGCTGTCCCACGGGACGCCGATCAGCTCATTGGCCGGCCGGCCGATCATGCGCTCGACGTACTGGTTGACCTCGCGCACCAGTCCCTTGGCGGTGTCGATCACGATCAGGCCGTCGCTCGCGCCCTGCATCAGGGTGCGGTACTGCTCCTCGGAGCTGCGGACGCTGCGCACGATGCGCAGCGTGAGGTAGGTACCCAGCAGCACCAGTATGAAGACGGTACCGAGGGTGAAGGCCATCAGGAGCGTGGAGACCTGCCGCGCGGTCTCCCCGAGCGATTCGGTGAAGGCGGCCTCGAGCGGATGGACCGAGTCGTTCAGGTCCTCGACCCGGGTGAGGAGCTCGGAGATCCGGATCTCGGACGGCCAGGCCGACTCGATCTCGCGCTGGAGCTCGCGCGCCACCGCCTGCATCTCCAGGATGTGGGCGTCTCCGCCTCGCCAGTACGTGATCGTGCGCTGCAGCTGCGGCAGGCGGTGGCAGCAGCGGTACAGCCAGATGAGCGACGGCACGTCGGCCGGATGGTTGCCCCCGTCCAGGAAGCCCTGGACCGCGACCGCGCGGTCCGACTCCGGCTTCTCCAGCTCGAGGCGCGCGCTGCGGTCGCCCAGCGGAACCGCGACCGACTCCTCGAAGCGCCTCAGGTACTCCCGGTCGCCGGTCTGTCCATAGCGGTAGAGCGAAAAGGCGGCGTCGCGCTGTGCCTTGGACCAGTAGCCCTCGCCGGCCACGTAGCTGCGCACCGCCGACTGGACGGCGATCGCGGCGAACGTCATCGCCACCGAGATGGCCGTGATGCCGAGGAAGATGAAGGCTACCGCCAACAGCTTCCACGGCAACGGTGACCGCTGCACCGATCGGGACCGGAACATGTCGACGGCAGCTCAGCTCGCCAGTACCGGACACCGCGCCAGCGTCGCGGCGGTTTCCCGGCGGAGTCGAGAGTCAGGGTCCATGTCAGGTAGCGAACGAGGCAGGTCGCGTAGCTTCGCGCGCGCAGCAGGTCGGCGCTGCGCGCGGGCGATGAGCGGCCGCGGCGGCCGACCGCCGGCGGCCATCACCACGCGCCGTGGTCAGGCCCGCCGTCGCTCGCGACGCTCCGCCATCACCAGTGGCGGCACCACGCTGCGCCCGAGCTCCGTGCTGTCGAGCGCGCAGTCCAGCGTCATGCGCATGTAGTCGTAGCTCTTCAGGATGCAGGTGCGCAGCAGCGCGATGCCGCGTGACCCCGGGTCGCGCCCCATGATGGTGCAGATGATGTCGAGCGCTTCCCAGGGATGCTTGTCGTCGTACTCGGCATGCATCCTCAACCACTTCATCGCCTTTCGACGGACCTCGACCGGGAACGAGCTCTCGTAGGTGTCCCTGGAGCAGACCACCATCGACCACTCCCCGGTCGCCCCCTCGATGGCGTAGTTGGTCGCCGCCATCGCCGCGGCCAGCGAATCCCGTTCGCAGGTGTGCCAGCACCAGTGGCTGAGAACATGCGAGGACATCGGCACGCGCCCTTCGATCAGCTCGTCGCGCGATACGCCGCTCGCCTCGGCCCATTCGATCCAGTGGTCGGCATGGTTCTGCTCGACGCGGATGTTGCGGATCAGGTAGCGCCGCGCCATGTCGTGGCCGCGCGTGCGCCCATACTGCACCTTGACCAGGTTCATCGCCATGTACTGCGGGAACTGCTCGATCACCGGCCACACGCCGGCGAGGAAGGTCCGGGTCTCCTGTTCGCCGAGCCGGGCATCACGCATCTGCCGGAACAGCTCGTGCCCGACCACGCGGCCCCGGGCATCGGCGCAATCCGCCACCAGGTCCTGCGCCCAGTCCGGATAGCTGGTGATATCGAGCAACGGCCCGGTCCTAATGAATTCTTGCATTGGTCTTCCCTGATGATGCCGCCGGCCTGTCATCGCCGCGACCGGGCCGATCGTACGCATGTTGCTTCGTGGCTCGCGACGTACCGCGAAACTACACGAGCCGGGCGATGCTCGTGTGTCTAATCGCACGCCGATGGGAAGCGGTGCCCACCAGGGCTGAATTGGCGTTTCACTTCGTTGCCGGCACGACACACCGCGCCTTCGACCGACGGCCGAGGCTCACCAGGCGCTGCGCTCGACGCCGCGCGCGCTCAGCCTGCGAGCAGGTCCTTCGCGAGGCGCACTCCGTCCTCCTCGCCGAGGTAGTAGCCAGGCACGCGGGCGATTTCGCGATACCCCAGGCGGCGATAGAAGGCGCGTGCAGCGTCGTTGCCGCAGCGGGCCTCGAGGTACACGGCGCCGATGCCGGCAGTCAGCGCGCACTTCTCCAGCCAGGCGACCAGGGCGGTCGCCACGCCCAGGCGACGCGACGCGGGCTCGACCGCGAGAAGCAGCAGGTGCGCCTCGTCGTCCTTGTATTGCATGAGGCCGAAGCCGGCCAGCCGCTCGGCGCGACACGCCACGGCGACATTGACGTCGGGGCTGCGCGACGCGGCCTCGATGCGCCGCGGCGTCCAGCGCCAACCCAGCCCCTGCTCGATGTGGTCCCGCGACAGCTCCGCGATCAGCCGGGCATCCGGCGGCGCGGCCAGGCGGATCTGCAGGTCCGTGATCATGGTGTCCTGCTCCGCCGTCGGCGAAGGCCCGCTCACGCGGACCTCGCCTGGCGGCTACTACCCGGGGATGCCCGGGATCACTTCTTCATCGACTCGGTGAGCTTCTTCACCTCGGCACGATACTCGGCCAGGATGGCCTTGCCGTCCATGCCCTTGCCGTCGACCATCTTGATCCACTCCGCCTCGAACTTGCCGGTTCGCTCGGCCACCGCCTTGACCAGCGCGTCGCCGGCCGGAACCACTTCGCCGCCACCCGCCTTGAATGCGTCGAATCCGGCACCCGCGTTGGAATCCCAGGCCTTGCCGACGTTGCGCGAGAAGGCTTCGCCGGAGATCTTCGTGATCGCCTCCTGGTCCTTCTTCGAGATGGCATTCCAGCGATCCGTGTTCATGATCACGCTGTGGCTGTCGGAGTAGAGGCCCCCGGGGAACTGGGTCGCGTACTTGAGCAGCTTGTCCAGCTTGAACGAGACGATGCTCTCGCCGGGGAACATCACGCCGTCCACCACGCCGGAGGAGAGCAGCTCGTAGGACTCCGGAGCCGGCTTGGAGATGGTGTTCACGCCCAGCGCGTTCGCCACGTCGGCCGCGATGCCGCCCCCGACCCGGATCTTGAGCCCCTGGAAGTCCTCGACCTTGCGGATGGGGTGCTTGGCGTTCCAGAAGATGCCGGGTCCGTGCGTGTAGATGGTGAGCAGCTTGACGCCCTTGTGCTCGCCCTCCTTCAGGAAGTGCTTGCTGTAGATGCGCCAGAGCGCGACCGAGTTGACCTCGGCGTTGTCACCGGAGAACGGAAGCACGCCCACGCGGACCAGTTGGAACCGGGCCGGCGTGTAGGCATGCGAGACGAAGGCGATGTCGGCCAGGCCGTCGCGCACCGCGTCGAAGTGGTTGGTCGGGTTGGTCACCGGCTTGGGCAGCAGCTTGATCTTGACCCGGCCCTCGGTGACTTTCTCCACTTCCTGCATCCAGGGCATCATGCCGTCGCGGACCAGCATGTGAGACGGCGGCACCCAGGCGGACATGCTGAGCTCGACAGCCTTCGCCGGCAGCGCGGCGGTGGCCAGGCCCAATCCGAGCAGCCCTGTGGCGATGGGCCCGAGGCCCGGTTTCAGCCAGTTATTCATTGGTCGTGTCTCCTCTCGGTAGCGGTTGTCGGCGGAGATTAGCATGATCGCGCCGGGGGCTTCCGCGGCCGCCGGGCCGTGCGGGCCGTGGGCGGTCAGAACAGCAGGTGCGGCAACCAGGTCGACAACGACGGCACCGCCACCAGGATCGCAAGCCGGATCACGTCCGCGACGACGAACGGCATCACCCCGTGGTAGATGGTACCGGTGCTCACGTGCGGAAGCAGCGTGCGCAGCACGAAGATATTCATGCCCACCGGCGGGCTGATCAGCCCGATCTCGACCACCACCACCACCAGGATGCCGAACCAGAGCGGATCGAACCCGAGATGCACCACCAGCGGGAACAGCACCGGCACGGTCAGCAGGATCATCGAGAGCTCTTCCATCGCCGTGCCGAGCAGGACGTAGATCACGCAGATCAGCACGATCACGGTCATCGGGCTCACCTGGAACTGCTCGACGTAGTTCCTCAGGTCCTCCGGCATGGAGGTGAAATTCACGAAGTTGGCGAAGATCAGGGCGCCGATCAGGATGACGAAGAGCATCGCCGTCGTCCGCGCGCTCTCCACCAGCACCTGGGCCAGCACCGACCAGGTGAGGGCGCGCCGCGCCAGCGCGAACACGAAGGCGCCGAACGCGCCGATGCCCGCGCCCTCCGTGACCGTGAAGGCACCGGCGTAGATGCCGCCCATGACCAGCGTGAACAGCACGACCACGCCCCAGATGCCACGCAGCGCCTGCCAGCGTTGCGGCCACGGAGTGCGCTCGCCGGGCGGCCCCGCGGCAGGATCCCGCCAGGTCTGCCAGGCGACTGCGAGCATCAGCAGCACCGTGGCGATGATTCCCGGGATCACGCCGGCGGCGAACATCGCGCCGATGTTGATCTCCGTCATCAGGGCGTAGATCACCATGATCACCGAGGGCGGTATCAGGATCCCCAGGGTGCCGCCGGCGGCGATCGAGCCCGTGGCGAGCCGATCGCTGTACCCGTAGCTGCGCATCGATGGATAGGCCACCCGCGACATGGTCGCCGCGGTAGCGATGGAAGAGCCGCAGATGGAGCCGAACCCCGCGCAGGCGATGATGGTGGACATCGCCAGCCCGCCGCGCCAGTGGCCGATGAACGCATAGGCCGCCTGGAAGAGCTCCCGCGACAGGCCCGCCCGGCTCACGAAGTTGCCCATCAGGATGAAGAGCGGTATCACCGAGAGCGTGTAGGAGAAGCCCGTCTCGTACATCAGCGTGCCGGCGGAGGCGAGCGCGGGATTCCAGCCGCGGATGAGCGCGAGACCGAAGAAGCCGACGATGCCCATGGCGAACGCGATCGGCACCCGGATCGCGCTCAGCGCGAACATGGCGAGCAGGCCGAGCAGGGCCTCGCTCATCGGACCGCTCGAGGAAAGCGGCTCAACGCTAGAGGCCGGTCGCGCTGCCGCCCGCGGCCGGGTCGGCGAGCGGACCGGCCGGTGGCGCGGAAGCGGCAGCCACCAGGTGAACCACACCCGTGGCCAGGGTGAGGAAGGCCATCAGGTAGACGAAGGGCGCGATCGGGAACTTGAGCGTCTGGGTGACGTCGCCGATCTCGGCAAAGGAGCCGGCCTTGCGCCAGAGGAGCCACGCCATGCCGGCAAGCGCCACGGCGCAGACCAGGTGGATCACCACGTGCATCGCCCGGCGAAAGGCCTGCGGGAAGAACCGGTCGAACGCGTCGATGGTCACGTGCTCGTTCTTGCGCGAGACCAGCGGCAGGCCGGCGAAGATCAGCACCGCCATCATCATCTCGGTCACCTCGAATCCGCCCTTGATCGGCGCGTTGAAGAAGTAGCGCAGCACCACGTCGACGAAGGTGAGCAGCATCATCGCGAAGAGCAGCCCGCCTGCCACCGAAGCGAGCAGGATGTCGCAGATGCGGGCGATTCGGTGGCGGCGACCACTGGCCGGGTCGTTCATCGGTATCGTCGAGGGAAGGGAGCAGGTCGTTGGTTGGGCTAATCTACCGGATTCGCGAGGTCCGGCCAATGCGGGCTAATCGGGGTATCGAGGGAGGAATCGACATGGCAGGCAAGCCGCGCGCAGGGCGCAACCCGGAAGGCACGGCGGGCGAAGGCCCGCGACTGCGCTCCCGGATCACGGTGCAGGGCGACGATCGCGCGCCGCATCGCACCTTCCTGCGCGCCATGGGGCTGGACGACGAGGCGATCGCCAAGCCGTTCGTCGGCGTCATGAGCACCCACGGCGAGAACACGCCCTGCTCGCTCTCGCTGCGTCCGCAGGCCGAGGCGGCCAAGACGGGCGTCGCGATCGCCGGCGGCACGCCCTTCGAGTTCACCACCGTCTCGGTCTCCGACGGCGTATCGATGAACCACCGCGGCATGCGCATGAGCCTGATGTCCCGGGAGCTCATCGCCGACTCGATCGAGCTCGTGATGCGCGGCCACGCCTATGACGCGCTGGTCGGCTTCGCCGGCTGCGACAAGACCCTGCCCGGCATCATGATGGCGATGGTGCGGTTGAACTGCCCTTCGGTTTTCATGTACGGCGGCGCGATGCTGCCGGGCCAGGTAGCCGGCAAGCCGGCGAGCACCGTGAACGCGTACGAGGCGGTGGGTGGCCTCTATGCCGGCGCGGTGAGCGAGGCCGAGCTGCAGGCGCTCGAGCAGCAATGCTCGCCGACGGTGGGCTCCTGCCCCGGGCAGTTCACCGCCAACACCATGGCGATGGTCTCGGAAGTGCTGGGGCTGGCCCTGCCCGGGACCGCGATGATGCCTGCGGTCTATTCGGAGCGGCTCGCCCTGGCGCGCCGCAGTGGCCAGGCGGTGATGAGGATCCTGCGCGAAGGCGGCCCCCTGCCGCGGGACCTGGTCACCCGCCGCAGCCTGGAGAATGCCTGTGCCACCGTCGCCGCTACCGGCGGCTCCACCAATGCCGGCCTGCACCTGCCCGCCATCGCGCATGAAGCCGGCATCCGCTTCACGCTCGACGACGTGGCCGAGGTGTTCCAGCGCACGCCGCTGATCGGCGACCTGCAGCCCGGCGGCCGCTTCCTCGCCCGCGACCTGCACTACGCCGGCGGCGTGACGGCGGTGATCCGGGCGCTGCTCGACGGCGGCTACCTCCACGACGACGCGCTGACGCTCTCCGGCGCGACGCTCGCCCAGGCCTACGCCGACGCTCCCGGGCCCGACGGCGTGGTGGTCCGGCCGCACGGCGAGCCGCTGCATCCCACCGGTGGCGTGGTGGTGCTCAAGGGCAGCCTCTGCCCCGAAGGCGCCCTGATCAAGATCGCGGGGCTGCGCCAGCTCGTCATGGAAGGCACCGCCCGCGTCTTCGAATGCGAGGAGGATTGCACCGAGGCGGTACGCCGCCGCGACTATCGCGCCGGCGACGTGCTGGTCATCCGCAACGAGGGACCGAAGGGCGGGCCAGGCATGCGCGAGATGCTGGGCACCACCGCCCTCATCTACGGCCAGGGCATGGGCGAGAAGGTCGCGCTGCTCACCGACGGCCGCTTCTCCGGCGCGACCCGTGGCATGTGCATCGGGTACGCCTGCCCGGAGGCGGCCGAGGGCGGACCGATCGCGCTGGTGCGCGATGGCGACCGGATCCGCATCGATTGCGAGGCGCGTACCCTCGACCTTCTGGTGGACGAGGCCGAGCTCTCGCGGCGACGTGCCGCCTGGCGGCCTCGGGCGGCGGAGCGGCTCGCCGGCGTGATGGAGAAGTATGCGCGGCTGGTCGGCCCGGCCAACCTCGGCGCGGTGACACACGCCGGCAGTGTCGAGTGGCCCTACGAGACCTGACGCCCCGTGGCGTGCAGCTGACCGGACCCGGGAAGGCCCCATGGACACGAGCATCGCGATGGCCGTCGCCCTTGGCGCGTTCTTCGTGCTGGTCGTGGTCGTCTACAGCAGGCTGGTGGCGCTGCGCAACCGGGTCGAGAGCAACCTTGCGCAGATCGACGCGCAGCTCAAGCGCCGCCACGACCTCATTCCCAGCCTCGTGGAAACCGCGCGCGGCTACCTGGCGAACGAGCGCGGCACCCTCGATGAGGTCATGGCCGCCCGCGACTCGGCACGCGTTGCCGGCCAGGCGGCGCCAGGCGCCGGCCGCGGCCTGGACCCCGAGACCATGACCGCGCTGGCCCGCGCCGAGCGCGCGCTCTCCTCCACGCTGGGGCGACTGTTCGCGCTGGCCGAGGCCCATCCGGACCTCAGGGCCGACCGCAACATGATGCGGCTCTCCGAGGAGATCGCCGCCACCGAGAACGCGCTGTCGCTGTCGCGGCAGGCCTTCGACGACGCGGTGACGCAGCTCAACACCGCCCTGGAGGCGTTCCCGGCGGTACTCTTCGCCGGAATGATCGGCTTTCGGCGCGCGAGTCCGCTCGGGCCGCTCGGATCTGCCTTCGATCGCGCCTTCGATCGGCGGCAGGAACCGCCCGGACGATGACAGGCCCCCGAGTGCCGCCGTGCCACCTATGCTTGCCGGTATTGCGGCCGGATCCCGCCCACGCAAGGATTTGCCCCCGATGACTTCGATGCCCCACCTGCCACCCCGTCCGAACCAGCCACGCCGGCGCCTGCTGTCCATCGGCGCGCTCGGCGGCGCGGCGCTCGCCATCCCGGTCGTCGCGCGGGGCGCCCCGCTCGCGCCCGCTCCCGGCACGATGCTGCGCATGCGGCATCTCCACACCGGCGAGCGCATCGTCCTCCCGGCCGTCGAGGCGGCGGGGATCGCCGACGCGTCGGGGCCGTTGCTGCAACGGGTGAGCCGCTTCCTGCGCGACCACTACTCCGGCGAGGTCACCACGATGGACCCGGGGCTGCTGGTGCAGATCCGGTCGCTGCAGCAGTTGCTGCGCGCCGAAGGAACCGTGGAGGTCATCTCGGGCTACCGCTCGCCGGCGACCAACGAGCGGCTGCGCCGCCGCGGTGGCGGCGGAGTGGCCTCGCGCAGCCTGCACCTGGAAGGGCGCGCGCTGGACATCCGCATCACCGGCGTGCCGCTCGCGCGGCTTCGCGACGCCGCCCTCTCCCTGCGGGCCGGAGGCGTCGGCTACTACCCCCGCTCGGACTTCGTGCACATCGACACCGGGCGCGTGCGGCGCTGGGGCTGACCGCCGCGCCGCGCGCCGGAAGCCGCCCTCGGGGCCGAGCCGGGGCGGCTTGTCAGCCGCCGACGACCGAAGGCGGCATCACCGCATCCAGCTTGCGATCGAACCCGTAGAGATCGGGCAGGAACCGGATCATTCCGTCCTCGCCCGCCACGGCGGTGGTGTAGAAGACGACCACCGGGATCGCCGGCGCGACCCGTGCCACGCGCAGGTCGCTGCCCTGCAGCGCGGCATCGATCGATCGGGCATCCCACCCGGCCTGGCGCGAGAGGGCGAAGGTCGCGAGCTCGACCACCTTCTCGACACGGATGCAGCCGTGGCTGAAGTCGCGCCGCGTCTGCGCGAACAGCCCGCGGGAGGGCGTATCGTGCAGGTAGATGTTCATCGTGTTGGGCATCGTCAGCTTGACCTTGCCGAGCGCGTTGCGCGGCCCGGGGCGCTGGCGGATCCGCATCCGTCCCTGCGCCACCGCGTCGAGGTTCGCGGCCGTCACCTGGCGCGACACCGTGCCGTCCGCGGCGACGAACTCCATCCCCTCCCGCTCCAGGTAGGCCGGATCGCGCCGCAGCCGCGGCACCGTCTCGCCGCGGGCGATCGAGTACGGCACGTTCCAGTACGGATTGAAGTCGACCGCATTCAGCTGCGCGATGAAGACCGGCGTGGGCGTCCTGCCCTGGCGGCCGACGACGACGTTGCTCTCCAGCACCGCTCGCACCCGCCCGTCGTCGGTCCTGTCGTAGGCCCACAGCCTGAAGTCGGGAATGTTGATGGCGATGACGCGATCGGCGGTGATCGGCGGCAGCCAGCGCAGGCGCTCGAGCGCGAGGTCCACCTGGCGCAGCCGCGCCCGATTCGGCACCTGGACCGCGGCCAGGGTGGCGGGACCGGCCACGCCGTCGTCCGCGAGCCCATGGCGCCGCTGGAAGCGGCGCACCGCTTCGACCACCTCGTCTTCGTAGACGTCCGGGGTGCTCGCCGAGGCCGCGAGATCGCCGAGCTCGGCGAGCCTGGCCGCGAGCGCCGCGACCAGCGGCGATCGGTCGCCGGCGCGCAAGGTGGTGCCTGGCGGAAATCGCGGCGGCTCCCGTCCCGCGACCACCATCGCCTCGAGCCGCGACCTCGCCTGCAGCAGCCGGTGGTAGTCCGGGTAGCCCGGTGCCGCGCGGTCCAGCAGTCGGCGCAACGCGTCGGCATCGCGCGCCGCAGCTGCCAACATGGCTTCCGAGGACAGGGCGGGGGCCGGCTGCCAGGTGCCCGAGATCTGGCGCTGGGCCGCCCGGCCGTCGCGCAGGTCCGAGAGGTAGCGCAGGAGCGCGAGCGTCATCGTGACGTCGAGTCGCGCGATGGCCTGGGGACCGTCGATACGGCCATCCCGCCACGCGGCCAGCTCGCCTGCGATCCATTCGCTGCGGTACTCGGCCGGATCGAGCCCATGGCGGCTTGCCGCGGCCAGCACCGCGTGCAGCAACGGCACCGCGGCACCCGGCCGGTAGCCTTCGGCCCAGAGCAGTCGGCCCCGGTTCTCGCGATAGACCGCCTGCAGCCGCGCCGCCAACGGCGCCCCGCGCGGCACCATCGGGGCGGCTTGGACGGTGGCGAGCACCGAGGCGACGGCCGGGTCCGGCGACGGCTGCGGTTGCAGGCTCGCGGAAGGCTGCGATCGAGCCGCCGGCAACGCGACGCTCGCGACCAGCGCCAGGCCCGCAACCAGCCGGCCGACGGCAGCCGCGGGCCATCGCGAAGCGGGTGCGCGCCGCGGCGCGGGACGCAGCCAGCAGACGCCGCGGCGCGGCCCCGCCGGCATCAATGGACGAGCAGCACCGGCACGGTCATCGAGCGCAGGATCGTCCGCGTCGCGCCACCCAGTACCCACTCGCGCGCGCGGCTGGTGCCGTAGCCTCCCATGACGATCGTGTCGGCTCCGAGATCCGCGGCGGCCGAGAGCATGTAGGCGCCGACGTCGCCCGGTTCCGGGCCGTAGTTGTGCTGCCGGACGTCGATGCCGTGCCGGCGCAACTGCTCACCCAGCAGGGGGTAGCGCTGGCCGGAGCCGGATGCTTCGTCCATCCAGGTCACGACGTGGACCCGCGAGGCAGCCTTCAACTGGGGCAGCGCGGCCGCGACCGCGCGCGCGGTCTCGCGCGACTCCTTCCATGCGATCATGATCACGTCGCCCGGGGGCGAGCGCATGCCGATGTAGGGGATCGCCAGCACCGGCCTGCCGCTGTCCATCATCAGCGTCTCCACGAAATCGGCCGGCACGCCGGACTCGCCGGCGTCGTCTGCCTGGTGCTGGCCCACGACGACCAGGTCCGAGTACCACGCCTGGCGGACGAACCCGCGCAGCGACAGGTCCTCCAGGGGATCCAGCCAGCGCCCGGGCAGGCCCTCGGCCACGGCCTTGTCGAACGCGGCACGCGCCTTGGCGCGGCGCTCGTCGTCGGCCGGGCGCAGGCCGGCACCCGCGCCGGCCTTGGCCACGTCGGCGAAGGACACCTGCAGCGCGCTCGGCATCACCGCGTAGAGGCATTCGACCGTGGCCTGGTGGCGGGCGGCCAGCGCGCGCGCCGCGGCGAGGCGCTGTCCGCACTGGTCGGACGCATCGAGGTGCACGAGGATGGTCTTGGGCATGGCTGCGCTCCCCCTTGGTCGAGTTCCGGCCGAATGATGACCCATTTACGCACCTTTTTCGATGCCGCCGCGCCGCATCGGGATCGTCCTTCGCGGCGGCCCACGCGGCTGACGCGCAGCCGGGGGCGGCCTCGAGGCGGCGTACGACGCGCCGCGTATTGACGTCGGCCGCGAGGAGGACTAACTTCGATACCGGTCAGTTCCAGGATGGTTCGGTGGCCACGCCGGAGTCGCCCCGAAACGGGGGATCGGCGAGAGGCGTCGAATCAGTGCTTGGGGAAGCAGCCGCTACTCGCGGCTCATTCACGGGGGCGCGGAAGTACCGCGCCCCTTTCCTTTTCCGGGCCCGACGCGTACGGGTTTTCCCGTTGTCGTGCGCGCTTGTCACAATGCTGCCCGGACACCCGACACATCTTGATTTACGATTCCGGCATGCTGCCGGGCGCCTTGGCGCTCCGGTGCCCCGCTACGGCGCGCGCGCCGGCCTGATGGCCGCGACCCGGCGCCGACGCACTTCCGAGACCAACTAGAGGCACATGATATGGATCGTCGATCCGCACTAAGAAAGAGCCTGTCGGCCGGCGCCGCGGTAGGCGCCGCCACCCTGGCCGCGCCGGCACTGTCCCAGGGCAAGATCCAGTGGCGCATGGTCACCACCTGGCCCAAGAACTTCCCGGGGCTGGGCGTCGGTGCCGAGAACCTGGCCAAGCGGATCAACGACATGTCCGGCGGCCGGCTGACCGTGCGCGTGTATTCGGCCGGCGAGATGGTGCCGGCCCTGCAGTCGCTGGATGCGGTGATCAGCGGCACCGCGGAGATGAGCCACGGCGCGGCGTACTACTGGCAGAACAAGAACGCGGGCCTGTCGTTCTTCACCGGCGTGCCGTTCGGCATGACCGCCGGGGAGCATTCCGCCTGGGTGCGCCACCTCGGCGGCCAGCAGATCTGGGACGAGATCTACGACCAGTTCGGCGTCCAGGGCTTCATGTCCGGCAACACCAACATCCAGGCGGGCGGCTGGTTCCGCAACGAGCTCAAGGGCGTCGATGACCTGAAGGGCATGAGGTTCCGCACGCCGGGCCTCGGCGGCCAGGTGTGGCAGAGGATGGGCGCCTCGGTGACCAACCTTGCCGCCGGCGAGATCTTCCAAGCCCTGCAGAGCGGAACGCTCGACGCGGCCGAGTTCGTCGGACCCTACAACGACCTCGCCCTCGGCTTCCACCAGATCTGCAAGAACTACTACTTCCCCAGCTTCATCGAGCCCGGGCTCGCGACCGAGGCGGTCGTCAACAAGGAGAAGTACACCAAGCTGCCGAAGGACCTGCAGGAGATCATCCGCACGGCCTGCCAGGCGGAGTACGACAACGTCGGGGCCGACTTCATCGCCAACGACCCGCGTGCCATGCAGACCCTGGTCAACAAGCACGGCGTGCAGGTGCGCAAGTTCCCGGACTCGATCCTGGAAGCCGGCGCCAAGGCGTCGCTCGAGGTGCTGAACGGCCTGCGCAGCGGTGACAACGCGCTCGCGAAGAAGACCGCGGACAGCTTCGTCTCGGCGCTCAACCTGCTTCGCCAGCGCACGGAGGACACGGACTCGCCGTACCTCCAGGCGCGCGAGAAGTACTTCAAGATCAGCTGACGATCCGCATCATGCGTCTGTTGGCCGGCTACGTGTCCGCGATCAGCCGGCTGAACACCGTCGTGGGCCACGCCTTTTCCTGGCTGGCCCTGGGCACCGTGCTGTGCTGCTTCGCGGTGGTCGTGGAGCGCTACGTCTTCTCGACCACCCAGCTCTGGATGCAGGACCTCTACGTCTGGCTCGGCGGCGCCATGTTCATGGCCGTCGGCGGCTTCGCGCTGATGCGCGACGACCACGTTCGCGTGGATATCTTCTACCGCCCGGCACCGCTGCGCAGCAAGGCGGTGCGGGACCTCATCGGCGTGGTCCTGTTCCTCGTGCCGTACTGCGTCGTCGCCTGGATCTACGCGTTTCCGTACGTCCGGCGGTCCTGGGCACTGTTCGAGCCCTCGTCGAACCCCGGTGGCATGCCCGGACTTTTCATCCTCAAGTCCTTCATCCTGCTGTTCATCCTGCTCGTCTTCCTGCAGGGCATCGCGATGGCCTTTCGCAGCATCCTGGTGCTGGCCGGGCGCGAGGAGCTCCTCCCCCCGCAGTATCGCTACCCGCAGCCGGAATAGGATGAGCCCGTCGTCCCCGCGCCCGCCTCGCTCCCTGCTGCCCGAAGGCGCCTGACATGGAGGGCGTGCTGACCGGGGAGACCCTCTCCGCGCTGATGTTCTTCGGCGTCATCTTCGTGCTGCTGCTCGGATTCCCGGTGGCGTTCTCGCTCGCCGGAGTCTCGCTCTTCTTCGCCCTGGTCGGCTGGCTGCTCGACTCGTTCGATCCGTCCAACTTCGGCGCGCTCGCCTCCCGCTATATCGGCTTCATGACCAACGAGGTCCTGGTGGCGGTGCCGCTCTTCATCTTCATGGGCGTGGTGCTGGAACGCTCCGGGATCGCCGAGGCGCTGCTGGTCACGATGGGCAAGGTGTTCGGCCGGTTGCGCGGCGGGCTGGGCCTTTCGGTGATCGTGGTCGGCGCCCTGCTCGCGGCTTCCACCGGCGTGGTCGGCGCCACGGTCGTGACCATGGGCCTGATCAGCCTGCCGGCGATGCTGCGCGCGGGCTACGACCCGAAGCTCGCCTGCGGCGTGATCTGCGCCTCCGGCACCCTGGGACAGATCGTGCCGCCGTCGACGGTGCTGATCTTCATGGGCGACATGCTGGGCGGCATCAACTCCCAGGTGCAGATGGCCAAGGGCAACTTCGCGCCTTCGCCGGTCTCGGTAGGGGACCTCTTCGTCGGCGCGCTGCTTCCCAGCATGCTGCTGATCGGCTTCTACGTGCTGTACCTTGTCTACAAGGCGCTCTTCGACCCGAAGAGCTGCCCCGCCGCTCCCGGCACCGAGGAGGAACGACGGGCGCTCCTCGGCGAGGTGTTCACCGCGCTGCTCCCTCCGCTGCTGCTGATCGTGGCGGTTCTCGGCTCGATCCTCGGCGGCTTCGCCACCCCTACCGAAGCCGCTTCGGTCGGCGCCGTCGGCGCCCTGCTGCTGGTGCTGCTCAGGGGCCGGTTCGACTTCAACATCCTGCGCCAGGCCTGCCTCTCCACCGCATCGATCACCTCGATGGTGTTCGTGCTGCTGCTCGGGGCCTCGGTCTTCTCCATCGTCTTTCGCATGCTGGGGGGCGACGACCTGGTCCACGAGTTCCTCTCCGACCTGCCGGGCGGCGCCATAGGCGCCCTGGTCGTGGTGATGGCGGTGATGTTCGTGCTCGGGTTCATCCTGGACACCTTCGAGATCATCTTCATCATCATCCCGATCACGGCGCCGGTACTGCTGAACCTGGACGTCGATCCGGTCTGGCTCGGGGTGTTGGTCGGCGTTAACCTGCAGACCAGTTTCATGACGCCGCCCTTCGGCTTCTCGCTCTTCTACCTGCGCGGCGTGGCGCCCGGGTCGGTCTCCACCGGAACGATCTACCGCGGCATCATGCCGTTCGTCTTCCTGCAACTGGTCGCTCTCGCGGTGCTGCTGACCTTCCCGACCCTGGCCACCTGGCTGCCGCGCGTGGTGTTCGGCGGCTGACGCCGGTCGCCCCCGGGGCGCCGGAGCCCGGCGACCGGGCATTCTGCTAACCTTACGTCTGCCCGTTTACGGGCCGGCGCCTGTGGCCGCGCCCCCTGGCCGATCCCCCCGACCCGCGGTGACATTTCCCCCAAGATCCAGTTGAGCCCGAACCAATCAAGGCTGACCACGCGGCTCGCATCCCTGGGGCCGGCCGTCCTGCGAACCCTGCGCCGCGGCATCGAGAAGGAGGGCCTGCGCGCGACCACCTCCGGCGATCTCGCGCTCACGCCGCATCCGGCGGCGCTCGGCTCCACCCTGACCCATTCCAGCATCACCACCGACTTCAGCGAGTCCCAGCTCGAGCTGATCACCGGCGTGCACGCGGACATCCGCGGCTGCCTGGGCGAGCTGACCGAGATCCACCGCGTCGCGCTCGCGGCCATCGCGCCGGAGGTGATGTGGGCCACCAGCATGCCGTGCCGGTTGCCGGCCGACGGCAACATTCCGATCGGCCAGTACGGCACCTCCAACGTGGGCCGCGCCAAGACGGTCTACCGGATCGGGCTGGTGCATCGCTACGGAAGCCGGATGCAGACCATCTCGGGCCTGCACTACAACTTCTCGCTGCCGACGTCCGCATGGCCGGCGCTGCAGGCGACGGACGGCCATCGCGGCAGCGCCCTGGACCACCGCAACGAGAGCTACTTCGCGCTCATCCGCAACTTCCGCCGCGACTCCTGGCTGCTGCTCTATCTCTTCGGGGCATCGCCCGCGGTCTGCCGGTCCTTCGTCGCCGACCGCGACCACCGGCTCGAGCCGCTCGGGGAGCGCAGCTTCTACAAGCCCTACGCAACCTCGCTGCGAATGGGCCCGCTCGGCTACCAGAGCGATGCCCAATCCATGCTCGGCGTGAGCTACAACTGCCTGCAAAGCTACGCCGACTCGCTGCGCGAGGCGCTCACCACGCCCTATGCCGACTACGAGGCGATCGGCGTGCGCGACGGGGACGACTACCGCCAGCTGAGCACCAGCCTGCTGCAGATCGAGAACGAGTTCTACGGCACCATCCGGCCCAAGCAGCCGACCCTGCCCGGGGAACGCCCGCTGCCGGCACTGTCCCGGCGCGGTGTCGATTATGTCGAGGTACGGCTGATGGACCTCGACCCCTACAGCCCGATCGGCATCACCGACGACACGATCCGCTTCCTGGACATCTTCCTGCTGCACTGCCTGCTGCAGGAAAGCCCGGACGACACGCCCGAGTCGATCGCCGCGCTCTCGCGCAATCGCCACGCGGTGGCGCAGCGCGGCCGCGATCCCGACCTCGAGCTCGAGCGCGACGACGGCAGCCGGGTGGCGCTGCTGGACTGGGGGCGCGAGCTCCTCCAGGCCTGCGAGCCGATCGCCGACGCACTGGATGTCGCCCACCCGGAAGCTGGCGGCGCCTATCGCGCCGCGCTCGCCGGGGCCGCAGCCCGCCTCGCCGATTCCACGCTCACGCCATCGGCCCGGGTGCTCGAGGAGATCCGGCAGTCGCCGACGCAGTCGATCATCGACTTCGGCCTCGCGCGCTCGCTCGCCCATCGCGACCTGCTCATGCGCGAGCCGCTGCCGCCCGAGGTGACCGAGCGCTACGCGCGGCTCGCGGCCGAATCCGTCGCGAAGCAGCGCGCCCTCGAGGCCGCGGATACGATTCCCTTCGAGGCGTATCGGCAGCAGTACCTCGGGCAACCCTTGCTCGACGGGATCCCGCCGCGCGTCGTTGCCGGCGCCTAGGCGGCGATGAAGGAGTCCGACGCCCGCGCCACCGAGCTGGTGCGCGCCTACGAGTCCGGGACGCCCGATCCGCTCTGGAGCGAGGACGATCGCCACTGGGCAAGCCGCAGCGCCGCGCAGGTCGAGGGCGAGAAAGCGAGCGACGAGGCCCTGGTGTCCCGTCGCGCGCACCTCGCAGTCGAGCGACTCGCGAGCCGCTCGAGCCACGTGGGCGCGACGCTCGCCGCGGTGACATGGAAGCCCTGGATCGGCCGCCTTCTGGTCGCGAGCGCGCTGGTTGCCGGATTCCTCCTCGACGCGGTCAGCGCGGAGCGGATCATCAACATTCTCGCCCCGCCCATCCTCGCCATCCTGCTGTGGAACATCGCGGTGTACGCCGGGCTGCTCGTGCGATGGGCGTGGCAGGCCGTTCGCGGCCCGTCCGGCGGTCGTCCGGACGGCACGCCGCGATTCGCCGCGGCGAACCGCTGGGTGGCCCGGCTGGTGATGGGCGTGCCCAGATCGCTGCTGCGGGCGGACGCGACATCGCCGCTCGCGCGGTTCGCGCGGCGATGGCTCGAGATCAGCAGCCGCCTCAATGCCCTCCGCGGCCTCGCGCTGCTGCATCTCGGGTCCGTGGCGTTCGCGCTCGGAGCCCTGGCCGGGCTCTACCTGCGCGGCCTGGCGTTCGAGTACCGGGCCGGCTGGGAGAGCACCTTCCTCGGGATCGACGCGGTGCGGTCGCTGCTGGGCCTGGTGCTGGGACCGGCGAGCTTCATGACCGGCATCGCGCTGCCGGACGCGGCTCGCCTCGAGGCGATGCGCCTGCCCGGGGGCGTGGGTGAGAACGCCGCGGGCTGGATCCATCTCTACGCGGTGACCGTGTTCCTTTTCGTCGTGGTGCCGCGCGTGGCGCTCGCGGCCGCCGCGTCGCTCCGCGCGCGCCGCATGGCCGAGCGCTTCCCGCTGCCGCTCGACGATGCGTACTTCCGCAACCTGGTGCGGCGGCATCGTGGCCATGCCGCGCAGGTGCAGGTGGTGCCGTACAGCTACCAGCTCTCGACGGCGGCGCTCGCGGGCCTGCAACGCCTGCTCCTCGACGTCCACGACGGCTCGGCGGAGATCGCGGTGCGCCCCTCGGTTCCGATCGGCGGCGAGGACCGCCTGCGCGACAACGATCCGATCGCCGGCCTGCCGGCTTCGCTCGTCGTCGCGGTCTTCTCGCTGTCGGCCACGCCCGAGGTGGAGAACCACGCCGCCTTCATCGCGACGCTGGCGGCCTTGCTGCCGCGCGGCACGCCGCTTGTCGCGGTGGTCGACGAGTCCGCCTTCCGCAGGCGATTCGGTCACGACCCCGCGCGCATCGACGAACGCCGCGGAATCTGGCGACGCATCCTCGCCACCCGCCTGGACATCGCCCCGGTCTTCGTTGCGCTCGAATCCGGCGGGATCGACGACGCAAGTCGCGAACTTTCGGAACGGATCGATGAGGTTTCGGGTCGCATGGTGCAAAATCCCGAGTTCCGGAGGGGCGCCCACGCACCTGCATGAAGACCAAGGACCAGACGATCTCGCTGAGCCTCGTGTCGCACACCAACGTCGGCAAGACGACGCTGGCCCGCACACTGCTCAACCGCAACGTCGGCGTCGTGCGCGACGAGCCGCACGTGACGGAGACCGCTGACCGCTTCGTGCTGCTGGAGACGCCCGAAGGCGACTCCCTGGTGCTGTGGGACACGCCCGGATTCGGCGACAGCGCCAGGCTCGCGGACCGCCTGCAGAAGTCGGATCGTCCGATCGGCTGGCTCGTCAGCCAGGTCTGGGACCGCCTCACCGACCGCGCCTTCTGGTCCAGCCAGCAGGCCGTGCGCAACGCCCGGGAAGAGGCCGACGTGGTGCTCTACCTCGTCAACGCGGCCGAGAATCCGGAGGACGCGGGCTACGTCGAGCCCGAGATGCGGATCCTGCAGTGGATCGGCAAGCCGATCATCGTGCTCGTCAACCAGATGGGCCCGCCAAGCGGGCCGGCGGACGAGGCGGCCGAGGTGGAGCGCTGGCGTGCCCATCTTGCCCGGGACACCGCCGTGCGCGGCGTGCTCGCGCTGGACGCCTTCGCGCGCTGCTGGGTGCAGGAAGGCGCGTTGCTGCGGGAGGTCGCGGATATCCTGCCGCCGGAGAAGAACGAGTCGTTCGGGCGCCTGCGGCGTGCCTGGCAGACGCAGCGACGCGAGACCTTCGATGCTTCCATGCAGGTCCTCGCCGAGCGGCTTGCGCGCGCCGCGCTCGACAAGGAGCGGGTGGCCCATGGCGGCCTGCGCGGCCGCCTGCGCGATGTCGGCAGCGCGCTCGGCATCGCCCGGGAGAAGGAGAACTCCGCGAAGCAGGCCGCGATGCGCGCACTCGCCGAGCGGCTCGACCGCGACATCCGCGAGACCACGGACCGCCTGATCAAGCTGAACGGGCTCGAAGGCAGCGCCGGAGACGCGGTGCTCAACCGCCTGGCGGACCACTATGCCGTCACCAACCATGTGAGCGAAGGTCGGGCCGCGGTATTCGGGGGCCTGGTCACCGGCGCGCTCGCCGGTCTCAAGGCCGACGTCGTGACCGGCGGCTTTACCCTGGGCGGCGGGATGATCGCGGGTGGCGTGCTCGGCGCGCTCGGAGCCGCCGGGCTCGCCCGCGGCTACAACATGGTGCGCGGCACCGAGACCGTCACCGTCACCTGGACCGACGACGTGATGAACCGGCTGGTGAGCTCCGCGCTGCTCGCCTATCTCGCGGTGGCCCACTACGGCCGCGGCCGCGGTCAGTACGCGCAGTCCGAGTACCCCGCCTTCTGGGAGAACACCGTCCGCGAGGTGCTGGTGAAGCAGGCGCCGAACTTCGCCAACTTCTGGCGCCGGCGCGCGAGCTACCGGATGGAGGAGCTCACCCAGGCGATCCGGACCGAACTGACGCTCGCGGCCGAGCGCGTGCTGATCCGCCTCTATCCGGAGGCGGTATCGGCGGCAGCCATCGGTACCGAGAACGTGCGCCTCAGCGCCGAGGCCCGCGCCGACGCCGAACGCCTCGAGGCCGCCCGCGCCGCGCAGGCTGCGCAGGAGGAGGCGGAGCGCGAGGCCGCGGAGCTCGCGCGCATCGAGCAGGAACGCATCGAGCGCGCTCGCCTGGAGCGAGAGCTCGCCGAACGCGAGCGTGTCGAACTGGCGCGTGTGGAGAACGAGAAGGCCGCACGGCCGCATGGCGAGCCGAGGGAAGACGCGTCGGGACGGACTGGGCAGCCTGCTCCCGCATCCGTGGAACAGCCGCCGGAATCCACGCAACGCGCACCCAGCGCGGACGAAAGCCGCCCGGAGCGGGCGCGCGGGGCCCCCGCGGGTCCGGAACGACCGGGCGCCGGCGATCGAAACCTGCGCGCGAGCGGGCCGCCCGCGCCCGTGGATGCTCCCAAGACCGGCGCCGGCGGCGGCAGCCCGGCCGTGGGCATCGCGCGCAGCGCCATGGCGGGGCTGGCGGCCGGCGGCACCCAGGCCGCCACGACCGCAAGCATGCCTGCCGGCATCATGGGACCGGGGGGCGGCGGCGCGGCCCCCTTGCCGGCACACAAGCCGCTGCCGCCGGCCGCGATGCGGGCACCCAAGAGCGGGCGGCGACCGTCACGGCGACGGCGATCGCGCCGGGATTCGGCGGCGAACGCCCCGGAGACCCGCCCGCAACCGGGCAACGGCGCGGGGCGGTCGTCGTCCTGAGCAGGGCCCCGGTGGCGGTCGACGTCCTCAGGCCGCTCGACGACGGGTTGCGAGCCGTCGCCCGGCGCCTGCGGCGCGGCGCGACGACGGCGACGCTGGCCACGCTCGAGCGCTCGAGCGGCTGGCCGTATGCCAGCCTCGTGACGGTGGCGAGCGCGCTCGACGGCTCGGCGCTGCTGTTGCTCTCGGGGCTGTCGCATCACACGAAGGCGCTCGCTACCGATCCGCGCTGCAGCCTGCTCTTTGCGCAGCCCGGCGCGGGCGACCCGCTCGCCCACCCGCGTCTCACCGTCTTCGGCCGGGCCCGCTTCATGGAGGGCGGGGACGCGGAGCACGCCCGCGCACGCCGGCGATTCCTGGCGCGGCATCCCGCGGCGGCACGGTACGTGGACCTCCCCGACTTCCGTTTCGTCGCGGTGGCGCCCGAGCGTGCGCTGCTGAACGCCGGCTTCGGCCGGGCGAGCGAGCTCGCCCGGGATGATCTCCTCGTGCCGGTCACGCCTGCGCTCGAGTCCCTGCATGACTCGGAGCCAGGCGCCGTGACACACATGAACGCCGATCACGCCGACGCGGTCCGCCTGATCGCGCGGCAGCTGTGCGGCGCCGACGACGCGCCCTGGGAGCTGGTGGGACTGGACCTCGAGGGCATGGACCTGCGGCTGGGCGAACGGCACCTCCGGCACGACTACGAGAGCCCGCTCACGGCGGCAGGCGAGCTGCGCAGCCGGCTCGTCGAGCTGGCCCGGCGCGCTCGCGCCCTGGCCGAGGCCGACACACGGGATGAGAGGAGAGGACGATGAACGACCTGAAAGGCAAGGCGGTGCTCGTCACCGGAGGCTCCACCGGCATCGGCGCCGCGGCTGCGCGCGCATTCGCGCGCCAGGGATCGCGCGTCGCGATCCAGTACAACGCGAGCAGCGACGCCGCGACGGCGCTGGTCGAGGAGATCCGCACGGCCGGTGGCGAGGCGCACATGGTCGGCGGCGACGTCCGGCAGCTTCCCAACGTCTCGCGCATCGTCGCGGAGGCGCTCGAGCGACTGGGTCGCATCGACGTGCTGGTGAACAACGTGGGCAGCCTGGTCAAGCGCACGCCCGTGGCCGAATACACGGTCGAGCTGCTCGACGAGATCCTGGAGGTCAATGTCCGCCAGCTCGTCTGGTTCGTTCGCGAGGTGGTGCCGGCCATGCGCCGCCAGGGAGGTGGCTGCATCGTCAACACCACCTCGATCGCGGCGCGCCACGGCGGCGGACCGGGCTCAGTGCTGTACGCCGCCGCGAAGGGCTTCGTCTCCACCGCCACCCACGGCTGGGCGCGCGAGCTCGCGCCCGACCGGATCCGCGTCAACGCGGTGTCGCCCGGCGTGATCCTCACCCCCTTCCACGAGCGCTTCACCACTGCCGCCCAGCTCGAGGCGATGAAGGCCACCGTGCCGATGAACCGGCTGGGCGAGCCGGACGAATGCGCCGGCACGTTCCTCTACCTGTGCTCCGAGGAGCTCAGCGGCTACGTGACCGGGCAGGTGATCGAGGTGAACGGCGGGCAGTTGATGAACTGATCGGAGCCGCTGCCTACCAGACGGCGGAACCCGCTCGCGCTTGCGCCCCGCGTGGCGCCCGAGGCGTCGACCCCTATCGCGACCCAGCCAGGTCGACGCGAGCAAGGCGCCCTTCCGGCCGAGGAGATGGAGCTTCATCGCCTGCAGGACAGTCGATTGACGCAGTCCTTTCTCGAGCGAGCCTTCCAGGTCTCCTCGGTGGCATTGATTTCGTCCGACAAGAGCACGCCCACCATCCACCTCAGTTCGCTCGCGGATGGAAGGAAGGTTCGGGAAGGAATCAGGAAGCTGAGCGAGATCCGGCGCAGGTCCCGCGGCGTCCAGGAAGTGGAGATACTCTGAGACGCGCCGGTGAGCGCCGTCGTGCGATCGTGCTCGATCGCACGCGGGCCCGGCTACCAGCGCCCGTGATCGAAAGCCCGTAGCCGCATCGCGGCGAAGCCGACGCCGGCGAGCAGGAGCGCGACCAGTACGACGGTCGACAGCGTGAAGAACGTGCCGCCAACGAGTGAAGCGAGCCGGGGCGACGCGATCACCTCGGTCGCGAAACCGCCGGCTACGAGCACCACCAGCATCCGGGCATAGCGACGCATGTACACCGGCAGGTAGCGCAGGCCGCGCTCGCGGTTGCGGCGCACGATGGCCGCCTTCTGGGCAAGCCCCGCGCGAGCGGGCACCTCGTCGAACAGCCAGACGAAGGTCAGGTAGCGCCAGATCAGGCTGTCATGCATGGCCACAGGCCTCCGCGGGCTTCCCTGGCCCTGCCACCGCAAGCACCGGTCCCGCGACCACGCCCGCCGTCAGGCGGCCTGACGCGGCTTTGTCGCGGCCGCGCTGGCCGATTCGCTGCTGGCGGCGGCCCGCTCGATGCCGGAGACGATCGCCCGCAGCGAGGCAGTGACGATGTTGTCGTCCATGCCCACCCCAAAGAGCGTCTCGCGGTCGTCCACTCGCAGCTCGAGATATGCCACCGCCTTGGCGTTGGCTCCCGCGCCCACCGCATGCTCGTGGTAGTCGAGCACCTTTACCGAATGGCCGGTGGCCTGGCCGAAGCCCTGGATGAAGGCATCGATGGGACCGGAGCCGCAGCCCTCCACCTTGATGTCGCGACCGAGGCACTGCACCTCGGCGCTCAGGGTGAGGCGCCGGGTGTCGCCGCGGCTCTCGTCGACGATGTGGTGCGATGGCGGGGCGATGCGGCTGATGCCGTACTCGCGGTCGAA
>JAEWGX010000074.1 GCA_023388075.1 Pseudomonadota bacterium
ACGTTCGCCCGTCGCTCGAAGGCGAACGGAATGCAGAGGAAGACGCTGCTCATGACCAGGAGCTGGGTCAGGTCGACCAGGCCGGGAATGGACCAGTTGATGGTGCGGCGGCATACGACGTCCGCGACCGTGACCAGGGCGCAGGCGAGCAGCAGCAGCACCCCAAGGGCGGCGCAGTACTTGCAGATCCGGTGCAGCCAACCTTCGTCGCGCATGGCTATGGACCGCCTGGCCTCTCTCTGTCGTCCCCCTGTCCGCTCAGGTGCCTTCGATCTTCGCCACCTCGCGCTGCATGGCGATGTAGATGTCCCGCGCCTTGGCCACGCCCTGCTTCTCGAAATCGATCATGGCCTTGTTCTGGAGCTGCACCAGCGACCGTTCCCACTCGGCACGGCCGGCCCGATCGATCACGGTGATGGTGTTGCCGCGCTCCACCGCGGTGGCCTTGCCGGCTTCGTCCCACTTGTCCCACCAGCCCTGGAACTTGCGCAGCAGCGCCTCGCCCGAGGTCTGGTCGATCACCTTGCGGACATCCGCCGGCAACTGCTTGTACTTGCGATCGTTCATGCAGAACCAGAACGCCGCGGTGTAGAGGCCGACCTCGCAGTGATACTTGCTCACCTCGCCGAGCTTGAAGGCCCGGACAGGATCCCACGGGAAGGCCGCGCCGTCGAGGACACCACGCTGCATGTTCTCGTACACCTGCCCCGGGGGCATGCCGACCGGGCTCGCGCCGAGGAACTCGAGCATCATGGAGATGGTCGGCGACGGCGTGCGGATGCGCAGCCCGCGCAGATCCTCCGGCTTGGTCACCTGGCGGTCCCGCGTATGGATCAGGCCGCCGTTGTGCGTCATCAGGGCCAGGGGCTTCACCCCGGTGTAGTCCTTCGGGAACATGCTGGCATGGAGATTCCACAGCGCCCGCGAACCGGCTTCGGCCCGGCGCACGAGCAGCGGCATCTCGACGATGGTGCTCGCGGTCATGCGGCCGCGCGGCAGCCCGCAGAGGCCGAAGGCGACATCGACGATGCCGTTGCGCACCTGGTCCAGCTGGTTCTGGGCCTGGCCGAGCGCCGAGGTGCCGGGCGAGATCTGGAACGCGACGGCACCGTCGGTCCTGGACTCCACCTCGCGCGCCCAAGGCTCCATGAAATCCGTGTGCAGGCCGTGGGAGGGCGGCAGATAGTGGCTGAGCTTGAGCTGGATCTTCGCCTGCGCGCGTACGATCGCCGGGAAGACGCCAACGGCGACCGCACCGGCCGCTCCGGCGGCGATGCCGCCTACCACGCGTCGCCGGCGCATGACCGGTCCCGCCGAATGCCTCGTTGCCTGGACGGCAGCTGCTTCTCGTTCCGACACTTCGACCTCCTCTAGGGTTGGGGCGCCCCGGCCCCGGTCCACGTCAAATCTTCCTGCCCTGCCCCTGCCAGTACGGCTCGCGCAGCAGGTTCTTCTGGATCTTGCCGATGGGCGTCTTGGGGAACTCGGCCACGATCTTCACCACCCGTGGCCGCTTGAACTCCGCCAGGTGCTTCTGGCAGCGCGCCACCACTTTCTCGGGGTCCAGGCTGGCCCCCGGCTTCAGCATGATATAAGCCGCAGGCACCTCGCCCCACTTCGTGTCCGGCACGCCGAAGACAGCGCATTCGGCGACCTCCTCCATGCCGTAGATCACGTCCTCGATCTCCTTCGGATAGACGTTCTCGCCGCCGGAGA
This sequence comes from Pseudomonadota bacterium, assembly GCA_023388075.1. Classification (GTDB taxonomy): domain Bacteria; phylum Pseudomonadota; class Gammaproteobacteria; order Burkholderiales; family Burkholderiaceae_E; genus Lautropia. The sequence continues at coordinate 1,717 of JAEWGX010000074.1, forward strand.
TGAGCATGTCCTTCGCGCGGTCGATCAGCGTGATGAAGCCGTCGGCATCCCGCACGCCCACGTCGCCCGTGAGCAGCCAGCCGTCGCCGAGACGGAATACCGCGGCGGTCTGCTCCGGCTCCCGGTAGTACTCCATCATCACGTTGTCACCCCGGCTGGCGATCTCGCCCGGCTCGCCTGGCGCGGCCTCCGTGCCGTCGGTGCGGAAGAGCTTCACGTCGACGTTGTAGGCCTGGCGGCCCACGGACCCGAGCTTCCCAGGCAGGTACCAGTCGCGCAGCGAGGTCAGCACGCCCACCTCGGATTGTCCGTAGATCTGCGTGAGCAGCAGGTCCGGCAACCGGGCCTTGAGCTCGCGCTGCACCCAGTCCGGCATCGGCGCGCCGGCGAACGAAAGCTTGCGCCAGGTGGCGAGCCTGGCGGCATCGAAGCCCGGATGCGACACCAGCATGTTGGCCTGGGTCGGAACCATGAAAGCCGCGGTGACGTGCTCCCGCGCGCAGGCGTCCATGAAGCCGTCCACGGACCAGGGGGTCACGAAGACGCAGGTGGCACCGACCAGCACCGCCGGCTGGAACATGATGTTGAGCGCGGCCACGTGGAAGAGCGGCGTGACGATCGCGACCACGTCGCGCTCGTCCAGCGCCTCCTCCACCACGACGGTGTGGGCCGTGGCCGCGCGATTGCGATGGCTGCAGAGCACGCCCTTTGGCCGGCCGGTGGTGCCTCCGGTGTACGTCATGCAGAAAGGCGCGGTCTCCTCGAGCGCGAGATCGGGTGCCTCCGCCGGCTGGCCGGCGAGGAACGCCTCGAAATCGATGGAGCCGGGAAGCGGCGCCTGCGGCTCGCCGATCACGACGACGGTACGGATGCGAGGGCACGAGGGAAGAACCGCGGCCGCCTTGGCGGCGAGCTGCCCATCCACGACGAGGATCTCGCTGTCCGACTTGCCCAGCACGTAGCCCAGCTCGTCCGCGGCATACTGGATCGACACGTTCACCAGCACCATCCCGGAGCGGGCCGCGCCGAAGAACACGATGCCGTACTCCGGCAGGTTGCGCGAAAGGATCGCGACCTTCGCTCCGTCGACGGGCCCGGTGGCGCGCAGCGCGCGCGCGAAGCGGTTGGACGCGGCATCCAGCGCCCGATAGGAAAGCCTCCGGCCGAGCCCGATGATGGCCGGCTTGTCCGGAAAGCGCTCCGCCGAGCGCCTGAGCATGTCCCCAGTCAGCATCCTGCCTCCGCGGCCGGGCGTTCACCCGCGTAAACTGTTTCCGTATCGCGTAAATCGTAGCATGCGCCGCATAATGCGGCACCGGGTCAGGGAGGATTCGCCTCATGCCGAGGTCAGGCAGCTCATCGCGCTCCGCACGGGCCGCTTCGACGCGCCCGTCGCGAGCCGCCGCGTCCGACCGCCGCGCCGGACCGCGGCGCAGCGGTGGCGTGCAGTCCTTCGAGGTCGGCCTGCAGCTTCTCTCGCTGCTCGCGCACGAGCGCCGGCCGGTGAAGATCACGGAGCTCGCAGCCCGTGCCGGCATGCCGCCCGCCAAGGCGCACCGCTACCTCGCGAGCCTGGTCCGCTCGGGCTACGCGGCGCAGAATCAGGACAGCGGCCTGTACTCGACCGGGCCCGCCGCACTCGACTTCAGCCTCTCCTGTCTTTCCACCATCGAGCCGATCGAGGTCGCCTCGGAGGCCGCGCTTGCGCTGTGCCGCCGCACCAACCACACCGTCGCCCTGTCCGTGTGGGGCTCGTTCGGACCCACCGTGGTCCGCTGGGAGCAGCCACCACGGCCGGTGATGGTGAACATCGGCCCCGGCTCGGTCTTTCCCCTGCTCGAATCCGCCACTGGACGGGTGTTCGCCGCGTTCTACGACCAGGGCGAGATCAGGCGCCACCTCGCGCGAATCGAAGGCGAGCGTGCCGCCGGCGGGGAGGCCCTGCCGGCCGGCAGGGTCGCTGCCACCCGTCGCGAGACGGTCGAGCAGGTGCGGGCGCGCGGCATGGCCCGCGCGCGCGACAACTTCATGAACGGGCTGAGCGCGTTCGCCGCGCCCGTGCTCGACCATCGCGGCCGCCTGGTCCTGGTGCTGACGGTGCTGGACTACACGCAGGGATGGGATGCGCGTTGGGACGGGGCGAACGCGACCGCCCTGCGTGACACCGCCACGCAGGTGTCACGCTCGCTGGGGTACCGGTTCGACGACGGCTGACGTCGGATTCACGCCCCGCGCAGACGGTTTACGATGAACGGAAGCCCATGGGGAGGCCGCTGCGGAGCGCCCCCGCCGCTTACAGAGGACCGGCGCCACCATCCCGGGCTCCGTCGATGAAGCGCGCCATCGCCTCGCCCATGCGGACCGGCGCCTCCGGCACCCAGTTCGGCTGGAACGCCAACGCCCGGCTGGCCGGGAACAGCAGCACCACCGTCGATCCCAGGAGGAACCGCCCCATCTCCTCGCCACGCCCCAGCACCACCGCGTCGGCTTCGTAGCTCCACTGCCTGATTGCGCCGGGCCTGGGTGGATTCACCACGCCGTGCCACACGGTCGCCATGCTGCCGACGATGGTGGCACCGACCAGCACCAAGGCGAACGGCCCGTGCCGCGAATCGAAGATGCAGACCACCCGTTCGTTGCGGGCGAAGAGCCCGGGGACGCCGCGCGCGGTCGTCGGGTTGACCGAGAAGAGATCGCCCGGCACGTGGATCATCCGCGCGAGGCGTCCGTCGCATGGCATGTGGATGCGGTGGTAGTCCCGCGGGCTCAGGTAGAGCGTGGCGAAGCTGCCGTCGCGGAACCGGGTTGCCAGGGCATCGTCGCCGCCGAGCAGCGCCGTGGTGGTGTAGCGGTGCCCCTTCGCCTGGAAGACATGATCGCCATCGATACGGCCGCACTGGCTGATCGCTCCGTCGATCGGACAGACCAGGTCGGCGGCCGCGATCGGTCGGGTGCCCGGCTTGAAGGCCCGGGTGAAGAAATCGTTGAAGGTCGCGTAGCTGCGGATGTCCGGATCGAGCGCCTGCTCCATGTCGACCCCGTAGCGGGCGACGAACCAGCGGATCGCCGCCGTGGTCAGGCGGCCGGCCCGCGCGCGGGCGAAGCGCCCGGCCAGCATCGTCACGGCGCGCTTGGGCAGGAGGTACTGCGAGACGACGAAGGGGCTTGGCACGGAGGTCCGGGGAGTGGGCGAGGTCTCGGCCGATTCTATCGGCAGCGGGACGATCGCCGGCCACGGGCAGGCTGCATCCGGGCGATACTCCGGTTGTCGCTGGCGACGCCAGCGAGCCCCCCTTGCGTATCCGCAGGAGCTCCAGATGAAGTTTTCCGCCAGCCACGCCGTCGATGCGACCTACGAGCGCAAGGGCCTGCGCTCGTTCTTCGAGTACCGCGACCTCGGCATCCTCGAGGCAACCAACGGCGCGGTGGTCGCGCACGTGATCCGCGCGGTTCCCGGCGCCCCTGCCCTGAGCGAGCTGCACCATCACGACGTGACCTTCCAGCTCGTCTACGTGCTGAAAGGGTGGATCAAGTTCAACTACGAGGGCGTGGGCGACGTCCTGCTCGAGCCCGGCACCTGCGTGCATCAGCCGCCCGGCATCCGCCACACGGAGCTCGGTCACTCCGACGACCTGGAGTTGCTCGAGATCGTGATGCCTGGACGGTTCCAGACGGTCACGCACGAGGCGACCGAGCGCCCGCCCGGAGCCACGCCGAAGGGCCCGGACTAGGAGGCTGTCGGCAGGCGCCGCGCCGAGCGGACGTGCCAGGCCAGCATCGCCGCCGCCATCAGGAGCAGCGCCGCGGCGCTGGCCGCGAGCGACCAGTGGATGCCGATGACGCCGCCGAGCAATCCCACGGTCACCCCTGCGAAGGCGCGCAGGCCGAGCGAGGCCATGTTGAACAGCCCGATCACCCGGCCGCGGCTTTGCGCCGGCGCGTTCAACTGGACCAGTGTCTGCGCCATGGCGGAGAACGCAAGCTCGACGAAGCCGGCGATGAAGAGGAGCACGAGCGCCAGGGGAAACAGGCCCGCGAGCGCGAAGCCGGCGATCGCAAGGCACCACAGCATGGCGAGGATGAACGCGGTCCGCGGACGCGGTGGCAGCAACCCACGGCTCTCCAGCACGAGGCCCGCGAGCAACGCTCCGGCGGCATCCGCCGCCAGCAGGGCGCTGTAGGAGAAATCGGCGTGGATGTGCCCGAGGTCGTTGGCGAACGCGGGCATCTGCGCCTGGTAGGCGTTGCCGATGAAGAGCGATGCGCCACCGGCCAGGAGCGTCATCGATGCCAGCGTGCGGTTGCCCGAGATCTCGCGCACCGTCTGGACGATGTCCGCGAACCCTCGCACCGCCCGTACCGGCGCCGGCGCGCCCTTGCGGAACCGCGGACCGTAGGGAGCCTTCCAGAGCCACGCGAGCAGCGGCAGGAAGAAGAGCGCGTTGGCGACCAGCCCCCAGACCGGCCCCAGGGCGAGCAGGAAGCCGGCGCCGACGGCCGGCCCGGCCAGCAGTCCCAGCCAGCGTGCCGTCGCGTTGAGCCGCACCGCGCTCTGCAGGAGCCCGGGACCGACGATGTCGTGGATCAGGACCTGGCTGGGAGGCGCCCAGAAGACACCGGCGAAGCCGTGCACCACGAGGAGGGCCATCGCATGCCACGTCTCCAGCGTGTCGGTCACGAGGAAGTATGCCCAGCCGAGCGATGCGGCGATGAAGAGCAGCATGCCGACCTGGACCAGGCGGCGCGGGTCGAACCGGTCCGCGAGCGCCCCCGACCAGACCGAGAACAGCAGGAATGGCACCCAGTGCGAGATCACCGCGAAGCCGGCGAGCTCGGGCGAGGCGAACTTCTCGTGCATCATCCAGTAGCTGATGACGTGCTCGATGCTGTCGGCCATCATCGCGAGCGCGTTGGTGATGAAGTAGATGCGATACCCCGGGTGATGCAGGGCCGCGAAGGAACGTGGCTGCTGGGAGCCGGAGTGAGATGGCGTATTCACGAGATGGTGACGAAAGGAAGCAGGCATGATAGCGACCCGCCGCCCGGCGGCTCTCCCTGGCACCTCCATGCTCCAGGTCTAGCGTGACACCCTCCGGCGACGCCGCGGCCCTGCTGAGGGCGAATCGCCACGGCATTCTCTGCATGTGCGCCGCGATGGCGTGCTTCGTCGCGAACGATTCGCTGGTCAAGTACGCGAGCCAGTCGATGGCGAGCGCGCAGCTGGTCTTCATCCGGGGGGTGCTGGCGTCGCTCCTGGTGCTCGCGCTGGTGCGCTCGACCCGGGCGCTGCACCACGCGGGCGAGATGGTCCGGGGCACGGTGGCCGCTCGCGCCTGGGTCGACGCGGTCGCCACCTTCACCTATCTGCTCGCGCTGTTCCACCTGCCTCTGGTCAACGCGACCGCCATCATGATGACCGCGCCGCTCTTCATCGCGCTGATCGCCGCGAGAATGATGCACGAGCGGGTGGGTCCCGGACGCTGGCTCGCGATCCTGGCGGGATTCGGCGGCGTGCTGCTGGTGATCCAGCCGCGGGCCGAAGGCTTCAACGCCTGGTCGCTCGTGTGCCTGGCGGGGACCGTCCTGATGGCGGTACGCGACGTGATGACGCGCCATATCGCGCCCGGCGTGCCGTCGTCGGTGGTCACCCTGGCGACGGCGATTGCCGTCACGCTGCTGTCCGGCGCGGTTTCGGTGGTGGAAGGCTGGCGGCCCTTCGGCGTGTTCGAAGGGGCGCTGCTCGCCTTCGCCGCGTTGTTCCTCGCCGGCGGGTACTACTTCATCGTCGCCGGAATGCGTCACGGCGAACTGTCGGTGATCGGCCCGTTCCGCTACTCCGGGCTGCTGTGGGCCGTGATCATCGGCTTCCTGGTCTGGGGAGACGTCCCGAACGCGCTCGGCTGGATCGGTATCGCGCTGGTGGCCTTGTCGGGACTGTACGTGGTCTACGGCGAACGGCGACGGGCAAGCCGCACGCGATAGCGATCCACTGGCTGGCGTGCCTCCCGGTGCGGGCCTGCTCCTGCCGGCTGCGATAATGGCAGCGGCTGCGCGTGGCAACCCGAACTCCGCCGGAGGCCCTCATGACCGATGACTTCACGCTCTACATCGACACCCGGTTCCTCAGCCCCTACGCGATGTCCGCGTTCGTGGCCCTGACGGAAAAGGGTGCTCCATTCCAGCTGAAGAAGATCGATCTCGCGGCACGGGAGCACCTGGAGCCGCACTACGCCGCCCTCTCGCGCACCCGGCGGATCCCGACCCTCGCCCAAGGCGCGTTCCGGCTCTCCGAATCCTCCGCGATCGCGGAATACCTCGAGGACGTGCTGCCGCCGCCGCAGCACTATCGCCTCTACCCGGAGGACGCGCGCCACCGCGCCACCGCCCGGCAGATCCAGGCGTGGCTGCGCAGCGACCTCATGCCGATACGCGGAGAGCGCAGCACCGAGTACGTGTTCCTGGAACCGCCGCACAAGCGGCTGTCCCGCGAGGCAGCCGCCGCGGCCGCCACCCTCTTCGAGGCGGTCGAGTCCTGGCTGCCTCCCGGCGCGGACCATCTCTTCGGCGAGTGGTGCATCGCGGACACCGACCTCGGCCTCATGCTGAACCGGCTTCTCCTGGCTGGCGACCAGGTGCCGGAGCGGCTGGCCGCCTATGCCCGCCACCAGTGGCAGCGCCCGTCGGTGCGGACGTGGGTCACGCAGGCGCGCCAGGTTGCCGGGCTCGGCAGCGATCCCCAGCCCCTGTGACGACGCAAGCGGTTCAACCCAGCGTGTCGGCCCAGATGTTGGCCGCCCAGCTGTGGGCGTACCGGCCCTCCAGCTCGCTCGGCTCCGCTGACAATCCACCCGACCCGCGTACCGCGAGGAACGTCGCCCGCGCCTCGTCGTAGGCGTGGACCGAGGCGACGTGGATCACGTCGGTATCGGAGACGAAGCTGTAACAGGTGTTGGTCAGCATCGGACGAGCCTGCGGCGCGGCGCCCGAGAGCAGGTCCACCACCGCCGCGGCGCAGACCTTGGCGTGCTGGTTGGCCATGTGCGCGGACTTCGGCATCAGCGGTGCGGTCTGGATCGCGTCCCCGATCACATGGACATTCGGCGCCTGCGTCGACTCGAAGGTGAGGAAGTCGACCGGACACCAGCGGCCATTCGCGGTCGCGAGCCCTGCCTGGCGCGCGACGTCGCCCGCGCGCTGCGGCGGTATGACGTTGAGCACGTCGCCCGCCACCCGGTCCCCGAGCTCCGAGATCGCCGCCTTGGCGCCGGGCTCGACGTCGACCGTGTGAAACCGCGGGCGGTACTCGACGATGCCGCCATAGCGCTCCTTCCACACCCGTTTGAAGAGCGCGCCTTTCGAGACCACGTCGGGATTGGCATCCAGGACCAGCACCCGGGACCTGGGCTTCTCGCGGCTGAAGTAGTGCGCCACCTGGCAGGCGCGCTCGTACGGGCCCGGCGGGCAACGGTAGGGCGCGGGCGGCACCGTCAGCACGAAGGTGCCGCCGTCCGCCATCGACTCGAGTTGCGCTCGCAGTGCCTGCGTCTGCCAACCGGCCTTCCAGGCATGCAGGATCCCCTCACGGGCAGCCGGCGCCTGCAGCCCCGGCAGTTCGTTCCAGATGAAGTCGACGCCTGGCGATAGCACCAGGCGGTCGTAGGGCAGCGATCCGCCGCCGGCCAGGACAGCCGCGCGACGCCCCGGATCGATCGACGCCACCCGGTCCGCGACGATCCGCACGCCGTGCCGCTCCAGGCCGCGCCGATCCATCGCCAGGTCCTCGATGCGCCGCGAGCCCCCGAGCACCAGGTTCGACAACGGACAGGAGACGAAGCGGTCGTCGGGCTCGACCAGTGTCACCTCGATGCGACCGGCGCTCCAATGCCTCACGTACTTCGCCGCGGTGGCGCCGCCGTAGCCGCCGCCTACCACCAGCACCTTCGGCATCGGCTCGGCCGCGACGGCCATGCGGAAGATCCCGGCCGCGCAGGCTCCCGCTGCGGCACCCTGCCGGAGGAAGTCGCGCCGTTTCACCGGCCCCGCCCCGGTGCGGCCAGCGCGGCGGCGCCGTCCCGGCCTTCCGGCTGGCCGGCGAAGAAGGCGGCGATGCGCTCGAGCTGCTCGTCGCTGTAGCCCTTCGCGATCTGGGTCATCACGGTGGCGCTGCGCTCGCCCGACTTGAAGGCACGCAGGCTGGCGAGGAGCGCCTCGATTGGCTGGCCCGCGAGCGGCGGCAGCGCGTCGCCCAGGGTGTGGCCGTCGGTGCCGTGGCACGCCGTGCACGTCGCGGCGAGCCGGGCACCGTCGTCGGCCCGCACTCCTTGGGGCAGGAGAAGCGCCACGGCAAGCAGCGCCCCCGGCAAAGTCACGCGACGCAGGCACCCCAGGTCCATCACCATCACCGACCTACGGGCGCACGCCGGGCGCTTCCAGCGGCATGCCGGCCGCGCGCACCGCCAGGTAGGCTTCGAGCTGGATGAGCTCGGGCGCATTGAACGGCGGCACCACGGCGCGCACGCCGCTCATGCAGTTGCGCAGGCGACGCTGCACCGAACCGACCGACTGCCACTCGAGGCGATAGATCGGGTAGGCGTTGGCATGCCCCTGAGTGATCGGGGCGCCGGCGAGCCGCCGGCCCCAGTTCTGGTCGTGGCACTGCGCACAGGAGAGATCGAGCTGGCCGATGCGGCGGAAGAAGAGCGCACGACCGGCTTCGGCCGCCGCGCGCGTGTCCAGGTCGTCCGGCGGCGAGACCGGCATGCCGCGCGACTGCAGCGCGACGAAGCTCTCGAGCGCGAGCAGGCCGTCGCTCTCGGCCGCCAGCGCCGGTGCCTGCTGGTGATGTTCGCGGCATCGATTGACGCGTTGACCCAGGGTCATCACGGCGCCGGCGCGCGGCTGGAACTTCGGGTAGGTGGCTGCGACGCCGCGCATGCTGCGATCGGCACGGCCATGGCAGTCGGCACAGGCCTTGCCGGCCGCGCCGGTCGGGGCGTTCCAGGCCGCTTCGCCATCGCCCACCCACAGCATTGCGGGATTCTGGGTGTCGTCGCGCTGCATCGCGCGAGTCGACTCGCCCATGAACTCCGCGCCGGACTGTGGCGGTCGCGGCCCGGTCGCCGCGAGCGCGAGCGCGAGCATCGCGCCGACCGCCGGTATCCCTGCGCCCGGCATCACGCTTCATTCACTTGCAGCGACTTGCGCTCGGTCTGGGAGAATCCGCTGTCGCCCTCCCAGGTGAACTCGAGCGTGCCGCTCTCCGTCGCGATCGCGTGGATCGCCAGATAGGGGTTGGCCGCGACGGCGGGATGAAGCTCTGCCTCGATCAGCGTCTCCCCGTTGTAGCGGCAGGTGAACCGGCGGATGATGTCGCGCGGCAGCACCTTGCCATCCGCCCCCGGCCGGTAGCCGGTCTCCATCGGATGGCCGATCAGCGCGCGGATCTCGAACACCTCGCCGCGGCGTGCCGCCGCGGGCATGTGGATCAGCGCCCGTGCCATCAGCTCACCTCGCCTTCGATGCAGGCGGCAAGGGTCACCACCACGTCCGCCGAGTGCTGCCACCAGCTTCCATCGCTCATGCCCGCCACCGCGACCAGTGTCTGCGACGTGGCCAGCCGGATGCGCGTCGCCACCTCCGCCTTGCCGATGCGCGATCCGAGTCGGAAGCGAATCACGTCCGGCAGCGGATTGCGCTCGTTGAAGAGGCCGATCGCGACCACGCGATCCCCGGCGGTCATCGGGCTGTCGACGCGGATCGTCACCGGCACGGTGTTGCCGTTGTCGATGAGCTGTGCGACCTCCAGTGTGACCCTGCCCGCCTGCGCCTTCGCGCCGCCGGTGAAGTCGGCGATCGCCGCCGCCATCGCAGGCGGCGTTGCTCCTGCAGGCCGCAAGGCGAGGAGCAGCGGCGCGGAGGCGCCGGCCGCGAGCAGCCGACGACGCATCGACGTCGTCTGCGTCGCCGCTGCGACCGCGCCGCGCGTCGTTCCGCTCATCGCGCCACCACTGCCGATTCGTGCGGCGGCCGTGGCTCTCGCAGGGTCAGCAGCCAGGCCACCACGTCCTCGATCTGCTGCGCGTCCAGGATCGGACGTCCCCGATACTGAGCCGCGACGCGATCGAGACCATCGATCCGGAAGTACGCCGGCATGATGGTTTCAGGGTTGACACGGCGGGCATCGACGATGCGCAGCCGCAGCTGAGCGGCTGTCGCGCGCAGGCCCACGCCGGCGAGATCGGTGGCCAGGTCACCCTGGAAGCGCTCCTCCGGCATCGGCGCCGCATGGCACAGCAGGCAGAGCCCCGTCTGGCGGCTGGCAACGATGGCACGCCCGCGCGCCGGGTCGCCGCTCACCGCGCCCGGCAGGACGTCGGCGATGCCGTCGCCCGCGATGGTCACCGGCGCGGCCAGGCCATCGTACGAGGGCGGCCGGGAGCCGTCGGCGGCAGCGGCGCCTGCAGCCGCGGCGATCGCGACCAGCGCCGCGACACGAGCGGCAAGGCCTGCGTCGATGGCAACCAACCGGCCCTTCGGCGCCATCAGGCCTTCTTCAGGTCGTGCTTCCTCAACGGGAGGTCGCGGATGCGCTTTCCGGTGGCGGCGAAGATGGCGTTGAGCACCGCGGGCGCTGCCACCGCGATGGTCGGTTCCCCGACGCCACCCCAGAAGCCACCCGAGGGCATGACGATGGTCTCGACCTTCGGCATCTCGTCCATCCTCAGGACCGGATAGTCGTGGAAGTTGGTCTGCTCGATGCGCCCGTCCTTCAACGTGCACTCGCCATGCAAGGCGGCCGAGAGACCGTAGACGAAGGAGCCTTCCACCTGGGCCTCGATCTGCTGCGGGTTGACCGCATGGCCCGGGTCCGTCGCGGCGACGATGCGGTGGATCTTCAACCGGCCCTCGTCGCTCACCGATACTTCGGCACAGGCAGCGACATAGCTGCCGAAGCCCATGGTCTGCGCAAGCCCGCGATGGACGCCCGAGGGCGCCGGAGTCCCCCAGCCGACCCTCTCCGCCACCGCTTCCAGCACGGCCAGGTGCTTCGGGTGATCGGCCATCAGCTTGCGGCGCAGCGCCAGCGGATCCTGACCGGTGGCATGCGCCACCTCGTCCAGGAAGCACTCGAGATAGATGGTGTTCTGGTTGAGGTTCACCCCGCGCCAGAATCCGGGTGGCACCGGCGGGTTGCGCATCGCATGGTCGATCAGCAGGTTCGGGAAGCTGTAGCCGATGGAGGCTTCTGGGCCGGGCGCGTTCAGCCCCTGGAACACGACGGGATCGCGGCCGTCGCGGATGTTCTGCGGGAAGATGCCCGCCAGGATCGACTGGCCGGAGATGCGCATGTGCAGGCCGGTGACGTTGCCGTCCGCATCCAGGCCGGCCCTGAGCTTGCACTGCGTGACGGGGTGGTATCGCCCGTGCGTCATGTCGTCTTCCCGGCTCCAGATCAGCTTGACCGGAGTGCCGGGCATCGACTTCGCGATCTCCACCGCCTGCCGCACCCAGTCGTGGACGGCGCCCCGGCGCCCGAACCCGCCGCCGAGGTGCAGCTTGTAGACGTCGCACTGGCCCGGCGGCAGGCCCGATGCCTCGGACGCTGCCGCCAGCGCCGCCTCGCCGTTCTGCGTCGGGGTCCAGACCTCGCATCGTTCCGGCGTCCAACGCACCGTGGCGTTCATCGTCTCCATGGTGGCGTGGTTCTGGAACGGATAGGAATAGACCGCTTCGACCTGCCGTGCCGCGGCTGCGATGGCGGCCTTGGCGTCGCCGTTGGCGTTGCCGACCGCCGCCTCCTCGGCATCCAGTCCCGCCTTCAGCGTCGCGGCGATCTCGTCGCTCGACGCCTTGGCGTTGGGACCTTCGTCCCATTCGATCGGCAGCGCCTCCAGCGCCGAGCGCGCGCGCCACCAGGTATCGGCGACCACCGCCACCGCGTTGTCGCCCACCCGCACCACCTTGCGCACACCCGGACGGCCCTTGATTGCCGCCTCGTCGAAGCTGCGGAGCGTGCCGCCGAACACCGGGCATTCCCTGATCGCCGCGTTGAGCATCCCGGGCAAGGCGAGATCCATGCCGTAGACCAGCGCTCCGGTGGTCTTCTCCACCGTATCCAGGCGCGCCATCCGCTTGCCGGCGAGCTTCCACTGCGACGCATCCTTCAGCCGGATCTCGGTGGGCTGCGGGAGCCGGCCGGCGGCCTGCGCCACGCTGCCGTAGCTCGTGGTGCGGCCCGAGGGCACGTGAGTGATCACGCTGTTGGACGTGGTGCATTCCGACACCGGTACGTTCCAGGCGTCCGCGGCTGCCTGCACCAGCATCATCCGCGCGGCGGCGCCGCCCTTGCGCACGTACTCGTGCGATTCCCGGATGCCGCGGCTGCCGCCGGTGGAGAAGCTGCCCCAGACGCGCTTGCGCGCGAGGTTCTGCCCCGGCGTCGGGTACTCTGTCGTGACCTTGGACCAGTCGGCGTCGAGCTCCTCGCCGACCAGCTGCGCGAGGCCGGTGAGCGTGCCCTGGCCCATCTCCGAACGGGCGATGCGGACGACGATAGTGTCGTCAGGCTTCACGACGACCCAGGCATTGATCTCCGGCGCGGCGGATGCCGCCGGACTGCCGGCCCCCTGCGCCCGGGTGTCGAACGGAATGGAGAACGGCACCACCAGTCCGCCCGCGGCGACGACCGATCCCTTCAGGAAGCGGCGGCGCGAGCCGCGGGCGGCCCGCGGGGGGCGCGTCGCGGTGGAGAGGTTGCCCACGGCAGTGGTTGCGGCTGCGTCCATGGCATGGTTCTCGGGTGCGCTCATGCCTTGCTCCCGGTGCTGACGTACTGGATGTCCAGGCCGGCGAGCTTCGGATCCTTGCCCTCCGCCACCACCTTGATCGCCGCGCGCACGCGGTTGTAGGTGCCGCAGCGGCAGATGTTGGTCATCGCCTCGTCGATGTCGGCGTCGGTCGGCCGGGGCTTGTCCTTCAGCAGCCCCGCGGCGGCCATCAGCATGCCGGACTGGCAGAAGCCGCACTGCGGCACGTCCATCGCGACCCAGGCCTGCTGCAGCGGATGCGAGCCATCGGGGGAGAGTCCCTCGATCGTGGTGATCTTCTGTCCCGCCGTCACGCCGGATACCGGCACGACGCAGCTGCGCACGGGAACGCCGTCGAGATGCACGGTGCAGGCGCCACACTGGGCGATGCCGCAGCCGTACTTCGTGCCGGTGAGCCCCAGCTGCTCGCGCAGGACCCAGAGGAGCGGGGTGTCGTCCTCCGCCTCGAACTCGCGATCCGTGCCGTTCACGTTCAGTCGCGCCATGAGGTCTCCCGTGCTGGTGTTATCCGTCTTGCCGAGCGCGTACCTTTGGATGACAACCGTCCGAACGTCGCTCGATGAACGCAACGGCGGCTCAGGCAGGCCCTGGGTGTGGACCATCTTACAACGGGGAAAATATCCCTGCATGACCTCGGGCTGACGCGCCCGGGCGGCAGGACAGCACGGAGCGAGGTCCGGTGCCGGCCTCGAGTCGGCGCCCCGCCTCAGGCCGCCGCCATTCCCTCCCGGCGGGGACGGAACCGAAGGATGCCGCTGCGGTGCATGAGCCACAGCACGATGGCGATGTTGAGCAGGTTCCAGCCGATGCCGTTCAGGAACGCCGCGTCGTAGGAGCCGGTGAGGTCGAAGATCGCGCCCGACATCCAGCCGCCGAGCGCCATGCCGAACAGGGTCGCCGTGAGCACCGCACCGACGCGGGCGCCGGCCTCGCGCGGCGAGTAGAGCTCGCGCACGATGATGGCATAGGACGGCACGATGCCGCCCTGGAAGAGGCCGAACAGGATCGACACCATGTAGAGCGATACCAAACCGTCGAAGGGCAGGAACATCACCAGCGCGATGGTCTGCAGCGTCGAGCCGAGCAGCAGCGTGCGCAACCCGCCGATCCGGTCGCAGATCAGGCCGGACACCAGGCGGCTCACGATGCCGAAGCCCAGCATGAGAGAAAGCATCTGGGCGCCGCGCGCCGCGCCATAGCCGAGGTCCGTGCAATACGCGACGATGTGGACCTGCGGCATCGACATCGCCACGCAGCACGCGACGCCAGCGATGCAGAGCAGCGCCTGCAGGCCACCCGGCGAGAACCCGAGCGGACGCGACGGATGCTGGCCGGCGCTGCCGTGGGCCGCCGCGGCAACCGCGGAGACGGCGGCGCCGCCGGCAGGCTGCGCG
>JAEWGX010000103.1 GCA_023388075.1 Pseudomonadota bacterium
GCACGCGCGTTGCGGCGAAACGCGCGCAGATGGCACTGCATGAAGATGCAGAGGTAGAAGAGGAGGGCAGGAACCAGTGCCGCCTGCGCGACCTCGTTGTAGGGAACCCCGAGATTGTGCGCCATGATGAAAGCCGCGGCACCCATGATCGGCGGAAGGATCTGTCCCCCTGTGGAGGCAACTGCCTCCACTGCGCCAGCCTCCTCAGCCCGATACCCCGACTTCTTGATCAGCGGGATGGTGATGATCCCGGTCGTGACGACGTTCGCGACCGCGCTTCCGGAGATCGACCCGAACAGCGACGACGCCAATATTGCCGTCTTGGCGGCCCCGCCCCGGAACCGACCCATCGCCGAGAGCGCGAGTCCAATGAACAGGTCGCCTCCGCCCAGCTTGAAGATCGCAGATCCGAACAGGACGAAAGCCATGACCGTCGTCACCACCACGGATAGGGCAGGGCCCAGCATGGCATTCGGATCGAAGACCATGTAGGAAACCAGCTGTTCCGCCGGAATCGATCGGCTCCGCAGGAATCCGCCGAACCGGCTGGCGGTCAATCCGTAGAGGAAGAAGGTGGCCAGCAGAACGATCATGGGCCATCCGGCATTGCGCCGCGTCGCTTCGGCGACCAGGCAGATCAGCACGCCGGCCATCGCGAGGTTGACGGTGTTGTTCAGGTAGCCACTGCCGACGATCGTCTCGTAACCCAGGACGACGTAGCCGCACAGGCCGAGCGTCAGGAGTACGAGCGCGGCATCGAGCGGGGGCAACTTGGTGCGCCCGGCACTGCGCCTGTCCTTGCCATCGATCGAGGTCGTCAACAGGATATCGGCGACGGTCAGCCCGACCATCGCAAGCGAGACCTGCTCCTGCCACAGCAGGACGCCGAGCCAGTCATCCAGGAAGTTCGAGAGGTAAACGATCCCGAGAACGGGAATCGCTCCGCGTAGAACGGGCGAAAGGGCCAGAAGCATCGATACGTTGCCTTCTCGGAATGGCGCAGCGCGGAATGGCGCAGCGCCGGCAGGCTGCGCCAGGCCGCTGCTATTTCAGTTGGCTCAGCAGCTCGCTGTTCCTCTGCTCCATCTCCTTCGTCCAGACGCCCTTCTTCTTGAAGAATGCCACCGAGGCTGGGTGGTACGGGATCGTCATGTTCGCCGTGGCCATCCGCTCGTGCGTCCAGTCGTCAAACGAGCGGTTCGACTCGCGCAGCTCCTTCAGCGAGCTCCAGATCGTTTCCAGTACCTGGGTCACCAGCTCGTCCTCGAGTTGCGCCCCGCCGACCAGATAGAAGTCGTAGTCGAGAAAGTTCGTGCTGTCGACCACGCCATCGCCGGCGCCCTTCGGAACCTCGATCACGCGACCACCGGCGAAGGCTTCCTCGGCCCGCTTCTCGGCCGCCGGCGAACCGTCGAGGCTCACGAACCGCACCGGCACCCGCGCATTCACCTCCTTGATCACCGACATGCCGATGGCACCGCAGAGCGCCGCGTCGGCCCTGCCGTCGGCCAGGGCTTGCACCGAAGGCACCGTGCTTGTCACGGGAACCACCCTGACATCGTCCCAGGTGAGGCCGGCGTTGGCGATCGTGGCGGTCGCGAGCTTCGCGCACGTCTTGTGCGCCGAGAAAACGCCGGTCACGCGCTTGCCCTTCAGGTCGGCAGCGCTACGGATGTCGGAGTCGGCACGGACAAGGATGCCGATGGAGTTTCTGTAGCCATTCGAGATGACCCGCAGGTTTCGGTGAGCCGCCTTGTATTCCGGCTTCGTTCCACGCACCGCGGACGCCACGTCGTTGGCGTTCAGCAGCGCAAAGCTTGCCTTGCCTTCGTCGACGAGCGGAACCAGTATCTGGGGGCCACCGTATCCCGCCGCGACCATTCGGATCGGCGACTTCTGGCTCACCACACCGGCGATTGCCACGCCGACGCCGTGCGCAACGGATCCTTGTGGCAGCGTGACGATGTCGACCTGATCGGCCGCGTGCGCGCTGCCGAGGAACGCAGAGAGCAGAAATCCGAGCGCCAGCGTCCGCGGCGAGTGTTTTGCCGAATTCAGCATGAGATGTCTCCTTCTAGATTTTTTCGGATAGCGGTCCATGCCAGCGTCGTCGCGACCGCCTGTGGAACCTTCGTTTCGAGTCTACCACCCAGGGCCTCGGCGCAGTCGCCGTGCGATTGCGACGTAGCGTGTAGTCAAGCACCGCGCCTCGAGCGGTTGAACTAGGACTTTCGCGCCGGTGATTGCTCCAGCACCACGAGCGTTGGTCGGGGCCCGTCGGTCTTCGCCGTGATCGGCGGCGGCGGCAGTGTGTCGTCCCCCTGCACGATCACGAAAGTGTGCTCGAGCGAGTACCAGGGCCCCGTCACGTCCGCAGCCGGTGAGTGTTCGCTTTCGTGCAGCACATAGCGGCCTACCAGGCTGCTTGTCACGCCGAACTGCACGTCGGTCTCCAGATGGGGATCGTCGCCGGAATACAGCTGCGAGAACTGAGTCTTGTAGCCCGGCTTGTGGATCATGAAGTGGATGTGGGCCGGCCGCATGTTGTGGCGTCCCTGAGCGCGGATCAGCTCGCCGACGGGACCGCTCACCGGTATGGGATAGCCCGAGGGCTTGACCGTGCGAAAGCGTACGCACCCCGTCGCATCGGTGCGGAACGTGCCGCGCAGGTTCATGTCCGCCTGCTGCGGATCCTGGTTCTCATAGTAGCCTTCGCCCGATGCCTGCCACACATCCACTTCGGCATCCGCCACGGGCGCGCCGGCTTCGTCGCGGATCCAGGCAGTGACGAACACCGGCTCGCCCGGGGTCGGCGAGCGCACGATGGAGCCGCCCTGAGGTGTGGCGGGCGAGCCCTGGCGCCAGAACGGGCCCATCAGGTTGGCCGTGGTCATGCGGCCGTTGCCGTCGTCGTTGTTCAGCAGGCAGACGAGGGCGGAGATGCCCAGGGAACCGGCAGCGAGGACGACCTCGTTGTGCGAAGGCGTCGTGCGCTGGCCTGCCATGGCGATCCAGCCGCAGATCCGGCGGAACTCCGCTTCGGTCAGCTCGGTCTCGCGGACGAAGCTGTGCAAGTGCCGGACCGCGCTGGCGAGGATGCGCCGCAGTCGCGGGTCCGCAGTGCGCTCCACTTCGGCCAGGACGGCGCGGGTCAGGTCCTCGTCGTTGTCGATCGCCATGGGCGCGGTTACTTGACGTGAAGTCCGCCGTCGACCACCAGCGTGGTGCCGGTGATGAAGGACGCTTCGTCGGAGGCCAGCCAGAGAATGGGGTAGGCGATCTCCATCGGGTCCGCCCAGCGCCCGAGCAGCGACGTGTCCTGGCGCTGGGTCTTCAGCTCCTCGACGCTCTTGCCCGCGGCCCGGGTGCGGTTCACGTGGAAATCCGTCAACGTGGAGCCGGGGCACACCACGTTGACGCGGATGCCGTGCGACGTTTCCTCGAACGCGAGCGTGCGCGTCATGGCGATCATCGCGGCCTTGGTGGCGTCGTAGAGCGCCATGCCCTTGCGGCCCTTGACGGCGTAGCATGAAGAGACGTTGACGATCGCACCCTTGCCGGATTGCCGCAGC
>JAEWGX010000073.1 GCA_023388075.1 Pseudomonadota bacterium
GCTCAGCGAGCCGCCCTCTCCCGCCGCTCCCGCAGCGGTGGTGCCGGCCGGTGCCGCGGCGGCGACCGCAGCCTCCCCGCCCGCCCAGGCGCCCAGGGCACCGGTGGTGCCGCTCGCGACGCCGCGCTCGGCCGCGCGGCGCAAGACCGAGGGCGAGAAGCTCTTCGTGCTGGATACCAACGTGCTGATGCACGACCCCACCGCCCTCTTCCGCTTCAAGGAGCACGACGTCTATCTCCCGATGATGACGCTGGAGGAGCTGGACAACCACAAGCGTGGGATGTCGGAGGTGTCGCGCAACGCGCGCCAGGTGAGCCGCACCCTCGATGCACTGATCGACGGCGGCGCGGAACGCATCGTCGAAGGCATCACGCTGGCCAAGCTCGGCAATGCCGACGCGATGGGGCGTCTCTTCCTGCAGACGCAGCCGATCTCGAGCACCTTGCCCGCGTCGCTGCCGCCCGGCAAGGCGGACAACCAGATCCTCGGGGTGGTGAGCGGGCTGCGGGAGGTATTCCCGTCCCGCCACGTCGTGCTGGTGTCCAAGGACATCAACATGCGCATCAAGGCCCACGCCCTGGGCCTGGATGCCGAGGACTACTTCAACGACCAGGTCACCGAGGACATCGACCTGCTCTACACCGGATCGGTCGCGCTGCCGGAGGACTTCTGGGAGACGCACAGCACCGACATGGAGTCCTGGCAGCAGGGTGGCTATACCTTCTACCGGCTCACCGGGCCGTTGGTACGCAGCTTCAGCCTCAACCAGTTCGTCTATCTCGACGGTGCGATGCCGCTCGTCGCGCAGGTGCGCGAGCTCAACGGCAGCACCACCGTGCTGCAGACGCTGCGCGACTTCGCGCACCACAAGAATGCCATCTGGGGCATCACCGCGCGCAACCGCGAGCAGAACTTCGCGCTCAACCTGCTGATGAACCCGGATATCGACTTCGTGACGCTGCTTGGCCAGGCCGGGACCGGCAAGACCCTGCTCGCCCTGGCCGCCGGGCTCGCGCAGACGCTCGACCACAAGCGCTTCTCCGAGATCATCATGACCCGCGCCACCGTGCCGGTAGGCGACGACATCGGCTACCTGCCGGGGACGGAAGAGGAGAAGATGCAGCCGTGGATGGGCGCGCTGGAGGACAACCTCGACGTGCTCAACCAGGGAACCACCGCCGGCGGCGAATGGGGCCGCGCGGCGGCGTCGGACCTCATCCGCTCGCGCATCCGCGTGAAGGCGATGTCGTTCATGCGCGGACGCACCTTCATCAGCAAGTACCTGATCATCGACGAGGCCCAGAACCTCACGCCCAAGCAGATGAAGACGCTCGCCACCCGCGCCGGCGTCGGCACCAAGGTGGTATGCCTGGGCAACATCGCGCAGATCGACACGCCCTACCTGACCGAAGCGTCATCGGGCCTGACCTACGTGGTCGAGCGCTTCAAGGGCTGGGCCCATGCCGGGCACATCACCCTGCAGCGCGGGGAGCGCTCGCGTCTCGCGGACTACGCGACGGACGTGCTGTAGCGCGAGGAGCCGACGCCGGCCGCGGCCGGCCTCAGCCGTTGCCCAGCGCGGCCCGGATCCGGGCCGCATCCGCCTGCAGCGATTCCGGTGACGGTTCGCGCCGCGGCCAGCCGAGCGTCATGCCGTCGCCGGCGTGACGCGGCACCACGTGCAGGTGAAAGTGGAAGACCGTCTGCTCGCCCTCGCGTCCGTTGGCCTGCAGCAGCGTCATGCCGGGCGGATCGAAGGCCGCCTGGACCGCCAGGGCGATCCGGCGCGCCGACTGCATCGCGGCACCGGCCTCTTCCGGCGTCAGGTCCAGCAGCGTCGTCGCGTGGCGCCGCGAGGCAACCAGCACATGGCCGGGATTGACCTGGCCGATGTCCATGAAGGCGACCGTGAGGTCGTCCTCGTGGACGCGCGCGGACGGAATCCGGCCCGCGATCAGCTTGCAGAACACGCATTCGCCGGGCGGCGTGTCGTCGATGAACCTGGGCATGCCGTGTCTCCTCTGCTGTTCGCAATTCGCTGTTCGCTGTTCGCTGTTCGCTGTTCGCTGTTCGCTGGTCCGCCTACACGACCCCGTCCCGCCGCAGGCCGGCGATCGCGGCTTCGTCCATGCCGAGCTCCGCGAGCACCTCGTCGGTATGCTCGCCGAGCGTCGGCGGTGCGTTGCGCACGACCGGTGGCGACTCCGACAGGCGCAACGGGCTCGCCACGCCGCGGATCACCGGCACCCGCGTGCCGGGCGCCGTGGGCTGCTCCAGCACGAGCTGGCGTGCCGCCACCTGCGGATCCGCGAAGGCCTGCGCGATGTCGTTGATGGGACCGCAGGGCACCCCGAGCGGCTCCAGGAGCTGGACCCACTGCGCGGTGGTGCGGGTGCGGGTGACTGCCTCGATCATGGGAACGAGGATCTCGCGATGGGCAACCCGGGGCGTGTTGCGCGAGAAGCGCGCATCCGTCGCCCATTCCGGATGGCCAGCCGCTTCGCAGAACCGGGCGAACTGGCCGTCGTTGCCGACCGCGAGCAGCATGGCGCCGTCGGCGGTGGGGAAGTCCTGGTAGGGCACGATGCTCGGGTGGGAGTTGCCCTGGCGCCGCGGCGGCTTGCCGGTGTTGAGGTAGGCCGACGCCTGGTTGGCGAGGATCGCCATGCCGACGTCGAGCAGCGCCATGTCGATGTGCTGGCCGCGGCCGGTGCGGTGGCGGACCTGCATCGCGGCGAGGATGGCCGTGCTCGCGTAGATGCCGGTGAAGACATCCGTGATCGCCACGCCCACACGCATGCCGCCGCCGCCCGGCTCGTCGTCGGGCCGGCCGGTGATGCTCATCATGCCGCTCGACGCCTGGATCAGCAGGTCGTATCCGGCACGCGCCGCATACGGCCCGGTCTGGCCGAAGCCGGTGATGGAGCAGTAGATGAGCCGCGGGTTGATCTCGGCGAGGCTCGCGTAGTCGAGACCGTAGCCGGCAAGGCCGCCCAGCTTGAAGTTCTCCACAACCACGTCGGCCTGCTCGGCGAGGCGTCGCACCAGCGCCTGGCCCTGCGGCTTGGTGAAGTCGATGGTGACCGAGCGCTTGTTCCGGTTGGCCGCCGCGAAATAGGTGGCCCAGTCGGTATCGTTCCCCTCGGCGTCGCGCAGGAACGGCGGGCCCCAGTGGCGGGTGTCGTCGCCGCTGCCGGGACGCTCCACCTTCACCACGTCGGCGCCGAGATCGGCGAGGATCTGGGTGCACCAGGGCCCGGCGAGCACCCGGGAGAGATCGAGGACACGAATACCGGCGAGCGCGCCCGGCTGGGAAGGATCAGGTTGCATGCGTCAGTCAGGGAGTGGTTCGTTGCAAGATATCACCGCGCGATGATCGACTCCAGCAACGCGATCCCGTCGCGATCCTGGCGGAAGCGATGCCGCAGGCTGTCCGCCGCATCGGTCACGCGCACTTCGAAGCGCAACGCGTGCCCCGACGGCGGCTCGGGCGGTGGCAGGTGCATGCGCAGGCCGCCCGAGCCGTGGCCACTGTCGACCCGAACCTTGAGGTTGCCGAGCAATCGCAGGCCGGCGTCGCCCTGCTCCAGCACGGCCACCTCGAGCAGCGTATACGGTGCGGGAAAGCCCTGCGGCTCCAGGAGGGCCGCGGCGACGAAGCGCCGCAGGCCGGCCTGGCCCGGCACCGCCGCGACCTGGAAGTCCGCAAGGCGCATGTCCGGCGCCTGGAGCCCGAGGCTCGGCGAGCGGAACGGCTCGCCGGCAAGCCCGCTCGCCGGCTCCCAGCGCGGGTAGACCAGCCGGCGGGCGGCCGCCTCCATCGCCGCGTGCGCCGTGGGCGCGCGCCCCGCGGAGTCCTGGCTCGTCGCGGCCTGCCCGGCCGGCGGCTGCCCCGCGGGGGCATTGGGCTGTCCTCCGGACGGGTTCGCTTCGGCGCCGTCGAGAAGCGGCGGTGCCAGGACGACGCAGGCCGACACCAGCGCGGCGCGGCTCGCGCGGGCGATGCCCCTCGACCCGATCAGGCGCGGTAGCGGGCACGGCGTCAGCGGGAACGTCCTGCCCATGCGCCGGCGTCAGTGCTGGTGCGCGAAGTTCTCGAACTTGGTGTACTGGCCGAGGAAGGTCAGCGTCACCGAGCCGATCGGTCCGTTGCGCTGCTTCCCGATGATGATTTCGGCCATGCCCTTGTTCGAGCTGTCCGGATCGTAGCGGTCGTCCCGGTGGATGAAGAAGATGACGTCCGCGTCCTGCTCGATGGAGCCGGATTCGCGCAGGTCGCTCATGATCGGCTTCTTGTCCTGGCGCTTCTCCACCTCCCGCGAGAGCTGCGAGAGCGCGATGACGGGACACTTGAGCTCCTTGGCGAGCGCCTTGAGCGACCGCGAGATCTCCGCCACCTCGGTGGCCCGGTTCTCGCGCCCGCCGGTCGCCACGGTCATCAGCTGGAGGTAGTCCACGATGACCAGTCCCAGGTGCCCGTACTGGCGGGCGAGCCGCCGCGCGCGGGCGCGAAGCTCGAGCGGGTTGAGCGCCGGGGTCTCGTCGATGTAGAGCGGCGCATCGTGCATCTTGCGCATCGCCTCGGTGAGACGCATGAAGTCGTCCTCGGTGAGGCGGCCGGTGCGCAGCCGCTGCTGGTCGATCCGGCCCGCCGAGCCGATCAGGCGCATGGTGAGCTGCTCGGCGCCCATCTCCATGCTGAACACCGCCACGGGCAGCTTCTCGTGCACCGCCACGTGCTCGCCGATGTTGAGCGCGAAGGCGGTCTTGCCCACCGAGGGCCGCGCCGCCACGATGACCAGGTCGCCCGGCTGCAGCCCGGAGGTCATCCGGTCGAGATCGATGAAGCCGGTGGACACGCCGGTGATCTCGCTGGGGTTGTCGCGGTTGTAGAGATCGTCCACGCGCCGGAAGACCGCGGCGAGCAGGTTGGAGAGGTCCTGGAAATCCTTGCGGCGCTTGCCGTTGTCTTCCGAGATCTGGAAGATCCGCGACTCGGCGCTGTCCAGGATCTCGCCGACCGGCCGGCCCTGGGGATTCAGCGCATCGGTGCCGATCTCGTCGGACACGGCGACCAGGCGCCGCAGGATGGAGCGGTCCCGCACCATCTCCGCGTAGTGGCGGACGTTGGCCGCCGACGCGACGCTGTTGGCCAGGCTGTTGAGGTACTCGAGGCCGCCGGCGTCCTCGAGCTTGCCGGCGAGCTTCAGCGAATCGTTGACCGTCAGCACGTCGGCTGGACGGTCCTGGCGCATCAGTTGGGCGATGTGCTGCCAGATGAGGCGGTGGTCGTGGCGGTAGAAGTCCTCGTCACCGAGAATGTCGGCGATGTCTTCCCAGGCCCGGTTGTTGATGAGCATCCCGCCAATGACGGACTGCTCGGCCTCGATGGAATGGGGAGGCAGGCGCAGGCCCGCTACTGGCTGGTCCATCGCCCCCCCTGCAGGACGTTGCGCTGGCCGTGTCGCCCGCTCAGGCCGTCTCGCCGAGCACGGAGACGGTGAGCTCCACCGTCACGTCGGTGTGCAGGCCAACGGAGATCTTGTGGTCGCCGATGGTCTTCAACGGACCATCGGGGAAGCGCAGCATCTGCTTCTCCACCGTGGGGAAGCCCTGCTTCTTCAACGCTTCGACCACGTCCAGCGCCGTGACCGAGCCGAAGAGACGGCCGTCCACGCCCGCCTTCTGCGTGAGCTGCACCGTCATGCCGTCGAGGCGCTCGCCCTCCGACTTGGCCGCGGCAAGCTTCTCGGCCTGCACGCGCTCCAGCTCCGCGCGACGCGCCTCGAACTCCTTGATCGCATCGGTGGTGGCGCGACGCGCCATGCCCTTCGGGATCAGGAAGTTGCGGGCATAGCCGTCCCGGACGCGAACCACGTCGCCAAGCTGGCCAAGATTGATGACTTTCTCGAGTAGGATGATCTGCATCGTTCACTCCTGCCGGCCGTCCCGGCGCGCGGCCGGGACCGGACCAGCGGCGGTCCTGTCTAGTGGTTGTCGGTGTACGGCAGCAGCGCGAGGAATCGCGCGCGGCGGATCGCCGTGGTGAGCTGGCGCTGGTAGCGCGCCTTGGTGCCGGTGAGGCGTGCCGGAATGACCTTGCCCTGCTCGGTGATGAAATCCTTGAGCGTATCGATGTCCTTGTAGTCGATCCACTCCACCTTCTCGGCGGTGAACCGGCAGAACTTCTTGCGCTTGAAGAGCGCCGACTGGGCCGGGCGCTTGGGCTTGCGGTCCTTGGAACCGCGACGGGCGAATGCCATGTTCTCTCCTGAAATCCTGATCGATGGTTACTGTGTCAATGACCGTCCGCAGGGGCCGGAACGAAGCGCGTGATGTGCAGCAGCAGCGTCTTCGACCCCTTGCGCGACGGCGCCAGAAATCCTTCCACGGCGAGCTCGGTGCCTGGCGCGACGCGGGCGAGCCCGGTCACGATCTCACCCAGCGCGAGTGCCCGGATCTCGAACTCCACGAGCCGCGGCATGCCTGCCTCGTGCTGCGTGGAGCGGTGGTCCAGGAGGCACTCCAGCACGGGCACGCCGGCCGGGCTGTAGCGCACCATGGACCGCTCGACCAGGGTCGCCGTGAGCCGGACCATGCCTGACCTGTCGAGTATCCGGGGATCATCGCGACGATGCGCGCCGGCAGCCGCCTGGGTGGCCTGGAACGGCCAGCCTAGGACGACTGACTCTCGGACGGCGCCTTGCGGGACTCTTCCTTCTGGATCCGCTTGTTCATCACGGAAGGACCGGTCTCCGCCTTGTTCATCCGCACCACCAGGTGGCGCAGGACGGCATCGTTGAAGCGGAATGCGTTCTCGAGCTCGCCCAGCGCATCCTGGTCGGCCTCGACGTTCATCAGGACGTAGTGCGCCTTGGCGATCTTCTGGATGGGATAGGCGAGCTGCAGCCGTCCCCAGTCCTCGATCCGGTGGATCTTGCCCTTGCGGGCTTCCGGGGCGGCCTCGCCGGCAGCAGCCGGCGCGCCCTCTATCATCTGGCGGTACCGTTCGATCATCGCCGGGACCTGTTCGCTCTGGTCCGGATGGACCATAAACACGACTTCATAATGTCGCATCGAAACTCCTTGTGGAAGTGTCTGCACGCACGGCTTGCCGCCGCAGCGCGAACGCTGCCACCGCTGCCCGTCCCCGGGGGGACGTCCCATGGCGAGAAGACCCATGGCCGGGTGTCGCAACGCCCGGCGAAGCCGGCTCGGACCGGCTTCGGAAACTGGAAAGCGTGTGGCAAGGAACCGGAAATGATAGCCGATTTCCGGGCGGCATGGTGACCGGCCGCCCCTACCCGGCAGCGCCCTCCCTTGTCCGGCCGGCCGACGGCCCTGGCCGCCGCGGTCTCCCCAAGCCGAACCCGCAGTGGGGCCTGCCAGCCGTGCAGTGCCTCGCCCTGCCCCTCTACTGGTGGCTCTGGCAGGGGGCGCTCGGCCCGGGCGCCGCGGTCGCCGGCGCCACCGCCGCGACCCCTTTCCTGCTGCACGCGGCCGGGCTCGGCGTCGGCTTCATCGTCTCCTGGCTGAACCAGGACGCGCCGGGCGGGCAGCGCCAGGGCCGCCGCCGGGATTGGCTAATCGCCTTCGCCGTCGAAACGGCCGTCTCGATCCGGCAGTTCTACTGGCTGATGCCGTTTCGCGAGTGGTTTCGTCCGCCCGCGGCAAGGGAGCCCGCGGTCGGCCCGCCGATCCTGCTGCTGCACGGCTACGGGTGCAACCGCGGCCTGTGGCTGCCGACCGCACGCTGGCTCGCGCGGCGCGGCTACCGGGTGAGTGCCATCAACCTGTGGCCGATGCACGCATCGATCGACGCCTATGCCGGCGCCATCGGAAACGCGGTCGCCTCGCTGCGGCAGGAGCACGGCGGCGAGCGGGTCGCGGTCGTCGCGCACAGCATGGGCGGGCTCGCCGCGCGCGCCTACCTGCGCCAGTGCGGCCGCGCCGGCGCCGATCCCGGGCTGGCCGCGCTCGTCACGTTGGGCACGCCGCACGTCGGCACCCACATCGCGCGCATAGGCATCGGCGAGAACGCGCGCCAGATGCGGTTCCGCTCGCCCTGGACCGAGACATTGCGCCAGGACGAGGCGCAGCCCGGCGCGCCGCTCGCGCTCCTCGCGCGGCGCGGGAAGGTGATCGCCATCGGCAGCCTGCAGGACAACATCGTCAGCCGGCCGCTGGAGCAGCGACTGCCCGGGGTCCGCACCGTGCAGGTGCGGCGTCAGGGCCACATGTCGCTCGCCACTTCGCGCCGCGTCCTCGACGCGATCGACCGGCTGCTGCGTCGCGTCCCCTATACTCCCCGGGAAGGAGCGCCGGCCGACCACCGGGACGCCGCCCGAAGGCCGCCCTCGAACGGAAACTGAAAATGGCCGACAAGACCCATTCCGCCAACCCCGGGACAAGCGCCGCGAGCGAGCCGGCGGACCGGCTCGAGCTGCTGTTCGAGGCGCGGGTGGCACGGGCGCTGGAGCGCCTCGGCGTGCCGCGGGGCGAGCAGATCCGGGAGCTCGCCTTGCTGCTCGAGCAGCTCTCCGACCGGATCGACACCCTCGGTGCCGCCATCATCACGTCGCCCAGCCGGGTGGCCACCTCGGACGAGCCGGCCGGCATGGCCACGCCGCTCGTCACGCGTGCCGCGACACCGCGGCGTTCGCGGCGTTCGCCTGCGGCGGCCGCCGCCAACCCGAAGCCCGGACGCTGACGCCGCCCTGTTGCAGCGCTGGTCTCCGTTTGCAGCTCCCTGTTGATCGATGCCGAAGAAGCCGCCGAGACGGACACGCCAACGAATTCTCGATCTTGCCCTGCACATGTTCAACGAGCTGGGCGAACCGAACGTGACGACCAGCGCGATCGCCGACGAGCTGAACATCAGCCCGGGCAACCTGTACTACCACTTCCGCAACAAGGATGACATCCTCAATGCGCTGCTCGAGGACTTCGAGCGGGAGATCGACGAGGTGCTCGGCGCGGCGGAGCGCCGCGACCCGACGGTCGATGATGCCTGGTTCGTCCTGCACCTGCTGTTCGAGACCATCTGGAAGCACCGCTTCATCTACCGCGACCTGAACGACCTCCTCTCGCGCAACCGGCGGCTCGAGATGCACTTCAAGCGGCTGCTCGAACGCAAGACCGAGGCGGCGCGGGCGCTCTGCGGCGGCCTCGCCCGGCGCGGCGAGATGGCCGCGAGCGAGCAGGAGATGGACACGCTCGCCATCAACATGGTGGTCGTCGCAACCTATTGGCTCTCGTTCGAGTACGTGAGCAACCCGCGGCAGGTGGTCGACGCCGAGTACCAGAGCGCCGTCATGGCGCGCGGCGCCTACCAGGTGCTTGCGCTCACGGGCGCCTACCTGACCGGGCCGTCGCGGGCGATGCTGCAGCGGCTTGCGCAGAAGTACCTGGGTGAACCGGCCCTCCCCGGGCCGGCGCGCTAGCACGGATGGATTCCGTCACCCAGGCGGTGCTGGGCGCCGCCGTCGGGGTCGCCGTGATGGGCCGGCGCACCGCCCCGTGGAAGGCCGCCGCCTGGGGGGCGGTGTGTGGCACCGCCCCCGACCTCGACGTGTTCATCGACCACGGCGATCCGATCCGCAACATGACGCTGCACCGGACGGAGAGCCACTCGCTGTTCTTCCTCACCCTCGTCTCGCCGCTGGTCGGCTGGCTTGCGAGCCGGTTGCATCCCGGGGAAGGCGGCTTCCGGCGGTGGTGGCTCGCGCTGTGGCTCGCCCTGGTCACCCATCCTCTGTTGGACCTGATGACGGTCTACGGCACGCAACTGCTGCTGCCATTCACCGACCATCCCTTCGGGGTCGGCAGCGTGTTCGTGATCGACCCGTTCTACACGCTGCCGCTGCTGGCCGGTCTCGTCGTCGCGCTGGCGCTCGGGCGCCCACGCTGGGCGCGGGCGGCGCTTCTCGTTTCCACCGCCTACCTCGCGGCCGGCGTCGCGGTGCAGGCCCATGTGCGGGACGTCGCCAGGGAGTCGCTCGCGCGCGCGCAGATCCCGTCGACACGGCTGCTGGTCACGCCCACGCCGTTCAACATCGTCCTGTGGCGCGTGCTGGCGATGACCGACGACGGCTATGCCGAGGGCTATCACTCGCTGCTCGATGCGCAGGATGAGATCGTCTTCGCCCGGCATCCGAGCGACCAGGCGCTTTACCGCCGCCACGCGGACAACCCGGGCATTGCCCGCATCGCCTGGTTCAGCCACGGCTTCTTCGGCGTCGCGGCCGATCCGGAAGGCGTCGTCATCCGCGACCTGCGGATGGGCAACGAGCCGTTCTACACCTTCACCTTCCTCATCCCCCAGGCGGCGCTCGATGCGCCCGCCTCCGGCACCGCGCAAGACCGGGCGCCGGCACCTCGCTACAAGGACGCCCCGATCCGGCCCGCCGAGGCCTCCATGCCGGCGGCACGGATCGCGGCGCGCCAGCTGCCGATGCGAGTCGACCTCTCCGACGCGCTACCCCAGCTCTGGCGCAGGGCGCTGGGCGATCCGACGCCGCTGCGGCTGCGCGCAAGCCCCGCGACGCACGGGGGATCGTAGTCAGCGCAGGAAACCGGCCGGCTTGCTGAAGCGCACGTCCGGCTTCGCGCGGTGCTCGCGCTCGAGCTGCTCGAGGAACTCCTCCGGCGTCGCATCGTCCCCCAGCAACCGGAACTGCCGCACCACCGCCGCGAAGTCGCCGGGCGTGAGCAGCTCCAGCTTCGCCAGCGCGGCGCGGATCGCATCGTCGAGCCGGCTCGCATCGCCGCCTAGCACCTCGGCGACGAACATGCGCTCGCGACGGGCAGGCAGCAGCGGCAGGAACCGGAGCTTGAAGGCGAAGCGCCGCAGGGCGGCTTCGTCGATGCGGTCGAACAGGTTCGTGGTGCAGATGAAGATGCCGTCGAAGCGCTCCATGCCCTGGAGCATCTCGTTGACCTCGGTCACCTCGTAGTTGCGCACGGCAAGCTGCCGGCTCTGCAGGAAGGAATCGGCCTCGTCCAGCAGGAGCACCGCGCCTTCGCGCGAGGCCTCCTGGAACATGCGTGCCATCTGCTGCTCGGTCTCGCCCACGTACTTGCTGACGAGATCGGAGGCACGCCGGATCATGAGCGGCTTCTCGATCCGGCTGGCAATGTGCTCGGCCAGGGCCGTCTTGCCGGTCCCGGGCATGCCGTAGAAGCACAGCGTCGCGCGCGGCCGCGCCCGCAACGCCTCGATGATGCGGTCGACCGGAAAGCGCGTCTCGACATTGAGCAGCTCGAGGTCGTAGGCCGTCGGGGCGTCGCGCTGGCCCTCGCCGGCGACCTGGCCAAGCGCCTTGTCCGAGCGGTCGAGCTGGCGCTCCACCAGCGCCTGCACGTCGTCCTGGACTTCGATCCGGGCGAGCCGCGCGAAACGCGCCGCCGACTGGATCTGCGCCGGCGTCACCTGCCGACGGGCGGCGACCCGCGCGATGAACTCGTCGTCCACCCCCAGCGCCGCGAGGTGCTTCCGGGCGATGTTCTCGCGCACCCGCTGCGGCGGATTGGCGAGCTCCAGGTGGAACTGGAAGCGTCGTCGATACGCCGGGTCGATCTGGTTGATCGAGTTGGAGATCCAGATGGTGGGCACGGGGTTCTGCTCGAGGGTGCGGTTCACCCAGGCCTTGCCGTTCACCTGGCCGCCCCGGATGTCCTCGACGCCGAAGCCGTGCGTCGGCTTCTCGCTGATGGGGGGAAAGACGTCCTCCACCTCGTCGAAGAGGATCGCGGTGCCGGAGCGGCCGCCGAGGAACGCCTGCGAGACCTGCAGCGACCGATAGCGTTCCTTGCCCGAGAGGCTGTTGCCGTCCCGGTCCAGGCAGTCGACTTCGTAGAGCTCGCATTGCGCGAGCCGCGCCATCAGCTTGGCGAACTCGGTCTTGCCGGTCCCCGGCGGTCCGTAGAGGAGGATGTTGATGCCCTGCTCCGGCGCGGCCGCCTCGGCGCCGCGGCCCACCGCGGACTTGAGCAGCGCGACCAGGTAGCGGGCATCGTCCTCCACGTGCGGATAGTCCTCCAGCCCGAGCGTGGTCTCCCCCGCGGGCCGGGTAAAGGCGGCCATCATGTCGGCCTCGCAGCCGTAGTGGGCGGTGAGGACCGCGAGAAGCTTGTCCGACACGCGCATCAGGTCGCCCAGATCGGTGATCGCGTGCTCCGCGATGGGCGTATCGATGAGGCCGAGCGATTCCAGGCGCCCACCCACCCGCAGGCACGCGGCGACGTCGCCCGCATCGCGCCCGAGGACCTGTGCCAGCATGCCGTAGGCCTCCAGCGCGCTCGAGGCCTTGCAGTCCACCAGCACCGGGCGCAGCTCGCGCTGGTACTTGCATAGAGACGCATGCAGGAGCACCGCCCGCTCCGCCTCGTTCAGCCCCAGCACCCGGCTCAGCATGTCGATGTTGTCGACGAGGCGGATCGCGCACCCGGCAAGGCGTACGTCGAGCTCGCGCACCGTGGTCTGGAAGACCGCGAGCAGGTCCTTGGCGCTCACCTTGACGTACTCGTCGAGGTAGTAGAAGACCGTCGCGTCGTCGTAGAGGCCGTTCCAGGCCCCGTGACGCGACATGAACTCCGCCGGCGCGAGCGCGCCGGCGCCGACCCAGGCGGGCGCCTCCGCGCAGCGCCGCGAAAGGAACGACTGGAGGCGCGACAACACCGGCAGCGGCCAAACCAGGTAGCGCCCCCCCAATGTCACCAGGTTGTTGATGTCGCGGCGCAGGTTGAAGCGCGGACCGAGCGTGACGATCGTCTGCAACGCGAACCGGGTGCAGAGCAGGTCGAGGGGCTGGGCCAGCGCGAGCGCGGGCGGCTGCCACACCGCCTCGGGCAGTGCTCCCTGGGCCTGCCGCGGTTGCAGCAGGCCCGTCGGAGCGATCTCTCCGGGCGCGCCGTCCCCGGCTCGACCGGCGTCCCCAATAACGCCCGGCTCATCGATCGCATCCCGCATTCCCTCTGCTCCCTTCCCGCGCTTCTTCGCGCGCCACGTCGCAACGCCACCGCGGCCTCTCGACGAAGGCCACCGGCGCCGCGGCCGAGCGGATCTTATGACGCGGTTTGACGCGAAGCCAGCCACGGACTAGAGTATTCTGTATACAGAGTTCAATCGGAGCACCCGCTTGCCAGCTTCCACCCGGCTTGCCTCCCTGGCCGCAACGCCGGATCTCGCCCAGCGCTGCTACGAGGCGCTGCTGGAGGCGATCTGCTCGGCGCGATTGCCTCCGGACCGCAAGTACACGCAGGAGCAGCTCGCGGCATGGCTCGGCGTGTCGCGGCAGCCGGTGCTGCAGGCGCTGCAGGTGCTGCGCCGCCAGGGCCTGGTGGTGGACGAGGAGAACCGCCGCGGCATCCGGGTGGCGCCGCTCAATGCCACCTTCATCCAGAATCTCTATCAGGTCCGTGGCGCGCTGGACGCGCTCGCGGCGCGGGCGGCGGCCTCGCGCCCGCGTCCCGAGCTCCGGGAGCCGGGCACCGCGCTGATCCGGGC
>JAEWGX010000128.1 GCA_023388075.1 Pseudomonadota bacterium
GCCTGGAAGATATGCGCCATGGTGACCGAAGGCGGCGCGACCCCGCGCATCGTCATGAGCAGCAGCCCGTGGGGCGGCAGCAGCAGGCCCATCTGCATGCAGATGAGGAACATGACACCGAACCAGATCGGATCCACGCCCAGGGCCTGCACCACCGGCATGAAGATCGGCAGCGTGATCATCATCATGCTGACCTGGTCGACGAAGACGCCGAGGAAGATCAGCATCAGCATCATGCCCATCACGACGAGGTTGGTGGACAGCCCATGCCCGGTGATCATCTGCACCAGCCCGTTGCTTGCGCCCGAGAAGGACAGGATCTGCGCGAACGTGGTGGCGCCCAGGATGATGAAGAGGATCATCCCCGAGATGCCGGCCGTACCGCGTAGGGCCCGCATCACCGCCTCCCATGAGAGGCGCCGGTAGAGCGCCGCGAGGAGCATGGTCGCGAAGGCGCCGAGCGCGGCGCACTCGGTCGGCGTTGCCCAACCGGCGGCAAGCGCCCCCACCACGACACCGAAGATGGAGAGCGACGGCAGCACGTATCCGAAGAAGAGCCGCCAGCGCTCCCACCCGGTGAAGCGGGAGGCCTCGTCGTCGACTGGCGCCAGGCCGGGACTCATCCGGACCCGCAGGACGATCCACAGCACGAAGGCCGCCGACAGGATCACGCCCGGAACGACGCCGCCGATCAGCAGGCCCGAGATCGAGATGCCGGAGAGCGAACCCAGCAGCACGGTGAGGGCGGACGGCGGGATCAGCATGTCCACCGCCCCGATCGCCATGATGGGTCCGGTCGCGAGCGTGGGATGGTAGCCCCGGGCCAGCATGACCGGCAGCATCAGCGAGCCGAGCATCGCCGTGGTCGCGATGGTCGAGCCGGAGATCGCCGAGAACACGGTGCCCGCGACCACGGCCACGACCGCGAGCCGGCCGGGGATCTGGCGAATGAGCCGCTCGATGCCGTCGATCACCTTGATCGCAAGCCCGGTGTGGAACAGGATCTCGCCCATCAGGACGAAGAGTGGAATGGGCGTGAGCGAGAAGGCGGTGATGGAGCTGACGCTGCTGCGTGCAAGCTGCACCAGGCCCGGCTCGCCACCCATGTAGAGCCAGGCGCCGATGATGTTGATGGTGATGAAGGTGAGCGCCACCGGCATGCCGATGAAGAGCAGCACCATGGAGCCGCCGAGCATCAGCCAGGCGGCGATCGCCCAGCCGCTCACTGAGACCATGCCCGCCGTGCCCCCTTCGCGCTGAGCGCTGCCCCCCGAGGCGGGTTCATGCCGCGCTGACCGCTTCCTTGCGCGGGGCGCGGTCGCCTTGGTACAGGCGGATCAGGCGGAAGCACATCTCGATGGCGAGGAGGATGAAGACGGCGGGCAGGAGGGCGAGGGCCCACCATTCCGGCGTCACCAGGGTACGGATGTTGACGGCGCCGGACGCGTAGCTCGACCAGGCCGCCTGGGCACCGTACCAGGCGATCGTCACGCAGCAGGCGAAGCCGATCACGTCGGTCACCAGCTCGAGGTACCAGGCGGGCCGCGGCGGGATCGCCTGCAGCATGATGTCGACGCGGATGTGCTGGCCTTGCCGCAGCAGCCACGGGGCGACGCAAAGCGTGATGACGTAGAGCATCAGCTCCGAAACCTCGGTGCTCCAGGGCAGGCTCCCCGGCAGGCCGGGGATGGGGACGTTGCGAAGGGCGACGTCGGCGACGATGACCAGCATCATCGCCAGCAGCACGACGCAGCCGGCCATGGCCAGCCAGTCCAGGAAGCGGCCGTACGCGCGCGAGATGCGATCGAGCATGGACCCGTGACGCCGCGAAGCCGGTCAAGGGATGACGAGTCGGCGCCGACCGCGATCTGCTACCCGGTCACTTCGCGCCGGAGAAGAGCGGCTTGAAGGTCGCGGCCACCTCGGGACTCTGCTTCTCGGCGGCGGCCCACGCGACTTCGTAGGCCTTGGCGCGATACGCCTTGGCCGTGGCATCGTCGAACTTGATCACCTCGATGCCGGCCTTCTGCTGGCGGGCGATCTCATCGGCAGCGTACTTCACCCAGAAATCGTTCTTCGCCTCGAGCGCGAGCACCTGCTTCTCGAGGAAGCCACGCTGGGCGTCGCTCAGCTTGCGGTACGCGTGCAGGTTCATGATGAGGGACACCTCGGCGTCGTAGAACCCGGGATCGACGCGATACTTCGTCTTCTCGTGCCAGTTGAGGTCGAAGATGCCGCCGATGGGCCAGCCATAGCCGTCGACCACGCCGCGCTCCAGCGCCGTGAAGACCTCTCCCGGCGGGGTGGTGACCACGCTGGCGTTCAACGCCTGGAAGAACTCCCGGTAGACCGGCGTGATCCGGATCTTCTGGCCGGTGAGATCGGGCTTGTCGATCTTCTTGTTGGTGTAGAGGTGGAACGGCTGGTTCTCCACCATGCGGCCCAGGTACTGCATGTTGCCCTTCTGGTTCCAGACCTTGTTGATCGCCTCGAACACGCCGTTCCTGCGCTGCTCGGCGATCGTCATCTGGGTCAGCTTGAGGAAGTCCGCTTCCGGCATGACGTTGGTGTAGTAGGCGCCGGTGCTCATCGCGATGTCGACGACGCCGGTCCGGACGGCATTGCCGACCTCGAAGGTCGGGATCGCCTTGGGCCCGCCGATGAAGTTGATCTGCAGCACGCCCTTGCCATTGGCGTTCACCTCCTTCGCCCACTCCTGCAGGCGCAGAGCGTAGGTGCTGTTCTCGGCGAACGCGCTCACCAGGCGCAGGGTCGTCTCCTGGGCGCCGGCGGCGGTGGACAGGGAAACTGCAGCGGCAAGCGCGGCTGCCTTGACCGTGAACAGGGCGGCAATGCGCGCGAGGACATGCGTCTCGTTCTTCATGCTCTGGTCTCCTCCTCTGCCCGGTCCGGACCGGGCCGGGCTCCGATGATCGATTCGCGAGCCGCCCGGCGTCAATGGGGGTTACTACGGCCGGTTCCATCGACGCCGAAGTAGCCCTTGATCGCCGCGGTGAAGCGCCTGCGCGAGTGATGGACCCGCTCCAGCAGGCCGACATGCCTGACCTCCTGCACGCCCGGGATCTCTATCACCTTCAGGTCCCGGTCGCGGCGCCAGTCCACGTTGGCGAGTCGCGGCACGATCGAGACGCCGAAACCCTGCCGCACGATCGCCACGATCGCCTCCACCGAGTTGAGCTCCATGCCCTCGGCCACCGTGACGCCGGTGCGGCGCAACACCCGCTTGACCAGCAGGCCGGTCCAGGTCTCCCGGTCGAAGCGGATGAAGGGCGATGACCTCAGGATGGCGATCGGATCTTCCGGCACCCGGAAGTGCGGGCGCCGCGGCACGATGAGCACCATCGGCTCGCCATAGAGGCGGGTCCACGCGACGCTCGAGGGAAGCGGCCGGGGCGACTGCATGACGACCGCGGCGTCCAGCTCGCCGCGCAGCACCTTCTCCGCGAAGGTGCCGGACTGGCCGGCAAAGAGCTTCACCTCCAGCCGAGGATGCTCCTGGCGGATCGCCCAGAGCGCATCGGCGAACGCGCCCATCAGGGCCGACACCAGCGCTCCCATCACGACCGTGCCGGCGAGGGCCTCCCCGTCACCGTCGGCGCCTACCGCAAGCGCCTCGTACTCGGCGATCAGCCGTTCCACCTGGGGCACCACCTGCCGCCCGGCCGTGTTCAGGACCACCGCCCGCGCCCCGCGGTCGAAGAGCGCCTGGTTCAGGTCGCGCTCCAATGCGCGCATGCGCAGGCCCACGGCGGCCGCGGTGAGGCCGACTTCGTCTCCGGCAGCCGCGAAGCTGCCGAGGCGCGCCACCGCGAGAAAGGTGCGCAGCGTGCGGATGGAGGACAAGCCGCGGCTTCCTAAAGTTATGCTTTACCTCACCGTCAGAATAACTAGCTTCGCTTTATCTGACAAGCCGATCAGAATCAGGGAAGGCGAAGCCTGGGGAGAATCACGCTCGAATGTCTCAGTCGCTGAACGTTTCGGTCTGGCGCAGTGCCGGCGGTGGCTCGTTCTCCGCCTACGAGGTGCCGCGCCAGGATAGCCAGACGGTGCTCGACGTGGTCACCTACATCCAGCGGCGGCTCGAGCCATCCCTCGCCTACCGCTTCGCCTGCCGCGTCGGCATGTGCGGATCCTGCGCCATGACCGTGAACGGCATCGCGCGCTGGACCTGCCGGACCCACGTGGGCAAGGTCGCCACCGACGGGCGGCTGGAGATCGCACCGCTGACGCACCTGCCGGTGATCAAGGACCTGGCGACCGACATGAGCGGCTTCTTCGACAAGTGGGCCCGCGCCCAGGGCAGGTTCCGCGGTTCGAGGAGCCGGCACGAAGACTTCGAGCGGGTGGCACCGGCGTCGCCGCAGCGCCAGGCCGCCAACGCCGGCATCGAATGCATCGGCTGCGGCGTGTGCCACGCCTCCTGCGACGTGGTCGGCTGGCGACCGGACTATCTCGGACCGGCCGCGCTCAACCGCGCCTGGACCTTGATGAACGACGTCCGCGACGTGGCCGGGGCCGAGCGACTCGCCGCCGTGGCCGGCGATGCCGGCTGCCACGCGTGCCACAGCCACGGGTCCTGCACCGAGCGATGCCCGAAGCACCTGGAACCGACCGCGGGCATCGCCGGCCTCAAGCGACTCGCCACCCGCGCCGTGTTGAAGGGGGAAGCTTGACGAAGCCGCCGGCCCCGGGCCATCCCCGGTCCGACCCCCGCGGGGGTGAAGGAAGCCGGGGCCACGCCGGTGCTTCCCTGGCAGCCCCCGCTCGCCTGCAGGTGCGGCTCTGGTACGCGCAGCGCGTGAGCGCGATGGTGCTGCTGGCCTGCGTCTTGGTTCACCTGGTGACCATCGGCTATGCGGTGCGAGGCGGCCTCGGCGCGGCGGAGATCCTCGCGCGTACCCAGGGCAACCTCGGGTTCGCGGCGTTCTACCTGGTCTTCGTGGTGGCGGTGGTCGCGCATGCCCCCATCGGGCTCGCCCGCATCCTGGAAGAGTGGGCCGGCTGGAGCCGCCGCCCGAGTCATGTCGCCGCGATGCTGTTCGCCGCCCTCCTGCTCGCCTTGGGCTTGCGGGCGGTCTGGGCGGTATGGGTACCGGGCGCATGAGCGGACCCGGTACCGGCGTGCTCGCGCCGCGACGCAACGACTGGCGAGCCCGGCGGCACCCCGGCTTCCTGCTCGCCATGGCGCACCGGATCTCGGGAATCGCCCTCGCCGCCTTCCTGCCGCTGCACTTCCTGCTGCTCGGACAGGCGCTGCGTGGCGCCGCCGCGCTTGACGGCGCGCTGCAGCTGGTCGACATGGTGCCGTTCAAGATCGCAGAATGGCTGCTGGTCGTGCTGCTGGCCGTCCATGCGAGCTGCGGCCTGCGGCTGCTGGTGATCGAGTTCCGCCCGTGGTCGGGCACGCGCAAGAATTGGACGGCGGCGATCATCGGGGTCGCCATGGCTGTCGGCATCGCTTTCGGGCTCGCCCTGGTGGGCTAGCGCGGCGGTCGGGTGCCAGCCGGCAAAGGCAGGACCATTCCATCCATCAGAGGAGACAAGCATGACGAAAACCCACCCCGCTTCACTCCCGCCCGGACGTCGTACCGCGCTCAAGGCGATCGGCGGCGCCGCCCTGGCCGCGGCAGGCGGATCGGTCCTCGCCCAGGGCAAGTGGCCGGAACGGACCGTCCGGATCGTCGTACCGTTTTCCGCGGGCGGCACGACCGACGTCGTCGCCCGCGCCATCGCCCAGAACTTCACCGAGTACTGGGGACAGTCGGTCGTGGTGGAGAACCGCGCCGGCGCCGGCGGCAACATCGGGGCGGAGCTGGTCGCCAAGGCGGCGCCGGACGGCTACACGATCCTGATGACTTCCGGCAGCATCTTCACGGTCAATCCGCACATGTACAGCCAGTTGCCGTTCGACCCGGTCAAGGACTTCATTGCCGTGACCAACGTCGCGAGCGGCCCGCAGGTCGTGGCGGTGCATCCGTCGGTACCCGCGAAGACGGTGGGCGAGCTGATCGCGCTCGCCAAGTCGAAACCCGGGTCGATCAATTTCGGCTCGGCGGGGATCGGAACCCAGACGCACATGGCAGCGGAGAACTTCGTCACCGCCGCCGGCATCCAGGCGACCCACATTCCCTACAAGGGCGAGAGCGCGGCCATCGCGGACCTTGCCGCGGGATCGATCCACTTCGTCGTGTCCAACATCGCCGCGCTCATCCCGTATATCGGCGACAAGCGCGTTCGCGCGCTCGGCGTGACCAGCACCAAGCGTTCGACCCTGATACCGGACCTGCCCACCGTGGCCGAGGGCGGGCTGAAGGGGTTCGAGAACAGCGGCTGGTTCGGATTCATGGTGCCGGCCGGTACGCCGCAGGCCGTCGTGGACAAGATCCATCGCGACACGGTGAAGGCACTGGACGACACCAGGCTCAAGGCCCGGCTCCACGTGGCGGGCATGGCGCCGGTGGGCAACGCGCCCAAGGAGTTCGCCAGCGCGATCGCCGAGGAGTCGAAGCTCTGGGCGCAGGTGGTCAAGAGCCGCGGCCTGAAGGTGAACTAGCCGCGCCGTGCAATGGCCGCGCCGCGGACGCCGTCCGGGCGGCGCGGCCGCAATTGAAGGAAGTACGATGCAGGTCGATCTGGGACAGGTGGAGGAAGCGGCGCGCGAGCTCTATATCCGGGCGCTCAAGGTGCTGCCCCCCGACATCAAGCGGGGCTTCGATCGGCTCGCCGCGAGCGAGCGCGAGGCGACGGCGAAGAGCGTGCTCGGCACCATGATCACGAACATCCAGGTCGCGGAACAGACCGACAACCTGCTCTGCCAGGACACCGGCGTGCCGATCTACAACGTGGCGATCGGCCGCGACGTCCAGGTGGACGGCTATGGCCTCAAGGAAGCGATCCGACGCGGCTGCGAGCGCGCCACCCGGGAGCATCCCCTGCGCTCATCGGTCGTGCATCCGCTCAACCGCCGCAACGAACACACTTCCTGCGGGCCCGGCGTGCCGGTGATCCACCTCGACTTCATCGCGCAGCCGCAGACCCTCGAGATCGAGATGATCCCCAAGGGCAGCGGCTCGGAGAACAACTCGTTTCTGCGGATGGCCATCCCGGCCGAGGGCATCGCCGCGATAAAGACCTTCGTGGTCGACTGCGTCATCTCGGCCGGCGGCAAGACCTGTCCGCCGACGATCGTCGGCGTCGGCATCGGCGGCACTTCGGACCTGTGCGTCGCGCTCGCCAAGCGGGCGGCCACGCGCGAGCTCGGCAGCCGCTGCGCCGATCCGGAAGGCGCCGCGCTCGAGGCCGAGCTCACGGAGGCGGTCAACCAGCTCGGCGTCGGACCACAGGGGCTCGGCGGCGACTCCACCGCCTTCGCGGTCCAGGTGGAGCTTGCCGCCACCCACATCACCATGAATCCGGTCGCGGTCAACATGCAATGCCACTCCGCCCGGCGGGCGAGCGCCACCTTCACGCCGCAGGGCGTGGCATACGGCTTCTGAGGCGGGGCGACCATGGCACACATCGAGCTCTCCACGCCCGTCAGCGAGGCGCAGGTGCGCGCCCTTCGGATCAACGACACCGTCACCCTGCAGTCGACGCTCTACGGTATCCGCGACGCCACCCAGATCCACCTCTTCGATCGCGGCCGGACCACCCGCTTCGACCTGCGCGGCCACGCGGTCATCCACACCGCCCCGAACGTCCGCAAGGTGCCGGCCGACGCCGAGCATCCCACCGGCTATGCCCCGGTCTGCATCGGCACCACCACGTCGGACCGGATGGAGCGCTTCACCCGGCCGCTGATGGCGCAGTACGGGGTGCGCATCGTCATCGGCAAGGGCGGGCTGCGCGCGGATTCCCAGGCGGCGTTCGCCGAGCTCGGCGGGGTCTACCTCGCCATCATCGGAGGCACCGCGGCCCTGGAGACCACCTGGATCGAGCGCATCGAGGATGTCGACCTGGACGACCTGAACCCGGAATCGCTCTGGAAGTTCAGCATCCGCGACTTCGGCCCGCTGCTGGTCGCGATGGACAGCCACGGCGGCAGCCTCTACGACGTCGTGCGCGAGGACGTCAACGCCCGGCGGGCGGCGGTGCTCGCCTCGCTCGGCGTGAAGGAAGCGGGATGAGCGTCCCCCGGAACCGGAGGACATGCCCATGACCGCTGCCGCCTCCGGGGCGAACGCCATCGACCGCCGCGACACCGACATCCTGATCCTCGGCTCGGGCGGCGCCGGGCTCTTCGCCGCCTTGCATGCGCACCAGGCCGATCCGTCGCTCTCGATCACTGTCGCCGTCAAGGGCCTGCTGGGCAAGTGCGGCTGCACCCGCATGGTCCAGGGCGGCTACAACGTCGCGCTCGCCCCAGGCGACTCGATCGAGCGGCACTTCATGGACACCATCGACGGCAGCAAGTGGCTCGCGGACCAGGACCTGGCCTGGACGCTGGTCACCAAGGCGGTCGAACGCATCCGGGAGCTGGAGAACGAGCTCGGCTGCTTCTTCGACCGCAACCCCGACGGCACCATCCACCAGAAGGCGTTCGCCGGCCAGACCTTCGACCGCACGGTGCACAAGGGCGATCTCACCGGAATCGAGATCATCAACCGGCTCTCCGAGCAGGTATGGGCCCGCGGCATCGAGCGCCTGGAGGAGCACCGCGCGATCGAGCTCATCCGCACCCGCGACGGCTCGCGCCTGGCGGGGGTGCTGATGATCGACATGCGCACCGGCCGCTATGTCGTCGTGCGCGCCCGCGCCGTGCTGCTCGCCACCGGCGGCGGCCCCACCATGTACAAGTACCACACGCCGTCGGGCGAAAAGGCCTGCGACGGGCTTGCGATGGCGCTGCGCGCCGGCCTGCCGCTGCGCGACATGGAGATGGTGCAGTTCCACCCGACGGGTCTGCTCGCGGGGGGCAGCACCCGCATGACCGGCACCGTCCTGGAGGAGGGGCTGCGCGGCGCCGGCGGCTGGCTGCTGAACGGCGCCGGCGAGCGCTTCATGAAGAACTACCATGCCGACGGCGAGCGCGCCACCCGGGACATCGTCTCGCGGGCGATCTACGCCGAGATGCGCGCGGGTCGCACCACTCCGAACGGCGGCGTGTACATCCAGATGCACCATCTCGGCGCGGACAAGGTGCGCCGCCAGTTCAAGGGCATGGTCGAACGCTGCGCGGACTGCGGCTTCGACCTGGCTGGTGGCCTGGTCGAGGTGGTGCCTACCGCGCATTACATGATGGGCGGCGTGGTGTTCCGGGGAGACTGCACCACCGATCTGCCTGGTCTCTTCGCCGCTGGCGAGGATACCGGCGGCGTGCACGGCGCGAACCGTCTCGGCGGCAACGGCGTGGCGAACTCCACCGTCTTCGGCGGCCTCGCCGGCGAAAGCATGGCGGCGACGCTGGCGGGCGCGCGCGGCGCGCTTGCCGACCCGGACGAGGAAGCGATCCGCGCCTCCATCGCATGGCATGAGCAGCCGTTCTTGGTTGCCGCCGACCCGGCGGGCATCGACACGATACGCGAGTCGCTCTACGAGACCATGTGGCAGGATGTGGGGATCCTTCGCGATGCGACCGGCCTCGCGCGAGCGCTTGGCCGGTTGGACGAGCTCGACCAGGCCCTCGCGCGAAGCGGCATCGTGGACGGCGACCGCGCCTTCAACCCGAGCTGGCACGACTGGCTGAACCTGCGCAGCCTGATCGCCGTAAGCCGGACGATCGCCACGGCCGCACTCGCCCGCGAGGACTCGCGCGGCGCGCACTTCCGGGAAGACTTTCCGGAGACGCGCGACCTTGCCCGTTCCGCCTTCACCGTCGTGACGCAGGATGCGGGCGGGGCGCTCCTGCTGCGACGCGAGCCGGTCGTCTTCACCCGTGTGCGACCCGGCGAGACACTGCTTGCCGAGACGCTCGCCGCCGGCGGCTGAGCGGCAGGCAGGCAAGGACAACGAGGAGATGGAGGAGACATGACCTGTCCGCTTTCGGTCGTGCCGAACGAAGGCTGGAGCGCGCTCTACGGCCCACCCGGCATGGCGGCCGACCGGATCGGGCGCGAGCTCGGCGTCGGGATCACGTGAGCGCGAGCGCCGGACGTCCCGGTCAAGCCCCGAGGGGCGCCGACGCGCTGGTCGCAACGCTGGCGCAGGCCGGCGTCCCGCACGTCTTCACGCTTTCCGGCAACCACGTCATGTCGGTGTTCGACGCCACCATCGGCCAGGGCGTGGAGCTGATCCACACGCGGCACGAGGCCGCGACTGTGCACATGGCCGATGCCTGGGCCCGGCTCACCGGCCAGGTCGGCATCGCGCTGGTGACCGGCGGCCCGGGGCACGCCAACGCGATCTCGGCCCTCTACACCGCGGGGATGAGCGAATCACCCGTCGTCCTGCTCTCCGGCCATGCGCCGCTCGGCCAGCTCAACCAGGGCGCCTTCCAGGAGATGGCCCAGGCCGACATGGCCGCGCCGGTCGCCAAGGCGGCATGGACCTGCCAGAGCGCGGAGGCGGTGGCGAGCGACGTGGCGCGCGCCATGCGCATCGCGCGATCGGGGCGGCCGGGGCCGGTGCATCTCAGCCTGCCGTCGGACGTGCTGGAAGAGAGAATCGGTACCGCAAGCGGGACCGCGGACGGCCCGGTGCCAGGCTCCGCGATCCTCGCCGCGAGCGACGTGGACGCCGTGCTCGGGCGACTGCGCCGGGCAGCGCGTCCACTGGTGCTCGTGGGTCCCGCCTCGCTCACTCGTCGCGCGCGAGCGTCCTGCCGCGAGCTGGAGCAGGCGCTCGGCATCCCGGTGGTGGGCATGCAAAGCCCGCGCGGGATCAACGATCCGGCGCTGGGCGCGTTCGCCCCTATGCTCGCGGCGGCGGACTGCGTGCTGCTGCTCGGCAAGCGGCTCGACTTCACGCTGGGCTTCGGCCGCGCACCGGCATGGCAGGACGGTTGCGAGATCCTGCAGGTGGATCCCGACCTTGCGGAGCGCGAGCGCGCGCGGCGACTGGTCGGTACCCGGCTGGTGGCAAGCCTGGCGGCTGACGCGCCGTCCGCGATCGACTCTCTGCTGGCGGCAGCGGGCAGGCATCGCGCATCCTCCGCGGCCCACGCGGCGTGGCGCGACGAGGTGGCGCAAGCGATCGCCTACCGCCCAGTCGCCTGGGACCAGGCCCGTTCCGAAGCGGGCGGTCGACTGCATCCGGTGCAGCTTTGCCGGGCGCTGCAACCGCTGCTCGACAGCCATCCGGACTCGGTGCTCGTCTGCGACGGCGGCGAGATCGGCCAGTGGGCGCAGGCCTGCCTGCAGGCTCCGAACCTGGTCATCAACGGATCGGCGGGCGCGATCGGCGTCGCGGTGCCGTTCGCGATCGCCGCG
Organism: Pseudomonadota bacterium; assembly: GCA_023388075.1. Taxonomy (GTDB): domain Bacteria; phylum Pseudomonadota; class Gammaproteobacteria; order Burkholderiales; family Burkholderiaceae_E; genus Lautropia. Next base: position 11,388 of record JAEWGX010000128.1, read on the forward strand.
CGACTCGCCCGGCCCGAGGCGCCCGTGGTGGCAGTGATGGGCGACGGCGCCGTGGGATTCCACATCGCCGAGTACGACACCGCCCTTCGCTACGGCCTGCCCTTCGTCGGCGTGATCGGCAACGACGCGCGCTGGAACGCGGAGTACCAGATCCAGTTGAAGAGCTACGGCGCCGACCGGGCGATCGGGTGCGACCTGCGGCCGGCCCGCTACGACGCGGTGGTGGCCGCGCTAGGCGGCCACGGCGAGCGGGTCGAAGGTCAGGGGGCGGACGCGGCAGCCGTGACGGCGGCCGTGGCACGCGCCCGGGCCTCGGGCTTGCCGGCCTGCGTCGATGTCATGATCGAGGGTGTGGCGGCGCCGGTGGTGCGGCCTTAGTCGAGCGAAATGTTGGCCGACGCCGCAACGGCCTTCCACTTCTCGACGTCGTCGGCGATCACCTTCGCGAACACCGGCGGCTCGTCGATGACGACAAGCGCACCCACCTCGGCGTACTTCTGGATCACCTCGGGACGCTGCAGGGCGCGCTTGATCGCGCCATGGATCGTGGCCAGCACGTCGGCAGGCAGGCCGGCCGGGGCGAGCACGCCGTTCCAGAAGCCCGAATTGGCCTTCGGCAGGCCGACCTCGGCCATCGTCGGCACGTCCGGAAGGTCCTTCAGGCGATCGGGCGCCGCCACCACGACCGGAATCAGTCGTCCCGCCTTGATGTGCGCCCACGACGACGCTACCGTGTCGTAGATCATCTCGACCTGGCCGCCGATCACGTCGGTCAGCGCCGGTCCGGTGCCGCGATACGGAATGTGCACGATCCGGTGGCCGCTGAGCGACTTGTAGTACTCCATGGCCATGTTGGTCGCCCCACCGTTGCCGGACGAGGCATACGAGTACTTGCCCGGTGCCGAGCCGACCAGCTTCGCGAAGTCGGCATAGGTCTTCGCCGGGAACTTGCTGTTCACCGCGATGACGCCTGGCACCTCGATGATGCGCGTGATGGCGGTAAAGCCCTTGACGGCGTCATACGGCAGGTTCTTGTAGACGGCCGAGTTCGTGCCGTTGGTGCTCGAGGTACCGAGCAGCAGCGTGTAGCCATCGGGTTTCGCCTCGGCCACATGACGGGCGCCGATCGAGCCGCCCGCGCCGCCGCGGTTCTCGACCACGACTGTCTGGCCAAGCTCCTTCGCCAGGGCATCCGCCAGGATCCGGCCGGAGATGTCGGACGTGCCGCCCGGCGGAAAGGGGATCACCAGATGCACCGGCCGCTCCGGGAAGCGGCTCTGGGCCTGCGCCGGTGCCGCAATCACCAGGTTGCCCACCGCAAGCGCGACGGCGGCCGACAGCGCGAATCGTCTCCGAGCAAAATTCACTGAGGTTTCTCCTTTTTGATGGTCGAGGGTGAAGATGGTCCAACTAGCGACCGGCGCAGTGCTTTCCCCCATCAACCGGGATGCAGACCCCGGTGATGTATCGGGCCTCGTCACTGGCCAGGAACAGCGCGGTCCAGGCCACGTCCCAGGCGTCCCCCATCCGTCCCATCGGGCTCGCTGCATTGCGACGGGCCACCAGGGTTTCCCGGTCCGTGGACTGGTCACCAAGCTGCTGATACACCATTGGCGTGTCCATCACGCCTGGCAACACCGCATTCACGCGGATGTTGCGATCGGCGTACTGCACCGCGAGCGCCCGGGTCATCTGGTTGAGGCCGGCCTTGGCCGCGAAGTACGGCAGGTACGGGTACTGGTTGACCTGGATCGACGCGAGGGACGAGATGTTGACCACCGCTCCGCCACCCTGGCCCAGCATCACCGGGAAGACGTGCTTGCAGGTGAGGAAGGCACCGGTCAGGTTGGTGGCGATCACGTGATTCCAATCGGCTTCGTCCATCTCGGTCAGCGATCCGGTGCGGATGATGCCGACGTTGTTGTGGAGGATGTCGATACGAGCGAAACGGGCCACCGTCTCGCGCACCACCCTGGCGACGGCAGCCCCGTCGGTCACGTCGGCGGCCCACGCCTCGCAGTCGTACCCGGCGCCGCGGATCAGATCGCGGGTCTCGATGGCCGCCTCGAGCCGGATATCGACCACCGCCACCTTCGCGCCTTCATGCGCGTAGGCCATCGCGGCCGCCTTGCCGTTGCCCCACCCCGGGCCCGACGAACCGGCGCCGAAGACGAGGGCGACCTTCCCGGCCACCCGTTCACGGCCGGGCCGGCCAGTCAGCGGCGAGTTGTCCTGGGTCGGCTGTGCTGCCACGGATGATTGCACCGCCGTCAGCGCTTCAGCTTGCCCAGGGCCTCCTGGTTGTAGCGGACGCCCGACGCATTCTGGATGGCGCGGATGTCCTCCCAATCGCTCTTGTAGTCGATCCGCGCGAAGCCCTGGTACTCCTTGAACTCTCGTGCGAGCCCCGAGCCGGCGAACGGATAGCTCGTGAAGGCTTCGGCAATCTTCGCCTGCAGCTCCGGCGCGAGGTTGTGGGCGATGCCGAAGGCGGCGCCGGGGAAAGGGCGGGATTCGTAGACGACCCGCAGCGCGTCGGCCTTGAAGAGCCCGCGGTCGCGCATCAGCACCACGACGTTGCTCGCCACCGGCGCGGCATCGTAGTCGCCATGCAGCACGCCCAGGATCGAGTTGTCGTGCTTTCCGGAATAGACGACGGTGTAGTCCTTGTCGGCCACCACGCCCTGGCTTGCGAACAGCACCCGCGGCGCGGTGTCGCCGGAATTCGAGGACGGTGATACATGCGCGACCTTGCGGCCCTTCAGGTCCGCCGGCGAGCGGATCGGGCTGTCGGCGCGGACGACGAGCTGCAGCGTGTATCCGGTGCTGCCGTCGGTCTTCTGCATTGTGACCAGCGGAACGAAGCCGCCCAGGTTCACTGCATAAGGCGTGGCGCCACTCGCAACGCCCGCGATATGCAGCCGGCCGGAGCGCAATGCCTCGACCTGGGCGGCGTAGGACTCGGCCGCGTACCAGCGGACCCGGCGACCGGTGACCTTCGCCAGGTGGGCCAGGAAGTCGCTGAAGGCCCCCTCGTAGACCGCCGGATCCTCGACCGGCGTGAACGAGAAGATCAGCGTGGCCGG
>JAEWGX010000021.1 GCA_023388075.1 Pseudomonadota bacterium
GAAGGGTTGATTGGCAGATGTTCGAGGGCAGCTATCCTCTGACGCTCGATGCGAAGGGTCGCTTGACGATCCCGAGCGAGATGCGCGAGCAGCTCGAGTCGATCTGCCAGGGCAAGCTCACCGTCACCCGGCACTTCGGTCACTTCCTGCGGGTCTATCCGCAACCGGAATGGGAGCGGATGCGCGAGCTGATGTCGCGCACCTTCACGCCCAAGGAGGAGCCGGTCCGGCGCCTCATCATCGGCTCGGCCGATCCGGTGCAGATGGACGGCGCCGGGCGCATTCTCGTCAGCCCCATCCTGCGCAGGGCGGCGCGCCTCGACAAGCGCGTGGTGCTGGTGGGCGATCTGCAGCGCCTGGAGATCTGGGACGAGGAAACGCATGCGCGCTACCTCGACGAGCAGGCGGAGGCCGGCATTCCGGAGGCCCTGCGCGATGCGCTCGGCTTCTGAACCGGGTGGCCACGAGTGAGCAATCCGACGATCGCAGCCACGTTCCGGTGCTTGCCGCCGAGGCGGTCGCCGCCTTGCGGGTGCGCGCGGACGGCATCTATGTCGACGGCACGTTCGGCCGTGGCGGCCACAGCCGGCGGATCCTCGACGTACTGGGCAAGGGCGGGCGCCTGGTGGCGCTGGACCGCGATCCCGACGCCGTCGCGGCCGGCCGCCTGCTGGAGCGCCGCTGGCGCGACGATCGGTTCGAGCTCTTCCATGCCCGCTTCTCCGAGCTCGAGCGGGTTCTCGACGAGCGCGGCATCGGCGGTATCGACGGCCTGCTGCTCGATCTCGGCATCTCGTCGCCGCAGGTGGACGATCCGGCGCGCGGATTCAGCTTCCTTCAGGACGGCCCACTGGACATGCGCATGGATCCGACGCGCGGCATGTCGGCGCGGCAGTGGCTCGAGCATGCGTCGGAACAGGAAATAGCGGAGGTACTGAAACGATATGGGGACGAACGGTTTGCTGTTCCGATTGCAGCGGCGATTGTTGCTCGCCGCGGCCAAGCCGGTGGCGCGGGGTTTCAAACCACACGACAACTTGCCGATGTCGTGGCGGCAGTCGTTCGCCGGCGCCAAAAGAGGCCGGAGGTGGGCAAGAACCCGGCAACACGTACCTTTCAAGCTCTACGGATTCACGTCAATGACGAAGGCGCCGAGCTCTCGCGGGCACTAGCGGCCGGGATGCGCCGCCTGGTGCCGGGCGGCCGGCTGGCAGTCATCAGCTTTCACTCGATCGAAGATCGCATGGTCAAGCAGTTCATCTCGCTCCACAGCGGCAAGAGCGCCGAGCGGCATCCGGTCACCGGCGCCCCGCTGTCGGCGCCATCGCTCGTCAGCCGGGGTCGCATCCTGCCGGGTGCCGACGAGGTGAAGGCCAACCCGCGGGCGCGGTCGGCGGTGCTGCGCGTGGCCGAGCGCACCGAGGCGGAGATCGCGCCATGAACCCGCGCGTGCTCGCACGCATCAACGTCGGCCTCGCGGCCGCGCTGGTCATCGCGGCGCTGCTGCTGGTGACCTCCCAGCACCGCGCGCGGCGCCTGGCGATCGACCTGGAGCGCGCGCAGGGCCAGATGCGCGAGCTGGACGTCCGGCACTCGCAGCTCCAGCTCGAGATCTCCAAGCTCGCGAAGGCCTCGCTGGTGGACCGCCGGGTGAGGACGGAGCTGCACATGATCCCGTTGTCGCCGGAGCGCACGCTGTATCTCAGGGAGGCCAACTGATGGCCAGGTCGGTCAAGTTCGCCGCGCCCAAGCTGCTCCAGACGAAGCTGCAGCTCTGGCGATCGCGCTTCATCTTCTCGCTGGTCGCGGTCGCCTTCGTCGCGCTCGCCGGGAAGGCGCTCTACCTGCAGACGGTGTCGTCCCCGTTCCTGCTGGCCAAGGGCGCCCAGCGCTACGAGAAGACCATCGAGCTGCAGGCCAACCGCGGCCGCATCCTGGACCGGCACGGGGTGGTGCTCGCCACCAGCCTGCCCGCGCGCTCGATCTGGGCCTATCCCGACCGCGTCGACCTCGACGACCCGCGCCTGATGGATGTCGCCCGGCTCCTCGGCTTAAAGCCGCTCGACCTCCAGCGCCGGCTTTCCGAGGATCGCAACTTCGTCTTCCTGCGCCGCCAGGTGGACCTGGACACCGCCGAGCGGATCAAGGCGCTGCGCATCAGGGGCTTCGGCGAGGACGACGAGTACAAGCGCAGCTACCCGGAGGGTGAAACCGTCGCCCATCTGGTCGGATTCACCGACATCGGGCACGTGGGCCAGGAAGGCCTCGAGCTCTCGTTCCAGTCGATGCTGGCCGGCCATCCGGGCAGCCGCCGCGTGATCCGGGACGGTACCGGCCAGATCATCGGCGCGATCGACCAGGTCCGCGAGCCGCGCGACGGCCGCGACCTGCGGCTCACCATCGATACCCGCATCCAGGCCCGTACCTTCGAGGCGCTCAAGGAGGCGGTCAAGGTGAACGCGGCCAAGGCCGGAGCGGCCATCGTGCTCGATGCGCACAACGGCGAGGTGCTCGCGCTCGCCAACTGGCCGTCGTACAACCCGAACGACCGCTCGGGGCTCTCCGGCTCGCAGCTGCGCAACCGCGCCATCACCGATATCTACGAGCCCGGCTCCACCATGAAGGTGTTCACCGCGGCGCTCGCGCTCGAGAGTGGAAAGTACCGCCCGGGCAGCGTGATCGACGTGCGCGACGGCCGCATGACCATCGGGCGCGACACGATCCGCGATGCCCACCGCATCCGGGAGCTCACCACACTCGAGCAGGTGATCCAGCGCAGCTCCAACATCGGCACCGCCAAGATCGCCCTGTCGCTGCCGCCCGAGCAGCACTGGCGGCTGCTCACCGCCGCCGGCTTCGGCCAGGCGCCGAAGCTGGGCTTCCCGGGTGCGGCCTCCGGCCGGCTTCGCCCGTACCGGAAGTGGAAGCCGATCGAGCAGGCCACCATCTCGTATGGCCACGGCGTCTCGGTGTCGTTGATGCAGATGGCGCGCGCCTACACCATCTTCGCCGGCAACGGCGAGCTGCTGCCGGTCTCCATCTTCAAGGCGCCGGGGCAGGAGCAGCGCGGCCGAGCGATCCAGGTCTCGCTGCGCGCCGGCGAAGGTCACTACGAGCACGACACGGTGCGCGGCGTGCCGGTGGTGAGCCCGGGCACTGCTGCGGCCATCCGGCGCATGCTGGAGCTGGCGGCCGGGCCGAAGGGCACCGCGCCTTCGGCGCAGGTGCACGGCTACCGCGTGGGCGGCAAGACCGGCACGTCGACCAAGATCGAGAACGGTCGCTACGTGAAGAAGTACGTGTCCTCGTTCGTCGGCATGGCGCCGATGTCCGATCCCCGGATCATCGTCGCGGTGATGATCGATGAGCCGTCCGCCGGCAAGTACTATGGCGGCCAGATCGCCGGCCCGGTGTTCTCCCGGATCGCCGGCGATGCGCTGCAGACGCTCGGTGTCGAGCCCGATGCGCCCTTCGAGACGATGATCTCGCCGATGGTCGCGTTGCGCAAGGAAGGCGTGTGACGGGGTCCGGTTCGATCGGGCCGGTTGCGCGACATGCCGCGGACTGGCTCAGGCAACAGTTGCCTGCGCAGGGGCGCCTGCGCAGCGACAGCCGACGGGTGGTCGCGGGCGACGCATTCTTCGCCTATCCGGGGGAGCAGGGCGACGGCCGCGACTGGCTGCGCCCGGCGCTCGACGCCGGGGCTGCCGCGATCGTGGTGGAGCGAGCGGGCCTCGAGGCCTTCGCGGAGGTGGTCGCGAACGCCCGCGTGCCGTCGCTCGTGGTCGAGGGGTTGCGCCGCCAGGCCGGCGAGATCGCTTCCGCCTATCTCGGCGAGCCGAGCGCCCGCGTGAAGGTGATCGCGGTCACCGGCACCAACGGCAAGACGAGCTGCACGCACTGGATCGCGCAGGGCTTCGACCGGCGCGCGCGGCGGATCGCCGCGGCGCGAAGCGGCTCGGCCGGCAACGGCGCCGCCACGTCGATGGACCCGGCGCACGCGCGGGCCGCAGTGATCGGAACGCTGGGCGCGGGCGTCCCGGCCGGCGGCGAAGCCGACGACTTCGTGCCCGAAGCCGACGCGGACACGGTCCTTACCACGCCCGATGCGCTCGGGCTGCAGCACCGGCTCGCCGATTTCGCCGCGCGCGGCATCGAGCTGGTCGCACTGGAGGCTTCCTCGATCGGCCTGCAGCAGGGCCGGCTGAACGGGACGCGGATCGCGGTCGCGGTGCTGACCAATCTCAGCCGCGACCACCTCGACTACCACGTGACCATGCAGGCCTACGCGGCGGCCAAGGCCAGGCTCTTCGCCTGGCCGACGCTCGACGCGATGGTGGTCAACCTCGGCGACCCCGCGTCCACCGAGATGCTGAATGCCGCCGATCCGGATCTGCGGCGCATCGGCTACCTGCTTCTCGACGCGCCGGCCGGCGACGATGCGCTGGTCGAAGCGGGCGAGCGCTCCACGGCGTGCAGCGACCTCCTCACCGCGACGCCCCTCGACGGACAGGGCCGGATCCTGCTGTCGTGGTTCCGGGCGGCCGGCGAGGCGCGGGCCTCCGATCGCCGCGACGCCACCGGCGGCGGCGACAGCGTCGACCTGCAGCTCGCGCTGATCGGGCGCTTCAACGTCGCCAACGCCCTGGCGGTCGCCGGCACCTGGCTCGCCCTCGGCTGGTCGCTGAAGGAGATCGCCGCCGGCCTGGAGAGCCTGCGGCCGGTGCCGGGTCGCCTGCAGATGGTGGGCGATCCGCACGACGACCACCAGCCGCTCGCGGTCGTCGACTATGCCCACACCCCGGATGCGCTCGCCAACGCGCTCGACGCGTTGCGGCCGCTCGCCGACGAGCGCAACGGACGGCTGTGGTGCGTCTTCGGCGCCGGCGGCGACCGCGATGCCGGCAAGCGCGCGCCGATGGCGGCGGCCGCGGAGCGGCATGCCGACGAGATCGTGCTCACCAGCGACAATCCGCGCGGCGAGGCGCCCGAAGCGATCATCGCGCAACTGCGTGCCGGCCTCTCGCGCGCCCCGTGGCGCGAGCAGCCGGACCGGGCGCAGGCGATCGCCGCGGCTCTCCAGGCCGCCGCGCCGGCGGACGTGGTGCTCATCGCGGGCAAGGGCCACGAGCCCTACCAGGAGATTCGCGGTAGGCGACTGCCGTTCTCGGACGTCGACCAGGCGCGGCTCGCGCTGCGGCTGCGGGCCGAAGGCGGTGGCGATGTTTGACCTGCGCCAGGCCTTCGACTGGCTGCCCCAGGCGGTGCTGCTCGGCACCGGAGCGGAACGGATCGCGCGGGTGAGCACCGATACGCGCGACGTCCGGCGCGGTGACCTCTTCGTCGCGTTGCGTGGCGAGCGCTTCGATGCGCACGACTTCGTCGGCGAAGCCCTCGCCGGGGGCGCGGCCGCCATCGCCGTGGAGCGCTGGACCGAGCGCGCCGCGCCGCCGGCGCTGCTGGTGCCGGACAGTCGCAAGGCGCTCGGATGGATCGCCGCCGGCTGGCGGCGCCGCTTCGACCTGCCGCTCATCGCCGTGACCGGCAGCAACGGCAAGACGACGGTCAAGGAGATGATCGCCGCGATCCTCGCCGCCCACTTCGGCGAGGCCGCGTTCGCCACCCGCGGCAACCTGAACAACGACGTCGGCGTCCCGCTCACGCTGCTGTCGCTCGAGGCCGGGCACCGCGCCGCGGTGATCGAGCTCGGCATGAACCACGTCGGCGAGATCGCCTGGCTCGCCGGCCTGGCGGCGCCGACCGTCGCCCTGGTCAACAACGCGCAGCGCGAGCACCAGGAGTTCCTGGACGGTCCGGCGGCCACCGCGACCGAGAACGGTGCCGTGCTGCAGGCGCTCGGCCCCGACGGTGTCGCGGTGTTCCCGGGCGACGACCCGCACGCGCCGATCTGGCGACGGCTCGCGGGGGCCAGTCGCACCATCGAGTTCGGCCTCGATCCCGCGCAAACCGTGCATGCCGGGAAGGACGCGCGCCCTTCGGGCTTCACCGCGACGGTGGCCGGGCAGCCGATCGAGCTGCGGCTCAACATCGCCGGCCGCCACAACGTGCGCAATGCGCTGGCGGCGGTCGCCTGCGCGCATGCGATCGGCGTGCCCGGCGAGGCGATCGCCCGCGGTCTGCAGGCGTTCACGCCGGTCGTGGGCCGGTTGCGGCGTCTGCGCGGCGAGGCCTTCGAGCTGATCGACGACACCTACAACGCCAACCCGGACTCCGTGCGCGCGGCGATCGACGTCCTCGCCGACGAACCGGCGCCTCGCCTGCTGGTGCTGGGCGACATGGGTGAGGTCGGGGCGCAGGGACCGCTCTTTCACCGCGAGGTCGGCGCGTACGCGCGGGACCGCGGGATCGCCCGGCTGCTCGCCGCCGGCGAGCAGAGCCGGGAGACCGTCGACGCCTTCGGCGAAGGCGCCACCCACTTCGCCTCGGTGGAGGAGCTCGTCGCGGCGGTCGCGCCGATCGCGGCCGGCTTTGGTGCCGTGCTGGTCAAGGGCTCGCGCTTCATGCGGATGGAGCGGGTGCTGGCCGCGCTCGGGCACGCGCCGGAAGGGCATCACTGATGCTGCTCGAGTTGTCGCAGTGGCTGGCGAAGGAGTACCGGGTCTTCTCGGTCTTCAACTACATCACCCTGCGGGCGGTGCTCGCCACGCTGACCTCGCTCTTCATCGGGCTGCTCTTCGGACCCGCGGTGATCCGGCGGCTGACCGCGATGAAGATCGGCCAGGCGGTGCGCACCGATGGACCCCAGACCCATCTCATCAAGACCGGCACGCCCACGATGGGCGGCGTGCTGGTGCTGATCTCGGTCGGCTTCGCCACGCTGCTGTGGGCGGACCTCGGCAACCGCTTCGTGTGGATCGTCCTGCTCGTGACCACCGGCTTCGGGCTGGTCGGCTGGGTGGACGACTACCGCAAGGTGGTCTATCGCGATCCCAAGGGAATGTCCGCCCGCGAGAAGTACCTCTGGCAGAGCGGCATCGGGCTCTTCGCCGCGTGCTATCTCGCCTTCGCCATACCGAGCCAGACGAGCGGCCAGGCGCTCGACCTCTTCGTGCTGTGGCTCAAGAGCGGCCTGCGCATGGAGCTGCCGTCCAACGCCAACCTGATCGTGCCCTTCTTCAAGGAGATCGCCTACCCGCTCGGCGTCTTCGGCTTCATCGCCATGTCGTACTTCGTGATCGTGGGCACGAGCAACGCGGTGAACCTCACCGACGGTGCGGACGGGCTTGCGATCATGCCGGCGGTGCTGGTCGGCTCGGCGCTCGGGGTGTTCGCCTACGTGACCGGCAACGCGGTTTTCTCGCGCTACCTGCTGATCCCCTACATCCCGGGGGCCGGCGAGCTGGTGGTGGTGTGCGGGGCGATCGCCGGGGCGGGGCTCGCCTTCCTCTGGTACAACGCCTATCCGGCGCAGGTCTTCATGGGAGACGTGGGCGCGCTCGCGCTCGGCGCCGCGCTCGGGACGATCGCGGTCATCGTGCGCCAGGAGATCGTGCTCTTCATCATGGGCGGGGTGTTCGTCGCCGAGACCATCTCGGTGATGATGCAGGTCGCCTACTTCAAGTACACCAGGCGCAAGTACGGCGAGGGTCGCCGCATCTTCCGCATGGCGCCGCTGCACCACCACTTCGAGGTGGGCGGCACCAAGGAATCCCAGATCGTGGTGCGGTTCTGGATCGTGACGATGATGCTGGTGCTGTTCGGCCTGTCGTCGTTGAAGTTGAGGTAGCGGCTTGGATCTTGCGGACAGGCACGTGGCGGTGATCGGACTCGGGGAGTCGGGCCTGGCGATGGCGCGCTGGGCCTGCTTCAAGGGAGCCCGGGTCACGGTGCTCGACGACCGCGAGGAGCCGCCGCGGCGCGCGGCGCTCGCGACCGCGTGCCCCCAGGCGCGATTCGTCCACGGACCGCTCGAGCTGGAGGCGCTTGGCGGCCCGGATCTGCTTGCGTGGAGCCCGGGCCTCTCTCCCCTGCTCGGGCCGGCGGCGTCGCTCCATCACGAGGCGACCGAGGCCGGCATTCCGGTCCGCGGCGAGCTGGACTTCTTCGCGGCCGAGCTCGCGGCCCGCGCCGCCGACGGCTATCGGCCGCGCATCGTCGCGATCACCGGCACCAACGGCAAGACGACGGTCACGCAGCTTGCCGGCCACCTGGCTGAGGAAGCCGGCATCGACGTGCGCACCGCGGGCAACATCGGACCGGCGCTGCTGCAGGCGCTGCAGGAGGCGATCGAGACGGATCGCCTGCCGGCGTTGTGGGTGCTGGAGCTCTCGAGCTTCCAGCTCGCGCTCGCCGGAAATGGCGACCTTCCGGCGCTGCCCTGCACCGCGTCGGTGGTGCTCAACGTCACCCAGGATCACCTGGACTGGCACGGCACGATGACTCACTACCGCGAGGCGAAGCTGCGGATCCACCGCGGCACCGCCTGCTGCGTCGTCAACGCGGACGACCCGGCTACCGACCCGGACTGGCGTGGGCAGGATGCGGCCGCCGTGCCGGCCGCGCCCGTCGCTGCCCGCGGCGCAAAGGCTCGCGCCGCGGGCACGGCGCGCGCGGCACCGGCCGTGCCCCGGGTCCTGTTCGGT
>JAEWGX010000120.1 GCA_023388075.1 Pseudomonadota bacterium
CGCCAGGCCCGCAGGATCGGCTCTACCTGGCCGGCGAATCGGCTGGTCACCAGGTCGCGGATGGCGGTGGGGAAGACGTTCATGCCCTTGTAGATCAGCATGTCGTCGGTGCGGCCGATGCAGCGGATCCGCGGGCTGGTGCGGCCGCAGGCGCAGCGCATGCCGGTCACCACCGCGTGGTCCCGCGAGCGATAGCGCAGGAGCGGCGTGGCCTCGCGCTCGAACGCGGTGTAGACGATCTCGCCGGTGGCGCCGTCGCGCCAGGGCACCACCTCACCGGTGTCGGGGTCGATCAGCTCGATCGCGACGTAGCGCTGCGCGTTGAAATGCATGCCGTCCTGCGCCTCGCATTCCGCCCACATGGAAGGCAGCACGTCGCCGAGGCCCATGGTCTCCCGCAGGTGGCCGATATCCAGCCCTCGCGTCACGCGCTCGCGGACGGTTGGTTGGTTGAGCCCGGGTTCGCCGCCGCACAGCACCTTGGCGAGGCGCGAGTCGATGCCCGCGTCGCCGCCTTCGTGCCGCCACTGATCCGCGAGATGGAGCGCGAACGAGGTGGTCGCGAGCACCGCGGTGACCCGCAGCCGGCGCATCTCGCGCAGGATGCGGTCGGTGGGAAACCCACCCAGCCAGCAGAGCGTCGCACCAACCCGGCGAAAGCCGTCGGCGTACGGCAGCCCACCCGCCACCATCGGCAGGCCCACCAGGTGCGCGACCACGTCTCCGCGACCGATGCCGGCGGTGTGCCAGGTGTGCGCGATGGCGTCGGTGAACACCTCCAGGTCGGGCTGCGTCATGGCATAGTAGAGGGGCCGACCCGTGGTGCCGGAGGAGCAGAGCGTCTGCACGATGTCCTCGAGCGGCGCGCACTGGTTGGCGCCCAACGGCCGGGCATCGGTCGCCGCGTCCTGCGCTGCGCGCACGTGATCCTTCAGGGTGAAGGGCAGCCGCCGCAGGTCCGCGAAGGCAGGGATGCGAATGTCGGCAGGCAGGTCCGCGTACAGCTTCGCGTACATGGCGGAGCGCGTGCGCACGCCCGGGAGCATGCGCTCGATCCGTCCGGCCTGCCATTCCTGCACTTCGTGCCAGGGGCGGGTCTCGAGTTTCTCGTTCCAGTAGGCGGCATGTGCCATGGCGCGATTCTCCCATGGGGATGCAGGAGCCCCCATCGGGATCGCCGGCCGTTTCGGGCTCGCAGCTTGCACGTGAAGGACCTGGAGTACTTCGAGTGGATCATGGGAGAAGCTGACTATCTTCGGTTCTCGTCGGATCAGCCGGACGACGACGCCGGGAACCCCGGAGAAGAGCGCCGGGGTGACAAGAACCTTTCCGCCGACGTCGGCGAGCGCTATACGGTCATCGGCCCGGAGCTGCTGGTCGAGAAGGGCGACGAGTACCTGGACGAACGCGGGCGGTTCGTCCCGTTTCCGCTGGAGGCCGTGGGACGCCGGGTGCCTCGGGGCGTGCTGGCCAGGCGCCCCCTGGACCGCTAGCTGCTTCGCGCGCCGGGCAGCGGCCCGAGGCTAGGAGCTGCCGGCCGGGTTGGACGGCGCCGGCTCGACGTAGGGAAAGCGGGCCCGTCCCTTCGTCCCCGTAGGACCGTCGCTGCCGCCACCGCGGACGTACCGACGCGATTCGTCGACGAAGGGCTGGTAGGCCCAGTTGGGGTAGCCCGGGGTGCGCCTGGCTGCCTCGGCGAGGAACAGCCGTCGCTTCTGGCTGGCGAGGATCCGCTGGTGGACCCGTTCGGGATCCCAGTCCCGGGTAGCCAACGAAGCGAAGCGCTGGAGCAGATCGGCGGACTCGGGTCGGCTCGCCAGGTTGGACAACTCGTCCGGATCGGCCTCGAGATCGAACAGCATGGGCGGGAGGCCGCGGGTGTGGATGTACTTGTGCCGCCGATCGCGGACCATCCGCGACGCGGCGCAGACCCCCTCGGAGCTGTACTCGGATATCACGATGCGATCGGCGCCTTGGTCGTGACCGTCCATGAGATCGACCAGGCTGCGGCCATCGCAGGGGTCCACCGTCTCCGGCGGGCGACCGTCGGTGGCCAGGTCCAGCAGCGTGGGCATCAGGTCGACCAGCGATACCGGGGCGCCGACGCGCCGCGGCGCGATGCCCGGCGCCGAGATCATCATGGGAACGCGCGCGGACCACTCGAAGAAGGTCTGCTTGAACCACATCCCGCGCTCTCCCAGCATCTCCCCGTGGTCGCCTACGAAGAGGATGACGGTGTCGTCGGACAAGCCGCAGTCCTTCAAGGTCGTGAGGATGCGACCGATCTTGTCGTCGACGTAGCTCACCATGCCGTAGTAGGCATGCCGGGCGTTGCGGATGTGCTCGTCGGTGACGGTGTAGTCGTCCTGGGCATGGGCAAGGCGCAGCCACCGGCTGTGCTCGTCCAGGTCGGCGGGGGCGATCGGCGCCACGCGCGGCATGTCGATCTCGTCGTGCCGGTAGCGATCCCAATGCTCGCGGGGGCTGACGAAGGGCGGATGCGGATGGGTCAGGGAGATCGTGAGGAAGAATGGGCGCTCGTCCGGGCTGCGAGCGAGATCGTGGATCTTACGGATCCCGTGGTGCTCCACCTCGTCGTCGTAGTCGATCTGCAGGCTGCGCACGCAGGGACCGGCCTCGATGACCGGCCGCATGCTGACCCCGGTCGGCCGATACGCGGGGCCGCGGAGAAAGTCCGCCGTCCATGAGAAGTCGGAGGGATAGATGTCCGTCGTGAGCCTTTCCTCGAAGCCATGCCGCTGGTCCGGGCCGATGAAGTGCATCTTCCCGCAAAGGATGGTGCGATAGCCGAGCCAGGCGAGGTAGTGGGCGACGGTCGGCACCGACGCCGGGAACTCCGATGCGTTGTCGAACGCGTCGAGCGCATGCGGCAGCCGCCCCGCAAGCATCGACATCCGCGACGGCGCGCAGATCGGGAAGTTGCAGTAGGCTCGGTCGAACACGACGGCGCGGCGTGACAAGGCCTCCAGGTTGGGCGCCTGCACCAGGGGATGGCCGTGGAACGGCAGCGCCTGCGGTGCAAGCTGGTCCACCATCAGCAGGAGAATGTTCGGTCGCTTCGCGTGCGGTCGCTTCGCCATATCGCGCCTGCCGCCGGCTACTGGGGCCTCAGTTTCGCCCGCCTGGCGAGCTCGGTCCACTTGTCGTGGTCCTCCTTGATATACGTGCGGAAGCTCGCCGGAGTGCTCTTGCCGTCCACGACCATGCCGCTCTTGGCCAGCGTCGCCTGCACGTCCGCCCGGGCCAGCGCTGCCGCGGTTTCGCTTGCTAGGCGCTCGACGATGGCTTCCGGGGTACCCGCGGGAGCCAGGAGCCCGATCCATTGGTCCGCCTCGAAGCCGGGGACCCCGGCCTCCGCCATGGTGGGCAGGTCCGGGAGGCGCTCGGAGCGCTTCGCGCTCGTGATCGCCAGCCCGTTCACCTTGCCCGCCTGGATCTGGGGCAGCGCGACGGCGGCGTTGGCGAAGTGGAAATCGATGCGGCCGCCCATCTGGTCGATCATCGCCGCGGGTGCCCCCTTGTACGGCACGTGGATCGCCTCGACGCCGGCGAGCGAGCCGAACAGCTCGCCGGCGAAGTGCGCCGGCGAGCCGGTGCCCGCTGAACCGAAGGTGCGCTTCCCGGGCTCCTTCTTGAGGAGCGAGATCAGGTCGGGCACGGACTGAGCCGGCAGGTCGGGATGGACCACCAGGATGCTGGGCGCATAGGCGGCCACGGCGACCGGCGTGAAGTCCCTCAGCACCTCGAACGGTGTCGGGGTTCCCAGGGCGGCGTTCATGTTGAGCGCGGTGGTGGAGACGAGCAGGGTGTAGCCGTCGGGACGCGCCTTGGCGACCGCGTCCGCGCCGATCGCGCCACCCGCGCCCAGCTTGTTCTCCACCAGCACCGGCTGCTTGAATACTTCGGAGAGATGCTGGGCGACGTTGCGCGCCACGATGTCCACCAGGCCGCCGGCAGGCCACGGCACCACGATCCTGACGGGACGCTCCGGCCAGTCCGCGGCCTGCAACGGCGAGGCGGCCAATGTCGCCGCGGCGAGGGCAACCGCGGAAACTGCCTTCGGCCATGCCGGTGCGCCCGCGGCGGGAAGCGCGAACGAGAGCAGGGATCGCCGCTTCAGGGACTTCGGTGCCATGGTGTCTCCTCGTGGTTGTCCGCCGTCGGGTCGGGAGCCGCTCGACCGGCGTTAGTCCTCGCATCTTACTAAAGATGGGATGTCTTGGCGAAGAATTAATCGGAGGGATGGGATGTCTTCGCGAAGCGTCGTTCCGCGGGCCTGGTCGGTCAGGCCGCGGAGATCACGGCGACCAGCGCGGCGAAGCCGGCGGCGATGCCGGCGAAGAGATTGCGCCGGCTCAGGAAGTAGACCGCCAGCCCGATCGCGCAGGCCAGCAGCCGGGCCCAGAGCGGCGTGGCGGCCAGGGTGCCGGTGGGCATCAGGAGGATGCGCACGGTCAGGCCCGCGATCATCGCGTAGGCCACGCAGCCTGCCCAGCGAAAGAACTCGCCGTCGGCCCGGACCCGCCCGGCCAGGAGCGCCCCGAGGCCCCGCCAGAGGTAGGTGGCCAGGCCGCAGGCCACCACCAGTGCCGCCAGCTCCAGCGCCGACATGCCGGTGCCGCCTCAGGCGCGCGAAGGCGCGCGAACCAGCGCCCACGCTACCGTGCCGCCGATCAACCCGCCCAGGACGACGCTCCATTCCGGCGCGGCCAGGTGCACCAGCGGCCCGGCCACGGCGCCGCCCGCGAGCGCCGCGATGCCCTGGCGGGTGCGCGTCTCGCCGGTCAGGATCAGCAGGAAGTAGAGCGGGCCCACGAACACCAGCCCGCGGCGCACCAGGTCCGGCAGGGAATCTGCCAGGCCATAGCCCGCCACCGTCGCGAGCAGGCATGCCACCCAGTTCGTCATGGCGAAGCCGACGAACCAGGAGAGCCGCTCCCGCGGTCGCATCTCCGGCATGCGTCGCATCCCGACCGCCCAGCCGGTCATCGCGAGGAGGTGCGCGCAGAGGTAGTACCGCCATGCGGGCCGCCCGTCCACCCGGACGACCGGCATGAAGGTGACCGACATCGGCAGGAAGCGCGCTGCCGTGAGGCTCACGGTGAGCACGATCACGGTGGCGAGCGTCCCGGCCAGCGCCATCTCCACCATCGCGAGCTGGCCGGGCAGGGCGAAGATCGTCGCCGTGGAGAGCAGCGCCGCCCAGAGCGGGAAGCCGTTGCCGTTGGCGAGCGCGCCGAAGCCGAGATAGCCGGCCGCGAGCACCATCGACGGCACGCCGATCGACTCGCGAAAGCCCTGGAGGGCGGATGCAACCGAAGCGTTCAAGCGGCGTCGCGAAACCGTGGGCCCGAATCCCGTGTCAGACCTTGATGCGAGGATCCAGCCAGTCCCGCAGCGAGTCGCCGAAGAGATTGAAGGCGAAGACCGCCAGGCTGATCGCGATGCCCGGGAACACGATCATCCAGGGCGCCTGCTCGTAGAACTCGATCGCCGAGCCCGACAGCATCAGGCCCCACGCGGCGGTCGGCTCCGTCACCCCGAGGCCGAGGAACGAGAGCGACGCCTCCAGCAGGATCGCCTGGCCGACGAAGGCCGTAAGCATGATCAGGTAGGGGGCCACCACGTTGGGGACGATGTGGCGGAAGATGATCCGCACGTGCGAGAAGCCGGAGGTCCGGGCGGCATCGACGTACGGCAGCTCGCGGATCGCGAGCGCCGACGAGCGCACCACCCGGGCGACCTTGGGCACCATCGGCAGGCCGATCGCGATGATCAGGTTCCAGTCGATGCCGAAGACGATGTTCTTGCCGAGCACCGAGACAACCGCGAGCGCGAGCACGATGATCGGGAACGACAGGATCACGTCCATCACCCGCTGCACGATGGTGTCCACCACGCCGCCGAAGTACGCGGACGCCACGCCGACGATCGCCCCGAGCGTGGAGCCGATCAGCGACGAGAGGAACCCCACCGCCAGCGCCGTCTGGGAGCCGTAGATGATGCGCGACAGGATGTCGCGGCCGAAGTTGTCGGTGCCCAGCCAGTGCTCGACCGAGGGCGGCGCGAGCAGGTTGCCGTAGTCGATCGTGAGGGGGTCGTACGGCGCCACCCAGGGCGCGAAGGCCGCCGCGAGGATCATCGCCAAGATCACGAGGATACCGGCCGTGCCGAGCGGCTGCTGCAGGACGAAGGCGACGACCGGGTGGCGCCGCCGGGGCACCTTGTAGTCGATGCGGATGGATTCGGGGACCGCGCTCATGCTCGTCTGCCTCGCCTCAGCGGTAGCGGATGCGCGGATCGAGCCAGGCGTAGAGCAGGTCGATCACGAAGTTGATCGCGATGAAGAATACCGCGACGAGCAGCACCAGCGCCTGCACCAGGGTGAAGTCGCTGCGTGTGACGGCCTGGACGAACAGCTTGCCGATGCCGTTCAGGTTGAATACCTGCTCGGTCACCACCAGCCCGCCGATGAGGAAGGCGAACTCCAGCCCGATCACGGTCACCACCGGCAGCATCGCGTTGGCGAGCGCGTGGCGCACCACGACGAGGCGCTCGAACACGCCCTTGGCGCGGGCGGTGCGGATGTAGTCCTCCTGCAGCACCTCGAGCAGGGTCGACCGCATCATCCGGGTCGCGACCGCGGAGTAGCGGTAGCCGACGGCGAGCGCGGGCCAGATCAACTGCGAGATGTTCGCCTTCGGATCCTCGAAGAACGGCGTGAAGGTGAGTGGCGGGTGCCAATGGAAGATGGAAAGAAGGAGCAGGATGATGATCATGCCCAGCCAGAACGACGGGACTGCCAGCCCCGCGATCGAGATCACCCGGATGATCTGGTCGATCCAGGAGTCCTTGTAGAGCGCGGACAGGGTGCCGAGCGGTATGGAGATCAGCACGGCGAACACGGTGGCCATGATCGCCACCTGCAGGGACAGCTGCAGGCGCGAGGCGATCTCGTGCGAGACGGGATTGCCCGTCCACATCGAGACGCCGAAGTCGCCGGTCGCCATGCCGCCGATCCACCTCAGGAACTGCACCGCGATCGGCTTGTCCAGGCCCAGGCGCTCCCGCTCGGCCTCGATCATCGCCTGCGACACGTTGGCGCCACCTTCGCCGCGCAGCATGACTTCGACCGGATCGCCGGCCATCACCCGCAACATGATGAATACAAGGAGCGCGACCCCGAGCAGGGTCGGGATCATCAGGAGCAGGCGCTGGACGATGTAGCGGAGCATGGGTTACTGCCGGACGGCGAATCCGCCGCGGGCCCTTTCGGGCGCCGCGGCGGTCGGGCTGCGGGGTGAGGGGTGGCGGCGGGTCAGGTGCGGGTCACTCGTCCAGCCAGACGTTGGCGAGGTCCTGACCGACGTAGTGGCTGGGCGTGATGTCCCATCCCTTCAGCTGCTTGTGCAGCACGATGATCCGGTGCCACCAGACCGTGGGCACGACGTACGCCTCCTGCATCAGGTGCTTCTCGAACTCGCGCACGAGCGCCGCCCGCTTGGACTTGTCCAGCTCGCCGGACTGCTTGTCGTAGATCTCGTCGAGCTTGCGATCCACGTGGCCGGAGTAGTTGAGTGCCGAGCGGTCGGCCGACACGTACTTCATGAGCTGCAGGTTGGGCTCGTCCATGAAGTCGCAGTTGAAGTCCAGCGCGGCATCGTAGGTGGGATTGTCCCGCTGCTGGGCGGCCAGGTAGAGCCGGGTCTCGAGCTGCTCGTGCTGGACCTGCAGCCCGAGCTGGCGCCACTGGTCGATCAGGAAGACGCCCACCGGCGTGTAGGGCATGGCCACGTTGCGGTTGGTGAGCTTGAAGCTGATGTCCGAGGCACCTGCTTCCTTCAGCAGCCGCTTCGCCTCCTCGCGCGAGGCCTTGATGTCCCGCGAGAAGCCCGGCAGCTTCTCCAGCTCCGCGTTCGGCGTGGCGAGCTCGTAGCCGGGGCGCAGCACGCCGCCGACCTCGCGCACCAGCGCCACCTTCTGCAACGCCTGGGCGCCGCCCCAGCGGTCCACCGCAAGCGAGAGGGCGCGGCGCACGCGCGCGTCGTCGAATGGCTTCTTCTTGGTGTTGAAGCTCACCACCAGGCTGCACACCCACGGGGACTCCAGCACGACCGCCTTGTCTCCCAGGGCCTTGACCAGCCGGTCGCGGTTGGCCGGCGAGTGACCGCGGAACTCGGCGAGGACCTGTCCGGCGGCAAGGGCGTTCACGGAGGCGGCGCCGCCCATGAACACGGCGCGATAGCCGTCCAGGTAGGGCTTGCCCTTCTCGAAGTAGTCGTCGAAGCGCTTGCCCACCCAATGCGAGCCGGCCTGGTTCTCCACGAACACGAAGGGTCCGGTCCCGAGGATGTTGTGCTCCGGGAACTTGGGATTCTCCTTGAGCTTGGCGGCGCTGTAGACGCAGTCCCAGGGCGACGCGAAGTTGGCGAGCATCGAGGCGTTGGGCTTGTCGAGCTTGAACACCACCGTGTGGGCGTCCGGCGTCTCGATCGACTGGATGTCCTTGTAGCTCTCGACCCGGATGGAGCGCACGCCGTCCGGCGGGTTGCGCAGGCGCTCGTAGGTGGCCTTGATGTCGGCCGAGCTGAAGGCCGAGCCGTCGTGGAACTTCACGTTCTGGCGCAGCTTGAAGGTGAAGGTGAGGCCGTCCGGGGAGACCTCCCAGGATTCGGCCAGGTCGCCCACGACCTTCGGATAGTTGGCTCCGTCGAACTTCAGCAGCGTGGAATAGTGCGGCCGCACCGGATGGATGAACGCGAACGACGTCTGCGCGTGGCAATCGAAGTTGGGCGGCTCCGCGCTTACCGCGAAGGCGAGCGTGCCGCCTCGCTTGGGCGTCTGCGACAGCGCCGGCGTTGCAAAGGTGGCTGCGGTGACCGCGGTCGCGATTGCGGCCGCGAGAATGGCTCGTCGTGATGGCACGTCTCGTCTCCTCCGGAATGTCGTTGTGGGCCCGGCGTGGAACGCACGGGGCCGAGGGGCGAACCCGTCGGTCCGGGCGCGGCTCAGGCCTTGATGCAGGCAGCGTAGTGCATGGGCGCGACTTCTCGCAATTCGGGAATACCTGACCGACACTCGGCCGTGGCGATCGGGCAGCGCGTATGGAACACGCAGCCGGGTGGCGGGTCAAGCGGACTCGGCACCTCTCCGCTCAGCACCGAGCGAGGCCGCTCGCGCTCGAGCGCCGGGTCCGGTATCGGGACCGCATCGAGCAGCGCGCGGGTGTACGGATGGGCGGGGCTCGCGTACAGCCGGTCGCGATCCGCGATCTCCATGACCCGGCCCATGTACATCACCACCACGCGATCCGAGATGTGGCGCACCACGGCAAGGTCGTGCGCGATGAAGAGATAGGTGAGGCCGAGATCCCGCTGCAGGTCCTCCAGCAGGTTGATGATCTGCGCCTGGATGGAGACGTCGAGCGCGGACACCGGCTCGTCGCAGACGATGAAGCGCGGCTCGAGCGCGAGGGCACGGGCGATCCCGACCCGCTGTCTTTGGCCCCCGGAGAGCTCGTGCGGATACCGCTCGGCCATGTAGTCGAAGAGACCGACCTGCTCGAGCAACGCCGCGACCCGGCGGCGCGCCGTCGCGCGATCCGGCACGAGGCCATGCACCAGCGTGGGCTCCGCGATGATCTGCCCGATGGTCATCCGGGGATTGAGCGACGAGTAGGGGTCCTGGAAGATCACCTGCACGGCGCGGCGATACCGCTTCATCGCGGCGGCATCGGCGGCGGTGACATCCATCCCGTCGAAGACGATCCTGCCGGCCACCTCGCGCTCGAGTCGCAGGAGAGTGCGGCCGACCGTGGTCTTGCCGCAGCCGGACTCCCCGACCAGCCCGAGCGTCTCGCCCGGGCGCAGCGTGAAGGAGACGTCGTCCACCGCGCGCACCACGCGCCGGCCGCCGGCACCGACACCGCCGACATCGAAGTAGGTCTTGAGGCCTTCCACCGTGAGCAGAGGCGTGGCCGGCAGCGTCTTGGGCGGGAGCGGCTGGGAGAGCTCCGTGGGCAGCAGCCCGATGGCGCGCGGCCCGTTGCGCGAGAGCTCGGCCGCGCGCAGGCAGGCGGAGCCGTGGTCGGGCTCGATCGTCTCGACTTCGGGCAGCAGTGCCTCGCAGGCGACCTGCCGGGCAGGGCAGCGCGGCGCGAAGCGGCAGCCCGACGGCGGGGCGAGCAGGCTGGGCGGCAGGCCCTCGATCGTCTCCAGGCGCGCGCCGCGCGGACGATCCAGCCGCGGGACCGAGCGCAGCAGCCCGATGGTGTAGGGATGGAGCGGCCGCGCGAAGACGGCCTCGGCACTACCTTGCTCGGCCATGCGCGCCGCATACATGACGTTCACGCGATCGGCATAGCGCGCCACGATGCCGAGGTTGTGCGTGATCGCGACCATCGCGATGCCCAGGCGTCGCGACAGGTCCTTCATCAGTTGGAGGATCTGCGCCTGGATGGTGACGTCGAGCGCCGTGGTGGGCTCGTCGGCGATGATGAGCTTGGGATCGCAGGCAAGGCCGATCGCGATCATCACCCGCTGGCGCATGCCGCCGGAGAACTGGTGCGGATACTGGCCGAGGCGGCGCGCCGGGTCCGGGATGCCGACGAGCGAGAGCAGCTCCAGCGCGCGGGCACGCGCCTGGCGCTCGCTCATTCCCTTGTGGATGACGAGCGGCTCCATGATCTGCAGCCCGATGTCGAGCACCGGGTTGAGCGAGGTCATCGGCTCCTGGAAGATCATCGAGATGTCGCGGCCGCGGACCTGGCGCATGGATTCGTCGTCCAGCTCGAGCAGGTTGCGGCCCTCGAACAGGATCCGCCCGTGGACGATTCGTCCGGCGGGCTTGGCGAGCAGCCGCATCACGGCCAACGCGGAGACCGACTTGCCGCAGCCGGATTCGCCCACCAGGGCGACCATCTCGCCCGCCCGCACCTGCCAGCTCGAGCCCTCGACCGCGCGCACCACGCCGCGGGAGGTGACGAAGTGGACGTGCAGGTCCTCGACCGACAGGAGGGGAGCGGGGGCTGAGGGGGGTGAGGCGGCGAGCTCGGGCTCGGCAATGGCCTGGATCATGGTTGCTGGCGGCAGCCCGCGAAGCCGGCGGCTGCGTGTCTCCTGGGAAAACTGCGGTCGAGTTTGCCACAGTGCAACCGCCGCCGTGTGGCGTCGCCGCTCGGGGATTCCCCGATGGCGGGAAGCCCGAGCTCGCCATCCGGGCGGCAGCCCGACAGTGCCGGCATCGCCGCCGGGGTGACATCCGGGACGGTTGCCGCCGCTTCAACTCGGAAGCGTCAACGCGCGTGCCGTCCCGGGATATCGATTGGAGCGGGCGTCGTTCGGAGGTATAAAGGATTCGGGCCTGGCCCGCCAACTCGAAGGAGGATCCGAAGACCGAAGTGCAGACACTGCTCAACCTGCTCTCGAGCGTCGCCTTGCTGGTCTGGGGCACGCATATCGTCCGGACCGGTATCCTGCGGGTCTTCGGCGCGAACCTGCGCGACGTCCTCGCGCGCAGCGTGAGCAACCGCGCGAAGGCCTTCATGTCCGGGCTGGGCGTGACCGCCCTGGTGCAGTCCTCCAGCGCGACGGCGATGATCGCGAGCGGGTTCGTCTCCCAGGGGCTGATCGCCCTCGGCCCGGCGCTGGTGATCATGCTGGGCGCGGACGTCGGCTCCGCCGTGATGGCGATGGTCTTCTCCTTCGACCTGAGCTGGCTCTCGCCCCTCTTGATCCTGGTGGGGGTGATCACCTTCCTGCCGCGCAAGAGCTCGCGGGCCGGCCAGCTCGGCCGGGTCGCGATCGGCCTCGGGCTGATCATCCTCGCCCTGCAGCTGGTCATGCAGGCGACGCGTCCGATCGTCGAGGCGCAAGGCGTCCAGGTGATCTTCGCCTCGCTCTCGGGCGACATCGTGCTGGACATCCTGATCGGGGTGCTGTTCACCCTGGTGTCGTGGTCGAGCCTGTCGGTGGTGCTGCTGACCGCGGCATTCGTCGGCTCGGGCGTGATCTCCGTGCCGGTCGGCCTCAGCCTGGTGCTGGGCGCCAACCTGGGCAGCGGCCTGCTCGCGCTGATCGTGAACCTGCGCGCGCCGGGATCGGGCCGGCACGTCGCCGTCGGCAACCTGTTCTTCAAGGCGGCAGGGTGCCTCGTCTTCGCGATGCTGCTGCCGTACGTGGCGGACCTGCTCGCGCGCATCGATCCGGACAGCCGGCGGCAGGTCGTCGATTTCCACGTGCTGTTCAACCTCGCGCTCGGTGCCGTGTTCCTCTTTCTCACCGAGCCGGTCGGGCGGCTCGTCGCCCGCTGGGTGCCGGTGCAGGCGGAATCGATCCACCAGGTGGTGCCGCGGCACCTGGACGAAGGAGCGCTCAAGACACCGGCGCTCGCGCTCGCCAATGCGGCACGCGAGGTGCTGCGGATCGGGGATACGGTGGAGCAGATGCTCAAGGGCATGCTGCACGTCATACGGACCAACGACAGCGCCCTGGTCGCCGACCTCGTCCGGCTCGACGACGACATCGACCGGCTCTACACCGGAGTGAAGCTCTACCTGGCGCAGCTCAGCCGCGAAGCGCTCGACGAGAAAGAAGGCGCGCGCTGGTCGGAGATCATGCAGCTCACGATCAACCTGGAGCATGTCGGCGACATCCTGGAGGGAATCGTCCGCGACCTGCGCGACAAGAAGATCGCGCATCGGCTGATGTTCTCGGATGCCGGCATGCGCGAGATCGAGGACCTGCACGAGCGCCTGATCGCGAACCTGCGCCTGGGCCTGTCGGTCTTCCTGAGCGGCGACCTGGACGGCGCGCAGATGCTCCTGAAGGAGAAGGAACGGTTCCGCGACCTGGAGCGCGCCTACGCCGCGACTCACCTGGACCGGGTGTCCGACCAGTCCTTGCGCGCCATCGAGACCAGCTCGCTACACCTGGACATCATCAGCGACATGCGGCGCATCAACTCGTTCTTCTGCTCCACGGCCTACCCGATTCTGGAGCAGGCCGGGCGGCTGCGTCGCAGCCGGCTGAGACGGGACCCGCCGTCGCCCACCCCGGCCGAGCCCGATTCCTCGACGATCCTGCGCACGGACATCGGCAAGGACGCACCGGAAGCGGGCTAGGGCGGCGGCCATTGCCGCCGGCGGCGCTATTCGCTGGGCGCCGCCTCCAGCCATCGGCGGTCCGCGCCGGACCCGGCGTCGACGCGTTCCGCGGCGCCCTCCAGGCACTCGCGATTCACGTACGCCATCGCCGGCGCGCGGTCGGCGCCTTCCTCCACGATCTCCTCGCCGAAGAGGTGAGTCCCGCAGGTCGCGCAGAACCGATGCCCCACCAGCCACCCGCTGTACGTGAACGCGCCGATGGCCGGCTCCGGTGGTCGCAGGCGGATCCGAGCGCGCGGCACCGCCCAGAGGACGCCGGTGAGGCCGGTGTGCGCCCGGGACAGCCCCGCGACGCGCGCGCCCCGTCGCGGTGCACTGCCGGCTTCCGGCGCGCGGTCCCGGCGGTCGCAAGCCTGGTCGCCGTCGACCTCGAAGGCCACGGCGCCGCAGCGGCAGGTTCCCCTACGTGCCATCGCTGCTCATCGCCTGCATCCTCGCTCGGACCTCTTCCGGGCTGAGGTCGCGGGTATGCGTGGCGATCGACCATCGTGCATGCCGTCGGGAATGGGCTTCGCTGCGGTAGCGGTCATCTCATCGCTCCATCGATCTCCATGGACGTGGTAACTTAGGCCGTCGGCGCGATGCTGTGAAGAACCAATTCGGCGCGACTCCGCAGTACCAAATGTCACTGTTCATCGAGCTCGACGGCGAGGGACCGCGCTATGCGCAGCTCGCCCGCGGGCTGAAGAAGGCGATCCAGCGCGGGCAGCTCAAGGCCGGCAGCCGGCTACCGGCCACCCGCACGCTGGCGGCGGACCTGCAGCTCTCCCGCAATACCGTCCTCGCCGCGTACGAGACGCTTTGCGCGGAGCGGCTCGCACTGCCGATGAAGGGTTCCGGCACCTACGTCGCGGCGGAGGCGCCGCCCGCCCAGCTGCCGCCCGCCTTGCCGGGCTTTCCCGCGCAGACCCGTTATGCGGCCCGGCTGCGCTCCCTGCCCAGGCTGGTGCTGCCGGTGGGGCACCGGCGCACGCGCTATGACCTGCGCTACGGGGATTCGCTGATCCATCCGCTGCTCGCCGGCGCCTGGCGACGCGCGATCGCCCGCGCCACCGCGGCGGAGCACTGGCCCTATCCGCTGGTGGCTGGCCTGCCGGCCCTGCGCCGGGGCATCGCCGACTATCTGGCGCGCAGGCGGGGCGTCGTCTGCCATGCCGACGACATCGTGGTGGTGGGCGGCGCGCAGCAGGCGGTGTCGCTGCTGGCGCGCATTCTCCTCGACGAGGGCGATCCGGTGGCGATCGAGGATCCCGGCTATCCGCTCGCGGTCCATGCATTCCTCGCGCACGGCGCCAAGCTGGTCCCGATCCCGGTCGACGGCGACGGGCTCCGGGTGGACGAGCTGGCCCGGCATCCGATCCGCGCGGTCTACGTGACGCCGTCCCATCAATTCCCGTCCGGCGCGGTCATGTCGGTCGAGCGCCGGCGGGCGCTGCTGGAGCATGCGCAGTCCCGGGGTTGCTGGGTCCTGGAGGACGACTACGACGGCGAGTTCCGGCACGATGCCAGCTCGATACCCGCGCTTCGCTCGCTCGACGAGACGGGTCGCGTGGTCTACATTGGCACCTTCTCGAAGGCGCTGTTCCCCGGTCTGCGACTGGGCTACGTGGTCTGTCCGCCGGCGCTGCGCGGCGACCTGCTGCTCGCCAAGCGCTGCGACGACCTCGCCTGCAGCGTGATGGAGCAGGCGACGCTGGCCGAGCTCATGGCCGATGGCGCGTTCGACCGCCACCTGCGCCGCGTCACCGGCGAGTTGCGGCGCCGTCGCGGCGCGCTGCTCGAAGGCCTGCGCAGGCATTGCGGCGAGCACCTGCGCTGGCAGGATTCACGCGCCGGGATGCACCTGGTGGCCTGGCTCGACGGCTGGTCGCCTGAGGCGATGCAGGCGCTGGTGGATCTCGCGCAGGAACGGGATCTCGGCATTCATCCGATCGGGCCGCACTACCTGGCCGCGCCGGCGTGCTCCGGTCTGCTGCTCGGCTATGCCGGCCTGTCGGTCAAGCAACTGGAGGTGGCCACGCGCCTGCTGGGCGCCTGCCTCGCCGAGGTGAGCCGCATGCAGGCCGCCGGGAGCGATGCCCTGGCCGCCAAGCGCGAGCCACCGTCGCTGGCGGTGGGCGCGGCGACGCAACGGCACGATCCCCGCCGACCGACCCCGCTCACTCGGCGGGCGCCCAGCCGCCGCCGAGCGACCTGATCAGCTCGACGCTGGCGAGCAGCGTGTCGCGGCGCGCCTCCACCCGATCGAGCTGCGACTGGAACAGGTTGCGGTCGGCGTCCAGGACGTCGAGATAGCCCGAGTAGCCGCTGTCGTAGCGCAGCCGCGCGAGCTCCCGGGCGCGCGCCAGCGCATCGATCCGATCCTGTTGCGCCCGCGCCCGGGCAGCCGCCGACTGACGGCGCGACAACGCGTCGCGCACCTCGCGGAAGGCCACCAGCGCGGTCTGCTGGTAGCGCGCCGCTGCCTCGCGTTCGCGGGCGCCCGCCAGCGCTACGGTCGCATCGGCCCTCCCGGCGGTGAAGACCGGCGCCGCCAGCGCCGCCGCGAGCTGCCAGACGCGGGCCGGCGCGGTCAGCACGTCCGATAGCGACGCGCTCTCGCCGCCGAAGGCGCCGGTGAGCGAGAGCGAGGGCAGGTAGCTCGCGCGGGCGACGCCCACCTCCGAGGTGGCGGCGGCAAGGCGCGCATGGGCCTCGCGCAGATCGGGCCGCCGCTCCAGCAGCCCGGCGGGCAGGCCCGCTGGCACCACCGGCGGCACGGCCAGGTTCGCCAGCGCCGCCCCGCGGTCGATGCCGGCCTGGAAGAGATCCCGAGGGCTGCGTCCCGCCAGCACCGTCAACGCCGCCTCGGTCCGGTCGGCGCGGTCGAGCAGCTCCGCCATGGTGGCCTGCGCCGCCGCGGCGTTGGCCTGGTCCTGGCGCAGATCCAGCTCGGAGCCGGTGCCGCCGGCGAGGCGTTGCTCGCGCAGCTTCACCGCCTCGGTGCGGGTCTGCAGTGTCTGGCGGGTGAGCTCGATCTGGGCATCGAGCGCCCGCAGCTCGAAGTAGCCGCGCACCACCTCGGACGCGACTGCCAGCTCCACCACGGCGCGCGCATACCGGCTCGCCTCGAGGCGGGCGCGCGCCGCCTGGCTGGCGTCGCGGTAGCGGCCCCAGAGATCCACCTCATAGGCGGCCTGCACGGTGGCGCTGCGGGTATCGCCGATCGTGGGCGAGCCTGGCGGCAGCGGTGTCGCGGAGCGCTCCGAGACCCGGCCACGCCCGGCGCCGGCGCCCGCTTCCACCGAGGGCCACTGGTCGGATCGCGCGATTCCGGCCAGGGCGCGCGCTTCGTCCACCCGCGCGATCGCGACCGCGACGTCGTGGTTGGCGGCGAGGGCGTCCTCCACCAGCCGCCCCAGGACGGGGTCGCCGAACAGCGTCCACCAGCGCTCCAGTGGCGCCTGGGCGGAATCGACGCCTGTTTCCGGCCAGGCCTCGGGGAGCGGTTGCGAGGTGTCCGGGGGCGGCGGCGCCAGGCTGGCGCAGCCGATCAGGGTGGCGAGGAGCAGGGCGGTGGCGACGCGGCGCGACAGGTGGAACGCGGTCATGGTCGGATCCTTGGCAACGATCCGATGAGTATCGGGTCGCCGCTGGCTGCCCACCATCCGCCATCCGCGCCAGGCAGGACCCTCCAGCATGCGGCAGCGCAAACGATCCGCGAAGCGCGAGGCCCGCCTGTCCCGTTGGAGGGAGACGGATAGGCGGCGGCCATCGGACCCTTAGGAACTTTCCATCGCGGCAAACCGCTCGGTGGCATTGACAGGTTGCGCTGCACAAACGAGAATGAACGTTCATTCGCCATGGCGATCCGCCTTGTCGTCCGGTCTCCGGCGCCGCCGCCTCTGAGATTCCAGGCCGTGGGTAGTCGCCGTCGCCCCGTATCCCAGAGGTTTCGAATGCCCTGCTTGTCCCATTCCAGCCGTTCTCTCCTGCGCAGCCTACTCCCGCTGGCCGCGGCTGCTTTTCTCGGCGCCTGCTCCCAGGCCGGCTTGTCGCCGCAGCCGACCGAGCCGCCGCCTCCGGAGGTGACGGTACAGACACTGCAACCGGAATCGGTGCTGCTCACCCGCGAGCTGCCCGGGCGGACCCGCGCCTACCAGGTGGCGGAAGTCCGGCCCCAGGTGTCCGGGCTGGTGCGGTCACGCCTCTTCGCCGAGGGTGGCATGGTGACGGCCGGCGAGCCGCTCTATCAGCTCGACGACGCCGCCTATCGCGCCGAGGTCGATCGCGCGCAGGCGGCGCTGGTGAAGGCGCAGGCAAGCCTGAAGGCGGCCCGCGTGACGGCGGCCCGCTTCGCGGAGCTGGTCAAGGCGAACGCGGTGAGCCGGCAGGAGCACGACAACGCACAGGCGGCCCTGGCCCAGGCGGAGGCGGACGTGGGCGTCGCCCGCGCCGCGCTGGAGAGCGCGAGGGTGCAGCTCGGTCATGCGCGCATCGCCGCCCCGATCGGCGGGCGCATCGGTCGCTCCACCGTGACCCAGGGCGCGCTGGTCACGGCCAACCAGGCGACGCCGCTCGCGACGGTGCAGCAGCTCGATCCCATCTACGTCGACGTGACGCAATCCAGCAGCGAGCTGCTGCAGTTGCGCCGTGCCCTGGCCGCCGGCGCCGTGTCGCCTGCCGACGACGTGCCGGTGCAGATCGTGCTGGAGGACGGCACGCCGTACTCGCGCCAGGGCAGGCTGGCCTTCTCGGAGGTGACGGTCGATCCCGGAACCGGCAGCTTCGCGCTGAGCGTGGTGGTGGACAACCCGGAGCATGTGCTCCTTCCAGGCATGTACGTGCGCGCGGTGCTGGGCGCGGCCGAGCGCGCCGACGCGCTGCTGGTATCGCAGCAGGCGGTCGTGCGCGACCCGAAGGGTGCGGCGAGCGTGCTGGTCGTGGATCCGGACGGCAAGGTCGACGCCCGGCCGGTCCGGGTCAGCCGAACGATCGGAGACAGCTGGCTGGTGGAGGAAGGGCTCGCACGCGGCGAGCGCGTCATCGTCGAGGGCCTGCAGAAGGTGCGGCCGGGCATGGTCGTCTCGGTGGCGGAGCCGGCGCGCGCCCCGATCGCCGCGGCCGGCGGCACGGAGCCGTCGCGCCGGATCCGGTAGGGAGCACGTCGCCATGGCACGCTTCTTCATCGACCGGCCCATCTTCGCCTGGGTCATCGCGATCGTGGTCATGCTGGCCGGCGCGCTCGCGCTCACCCGGCTGCCGATCTCCATGTATCCGACCATCGCGCCGCCCGTGGTGCAGATCAACGCCACCTATCCCGGCGCTTCCGCGAAGGTGGTGGAGGACTCGGTCACGCAGGTCATCGAGCAGAACATGACCGGCCTCGACGGACTGATGTACATGTCCGCCACCAGCGACGCGAGCGGCCGCGCGATGGTCCAGCTCACCTTCGACAACGCGGTGGACCCGGATATCGCCCAGGTCCAGGTGCAGAACAAGCTGCAGCTCGCGATGCCGCTGCTGCCGCAGGAAGTGCAGCGCCAGGGCGTGCGCGTGGCGAAATCGGCGACCGGATTCCTGATGGTGCTCGGTTTCGTCGCGTCGGACTCGTCCGCGCTCACCCGCACCGACATCAGCGACTACGTCACCAGCAATCTGGTCGATCCGCTCAGCCGGGTACCCGGTGTCGGCAACCTGCAGGTGTTCGGCTCCAAGTACGCCATGCGCATCTGGCTGGACCCGAGCAAGCTCGAGACCTACGCCCTGACACCGGCCGACATCGCCGCCGCGGTGCGGGCGCAGAACCAGCAGGTCGCCGTCGGCCAGCTCGGCGGCGCGCCCTCGGTCGAGGGCCAGCGGCTCAACGCCACCATCAGCGCCCAGGACCGGCTGCAGACGCCGGAGCAGTTCCGCCAGATCCTCGTGCGCAGCAATCCGGACGGCTCGGCCCTGCGGCTGGGCGACGTCGCCCGCGTGGAGCTGGGCGCGGAGACCTACGAGTTCCTGAGCTTCTACAACCAGAAGCCGGCGGTCGGCATCGCCGTGTCCATGGCGACCGGCGCCAATGCGCTCGACACCGCCGAGGCGGTGAGGGCGAAGGTCGCCGAGCTGCAGCCGTTCTTCCCGGCGGGCATGGAAGTGGTGGTGCCGTTCGACACGACGCCCTTCGTCAAGGTCTCGATCGAGAGCGTGGTGAAGACGCTCTTCGAGGCGATCGCGCTGGTGTTCGTGGTGATGTACCTGTTCCTGCAGAGCTTCAGGGCGACCCTCATTCCCACGATCGCGGTGCCGGTGGTGCTGCTTGGCACGTTCGCCGTGCTGGCCGTCGCAGGATACTCGGTGAACATGCTGACCATGTTCGCCATGGTGCTCGCGATCGGGCTGCTGGTGGACGACGCGATCGTCGTGGTCGAGAACGTGGAGCGCCTGATGAGCGAGGAGGGCCTCTCCCCGCTGGAGGCGACCCGCAAGTCGATGCGGCAGATCACCGGTGCGCTGGTCGGCATCGGCCTGGTGCTGTCGGCGGTCTTCGTGCCGATGGCCTTCATGGCGGGTTCGACGGGCGTCATCTACCGCCAGTTCTCGATCACCATCGTGGCGGCCATGACCCTGTCGGTGCTGGTGGCCATCGTTCTCACCCCCGCCCTTTGCGCCACCCTGCTTCGCCCGACGGGACACGGGCCGCGCAAGGGCTTCTTCGGCTGGTTCAACCGGACCTTCGATCGCGGCAGCGCCACCTACCGGCGCGGCGTGGGCGGCATGCTTTCGCGCCGCAAGCGCTTCATGGCGGTGTTCGCGCTGCTGGTCGGCCTGATGGGCGCGATGTTCCTGCGGCTGCCGACGTCGTTCCTGCCGCCCGAGGACCAGGGGGTGCTCATGACCATGGTGCAGGCGCCGGTCGGCTCCACCCAGGAGCGGACCATGGAGTCGGTGCGCCAGTTGGAGCAACACTTCCTCGCCAACGAGCCGGACGCGGTCGAGTCGGTCTTCAGCGTGCAGGGCTTCAGCTTCGCCGGCATCGGCCAGAGCAGCGCGATGGCGTTCGTGAAGCTGAAGGACTGGTCCGAGCGCACCGCCGAGGAGCTGGGTGCCGCGGCCGTGGCCCAGCGGGCCATGGTGGGGCTTTCGCGGATCAAGGACGCGCTCGCCTTCGCCTTCGCGCCGCCGGCGATGCCGGAGCTCGGCACCTCCGCGGGGTTCGTCTTCTACCTCAAGGACAACGCCGGGCTGGGCCACGACGCGCTGGTGCAGGCGCGCAACCAGTTCCTCGGCATGGCGGCGCAGAACCCGCTGCTGGTCAACGTTCGCCCGAACGGCCAGGACGACACGCCGCAGTTCTCGATCGACATCGATACCGCCAGGGCGAGCGCGCTCGGCATCCCGATCGCGGACATCAACGCGACGCTCGCCGCGGCCTGGGGCGGCCAGTACATCGACGACTTCATCGATCGTGGCCGCGTGAAACGCGTCTACATGCAGGCGGATGCCCGGTTCCGGATGGTGCCCGAGGACTTCGAGCTGTGGTCGGTCCGCAACCGGGAGGGACGGATGGTGCCTTTCACCGCCTTCGGCAGCTCGCGCTGGGACTACGGCTCGCCGCGGCTCGAGCGCTACAACGGCGTCCCCGCGATGGAGATCAACGGCGAGGGCGCGCCAGGCGTGAGCTCGGGCGACGCGATGGCCGAGGTCGAGCGCCTGGTGGCGCAGTTGCCGGCCGGCATCGGGATGGAGTGGACCGGCCTGTCTTTCCAGGAGCGCCAGGCCGGCGCGCAGACCCCGCTGCTCTATTCGCTGTCGCTGCTCGTGGTCTTCCTGTGCCTCGCGGCGTTGTACGAGAGCTGGACCATCCCGACGGCGGTCATGCTGGTCGCCCCGCTGGGCATCCTCGGCACCGTGCTCGGGGCCTGGGTCATGGGCATGGAGCGCGACGTCTACTTCCAGGTGGCGATGCTCACGACCGTCGGGCTCGCCAGCAAGAACGCGATCCTGATCGTCGAGTTCGCCAGGGCGAACCTGGAGGCCGGCATGGAGCTGATCGAGGCGACCATGGCGGCGGTGCGGGACCGCCTGCGCCCGATCGTGATGACGTCGCTCGCGTTCGGCCTCGGCGTGCTGCCGCTCGCGCTCTCGAGCGGCGCCGGTTCCGGAGCGCAGAACGCGATCGGCAACGGCGTGCTGGGCGGAATGATCGTCGGCACGCTGCTCGGGATCTTCTTCATCCCGCTCTTCTTCGTGGTGGTTCAGCGGCTGTTCGGGTCGCGCCGGGCCAGGCGGGTCGCCACGCCGGAGTCCGGCGGCGCGTTGTCGGCGGAAGGTGCCGGAGGTGAGTGAGATGGATGCGACCGCGGAGCCCGACGCGATGTCCAGGACGCAGGCGCGCGCCCTCAGCCAGCGCAACCGGATCCTGGAGGCGGCCCGGCTGTGCTTCATCGAGCACGGGTTCCACGCCGCGAGCATGGCCAACATCGCCGAGGCGGCCGGGATGAGCGCCGGCCTGATCTACCGCTACTTCGACAGCAAGAACGCGATCATCCTCGCCATCATCGAGCGGCAGCTCCAGGACAGCCGGGAGGGGATCGCGGCGCTGCAGGCCGGCACGGTGATGGCGGAGCTCTTCGGCGAGGTGTTCGCCCGCTGGACGGGCGGCGACGAGACGCTGATCAATCCGGCGCTGCTGCTGGAGATGAGCGCGCTCGCCACCCGCGATGCGCAGATCGCCGAGGCCCTCGCCGAATCCGATCGGGTCACCCGCGCGGAGTTCGGCGAGTGGCTCAAGGGCTCCGCCGGCGCTCGCGGCCGCCCGCCGCTTGGCGACGACGAAGCCCGTCGCCGGGCTTTCCTGGTCCAGTGCATCTTCGAGGGCCTCGCGGTCCGGGCGGCCCGGGAGCCGGCGCTGGACCCCGGTTTCGTGGCCGAGAGCCTGAGGCCCCTGGCCGACCGCCTCTAGCGTGCGCGCCCGCGGCCCGGCGCCGCGCGCCGCGGGACTCCGTCCAGTCATCAGGCCGGTCCGGCCTCGTGCGCCTCGGCTCGCAGCTCCGCGGTCGTGCGCCGCTCGGCCGCGATGCGTCGGTCGCTGATGATCTTGAAGAAGAGCGGCACGAAGAACACCGCCAGGAAAGTCGCGGCCAGCATCCCGCCCATGACCCCGGTGCCGACGGACTGGCGGGCGCCAGCGCCCGCGCCGGTCGAGATGGCGAGCGGCAGCACGCCCAGGATGAACGCGAGCGACGTCATCAGGATCGGACGGAACCGCAGTCGCGCCGCCTCCATCGCCGCGGCGGACGTGGAGAGTCCCTCGCGGTGCTTCAGGACGGCGAACTCCACGATGAGGATCGCGTTCTTCGCCGCCAGCCCGAGCAGGGTCACCAGCCCGATCTGGAAGTAGACGTCGTTGCTGAAGCCGCGCAGCCAGACGGCCGCCACCGCGCCGAAGGTGCCGAAGGGCAGGGCGAGCATCACCGTGAGCGGCAGCGACCAGCGCTCGTACTGGGCGGCCAGGATCAGGAACACCATCACCGCCGCGAAGCCGATCGCGAGGTTCGCCGTGCCGCTCGAGCGCTTCTCCTGGTAGGAGGCGCCACCCCAGTCGTAACTGAAGTCGGACGGCAGCACCTCCGCGGCGATGCTCTCGACCCGGGCGATCGCCTGGCCGGAGCTCACGCCCGGCGCGCCCTGGCCGAAGATCTTGACCGCGGGCAGGTTGTTGAACCGGTCCAGCGTGTCCGGGCCGGCGCTGTGTCGCACGCGGGCAAGCGCCGAGAGCGGGATCGCCTTGCCCTGCGCGGAACGCACGTAGAGCGCGCCGACGTCGTCCGGGCGGTTGCGGTACTGCGGCTCCGCGGACATGAGCACCTGCCAGTTGCGTCCGTACTTGCTGAAGTCGTTCACGTAGTACGAGCCGAGCGTGGCGGCCAGGGTGCCGAAGACCTCCTCGAGCGGCACGCCCAGCGCCTTCGCCCGCGCGCGGTCCACGTCCACGGCCAGTTGCGGCACGGTGGCATGCCACAGCGTGTTGGCGCCGCCCAGCATCGGATCCTGGTTGACCCGCGCCAGGAACTGCTGCGTCACCTCGGCGAGCCGCGCCGGTCCGGCGTCGCCCCGATCCTGGATGTAGAACTCGTAGCCGCCCGCCATGCCGAGCCCGAAGATCGGGGGCGGGTTGAAGGCAAGCACCAGCGCTTCCTTGATGTGCGCCGTCTTCATGAACAGCTCGCCGACGAGCTCCGGCACCGTCACCTCGCGCTCGCTCCAGTGCTCCTGGGTGACGAAGATGGTGGCCGCGTTGTTGCGGAAGCCATTGCCGAGGAAGTCGAAGCCGGTGAACGCGATCGCGTCGGCGTTCGCCGGATTGGACTGGATGGCTTCGAGAACCTCGCTGACCACTTCGTCCGTGCGCTGCAGGGTGGCGCCGTCCGGCAGGATCACCGCGGTGATGTAGTAGCCCTGGTCCTCGTCCGGGACGAGGCTGCCGGGAACCAGCCGCCAGAGGGCGACGGTCGCCGCCACCATGACCGCGAAGATCAGCATGCCGAAACGCGCCCGCCGCAGCATCCATCCGACCCCGCCGGTGTAGCGCAGGGTCATCCGGCCGAACCAGCGGTTGAACGCCTGGAACGCCCGGCCCGGCTGCCGGTGCTCGCGCTTCAGGAAGAGCACGCAGAGCGCGGGAGTCAGCGTGAGCGCGACAATGCCGGAAATCACCACGGAGATCGAGATGGTGACCGCGAACTGGCGATAGAGCTCGCCGGCAAGGCCGCCGAGGAAGGCGATCGGCACGAACACCGCGCAGAGCGTGAGCACGATCGCGATCACCGGGCCGGTCACTTCCTTCATCGCCTGGATGGCGGCATCGCGGGCCGGAAGATGCTGCTCGTGCATGATCCGTTCGACGTTCTCCAGGACGACGATCGCGTCGTCCACCACGATGCCGATGGCGAGCACCATGCCGAAGAGCGTCAGGGTGTTGATGGAATAGCCGAGCGCGAGCAGCCCGCCGAAGGCACCGAGCAGCGACACCGGCACCGCGATGATCGGGATGAGCGTGGCACGCCAGTCCTGCAGGAACAGGTAGACCACCAGGAACACCAGGATCATGGCGATGACGAGGGTCTCCACCACCTCGTGGATCGAGACCTCGACGAAGCGGGTGGTGTCGTACGCGATCTTGTAGTCGAGGCCGGAGGGGAACCGCTGGGACAGCTCCTGCACCCGGTCGCGCACGGTCTGCGCCACGTCGAGCGCGTTCGCACCCGGGGCGAGGAAGATGCCGACCAGCGTCGCGGGCTGGCCGTTGATGCGCCCGATGAAGTCGTAGTCCTTGGAGCCGAGCTCGACCCGCGCGACGTCGCGCAGGCGCAGCGACGAGCCGTCGGCGTTGGAGCGCACGATGATGTCCTCGAACTGCTCCACGTCCGACAGCCGCCCCTGCGTGGTCAGCGTATAGACCAGCTCCTGGTCGCCGCCGTTGGGCATCTGGCCGATCTTGCCGGCCGCGAACTGCGCGTTCTGCTCGTTGATGGCGGCGGCGACGTCGCTGGTCGTCACGCCCAGCTGCGCGAGGCGGTCCGGCTTCAGCCAGATCCGCATGGCGTAGTCCTTCGCCCCGAAGATCTGGACGTTGGTGGTGCCGGGCAGGCGCTTCAGCTCGTCGAGCACGTTCATCGTCACGTAGTTGGACGTGAACAGGTCGTCGCGGGTGCCATCCGGCGAATGGAAGGCGATGACCTGCAGGAAGGACGAAGAGCTCTTCTCGACCGTCACGCCCTGGCGCCGAACCTCGATCGGCAGCTTGGCCTCGGCCTGCTTGATGCGGTTGTTGGTATCCACCGCCGCCTGGTCGGGGTCGGTGCCGATGTCGAAGGTGAGCTGGATCTGTACCACGCCGTTGGCCGACGAGGTGGAGCTCATGAAGATCATGTGCTCGGTGCCGTTCAGCGCGTTCTCCAGCGGCGCGGCGACCGTCTGGTCCAGCACCGCCGCGGAGGCGCCGGGGTAGACGGCGCGCACGGTCACCACCGGCGGGGCGATCTCGGGATACTGCGCGATCGGCAGCACCCGCATCGCGGCGAGCCCCGCCAGCGTGATGAAGATCGAGAGGACCGCGGCGAAGATCGGACGGTCGATGAAGAAGCGGGAGAACATGGTGCCTCCTGGCGGGGGTTCGGAGCTATTGCCTGCGGACGTCGGGACCTACGGACCCCGATGCGTCCGAGAGGATCGCGGTGGAGCTGCCGGGCTTGGCCGGCGCATCGGGAACGGCCTGGGCCATGCGCACCGGAGCACCGGGGCGCACCTTGACCACGCCGTCGACGATGACCGAATCGCCGGCGTCGAGGCCTTCGCTCACCACCCACTGCTTGCCGTGCCAGTCACCCACCTCGACCGGGCGGACCTGGGCCTTGCCGTCCTCCACCACGTAGACGAACTTGCCCTGCGGTCCGTCCAGCACCGAGCGCTGCGGCACCAGGATCGCGTTGGGTCGCGTCCCGCCGTTGACCCGTACCCGCACGAACTGGCCCGGCAGGATCTGGTGGTCCGGATTCGGAAACTCGGCGCGCAGGTCCAGGGTGCCCGTGGCCGGGTCGAAGCGGGCGTCGGAGAAGTCGACGCGCCCGCGGTGGCCGTAGGTGGTGCCGTCGCCGAGCAGGATCTCCACGTCGAGCCCGCCGTCGGCCGGAAGCTGCAGGCGCCCGGCGGCGGTTTCCCGCGTGACGTTCAGTCGCTCGTTCTCCGAGAGGCTGAAGTTGACCCGGATGGGGTCGACCTGGGTGACCCGGGTGAGCAGGCTGTCGGCGTTGGCGGTCACCAGGCTTCCCTCCGACTTCATCGCGCGGCCGGTGGTTCCGCCAATCGGCGCGGTGACCCGCGTGTAGCCGAGATCGAGCTCGGCCGCGCGAAGCCGGGCGCGCGCGAGCTCGAGGTTGGCACGCGCGACGTCCAGCGCGGACATCGAGTCGTCGTACTCGCGCTGGCTGATCGCGCGTTGCGCGATCAGCGGCTTCAGGCGCGCTGCCTCGCGCCTGGCCTGCGCTTCGCGGGCGACCGCGCTGGCGAGCTCGGCGCGGGCCTGCGCGACCGCGACCTCGAACGGCGCCGGATCGATGCGAAAGAGCGGCGCCCCGGGCGCGACGGTCGAGCCTTCCCGATAGACCCGCTCCAGCAGGATGCCGGTGACCCGCGCGCGCACCTCGATATCCCTCGAGCCTTCGGTCTGCCCGACGTACTCGCGGCTCACCGACACCGACTGGGGCGCCACCGAGACGGCGGTGACCTCCGGCGGCGGCATGGCGGCCGGGCCGTGGGCCGACTCGCCCTGGGCCTGGTCGCAGCCCGGCAGCAAGGTGACGGCGGCCAGCAGCCCGAGCGCCAGGGCGAGCGCACGGCGCGATGGCAAACTGGATGGAATGCGCGACGATGACATCGATCTCTCCTACGGGTGACAGAGTGGAGTATTGCGACGCCAGCCGGCGCCGACCATACGTCAGGCAAGCGAGCCCCCGGTGTCCACGGCGCGTCAGCGGGGCCTGTGCAGGCCGACGGTAGAAAACCTGCCTCTTTGGAGGGAGGCGGCTAGCAGGTGGGGCCTGCCGATGCCGGGCGACCCGGCGCCAGGCGGTTGGCGACCGGCGGGGCCGCGGGCAGCCGTCGAGCACCTGGCGGCGCATTGGCGGTCAACGGGTTAAGGTCCGCCCGGGCTCCCAAGCCTTGCTAACATGCGGTTCTCCGGGACATACGTTCAGTTGCGGCAGATCACTCATCCCGTTGGCAGGCCATCCGCGGCCGATCCGCAGCTCGTCTGTTGCCCATCCGTATTCGACCCGCAGCGCAGCTGTCAGGCGCTCCATAAACGCAGAGGAGTCACCCCATGCTTGGTCCTTTCTCACGCAGCCTCGCCGTCGCCGCCGCCGGCGCGACGCTGGCGCTTGCGCCGGTGTCGGCGTCGGCCCAGGAGTTCATCAACATCCTCACCGGCGGTACCAGCGGGGTGTACTACCCCCTTGGTGTGGCGCTATCCAAGATCTACGGCAACAAGATCCCCGGCAGCCGGGTGCAGGTCCAGGCCACCAAGGCCTCGGTGGAGAACCTCAACCTGCTGCAGGCGGGTCGCGGCGAGCTCGCGCTGGCCTTGGGTGATTCGGTCAAGGGCGCCTGGGAGGCGGACCCCGAGCTCGGCTTTCCGAAGAAGCTCACCAAGCTGCGCGGGCTCGCCGCGGTCTACCCGAACGTGATCCAGGTGGTCGCGTCCAAGGAGAGCGGCATCAAGTCGTTCACCGACCTCAAGGGCAAGCGGCTGTCGGTTGGCGCAGCCAAGTCGGGCACCGAGGTCAATGCGCGGCAGATCTTC
The DNA here is from genome assembly GCA_023388075.1 of Pseudomonadota bacterium. Classification (GTDB taxonomy): domain Bacteria; phylum Pseudomonadota; class Gammaproteobacteria; order Burkholderiales; family Burkholderiaceae_E; genus Lautropia. Next base: position 27,510 of record JAEWGX010000120.1, read on the forward strand.
GGTGCGCTCGGCATGAGCTACAAGGATTTGGGCAAGACGGAATACCTGCCGTTCGCCGAGTCCGTGGAGCTGATCAAGAACCGGCAGCTGGACGCCACCCTGCAGTCCGCCGGCCTCGGTGTCGCTTCCATCCGCGACCTGGCCGCATCGGTGCCGATCCAGGTCGTGGCGGTGCCGGAGGAAGTCGCCACCAAGCTCGGGCCGCCTTTCGTGGCAACCACCATCCCGGCCAACACCTACCAGGGCCAGGATCAGGCCGTGCCGACGCTGGCGGTCGTCAACTTCCTGGTGACGCACGAGGGCGTCTCGGACGAGACGGCCTACCAGATGACCAAGCAGCTGTTCGAGAACCTGGACCAGATGGTGGCCGCCCACCAGGCCGCCAAGTCGATCTCGCTGGAGACTGCCGCGGAGGGCATGCCGCTCCCGCTGCATCCCGGCGCCGCCCGCTACTACAAGGAGAAGGGCGTCCTGAAGTAAGGCTGGGCGCCTACCTCCCGCCGGCCTTCGGTCCATCGCTGGAGCCCACATAGACCATGAATGACCGCGCCAGGCCGGAAGCCGGTGGTGCCGCGACCGCGCCCAGCTATCACGATCCGCTGGCCGAAGGCTTCCCGCCGACCTTGCCCGGCCGGATGCTGTTCTGGCTGGCGATCGCATTCTCCGCCTTCCAGGTGGCCACCGCCGCGCACCTGGTCGACCTTCCCAGCCAGGTCGTGCGTGCGGTGCACGTCGGCTTCCTGATGGCGCTGGCCTTTCCCCTGCTACCGGTCATGGCCGGCAAGGGCCGTTTCTCCCAGGCCCTCGGCTGGATCCTGGGGCTGCTCGGCTTCGCCGTGGCCGCCTACCAGTGGATCGAGCACGACGACCTGTTGCTGCGTGCCGGCGATCCTTCCATGCCCGACCTGGTCATGGGCGTGCTGGTGCTGGTCCTGCTGTTCATCGCCACGTACCGGGTGATGGGCATCGCGCTGCCGATCATCTCGGGCGCCTTCCTCGGCTATTGCCTGTTCGGCGAGTACCTGCCCGCGCCGCTGAACCACCGCGGCTACGCCTTCTTCCAGGTCATCGAGCACATGACCTACGGAACGGAAGGCATCTACGGCATCCCGGTGTACGTCTCCTCCACCTACATCTTCCTCTTCATCCTGTTCGGCGCCTTCCTGGAGAAGGCCGGGATGATCAAGCTCTTCACCGACGTCTCGATGGGCCTGGTGGGCCACGCCCGCGGCGGGCCGGCCAAGGTGTCGGTGATCTCCTCGGGGCTGATGGGCACCATCTCCGGTTCCGGCGTCGCCAACGTGGTGACCACCGGCCAGTTCACCATTCCGCTGATGAAGCGCTTCGGCTACCGGGCGGCCTTCGCCGGTGGCGTCGAGGCGACGTCCTCCATGGGCGGCCAGATCATGCCGCCGGTCATGGGAGCGGTGGCCTTCATCATGGCCGAGACCCTGGGCATCCCGTACGCCGAGGTGGTCAAGGCGGCGATCATTCCCGCGTTGCTCTACTTCGGCTCCGCCTTCTGGATGGTCCACCTCGAGGCGGGACGCCTCGGGCTCGTCGGCCTGCCGAAAAAGGAACTGCCCTCGCCGGTGCAGGCGCTGCGCGAGCGCTGGTACCTGATCCTGCCGCTGGCTGCGCTCGTCTACCTGCTGTTCTCCGGCTACACGCCGCTGTTCGCCGGTACGGTCGGTTTGGCGCTGACCGTCCTGCTGATCCTCGGCGGATCCATTGCCCTCGGCATGAGCAGCGTCGTCATCCGCGCGCTGTTCTGGATCGGCCTGGGGCTCATCGCGGCCTCCTTCTTCCGCTTCGGCATCAACATCATCGCCTATGCCGTCCTGGCGCTGATCGCCATCAATGCGTTCACGAAGGGCGGGCGGGAGACGATCATCATCTGCCGCGACGCGCTGGCCGACGGCGCCAAGACGGCCCTGCCGGTGGGCATCGCCTGCGCGATCGTCGGCATCATCATCGGCGCGATGACCCTGACCGGCGCGGCCAACACGTTCGGGCAGTACGTGGTCTCCGTGGGCGAGAACAGCCTCTTCCTTTCGCTGCTGCTGACCATGGTGACCTGCCTGGTCCTGGGCATGGGCATACCCACCATCCCGAACTACATCATCACCTCTGCCATTGCCGGACCGGCGCTCTACGACCTGGGCGTGCCGCTGATCATCTCCCACATGTTCGTGTTCTATTTCGGCATCCTGGCCGACCTGACGCCGCCGGTGGCACTGGCCTGCTTCGCGGCCGCGCCGATCGCGCGCGAGCGCGGGCTGACCATCTCCATCCAGGCGATCAAGGTGGCGGCCGCCGGCTTCGTCATCCCGTTCATGGCGGTGTATTCGCCGGCGCTGATGCTGCAACCGGGCGGCGCCATGGCCGAGGCGTGGGGATTCCCGGTGGCTGTCGCCTACATCCTGGTAAAGGTGGTGCTGGCCATCGGCCTGTGGGGCATCGCGGTCATCGGTTATGGCGCCGCCCCGATGGCATGGTGGGAGCGCCTGCTCGCCATGGCCGCGGCCGGCCTGCTGATCGCGGCCCTGCCGGTCACCGACCAGCTCGGCTTCGTGCTGGCCGTCGTCGTCCTGCTGATCCACTGGCGCCGCGCCCGCGCATTCCCGCGGGCCGCCGCTGGCGTCTCCGACGCGCACACCTGATCTTGGGCCTTTGCATTGCGGCCGGGGCTGCCGCGCTCACGCTGGCGACCCAGGCATTCACCCTCGCCTGGACCCATTCGGTGGAAAAGACCGAATGGCAGGAGCACTGGGAGGTGACCGCGCAGGGGCTCGACCTGGTCGAGGCCAGGATCAAGGGATCGGGCGCGGGCATGGAGCCGCCGTCGGATGCGGTCCTGCAGGACGGTTGGTATGTCTATCGCCCGGACGGGCCGCCGCTGGCCGCGTTACGCCTCGCGGTGTCGGGCGCCACCGGCGAGGGCTGGCGACTTTGCGCCCACGGCGATTGCACGGTGCTCGACGACCTGCTGGCCAGCGCAACCGCAGGCGCCCCGGCAGGCACCTCTCGCGGCGGTCCCTATGGCGAGATCGTCCTCTCCGTTTGCGAGAGATAGTGCCGCTCGGACGGCCGACTGCCAGGCCTGGACGAGGTACCGAGATCGTTTGCCCTAGAGCTGAATCAGCCCGCGCCGCGCCGCGAGCGAGACCGCCTCGGTGCGGCTGGCGACCTCGAGCTTCTGCAGCACGCTCTTCACGTGGGTCTTCACCGTGCCTTCGGAGATGCCGAGGCGGCGCGCGATCGCCTTGTTGCTGGCGCCGGCGCCCATGAGACCGAGGATCTCGCTCTCGCGCGCGGTGAGCCGCTCGGTACTGACCTGAGCGGCGAGCTTGGCCGCGACCAGGGGTGGCACGAATGTCCGGCCGGCGTGCACGGCGCGGATGCACTCCAGCAACTCCTCCCGGGGCGCGTCCTTGAGCAGGTAGGCGCGCGCGCCGGCGCGCATGCCGCGGTAGATGTCCTCGTCGCCGTCGAAGGTGGTGAGGATGATCAGGCGGGCGCGGGGATTCATGGCCCGCACCTGGGTGATCACGCCCACGCCGTCGAGCTCCGGCATGCGCAGGTCGACGAGCGCGATGTCCGGGCGGTGCTCGAGCCAGAGCGCGGCGGCCTCGGCGCCGTTGCCGGCCTGCGCCACCACCCGCATGCCGGGCTGGCGATTGATCATCGCGACCAGGCCTTCGCGGACCACCTCGTGGTCATCCGCGATCAGGATGGAAATCGCGTCCTCGACCGTGCTGTCCACCGCTGTCATCCCCGTGGTCACGTCGCCGGCCTCAGGTCAGCCCGGGCAAGTCGCCTGGCGCCACCCGCCGGCCTGCGCTCGCGGCGCAGCGCGACCGCGATCGACGTGCCGTCACCGGGGCGGCTCTGCACCGCGAGCCGGCCGCCCAGGCGCTCGATGCGCTGGCGCATGCCGGACAACCCGAAGCCGTTCGCGCCGCGGGCGGCGTCGAAGCCGCTGCCGTCGTCCTCGACCGCGAGTTCCACGCCGTCGTCCCGGAACGCGAGGCGCACGGCGAGCTTGCGCGGGTTGGCGTGCTTGAGCGCATTGGCCAGCGCCTCCTGGCCGATGTGCAGGAGATTGTCCTCCCATTCCGGCGGCAGGTCCCAGGCGGTTCCGGTCACCTCGAAGCGCGCCTCGATACCGGTGCCGGCGGTGGTCCGCTGCAGCAGGCCCTGGATGGCGGTGCCGAGCTCGGCCTGCTCCAGCACCAGGGGGCGCAGCGCGTGGACCGAGCGGCGCGCTTCGGCAAGGCTCTGCCTGGCGAGCTCGCTCGCGCGCTGGATGTGGTCGGTCGCCTCCGCGGGGCGACCGTGCGCGCTTGCGTCCTTGGCCGCCTCGAGCTGGATCACCACGCCGGTGAAGCCCTGCGCGAGCGTGTCGTGGATGTCGCGGGCCATGCGGTTGCGCTCGTCCAGCACCGCGCTGCGCCGGCCCTGTTCCTCCAGGCGGGCGAGCTGCAGGGCGAGCGTCGCCTGCAGGGCCAGCGCGCGGGCGAGCGTGAGCTCCTCCGGCTCGAACTCGCGGGCATGCGCGAACCGGACGGTGCAGGCGCCGTAGCGCCGCGCCCCGATCACCAGCGGGACGTGCAGCGCGCTGGCACCCCCCTGGCCGCGCACCCAATCCCGCACTGAGGCGGCATCCACCAGGCCCGCCGCCCCGCACTTGGCATCGAGCACCAGCGGCTCGCAGCCGCCGGCGTTCAGCGCGCCGTCGCATTCCGCGAGCTGGCAGCGTCCGCCATGCGGATCCTGCGCGTCGGTGCGCATGAGTCGCCCGCCCTCGTAGGACAGGCGCACCACCAGCGTGTCGGGTTTCTCTCCAGGCTCCCAGAAGGTGCCGCCCACGCCTCCGAGCTGCTCGACGATCGTCTTCAGCACCTGGCCGATGAAGGCGTCCAGAGTCGGCTCGCGGGTGATCGACTGCAGGGTGTTGGTGATCACCGTGGTGTGGGCCCGGGCGAGCTGCTCCGCGCGACGCAGGGCCTCGTTCATCGCCTGCAGCTCCGCCGCCTTCTCGGTGGCGATGCGTTCGCGCTCGCGGCTGAGCGCGGCCTCCTTGCTGGCCTCGGCGAGCCGGGTGACCTCCAGCAGCAGGGTGGCCTGCTGCACCAGGATGCGCGCGAACTCGATCTGCTCGGCCCGCACGTCCTCCTGGTTGCGCAACCGGACCATGCACGAGCCGAGCACGACGCCGCCCGCGGTCATCGGGAGCGCGAGGACGGCCTTGATCCCCTGGGCCTCGAGGTGGGCACAGATCTCGGGGGAGATCTCGCTGGCCTCGCGCAGCGACGAGATGCTCACCTCGCCGCGGAGCAGGCTGGGCAGCAGTCCGGCTTCGCGATCCAGCGGAAGCGGCACCCTGGCATTGGGGTGGCCGGATTCGGCGCCGCTCAGCAGGCGTCCCCGGTCGTAGACCAGGTGCAGGAGGCCGCGGGCGTGGTTCGTGTCGTGCAGCCAGAGCGAGCTCGACGGTGCGCCGAGGTGCTGCGAGATGGCGATCAGCATGTCGCCCAGCGCGGTGTCCAGCGACGATTCCTTCGCGAGCCGGTCGAGCGTGTGGGTGAGCGCCTCGTTGGTGCGCACGAGCTGCGCGAGCCGCTCGTCGCTGACCGCGGCCTGCTTCGCCCGTTCGGCAAGCTCCGCCATCTGCGCGGCGAGGGCCGCCTGGTGGCCGAAGCCGCGGGCGACCTCCAGCAGCTCCTCGTCCGGCATGCGCTCGTGCGGGAAGTAGATGCCGACGAACCCCAGCGCGCGATCGCCCAGCCGCAGCGGCACCGCGAGCAGGGACAGGTGGCCCATCGCGCGATGCCAGTTGAGCAGGTAGGGCGGCGCGTCGTGATTGCCCGCCGACGTGGTGAACCACGCGTAGTGCTCGCTGCGCTGGATGGTGCGCCAGACCTGCAGGGTGGCCGCCGGCGCGGGCGAGCGCCACGGCACGAAGCGCTCGTCGGTGGCGAGGTCGATGACCTCGCCCTCGCTCACGCAGGAGGCGAGCCGGACCTCGCCGGTCGCGTCGTCGTAGAGATAGACGCCGGTCATGCACGCCTGCATCTGCGTGGCGGCCTCGCGCATGATGTGGTCCAGCAGGGCGGCGGAGTCGTCCGCATTCACCAGGTGCGCCAGCGTGCGCTGGAGCGCGGCGTTGGCGCTCTCCAGCCGCGCGGCCCGTTCCCGGGCCGCGCGCTCGCGCGCCTCGATCAGCGCGGATTCGCGTGCCTGGCGGCTGAGGTGGGAGATCCGCAGCACCAGCGTCGCCTGCTGGGCGAGGGACTTGGCGGTGCGCAGCTCCTCCGCGGTGAACTGCCGGGGGGCCTTGAAGCGGACGGTGAGGGCGCCGAGGACGTCCTCACCGAACACCAGCGGCACCAGCAGCACGCTGTGCACGCCCGTGCGCTTCGCCCAGGCATTGAAGCGCGCGCACTGCTCCTCGCTGCCATCGAACGAGCCGGCGGGGATGAGCACCGGTTCCGCCTCATGCCTGCGCCATCGCTCCACCACCTCGGGCGGGAAGGGCTGGGAACGCTTGCCGGGATGATCGTCCTCCAGCTCGTCCCCGCTGCGGAAGCATTCGAACCCGCGGTCGTAGTCGGTGGCGATGCGGGTGTCGTGCAGGCCGGCGCCTACCGTCCAGAGGGCGCCCCCGCATCCGCCGAGGCGGGCGACAATGGTGCCGAGCGCCTCGCGTACGAACGTGTCCGCGTTGGGCGCGAGGCGCAGTGTCTCCAGCGCGGCGGTGATGAGGGAGACCTGCTCGGTGGCCAGGCGCTCCGCCGCGAGCGAGCCGGGCGCGGCCTCGTCCGTGTCCACCCTGCGCACCTGGCAGATGGGTGTGTTCGGGTCCGGTCCGGGCGCGGCCGCCGTGGCCTGCTCGGGGTTGCCCAGGCGGACTTCCGGCAGGTGCACCGGGGCGGGGCGGACGTTCGGCGTCGGGTAGGTGGATTTCGTGTCCATGATTCGATGATCCTACAGACGGCATGATGCCCGGGCGCGCCCCCCTGGAACCATCCCCCTTTGGGGAGAGGGTCACCTGCCACCGGACGGCCGGGAGGGCTACCGGCAATGATGCCGCAGGACGGCCGAGGCCGCGAGCGACGCGGTCCCTGGCGCGGCCAGGGCTCGTGGGCAAGGCGGAGGGCTCGTTACACTGCACCATGGAAAGCACGGGGAGGCGGGAGCCGGTGGCGGCGGGAATCGTGATCGTGGGCGGTGGGGCGGGCGGGCTGGAGCTGGCCTGCCAGCTGGGGCGCAAGCTCGGCAGCGGGCGGGTGACGCTCGTCGACCGGCGGCTCTTCCACGTCTGGAAGCCCTCGCTGCACGAGGTGGCGGCGGGTACGCTGGATATCCACCAGGAAGGCCTCTCCTACCTGATGCTTGCCCACGACAACGGCTTCGACTTCGTCTACGGTGCGATGCAGGCGCTGGATGCGGCGGAAAGGACCATCACGGTCGGCGAGATCCGCGGCGAGGGCGGCGAGATCGTCGTGCCGCGCCGCGAGCTGTCCTACCAGGCCCTGGTGATCGCAGTGGGCAGCACGGCCAACTACTTCGGCATTCCGGGCGCGGCCGAGCACAGCATCGCGCTGAACGGCCCGGACGACGCCGAGCGGTTCCGCCTGCGGATGCTGAAGATCCTGACGCTCGCGGAGCTGGAGCAGGCCGGGAGCCCGGCCGAGCCGCAGGCACTCGGGCGCGAGCGGCACGGGATCGACATCGTCATCATCGGCGGCGGCGCGACCGGCGTCGAGCTCGCCGCGGAGCTGCGCGAGGCGAGCCAGGTGCATGCCAACTACGGATTTCGCCATCTGGACCCGCACCGCGACGTGCGCATCACGCTGGTCGAGGGCGCCCCGCGCATCCTCGCGCCGCTGAGCGAGAAGGTTTCCGACGCCGCGGCCCGGCTGCTCGCGCAGCGCCATGTCCGGGTGGTCACCGGCTGCAAGGTCGCCCGCATCGACGCGCAGGGTCTGGAGGACGAGGAGGGCAACCGCTATCCCGCGGATCTGTGCGTGTGGGCCGCGGGCATCAAGGCACCGGACTTCCTCGCGACGCTCGGGCTGCCGACCGCCAAGGCGGGGGCGCTCGAGGTGGACGCCCACCTGCGCGTGAAGGGCCATCGCGACATCTACGCGCTCGGCGACTGCGCCTTCTGCATCGACGGCGGTGGTCGGCCGGTACCGCCGCGCGCCCAGGCCGCGCACCAGCAGGCAGCCTACCTCAAGGACGTCCTGGTGCGTACGGCGCAGGGTCGGCCGGCAGCCGAGTCACCCTATGTCTATCGCGACCACGGTTCGCTGGTCTCGATCGGGACGCGGAGCTCGGTGGGCAGCCTGATGGGCTCGCTGTTCCGCTCCACCTGGTTCGTCGAAGGGATCTTCGCGCGGATGATGTACGCGAGCCTGCACCTGCTGCACCACAAGGCGGTGCTCGGCACGGTCCGCACGGGGGTGCTCGCGATCGCCCGCTTTCTGGTGAAGCGCACCACGCCGCTCGTCAAGCTTCACTAGATTCACTAGACGGTGGCGGGGTTCGCAGGTTCGAGCTTTCGGGAGGGCACGATGGGACAGGTTCTGGGGCTCGGCATCTCGCACTATCCGCCCCTCGGCGGCCGGGATGCCGACATGGCCAACATCCTCAAGGGAAGGATGCGGGATCCCGACATCCCAGCCGACGTGAAGGATCCGGCCAACTGGCCGGCGGCGATGCGCGAGGAATGGGGTGACGACGAGGGCACGGCCGCTGCCGCGCGCCATCGCGCCGCGATGCGGGCGGGCCTCGAGCGGGTACGTGCGGCGCTCGACGACTTCCGCCCGGACTTCGTCCTGATGTGGGGCGACGACCAGTACGAGAACTTCCAGGACGACGTCATCCCGGCCTTCGCCGTGCTCGCCTACGGGGACATGACTCTCTACCCGTGGAAGCATGCCGGCGCCTCGGCGATGGTCGGCGCCGCCCGCAAGGACGAATGGGGTGGCGGCAAACCCAACGTGTGGAACGAAGGGCCCGAGACCGCCTTCCAGGTGCGCGGTCATCCCGAGGCGGCGCGGCATGTCGCGAGCGAGCTGCTGCGATCGGACTTCGACGTCGCCTACGCGTACCGGCCGCTGCACCATCCCGGGCTCGCGCATGCCTTCCTGAATGCCGTGCTCTACCTGGACTACGACCGGCAGGGCTTCGCGCATCCGGTGGTGCCGGTATCGATCAACTGCTACGGCCGGCGCATCGTGAGCCACCGCGGCTTCATCACCCGCTGGGTGGACCGGTATCGTCCGCTCGATCCACCGTCACCATCGCCGCGACGCTGCTTCGACTTCGGCGCGGCGATCGGTCGCATCGCGCGCGAAAGCCCCTGGCGCGTGGCGCTGCTCGCCTCGTCGAGCTGGTCGCATGCCTTTCTCGTCGACAAGACCTATCGCATGCAGCCGGACGTGGAGTCCGACCGGATGCTCTACCGCGCAATGGTGGCGGGCGACTACGGCACCTGGCGCGGCTACACGCTCGACCGCATCGAGGATGCGGGGCAACAGGAGAATCTCAACTGGTTCGCGCTCGTGGGTGCGATGAGCGCGCTGGGGCAGCGGGTCGCGTGGTCCGACTTCGTCGAGACGCGGGTGTTCAACTCGAACAAGGTCGCGGCCATCTTCGAGCCGCGCGCCTGATCCGTCCTCGTCCGGGTCTCCAGGGTCTGTGCAATCCCGCGGGCATGTCGTTTGCGACTGCCTGGGACGATGCGTCCGGTGGCGGCGCGTGCAGGGCACGCAAGCGAAGTACCGGCGAGGGCGCAGATCCACGGTAACCAGAACGAGGACCATGAAATGGACAATCTGAAGACCGCTGTATTCAGCGCATGCATCCTGATGGCCGGCGGGGTCGTCGCCCAGACAGGCGGCACCCAGGCCGACACCACCCGCTCGCAGGGCTCGCCGGGTTCGATCACCCAGCAGGCGGCTCCGCAGACGCAGGCACCTGACCAGACACCCGGCAGCGGCAACGCCGCCGCGCCGGCCGGCAGCAGCGCGACCGGGGGATCGCCCGCTGGCGCGACGACCAGCGGATCCACCACCCCGGGTGGCGCGGCCTCGTCCACGAGCTCGGAAGGATCGCCGGGCGCGCTGAAGGAACAGATGGCGCCGGGAACGATGCAGGGCAATCGCGGCACCACCCAGGGTGGTGAGGCGACCAGCCCCGGCATGGGCTCTCAGCCGTCGTCGGCCGGCCCGATGCGTGGCTCGACGGAAAGCGGCGCTTCCAGCGCCACCCGCTCGGAAGGCTCGCCTGGCGCGACCCGCTCGCAGATGGCCCCGGGCACCGGGAGCACCACGTCCCCCGGCTCGGGCGCGAAGTAACCGGCCCTACCTGACCGCTGCCACGGCAGCGGTTCCCGGAAAGCCCCGCCGGCCCCGCCGGTGGGGCTTTTTCATGGGTCCATCTTCTTCCGCGGGCCGCGCCCGCGGCCTCATGCCGTGCCGCCCCGCCAGGTCCAGTCGCGGATCTCCGGCATGTCCTCGCCATGCTCGCGAATCCAGGCGGGATGCCGCTCCAGCATCCGCCGCCATCCCGCCCGCGCGGAATCGGCCTTCGCGGCCAGCTTCGGAAGCCAGCGCAGCGCCGCCTCGGCGAGATGGAAGCGGTCGAGCTGGTTGAGCACGGTCATGTCGAAGGGCGTCGTGGTGGTGCCCTCCTCGCGGTAGCCGTGCACGTGGAAGTTGACGTGATTGGTACGGCGGTAGACCAGGCGATGGATCAGCTGCGGATAGCCATGGAAGGCGAAGACGACCGGCCGGTCGCGACTGAAGAGCGCGTCGAAGCGCTCGTCCGACAGGCCGTGGGGATGCTCGCTGGGAGACTGAAGGGTCAGCAGGTCGACGACGTTCACCACCCGGATGCGCAGCTCCGGCAGGGCCTCGCGCAGCAGCTCCACCGCGGCGAGGGTCTCGAGCGTCGGAATGTCGCCGCAGCACGCCATGACCACGTCCGGCTCGCCGTCGCCATCGTTGCTCGCCCAGTCCCAGCGATCCGCGCCGGCGGTGCAGTGGGCGATCGCCTGGTCCATGGTCAGCCACTGATGCGCCGGCTGCTTGCCGGCCACGATGACGTTCACGTAGTGGCGGCTGCGCAGGCAGTGGTCCGTCACCGACAGCAGGGTGTTGGCGTCGGGCGGCAGGTACACGCGGATGATGTCGGGCTTCTTGTTCATCACCAGGTCGAGGAACCCCGGATCCTGGTGGCTGAAGCCATTGTGGTCCTGGCGCCAGACGTGCGACGAGAGCAGGTAGTTGAGCGACGCGATCGGCTTGCGCCACGGGATCTCGCGGGTCACGTCCAGCCACTTGGCGTGCTGGTTGAACATCGAGTCGACGATGTGGATGAAGGCCTCGTAGCTCGAGAAGAAGCCATGGCGCCCGGTGAGGAGGTATCCCTCCAGCCAGCCCTGGCACTGGTGCTCGCTCAGCACCTCCATCACCCGTCCGTCGGGACTCACATGGTCGTCACCGGGCAGCACGATCGCGGTGGAGCAGCGGTCGGTCACCTCGAACACCGCGCCCCAGCGGTTGGAGGCGGTCTCGTCGGGGCTGAACACCCGGAAATTGGCCTGCTCGGCATTGAGCCGCATGACGTCGCGAATCAACAGCCCCTGGATGCGGGTGGACTCTTCCTGGACCGCCCCGGGGGCCGGCACCTCGAGGGCGTAGTCACGGAAATCCGGCATCACCAGGTCCTTCAGCAGCAATCCGCCGTTGGCATGGGGATTGGCGCCCATGCGGCGATCTCCCTCCGGGGCGAGCGCGGCGATCTCCGGAAGCGGCCGGCCCTGCGCGTCGAAGAGCTCCTCGGGCCGGTAGCTGCGCATCCACTGCTCGAGCGCCGCGAGGTGCGCCGGCTCGCTCGCGAGCTGTGCGAGCGGCACCTGGTGGGATCGGTAGGTTCCCTCGATCGCCTTGCCATCGACCACTTTCGGGCCGGTCCAACCCTTGGGCGTGCGCAGCACGATCATCGGCCAGGGACGTCGCTCGCGATAGCCCTGGCTGCGCGCCTGCGCCTGGATGTCGCGGATCTCGGCCAGGACCTGGTCGAGCGTCGCGGCCATCAGCCGGTGCATCGTGGCGGGATCGTCGCCCTCGACGAAGTAGGGGCGGTGGCCATAGCCGCGGAACAGGGCCTCGAGCTCGTCGTGCGGCAGGCGCGCGAGGAAGCAGGGCCCGGCGATCTTGTATCCGTTCAGGTGGAGGATCGGCAGCACCGCTCCGTCCCGGGCCGGGTTCAGGAACTTGTTGCTGTGCCAGGCGGTCGCGAGCGGCCCGGTCTCGGCCTCGCCGTCACCGACCACGCAGGCGACCACCAGGTCCGGGTTGTCGAATGCGGCGCCATAGGCATGCGACAGCGAATACCCGAGCTCTCCGCCTTCGTTGATCGATCCCGGCACCTCCGGCGCGACGTGGCTCGGAATGCCGCCGGGAAAGGAGAACTGCCTGAAGAGACGCTGCATTCCCGCCTCGTCCCGGGGGACGTCGGGATAGCGTTCGCTGTAGCTGCCCTCGAGCCAGGTGTTGGCGACCAGCCCCGGTCCGCCGTGCCCCGGGCCGGTCACGTAGATCATGTCCGCGTCGTGCTCGCGGATCAGGCGGTTGAGGTGGACGTAGACGAAGTTGAGCCCCGGCGTCGTGCCCCAGTGGCCGAGCAGTCGCGGCTTCACGTGCTCCAGCGCCAGCGGCTGCTTCAGCAGGGGGTTGTCCAGCAGGTAGATCTGGCCGACCGAAAGGTAGTTGGCGGCGCGCCACCAGGCGTCCATGCGTCGGATCAGGTCGTCGCCCGGTCCCGTCTCGTCACCCGCGGCGGGTGCGGTCCTGGCCTGCTGGTCTTGGCTCATCGTGGTCCTCTCCTGTGAACTGGCCGCGGCGCGGCAAAGTCCGCACCCTGCGATGCCGGGTCGACGACGCGCGTGGCGGCCCAATCGCCTGGGTCCAAGTCTATCCCGCATGGGAGTGGGCGTTCCGCCCGGTGGGGAATGGAACGCGCCTCGACGGATGCGCGCGGATAATTCACCGGTCGTCGCGCCAGGGGCGAAACGCCTGGCAACCGCAGGGCTCGAAGAAGCGCAATGGAGTGGACATGGCCGAACTGGATGCCTTGATGCTGGCCCGCGTGCAGTTCGGCTTCACCATCTCGTTCCACATCATCTTCCCGGCGATCACCATCGGCCTTGCCAGCTATCTCATGGTGCTCGAAGGAGCCTGGCTCTACACCGGCCGTACCGTCTATCGCGATCTCTTCCACTACTGGCTCAAGGTGTTCGCCGTCGCCTTCGGCATGGGCGTCGTCTCGGGGCTGGTCATGGCCTACCAGTTCGGCACGAACTGGAGTGAGTTCTCCCGCTTCGCGGGGGGCGTCACCGGGCCGCTCCTCACCTACGAGGTGCTCACGGCATTCTTCCTGGAGGCCGGCTTCCTCGGGGTGATGCTGTTCGGGTTCAACCGCGTCGGCCCGGGGCTGCACTTCACCTCCACCGTGGCGGTGGCGGTCGGCACGCTGATCTCGGCCACCTGGATCCTTGCTTCGAACAGCTGGATGCAGACACCGCAGGGCCACGAGATCGTCGACGGCGTGGTGGTGCCCGTCGACTGGCTGCAGGTGATCTTCAACCCGTCGTTTCCCTACCGGCTGGTCCACATGGTGACAGCGGCTTATCTCGCCACCGCGCTGATCGTCGGGGCCGCGGCGGCATGGCACCTGCTCAGGGACCGGGACGTGGATCCCGTCCGCACGATGATGTCGATGGCGATGTGGATGGTGCTCTGCACCGCGCCGCTGCAGCTGCTGATCGGCGACCTGCACGGACTCAACACGCTGGAGCACCAGCCGGCCAAGCTCGCTGCCATGGAAGGACACTGGGAGAACCGTCCCGGGGAGGGCGTTCCACTGATCCTGGTGGGCTGGCCGGACATGGAAGCCGAGCAGACCCGCTACGCGGTCGGGATTCCACGCCTCGGCAGCCTGATCCTGACGCACAGCCTGGACGGCACCATCCCGGCGCTCAAGGACTTCCCGCCGGAGGACCGTCCCAACTCCACGGTCGTGTTCTGGACTTTTCGGGTGATGGTTGGCCTGGGGCTGCTCATGATCCTGCTCGGGCTGGTCAGCCTGTGGCTGCGAAGGCGAGGCCGCCTGTACGACTCGCGGCCCTTCCTGCGCTTCGCCCTCGCCATGGGACCGGCCGGCCTGGTCGCGATCCTCGCCGGCTGGTTTACCACGGAGATCGGCCGGCAGCCGTGGATCGTGTACGGCCTGATGCGGACGTCCGAGGGCGTCTCGGCGCACGAGGCGTCGCAGGTGGGGTTCACCCTCGCCCTGTTCGTGGTGGTCTACCTGGTAGTGTTCGGGGCCGGTACGCTGTACATGCTGCGCCTGATGGGCACGGGCCCGCGGCCAGGCGAGGGCGCCGAGGCGATGCCCGGCGGGCCCGGCATGCAGCGCCAGCAGATGCGGCCGATGTCCGCCGCGCCCGGCGCCCCGGGCAGCATCGCAGGAGAGCCGTGATGGGCGTCGACCTGGCCCTGATATGGGCGATCATCATTCTCTTCGGGGTCATGATGTACGTCGTCATGGACGGGTTCGACCTGGGCGTCGGCATCCTGTTCCCGTTCGTCTCGGACGCGGAGGACCGCGACGTCATGGTCAACACCGTCGCTCCCGTGTGGGACGGCAACGAGACCTGGCTGGTCCTGGGCGGCGCCGGGCTGCTCGCGGCCTTTCCGCTTGCCTATGCCGTGATCCTCAGCGCGTTCTACCTGCCGCTGATCCTCATGCTGATCGGCCTCGTCTTCCGCGGTGTCGCGTTCGAGTGCCGTGTCAAGGCGCCTGCCGCGCGCCGGCACTGGTGGGACAAGTCGTTCGCCGGCGGCTCCTACGTCGCCACCTTCTTCCAGGGCGTCACCCTGGGCGGCTTCGTGCAGGGCGTGCCCGTGGAGAACGGTGCCTACGCCGGGGGACCGTTGGACTGGGTCGCCCCGTTTCCCATCTTCACCGGCTTCGCGCTGATCGTCGCCTACGCGCTGCTCGGCTGTACCTGGCTGATCGTCAAAAGCGAGGAGAGTCTGGAGGAGCGCATGCGGCACCTCGGGTACCGGCTTGCCTTGGCCCTCTTCGCGATCATCGTCGCGGTCAGCCTCTGGACGCCGCTTGCCGAGCCGCGCATCGCCGAGCGCTGGTTCAGCCTGCCCAACCTATTCTGGTTCCTACCCGTGCCGGTGCTGGTCGTGCTCTTCGCCGCGGCCCTGCTGCGCACGCTGCGCGGCGCCCGCTACGCGCCGTTCCTGCTGACGCTGGGGCTGGTATTCCTTGCGTACAGCGGGCTGGGCATCAGCCTCTGGCCCAACGTCATCCCGCCGTCGATCTCAATCTGGGACGCGGCGGGCCCCGCCCAGAGCCTGGGCTTCACGCTGGTGGGCACGCTTCTCATCGTGCCGTTCATCCTGATGTACACCGGCTGGTCCTACTGGGTCTTCCGCGGCAAGGTCCAGCGCGGGGACGGCTACCACTGATGGAGCACGAGCCGCGCGCCACGGCCAACGGGCCGGCCGCGGGTCCGCCGCGTTGGGGCCGGCGGCTCGCCTGGCTCGCCGGTCTCTGGGTGGCCGGTGTCGCCGTCCTCGGCGTGGCCGCCTGGCTGCTGAAGGGCTTCATGCGCTGGGCCGGCCTGGCCGCCTGAGGCGAGCCCGCGCGGTTCCGGTTCGCCAACCGAGGGACCCTCGTCCACTCGCCCCGGCCGGCGTCGCGTCGCGCCGGCCCGGGTACCCTACCGGTTGTGCAACAATCCGGGCCGGTGTTTCCTCGGACTCGGACAGTGCGGCGCAAGGTCTTCCATGGCTGGCGAATGGTTGCTGCGGGCAGCGGCATCCAGTTCATGCAAGCCGCGCTGCTCCACCAGGCCTTCGGAGCGTACTTCGCCGCCTTGCTCGACGAGCGCGGCTGGAGCAAGACCGCGCTGTCGGGGGCGGCCGCGATGCAGCCGATGGAATCGGCGCTCCTCGGCCCGCTGCTCGGCTGGTTCGTGGACCGCTTCGGACCGCAGGGGATGATCCGGATCGGCATCATCGTCTTCGGTCTCGGCTTCATCGCGCTCAGCTACATCGACTCGCTCGCCGGCTTCTACGGCGCGTTCATCATCATCGCGTTCGGATCGAGCCTGTGCGGGTTCTTCCCGGTCAACGTCGCGATCATCCACTGGTTCGAGCTCAAGCGCGCGCGGGCGCTTTCGGCCGTGGGCCTGGGCC
Source organism: Pseudomonadota bacterium (assembly GCA_023388075.1). GTDB lineage: Bacteria > Pseudomonadota > Gammaproteobacteria > Burkholderiales > Burkholderiaceae_E > Lautropia. The sequence continues at coordinate 43,805 of JAEWGX010000120.1, forward strand.
TCGCCCTCGGAGGCGTCTTCGTGCCGGTGGTGGCCTGGTCGATCCAGGTCTTCGGCTGGCGCAACACCGCGTTCGCCTCGGGCGTCGTGGTGATCCTGCTCGGCTGGCCGCTCGCCCGGGTGTTCCGACGCAGTCCGGCCGAGGTCGGCGAGACGGTGGACGGCCTGCCGGCGGTCACGCCGTCCGCGGCGCAGCCGTCGGCGGGACCGGCGGGCGCGACGGGAAGCGGCGCCACGGCGGGTTCCGCCTCGGTGGCCGCGGCAGCGCCGGCACCGGGGCTCGCCGGCCTCACCGCGGCGCAGGCCTTGCGCACGCCGGGTTTCTGGCTGCTGTCGCTCGGCCACGGCTTCGCGCTGCTGGTGGTGTACGCGGTCAACGTGCATGCCATCACGCACATGAAGGAGGGGCTCGGCTACTCCCTCGCGGCGGCGTCGCTGGTGATCACGCTCATGACCGTGGCCCAGATCGGGGGCGTCCTGGTCGGCTGGTGGATCGGCGATCGCTTCGACAAGCGGCGGGTGGCGGCGGCTTGCATGCTGATGCACGCCGCCGGGCTGCTGATGCTGGCCTACGCGACCGGCCCGTGGATGCTGGGGGCCTTCGCGCTGCTGCACGGCGGTGGCTGGGGATTGCGCGGCCCGTTCATGCAGGCGCTGCGCGCGGATTTCTTCGGTCGGCGCGCGATCGGCATGATCCTTGGGCTGTCCTCGATGGTCATCGTCTTCGGACAGGTGGGCGGGCCGATGATCGCCGGCATGCTCGCCGACATGACCGGTTCGTACTTCGCCGGTTTCACGGTGCTCGCCGTGATGGTGGGCAGTGGCTCGCTGTTCTTTCTGCTCGCGCGCCCGCCCGCCTTCGCGACGGACGCACCGGCGGTCGCGGGCGCCGCGGCTGGACTATCGGGTCAAAAGTGACAGAATGAGGCCGGCCGGCCCGCAGCGGGCCGCCGCGCCAGGCACCATCGGAGGCATCAGCTGGAAGTTTCATTTCACGACGAGATCCGCTCGCTCAAGCTGGGCGATGGCGAGACCTTTCACGGCGAAGGCATCATGGCCGTGACCAAGGCGCTCCTTCAGTCGGGTGTCAGCTATGTCGGCGGCTACCAGGGCTCGCCGGTGTCGCACCTGCTGGACGTGATGGTCCAGGCACGCGACTACCTGGACGAGCTCGGCGTGCACGTGGAAGCGTGCACCAACGAGTCCTCGGCCGCGGCGATGCTCGGCGCCTCGATCATGTATCCGGTCCGCGGGGCGGTCACCTGGAAGTCGGTGGTCGGCACCAACGTCGCGTCCGACGCGCTCTCGAACCTGTCCTCGCCGGGCGTCATGGGCGGCGCCCTGATCGTGGTCGGCGAGGACTACGGCGAGGGCGCGAGCGTGATCCAGGAGCGCACCCATGCGTTCGCGATGAAGTCGTCGATGTGGCTGATGGATCCGCGCCCCGACCTGCCGACCATCGTCCGCATGGTGGAGAAGGGCTTCGAGCTCTCGGAGGTCTCCAACACGCCGGTGATGATGGAGCTGCGCATCCGCACCTGCCACGTGCGCGGCAGCTTCGAGACGCGCGCCAACCGGGCGCCGGCGATCTCCAGCAAGCGGCTGCAGCAGGAGCCGGCACCGTTCCAGTACGACCGGCTCGCCCATCCGCCGGCGACCTTCCGCCAGGAGAAGCTCAAGTACGACGTGCGGCGGCCGGCGGCGCGTCGCTTCATCGAGGAGGAGGGGCTCAACGAGCTCGTCGACGGCGAGCATGGCGAGGTCGGCCTCATCCTTCAGGGAGGCCTCTACAACAGCGTGATCCGCGCGCTGCAGCTCGCCGGGCTCGCGGACGCCTTCGGCGCCTCGGAGATCCCGCTCCTCGTGCTCAACGTCGTGTATCCGCTCGTGCCGGGCGAGATCGAGCGGTTCTGCGCGGGAAAGCGGGCGGTGCTGGTCATCGAGGAAGGGCAGCCCGAGTTCATCGAGCTCGAGATCGCCGCGCTGCTGCGTCGCGCGGGGCTGGACACCCGCCTGCATGGCAAGGATCGCCTGCCCATGGGCGGCGAGTGCACCGCCGACCTGGTGCTGGAGGGGCTGGCGGGCTTTCTCGAGGAGCACCTGCCGGCGGCTGACACGTCGGCCGGGCGGCGTCACGCGGAGGAGGTCGCGGCGCTGCGCAGGCAGGCGGCCGAGCATCTCGGCGAGCCGGTGCCGCCGCGGCCGCCCAACTTCTGCACCGGCTGCCCCGAGCGGCCCGTCTTCGCCGCGCTCAAGCTGGTGGAGCGGGAGCTGGGGCCGATGCACGTCAGCGCCGACATCGGGTGCCATGCCTTCGCCACCTACGCGCCGTTCTCGTTCGGCAACTCCATCCTCGGCTACGGCATGAGCATGGCCTCGAGCGCGGCGGTGAAGAACTTTTCGGCCAAGCGGCCGATCGCCATCATGGGCGACGGCGGCTTCTGGCACAACGGCCTGCTCTCCGGCGTCTCGTCGACGCTGCTCAACCAGGGCGATGGCGTGCTGGTGGTCATGAAGAACGGCTACACCTCGGCCACCGGTACGCAGGAGACGGTCTCGACGCCGCAATCCGAGGCGCGTCGCGTCGCCGAAGGCAGCAGCGCGACCGGATCGGAGCGGACCATCGAAAGAACGCTCGCCGGCATGGGCGTGAAGTGGCTGCGCACCGTGCACAACTACAAGGTCGGATCGGTGCGCAAGGTGCTGCGCGAGGCCCTGACCACGCCGTTCACCGGCCTCAAGGTGATCGTCGCCGAGGGCGAATGCCAGCTGGAGCGCCAGCGGCGCCTGAAGCCGATCCGCGCGCGGCGACTGAAGGAGGGCCGGCGCGTGGTCCGCACCCGCTTCGGCGTGGACGAGGACACCTGCACCGGCGACCACTCCTGCATCCGCCTGTCCGGCTGCCCGACCCTGACGGTGAAGGACAGCACCGATCCGCTGCGCCGGGCACCGGTGGCCCACGTGAACAACGGCTGCGTCGGCTGCGGCCTGTGCGGCGAGGTCGCGATGGCGGCCGTCCTCTGCCCGTCCTTCCACCGTGTGGAGATCGTGAGCAACCCCGGCCTGTGGGATCGCCTGGGCGACCGGGTGAACCGTTTCGCGCTCGGGCTGCTGGGGAGATGAGCGGGGTCGTGCCGGTGCCCGGGAGCGGCGCGCCGCTCGCGTTCCTCGTCGCGGCGCTCGGCGGCGAGGGGGGCGGCGTGCTTGCCGAGTGGCTGGTCCAGTGCGGCATTCGCGCCGGCCTGCCGATCCAGGCCACGTCGGTGCCTGGCGTCGCCCAGCGCACCGGCTCCACCAGCTACTACATCGAGCTGATGTCGCAGCCGCTGCCGCCGGGCAGCCCACGGCCCGTGTTCGCCCTCAGCCCGGTGCCCGGGCGGGTGGACGTGCTGGTGGCCAGCGAGGCGGTCGAGGCGGGCCGGATGATGGAGCGCGGCTTCGTCCGTCCCGACCGCACGCTGCTGATCGCCTCCACGCACCGGGTCTACACCACCGCCGAGAAGATGCACATGGCCGATGGACGCTACGAGACGGGCCGCGTGGTGGCGGCGGGCCGGCAGCTCGCGCGCCAGGCCGTGTTCATGGACATGGAGGCGATCGCGGCGCGGCACTGCACCGTCCTCTCGGCGGTGATGTTCGGCGCCCTCTCCGGGGCGGGCGCGCTGCCGTGGCCGAGAGGGGACTGCGAAGCCGCGATCCGCGAGTCGGCCCGGGGCGTGGCGGCCAGCCTTGCGGGTTTCGACGAGGCCTGGCGGCATGCCGCGGCGGCGGTCGGCAGCGGATCGATGCCGGAGGTCGCGGCGGATGCGCCCCGGCCGGCACCGGACGCGTTGCGCGTGCTGCAGACGGCAGGGCTTGCCGAGGCGCGGTTTCGCGACTGGTCCGCTGCGATCGGCGCGCTGCCGCTCGCAATGCAGTCGAGCGCCGCGCACGGGGCGCTGCGCTGCCGCGACTACCAGGACGACGCCCATGCCGCGCGATATCTCGAACGCCTCGCGTCGCTCGCACGAGCGGCCGGCGATGCGGTGGCGCCGGGATCGGCCACCGGCGACGCGCTCGACGAAGCCGCGCGCCATCTGGCGCTCTGGATGTGCTACGAGGACGTGATCCGCGTCGCCGACCTCAAGTCCCGGGCTTCGCGCCTCGCCCGCGTGCGCGAGGAAGCCCGCGCGAGCGACGCCGACGTGGTCCGGGTGATCGACTACATGAAGCCGGGAGTCGAGGAGATCGCGGCGATCCTGCCGCGCCGGGCGGGCGAATGGCTTGCCCGCAAGGCAGAGGCAGGTGGCTGGCTCGCCCGGGTGCAGCCCAGCCTGCAGGTCCGCGCCTCCAGCCTCTGGGGGCACCTGCTGTTGCGCATGCTGGCGCGGCTGCGGCCGATGCGGCGCGCCTCGCTGCGTTTCGCCCAGGAGGAAGATGCCATCGAGGCCTGGGTCGCGGCGATGCGGCTCGCGCTGCCAGGCTCGGCGGCGTACGCGAGGCAGCTCGCCGCGCTGCCGCAGGTCCTCAAGGGATATGGGGATACACATCGCCGCGGCAGGCATAATTACGCAAGGCTGTGGGCCGCCCACGTGGCACCGGTTTTCGCCACGGAACGGCGTGCCGCCCCGAGTGCCCTCGACCCCCTCGGGGAGGCGGCCGAGCCCGGCACGGCCCCGGGGTCGCTCGAAACCGACGCCGGCGCGGATCTCGCCGCGGCGGCCCGCCAACTGGAGCAGGGCCTGGCCGCCACCCTGGCCGATCCGGAAGGGCGCCTTAACCAGGCCGCCGGCCCCATCCCCCGTGCCGAGGCGGTGAGCCGCCCGATCCACTGGATGCAGCGGCCTGGCGGACAAGCTTGAGGAGCAGGACATGAATGCACCGGCCGACCCGATGCTGCGGGCCGCGTCCCTGGACGACAAGTACGACGCGACCGAAGGCGCCGTCTACCTCACCGGGACGCAGGCCCTGGTGCGGCTGCCGCTCATGCAGCGCCAGCGCGACGTCGCCGCGGGCCTGAATACCGCGGGCTACATCTCCGGCTACCGCGGCTCCCCGGTGGGCGGCTACGACCAGGCGCTGGAGCGGGCGCGGCGGCAGCTCGAAGCGCACCATGTCCGCTTCGTGCCCGGCGTCAACGAGGATCTCGCGGCCACCGCCATCTGGGGCACCCAGCAGGTGAACGCGTTCGAGGGCGCGCGCTACGACGGCGTCTTCTCGATCTGGTACGGCAAGGGGCCGGGACTCGACCGCTCGGGCGACGCGCTGCGGCATGCCAACCAGGCGGGCAGCGCCGCCAATGGCGGCGTGGTCGCCGTCGCCGGCGACGACCATGGCGCGAAGTCGTCCACCATCGCGGCCCAGACCGACTTCATCTTCAAGGCGCTGTCGATTCCGGTCCTGGCGCCGGCCACGGTGCAGGATTACATCGATCTCGGCCTGCACGGCTTCGCGCTCTCGCGCTTCTCCGGGCTGTGGGCCGGCATGAAGGCGGTGACCGACACCATCGAGGCCTCCGGCATCGTCGACGTGTCGCCCGAGCGGGTGCGCATCGTGCGTCCCGAGGGCGTGGCCATGCCGCCCGGCGGGCTCAACCTGCGCTGGCCGGAGGAGCCGTTCCTCGCGCTGGAGGAGCGCCTGGTCGAGTTCAAGCTGCCGGCCGCGCTCGCCTACGCCCGCGCGAACCGGCTCGATCGCAACGTCCTCGGGCGCCCGGACGGTGAGCCGGCGGCGCTCGGGATCGTCACCACCGGCAAGAGCTGGCTCGACGTCATGCAGGCGCTGGCCGATCTGGGCATCGACGAGGCCACCGCGCGCCGCGTCGGCCTGCGTGTCTTCAAGGTCGCGATGCCCTGGCCGCTGGAGCCGGAGGGCATCGCGGCGTTCGCCGCCGGCTGCCGGGAGCTCCTGGTCGTCGAGGAGAAGCGTCCGCTGATCGAGTCGCAGCTCAAGGAGCTGCTCTACGCCGCCGCCGAGCGCCCGACCGTGATCGGCAAGCAGGACGAGCGCGGCGCGCCGCTGCTGCCGGCCTGGGGCGAGATCTCGCCGGCGACCTGCGCCCGGGTGATCGCGGCACGCCTGCTGCGGTTCCGCGAATCCGCGGCGAGCCAGGAAAGCCGCGGCACGGTCGACGACGCGGTGGTGGCCCGAATGCGGTCCCGGCTCGAGGTGCTCGAGCGCAAGGCATCCGAGGCAAGCCGCAAGGTCGCCACGCTCGACCGCATCCCGTACTTCTGCTCCGGCTGCCCGCACAACACCTCCACCCGGGTGCCCGAGGGCTCGCGCGCGCTCGCCGGCATCGGCTGCCACTACATGGCGCAGTGGATGGACCGCTCCACCGCGACCTTCACCCAGATGGGCGGGGAGGGCATGACCTGGGTCGGGCAGGCGCCATTCACGGAGACCGGGCATGTCTTCCAGAACCTCGGCGACGGCACCTGGTTCCATTCGGGCTCGCTCGCCATCCGACATGCGGTGGCGACGAAGACGCCGATCACCTTCAAGATCCTCTTCAACGACGCCGTCGCGATGACCGGTGGCCAGCGCCACGACGGCCAGGTGACGCCGCAGATGATCACCCGCCAGGTCCGCGCCGAAGGCGTCGAGCGGGTGGTGGTGGTGACCGACGAGCCGGACAAGTACCCCTCGGGCTACTTCGAGGCCGGCATCCATGTCTTCCATCGCGACCGGCTCGACGAGGTCCAGCGGGAGCTGCGCGAGTACCGCGGCGTGTCGGTGCTGGTCTACGACCAGACGTGCGCCGCCGAGAAGCGCCGGCGGCGCAAGCGCTCCGAGTTTCCGGATCCGCCCAAGCGCGTCTTCATCAACGAGGCGGTGTGCGAAGGCTGCGGGGACTGCGGCATCAAGTCCAACTGCGTCTCGGTGGAGCCGCTCGAGACCGAGTTCGGCCGCAAGCGCACCATCAACCAGTCGTCCTGCAACAAGGACTACTCCTGCGTGAACGGCTTCTGCCCCAGCTTCGTGACCGTACACGGCGGCAGCCTGCGTCGGCCGGCGACAGCGGCCCGCGGTGCCGCAACGGTCGTGGAGAGCACCGAGGCCGCGGCAGCCGGCGGGACCGCCCCGGCCCACTCCGCGTCGCCGGCGGCCGGCCTCGCCGCCCCGGAGCTGCCGACCATCGAAGGCTCCTATGCGATGCTCGTGACCGGCATCGGCGGCACCGGCGTGGTCACCATCGGGCAGTTGCTCGGGATGGCCGCGCACCTCGAGGGCAAGGGCGTGACCGTGCTCGACATGGCCGGCCTCGCCCAGAAGAACGGGGCGGTGATGAGCTTCGTGCGCTTCGCCAATCCCGGCGAGCCGCTCTATGCGCCGCGCATCGGCGCCGCCGCCGCGGACGCGGTGCTGGGTTGCGACGTGGTGGTGACGGCGGGCAGCGACGCGCTCGGCCGCATGGCTCACGGCCGCACCCGGGTGGTGGCCAACCTCGCCAGGACGCCCACCGCGGACTTCACCCGCAATGCCGATCTGCAGTTTCCGCTGGAGCGCATGACCACCGCGATCCGCGAGACGGTCGGCGAGGACCGGGCGTCGTTCGTCGATGCGACCCGGCTCGCCAGCGCGCTGATGGGCGATGCCATCGCGACCAACCTCTTCATGCTGGGCTACGCCTGGCAACTCGGCCTCGTGCCGGTTTCGGCCGCGGCAATCGAGCGCGCGATCGAGCTCAACCAGGTGGCGGTGGCGTCGAACAAGGCAGCCTTCGCCTGGGGTCGGCGCGCGGCGGTGGAGCCCGACGCGGTGGAGCGGGCGGCGGCGCCGGCGGCCCCCGTGCGGCTCGTGCCGACCGCCAGGCCGGTTGCGCGCGGCCTCGACGAGACCGTCGCGATCCGCCGCGACTTCCTCGTCGGCTACCAGAACCGGCGCTACGCGGCGCGATACGTCGCGCTGGTCGACCGGGTCCGCGCGGCCGAGCGGGCGCTCGCGGGCGACGGTCCGCTGCGGCTCTCGGAGGCGGTCGCGCGGTCGTTCTTCAAGCTGATGGCCTACAAGGACGAGTACGAGGTCGCGCGGCTCTACTCCGATGCGCGCTTTCGCGAGCGGCTCGAGTCGCAGTTCGAGGGCGACTACCGGCTCACGCTGCACCTCGCTCCGCCGCTGCTCGCCCGGCGCAATGCGAAGGGCGAGCTGGTCAAGCGCGAGTACGGGCCGTGGATGCTGAAGGCGTTCCGGCTGCTCGCGCCGCTGCGGATCCTGCGCGGCACCGCGCTGGATCCGTTCGGCCGGACCGAGGAGCGGCGGGCCGAGCGCCGCCTGGTGACCGAGTACGAGGCGCTGGTCGAGCGGCTGCTCGCCGATCTCGACCGCGAGCGGCTCGACCTCGCCGTGGAGATCGCGGGCGTCGCCGAGCAGATCCGCGGCTTCGGGCACGTGAAGGAGCGCAACCTGAAGGCTGCCGAGGCACGACTCGCGTCGCTCGTCGCGCGGTATGAAGCCGCGCGGCCGGTCGCCCGGGCCGCCTGACGGGCCGGACGTCGGCGGGTGCGGAATGCCGGCTTGCCGATCGCCAGCACGGCCCCAATTGCTGTAAGATGCTGAACCTGAAGCCGGCGGCGAGATGTCCGCCGGCACCGCCCCGACCGCCGGCCGCCCTGCCGCGGCTCGCGGCAGGCCAGACTGCTCGGCGCCGGAGCCGGCGCGCAGTCCGCCACCGGAAACCGGATCGAACCCCGTCGTCGGGAAGCGCCGTAGCCCGAGCGCCGCTCGGGTGATCCTCATGGCGAGGATGGCGACGTACGTTTCACGGCCCCCGTCCTGCGGGGACGGCAACGCGCTGGGCCGGGTCACGCCGGCTGCGGCCCCGCGTCATGCGAGTCACACATGGTCCACTGTGCCTAGGGAATGAATACCTCCGACGTCAAGCGCGTGCTCGAAGGCGCGTTGCTCTGTGCCACCAAGCCGCTCTCGGTCGGCGAGCTTCGCCAGCTCTTCTCCGATGAGGTTCCCGTGTCCCCGGACACCGTCCGAAGCCTGCTCGAGGCGCTGCGCGAGGAGTGGAAGGGGCGCCCGGTCGAGCTGGTGTCGCTCGCCACCGGGTGGCGCTTCCAGAGCGCACCGGATATCGCCCGGTTCGTCGTCCGGCTGCATCCGGAGAAGGCCCCGCGCTACTCGCGCGCGGTGATGGAGACGCTTGCCATCATCGCCTATCGCCAGCCGGTCACGCGTGGCGACATCGAGGAGATCCGCGGGGTGACCGTGTCCTCGCAGATCATCAAGACGCTCGAGGACCGGGGCTGGATCGACCAGGTCGGCGTCAAGGACGTGCCCGGCCGGCCGGCGCTCTTCGCCACCACCCGACAGTTCCTCGACGACGTCGGGCTTCGTTCGCTCTCGGAGCTGCCGCCGCTCGAAGCGGGCGAATCGCCCGCGGAGGCCGCGTCGATGCCGATTTTCGCCGACCAGGCCGCGGCCGCCGAGGGTGGGGCGCAGCCGGCGGGCGACGGCGCCGTCGAGCCGCCTGCGCCAGGCCACGACGAGTCCGCCGAGTCCGCCGAGTCCGCCGAGTCCGCCGAACCCTCGGGTGACCTTCCCCCACCCGACCGCGAATCCCCCGACCCTTCCGATTCCTCCGAGCCCGCGAGCGAACCCGCTCGGTCATCCATCGAAGCAAGACGCGCATGAACAATCATCACGACGAATCCTTCCAGGACGCAGCCCAGCCAGCGAGCGGGCATGCCGGCGTGGGTCCGGTGCCACCGTCGCCGGATGGGGGCGCCGGTGCCGCTCCGGTTGCCAGCTCGGGAGCCGCGACCAACGGGGCCGCCCAGCCGGGCACCGGGGCTGGTGGCGAGGACAGCCAGGAGGCGCCGCGCGGCCGCTTCGGCCGCCGCCGCAACCGCCGCGGCCTCAATCGCCGGCGCAAGGGCCAGGGTGACGAGTCGCAAGGCGACGACCACGGCGAGGGTGCCCAGCCGCATGCCGGAAGCGAAGTCGAGGAGTCGGAACCCATCCCGGTCTACGCCCGCGGCAGCTACGTGGGGATCAACGCCGGCGGGCAACGCCGCCCGCAGCGGCGCGATGCCGCCCGCGACGACGACTCGTCCAAGCTCCACAAGATCCTGGCCGATGCGGGCATCGGCTCGCGCCGGGAGATGGAGGAGTTGATCCTTGCCGGTCGCGTCTCCGTGAACGGCCAGCCCGCGCATGTCGGGCAGCGCATCGGGCCCAACGACCAGATCCGGGTGAACGGCCGGCCCCTCGCGCGCAAGCGCGTGCCCCTGCCGACGCGGGTGCTTCTGTACCACAAGCCGGCGGGCGAGGTGGTCACCCGTGACGATCCGGAGCGCCGCCCGCGCGTGTTCGACCGCCTGCCCAAGCTGCGCGGCGCGCGGTGGATCGCCGTGGGGCGCCTGGATCTCAACAGCGAGGGCCTCCTGATCTTCACCACCGCCGGAGACCTGGCGAACCGCCTCATGCATCCGCGCTACGGATGGGAGCGCGAGTACGCGGTGCGCGTGCTCGGTCGCGTGGACGACGAGGCCAGGGAGAAGCTGCTGGGCGGCATCGAGCTGGAGGACGGGCCGGCGCGGCTCTCCGAGCTGGAGGACATCGGTGGCGACGGCGCCAACCACTGGTACCGGGCCGTCATCAGCGAGGGCCGCAACCGCGAGGTGCGCCGCATGTTCGAGGCCGTGGGGCTCACCGTCTCGCGCCTGGTGCGCATCCGCTTCGGCCTGGTGGCGCTGCCGCCGCGCCTGGGCCGCGGCAAGCTGCTGGAGCTGCCGGAGGCGGAGGTGACCCAGCTGGTCCGGCAGGTCAAGCGTGTGAGCTCGGACGTGGACAGGCGCGGCGCTGCCGATGCCGGCCCGCCGGACGCCAACGCGCCACGCAATGCCCGACCGCCCCGTGGTCCGCGGCAGGGCCGCCGCGCGCCATCCGCCTCGCCCGAGCTGGCCGCCGACGACCCGGCCGCAGGCGACCTGGGCGCGACGGAGGCACCCTCGGCGCGCGAGGACCTCGACGCCGAGGCACCCTTCGCGGACACGGCCTTGCCGGTCGCCGTCGCGGAAGCCGGCTTCGACCCCGAATCGACCGCGACGCCTCCCGCCGAAGCGGCCGGTGACGACGTGCCGCCGGCGGGCAGGCGCCCGCGCATCGCGCGCAAGCCGTCGCGGCGACCGGATCGCGACGCCGCCCAGGTGGCGGCGCAGGCGGCTCCGCCGGACGCACCGGATGTCGAGCCCGAGGACGAGCCGCCGCCGGGACTGCTTCCCCGGAGGACCAGCTATGTCTCGGATGCCGGCTGGACGCAGGAGGAGGAGTGGGAGCCGATCGACGACGACATCGGCAACCGGATCACCGAGGAACCGCGCGAGCCGAAGGGTCGGCAGGGCGGCAACGGCGTCAACATGGACGACGACGACTGGCAGCCGACGTCGGCCACCGCTCACCTCGAGGGCATCACGAGGTCGATGCGCAAGGATAGCCGCCAGCAGCGGTACGGGGCGACACCCGGGTTCGCCGCGAAGGTGGGTGTGCCCAAGGACCCGAACGCGCCGGTGCGCCAGCGCAAGGCGAAGCCGTTCGGGCCGCCGCGTGGCAAGCGGGGGCCGGGCGGGGGCTTCGGCGGCGCGATCCTCGGCGGCGCGGGGCCGAGCGGCGGTGGC
>JAEWGX010000063.1 GCA_023388075.1 Pseudomonadota bacterium
AGTGGAGGCCTGCGGCCAGGCCTCCTCGCGCACCGATGCGATCGCATCGGTATCGAGGCGGCCGAGCTCGTCGGCGCTGCGCGGATCCCCGTAGCGGCGGCTCTGCACCGCCTGCGTGCGCCGCTCCACGAGCGGCGCGTCGTCGAGGAACGCATAGGGCCGCGCGTTGATCGCCTCGGCGGCGAGCGGCGACGGTGCGGGCAGGTCGCAGGCCTGCACTGCGATGCGGCCGTCCTCCATGCCGCGCAGGAGCGCGAGCCAGCCTTCGCTGTCCATCGCCTCGTGCAGGCAGTCGTCCAGCGTCTGCGCGACCAGCGGATGGTCCGGCACCTCGCGGTCCCCGACCAGGTTCTCGGCGCAGGCGACCTGGTCGGGGAAGATGCTCGCGAGCAGATCCTCCGACTTCATCCGCTGCAGCTGCGGCGCCACCTTGCGGCCGCCGAGGAAGCGCGGCAGCGCGAGCGCGGTGGTGGCGTTCCAGCGCCAGCGCACGCCGAAGAGCGGCGCATCCAGCAGCGCCTGCACCAGCACGTCGTGCGCCGACGACGAATGCAGGTAGCGGGCGACGTCCTCCAGCGCGAAGCTGTGGCTGGTGGAGAGCGACAGCCCGATCGCGTCCTCGGTGGCGGCCGCCTGCAGCTCGAAGTTGAACTTGCGGCAGAAGCGCTTGCGCAGCGCGAGGCCCCAGGCCCGGTTGAGGCGGCTGCCATGCGGCGAATGAATCACCAGTTGCGTGCCGCCGGATTCGTCGAAGAAGCGCTCCAGCACGATGCACTCTCGGGTCGGCAGCCGGCCGAACACCGCGAGGGCGCCGCGCAGGTAGTCCACGATCTGGATCGCGGCGGCGGCGTCCAGGCCGACCTTGCCCTGGAGCCACAGCGCCGCCGCGTCCGGCGGCGCGTCCGGCGCGAGGCGCCGCGCCAGCTCCGCGCGCAGGCGCGATACGCCCTGCGAAAGCTCGTCGCTGCGGCCCGGCGCTTCCCCGAGCCAGAAAGGAATGTTGGGCGGCGTGCCCCGCGCGTCCTCCACCCGCACCCGGCCGGGCTCCACGCGCAGGATGCGGTAGCTCGCATTGCCGAGCTGGAAGACGTCCCCGGCGAGGCTCTCCACCGCGAAATCCTCGTTGACCGTGCCGATGGCGTGCGCTTCCGGCTCGAGCACCACGTTGTAGTCGCCGGTGTCGGGAATGGTGCCGCCGGAAGTGAGGGCAGTGAGCCGCGCGCCCTTGCGGGGACGAAGGCGCCGGTTCACCGCGTCCCGATGCAGGTAGCCGCCGCGTGCGCCGCGCCGGGTGGTGAAGCCTTCGGCGAGCATCCGCACCACCGCGTCAAATCGCTCGCGCGGAAGCGATGCGTACGGCCAGGCGCGCCGGAAGCACGCGAACAGCTCGTCCTCGCCCCATTCGCGGCAGGCGGTCTCGGCGATCACCTGCTGCGCCAGCACGTCGAGCGGCGCCGGCAGGATGCGCAGGGCATCGAGCTCGCCGCGGCGCACGCAATCGAGCAGCGCGGCGCACTCCACCAGCTCGTCCCGGGTCTGCGGGAAGATGCGGGCCTTGGGCACGCCGCCCACTGCGTGCCCGGAGCGGCCGGCGCGTTGCAGGAAGGTCGCGATCGCGCGAGGCGACCCGAGCTGGCACACCAGGTCCACCTCGCCGATGTCCAGGCCTAGCTCCAGCGACGCGGTCGCGACCAGCACTTTCAGCTCGCCGCGCTTCAGGCGTTGCTCGGCGTCGAGCCTGGCCTCGCGGGCCAGGCTGCCGTGGTGCGCGGCCACCGCCTCGCGTCCCAGCCGCTCGGCGAGATGGCGCGCCGCACGCTCGGCCATGCGCCGCGTGTTGACGAAGACGAGCGTGGTGCGATGCGCGCACACCAACTCGGCGAGCTGCTGGTACACCTGCTCCCACTGGTCCGTGGACATCACCGCCGAGAGCGGGGTGGGCGGCACCACCAGCGCGAGGTCGCGCTGCTTGCGGTAGCCGATGTCGACGATCTCGCAATCCGCGCGGCCATCGACCACCGCGCCCGCGCCCACCAGGAACCGCGCCACCTCGTCGATCGGCTTCTGGGTGGCCGAGAGGCCGATGCGTACCGGCGGGCTGCCCCCGGCCTCCTTGGCCAGCTCGGCGAGGCGCTCGAGCGAGAGGGCGAGGTGGCTGCCGCGCTTGCTCGCGGCCACCGCATGGATCTCGTCGACGATGACGCTGCGCACCGCGCCGAGCATCGCGCGGCCGGTTTGCGAGCCGAGCAGCACGTAGAGCGACTCCGGCGTGGTGACCAGGATGTGCGGCGGCGTGCGCCGCGCGACGGTGCGGTCGCGCTGCGTGGTGTCGCCGGTGCGCACCGCGGTGCGGATCGCGACGTCCGGCAGGCCAAGCGCGGCCAGCTCCTCGCGGATGCCGGCGAGCGGTCCCTCCAGGTTCAGCCGGATGTCGTTGGAGAGCGCCTTGAGCGGCGAGATGTAGAGGACCGCGGTGGCGTCCGGCAGGCCGTCCGGCTCGAGCCCACGGCGCACCAGCGCGTCGATCGCCGCCATGAACGCCGTGAGCGTCTTGCCCGACCCCGTCGGCGCGGCGACCAGCGTGTGACGGCCCGACACGATCGCGGGCCAGGCGGCGCGCTGGGCGTCGGTGGGGCCGGCGGGAAAGGCGCGGCGGAACCAGCCGGCAACGGCGGGGTGGAAGGCTTCGAGGGGCATGGCGAGCCGGACATCATTCACCCAAATCGCCGGCGATGCAAACGCGCGCCGGGAGGCAGGGAAATTAGTAGTAATCGAGAAGCATTCGCATTATCATCGAAGCTTGGGCGCGCTCGACGCCGCCCGCACGAACGGAGTACGGATCCGATGCTTCCTCACCATGAAGATCTGCGCCGACGCTGGGACCGGATCGGAATCGGCGTTCGCTGCGCCTACAACCCGTGGCTGCCGCCGGTGATCCTGCTCTACCTGCAGGCCGGGCGCCGGCTGGTCACCGCCGGCGTCATGGACGACGAAACGGTCCAGCGCCGCATGCTGTCCCTGCTGATGCACACGGCGGCGGACGAGGCGCTGCCCTGGACCTGGCGCGCGGCCTGCCTGGAGCACACGGTGCGCCCCCGGGCGCGCCTGGCACGGCTGCTGGCGGAGCGCGATCCGGCCGAGGTCGACCGCATGGAGCGGGAAGTCGGCGAGCTCCGCGAACGCCTCGACGCGGCGCTCCTCACCGGCCGTTGCGTACCGCAGCGGCTCGGCGGGTAGGACACTCCGGCCAGGAAGGCGAACCGCCTACTGCCCGGCCAGCGCCAGCATCGCCGCCGCGATGCCGGCCAGGCTTTCGCCGGCCACCAGGCCCGCCGCGATGGCCAGGACGAAGCGAGCGGACCATCCGGGGGCGATCCGGGCGGCGATCGCGGCGGCCACCGCGCCGAGCGCGAGCGACAGCGAGATCCACGCGGGAATGACGAAGGCGAGGCCGAGGGCCGGGCCGCTCGGCAGCCAGCGTGCCGCGCGCTCCGGCAGCAGGCGGTCGCCGAGCGCGAGCAACGCCCCGGCGAGCCCGGCCACCGCCATCGCCGGGCCCGAGCCGGTCGGGATCGCGCCGATGCCGACCGAGAGCACCTCCGCCACCGCCTTCCAGATCGCGACCGCGGGTGCCGGCCACTCGGCGGTCAGCAGCATCGCGGCGGGGTCGGGCACCAGCATGCGGTAGGCGAGGCAGCCCGCGACGCTGCCTGCGAGTACGCCGAAGCACTGGGCCAGCACCTGCAGCGACGGCCTGGTGCCCAGCATCTGGCCGGTGCGCAGGTCGTTCATCAGGTCGGCGCTCTGGCCGGCCGCGCCGCCGGTCACGTTGGCGCCCATCAGGTTCACCGTCTGGTTGGCCGGCGCGGCGATGCCGAACGACAGTTGCGCGATCTTGCCGATCGCGCCGATGGGCGGGATCCCGGTCTCGCCGACGACCCGCGTGGAGACCACGGCGAGCACGAAGGCGAGCAGGACCGACAGCAGGCCCAGCCAGGGCGCGATGCCGAAGATGACATACTGGGTCGTGACCGCGACGGCCGCGATCGCCAACGCCGTGGCCAGGTACACGCGGCGTCCGAGAACCGGTGGCTCCTTCGAAGCGTCGCGCGATCCCTCGCCGCCTCCAGGCGCCGGGTCGCGCCGCCTCAAGCGCCCGATCGCCAGCACGAAAGACACCAGGGATGCGACCGTCATCAGCGTGACGCCTGGCCACAGCAGCCACTCGACCACCGGGCCGAACCAGGCCTCGTCGGGCGCGCCGGCCGCGGCCCAGCCGCGGGCGAGGATCGGCGGTGCGATCAGCAGCCAGGCGAGCGCCGCGCCGGCGAGCAGCGACAGACCGGCCCGCAGGCCGATGATCGCCCCGAAGCCGACCATGAGCAGCGACGGGTCCAGCGAGAAGCCGAGCTGCTTGAAGCCGATCGTCGCCACGCCACTGTCGCGCAGCGCGCCGGTGGTCGACCAGGCGATCGGTGGCGACCACCGCGGCAAGCCCGCCCCGAGCTCGCCCACGAGCTTCGCGCCGCCGGATGCGGCCGCGGCGCCGAGGAGCATGCGCACGCGGGAGGCGGCCTCCCGGCCACGCGCATGGATCTCGCGCACCGTCTCCGCGGTTGCGACCCCGGCCGGGAACACCAGCCGGTCGCGAACCAGCATCGGATTGCGCAGCGCCACCGCCACCACGATGCCCACCATGCTCACGCTGAACACCCAGAGCATGAGCTCGGCCATCGGCAGCTCCGTGCCGGTGAGCAGCGTGAGCGCCGGGATCGGCGCGACCAGGCCGCCGGAGACGATCGCCGCCGCCGACGACGCGGTCGTCTGGTTGATCACGTTTTCCTGGAGATGCCACGCGCGCGCGCCGGCGAGGTCCTCCGCGAAGCGCCAGAAGGCGAAGCTGAGCAGCGCCGCCGTGATCGACATGTTGAAGGACCAACCGATCTTGAGGCCGCTGTAGACGTTGCACGGCGTGAGCAGCCCGCCGATCACCATGCCGGTGACGATGGCGCGAACCGTCGCGCCGCCCGCGGGAACCGTCGCCTCACCTGCGGGAACGGACGCTTCGCCTGCAGGGGCGGCAATGGTCGGCTGCATCGTCGTCACCATACACCGGCTGCCGCGCGCGCCGGTCGAACGTCCCTACCGCGCGTTCGCGGCGCGTCCGCGCTGCCGCGCCCGGCGCCGCGGGGTAACATCGGCGCGTGAAGCCTCGACCGTTCACTCTCCACGAGGGCGTGGTCGCACCGCTGGACATCGGCAACGTCGATACCGACGCGATCTTCCCGAAGCAGTACGGCCGCTCGATCGCCGCGAGCGGATTCGGGCCGGTGCTGTTCGACAACTGGCGTTACCTCGATGCCGGCGATCTCGACAGCGATCATTCCGCGCGGCGCGAGAACCCGGACTTCGTGCTGAACCGCGAGCCCTATCGCCGCGCCACCATCCTGCTTGCCCGCGACAACTTCGGCTGCGGCTCGAGCCGCGAGCACGCGGCCTGGGCGCTGCGCGATTTCGGCTTCCGGGCGCTGATCGCGCCGAGCTTCGCCAGCATCTTCGCCGGCAATGCCATCACCAACGGCCTGCTGCCGATCGTGCTGCCGGGCGAGGTCGTCGATGCGCTCTTCCAGTGGACCGAGACCGAAGCCGAGCCACGCTGCCGGATCGACCTGGTGGCGTGCCGCGTCGACATCGCGGGAAGGACGCTCGACTTCCAGGTGAACGAGCGCGACCGGCGGATGCTGCTGGAGGGCTGGGACGAGATCGAGCGCACGTTGCAGCATCGGGCGGCCATCGCGGCGTTCGAGCGGCGCTGGCTTCGCGAGCATCCCTGGCTCGCGCGCGCGCCGGTGGCAGGTGGCCGAGGCAGTGGCCGAGACCGCGCACGAGAGAGCGGACCCGAAAGCGGACCAGAGAGCGGCTGAATCAGGGGCAGGGGCGAGGCAACGGCCAGGGATCACGAGGCCCGATCACCGCCCTAGGCGAGCGCCGAGTACGGGGTCGGCTGCAGGATGTAGTTCTCGAAGTGATCGACGATCGGTCCGTCCTTCTCGCTCTCGCCGCGTTGCCGGATCCAGTCCGGATCCTGCATGAATGCGCCCCAGCGCTGCTCGCGCTCCGCCAGGTTCTCCCACTCGAGGAGATAGTAGAGCGCCGCGCTCGACGGCCCGATCGCGACGGTCCAGAAGCCCACCTGGCGGATTCCGTGCCGTTTCCAGAGATCGAGCGTCACGTTCTCGAACCGCCGATGCAGCGCGGGAAGGCGTCCGGGGACGCAGTGGTAGATGCGCAGTTCATGGATCATGGTGCTCCTCGGGCGTCGATGCGGTTGTCGCGAGTGGCGGGACCCGCCCTTGAACTCGCGGCTGCGGGGCATGATACTGCCGCCGATGACGAAGGATGCATCGGCCATGCGGGCGCGGGCCCGGACCTGCGACGTGCTGATCGTCGGCGCCGGCCACAACGGGCTCGTCTGCGCCGCGTACCTCGCGGCAGCCGGGCTGAAGGTCACCGTGCTGGAACGACGCGGCGTGGTCGGCGGCGCGGCGGTCACCGAGGAGTTCCACCCCGGCTTTCGCAACTCGGTGGCGGCCTACACCGTGTCGCTGCTCAATCCCAAGGTGATCCGCGACCTGGACCTGCACCGTCACGGACTGCGCATCGTCGAGCGACCGATGTCCAACTTCCTGCCGACCGAGGACGGACGCTATCTTGAGGTCGGGCCGGGCCGCACGCATGCGTCGGTGGCGAAGTTCTCGCGTCGCGACGCCGAGCGCCTGGATGCCTACGACGCGCGTCTGGACGCGGTTGCCGACGTGCTGCGCGAGATGGTGCTGCAGACTCCGCCCAACGTGGTCGAAGGCGGCTGGCGCAGCGCGGTGCCGCAGCTCGTGCGCGCCGCGCGCACGGGGGGCCGGCTGCGTCGGCTCGGCATGTCCGCCCGCCGCGACCTGCTCTCGCTGGTGGCGATGTCGGCGGGTGACTATCTGGACGGCTGGTTCGAGAGCGACCCGATCAAGGCGGTGTACGGCTTCGACGGGATCGTCGGGAACTACGCCAGTCCGTACGCGGCCGGGTCCGCCTACGTGCTGCTGCATCACGTGTTCGGGGAAGTGAACGGGAAGAAGGGCGCCTGGGGCCACGCGATCGGCGGCATGGGCGCGATCACGCAGGCGATGGCCCGTTGCGCCGCCGAGCGCGGCGTCGACATCCGCACCCACACGGCGGTGCGCGAGATCCTGATCGAGCGTGGCCGCGCGGTGGGCGCGATCACCGAAGCCGGCGAGACGCTGCGCGCGACCGCCGTAGTCTCCAATCTCAATCCGAAGCTGCTCTATCGGGACCTGGTGGACCCGTCGTTGCTGCCCGCCGACTTCAACGAGCGCATCGCCCGCTGGCGCTGCGCATCGGGGACCTTCCGGATGAACGTGGCGCTCGCGGAGCTGCCGGACTTCAGTTGCCTGCCGGGCACGGCACGCGCGGCGCATCATGCCGCGGGCATCATCCTCGCGCCGACGCTCGGCTACATGGAAGAGGCCTACTTCGATGCCCGCCGGCATGGCTGGTCGCGGCAGCCCATCGTCGAGATGCTGATCCCGTCGACCTTGGACGACAGCCTCGCGCCGCCGGGCGCGCATGTCGCGAGCCTCTTCTGCCAGCACGTGGCACCGGAGCTTCCCGGCGACGATGCGCTCGCGTCCAGGGCGGCCGGGCTGCCACGCTCGTGGGACGATCATCGCGACGAGGTCGCCGACCTGATGATCGACACGGTGAACCGCTACGCGCCCAACTTCAAGGCGTCGGTGCTCGGCCGCCAGGTCTTCAGCCCGCTGGACCTGGAGCGGACCTTCGGGCTGGTCGGGGGCGACATCTTCCACGGGGCCCTGAGCCTGGACCAGCTCTATTCGGCGCGACCGATGCTCGGCCATGGCGACTACCGGGCGCCCGTGCCCGGACTCTACATGTGCGGCGCCGGGACGCACCCGGGCGGCGGGGTGACCGGCGCACCCGGGCACAACGCGGCGCGCGAGGTGCTGGCGGACCTGAAGCGCGGCAGGCGCGGCCGCGGGCACGGGCGGGAGCCGCCGCGTCCGGCGTGAGGTCCCGGAGCCGCCGACATCGGCGGCTCCACTGAAGCGGCGCCGATCGGGCTCTTCAGACGTTGAACAGGAAGTTCATGACGTCGCCATCCTTCACGACGTAGTCCTTTCCTTCGGCGCGCATCTTCCCGGCCTCCTTCGCGCCCTGCTCGCCGCCGTAGGC
>JAEWGX010000077.1 GCA_023388075.1 Pseudomonadota bacterium
CTCCGCACCTGCCGCACGGCTTCGGCGCCGGCGGCCCGCCGCGCGGCCGTGACCCTCAGGGCCTGCGCAACGATGCCGGCGAGCGCGGCGGCATGAACTCGGGCAATTTCTAGGAGGCTGTCGGGCCCGGGCATAATCCCCGGAATGCGTCGCCTGGCGGTCCTCTCCCTGTCGTTGCCGTTGCTGGTACCCGTTGTCGACGCGGCGCCGTTCGATGACACCATCGCCCAGCGGGTGCTCGCCTGCACCGGCTGCCATGGCGCCGAGGGTCGCGCGGCAAGCGACGGCTACTATCCGCGCATCGCCGGCAAGCCGGCCGGCTACCTGCACAACCAGCTGCTCAACTTCCGCGACGGGCGGCGCAGCTACGGGTTGATGAACTATCTGGTGCGCAACCTGTCCGACGACTACCTGCGCGAGATGGCGGAGCATTTCGCCTCGCTCGACCTGCCCTATCCGCCGCCGCAGCCGCCAGCCGAGGATGCACGGGCGCTGGCGCGAGGGCGTACGCTCGCGCTCGAAGGTGACGCCGCGCTGAAGGTTCCTGCGTGCGCGCAGTGCCACGGTGCCGACCTCACGGGAGTCGCCCCCGCGATACCCGGCCTGCTGGGGCTGCCGCGGGACTATCTCAACGCGCAGTTCGGCGCCTGGCGCATCGGCCAGCGCCGGGCCCACGAGCCGGATTGCATGGCCGAGATCGCGGGCCAGATCAGCCCCGACGACGTGGCAGCGGTGACAGCCTGGCTCGCGTCCCAGCCGGTGCCCGCCGCGGCGCAACCGGCGCAGTCGCTGCCGGCGCCGCTGCCGATGCCGTGCGGCGGCGTGGACCAGCGGTAGGCCGGTGAAACGCCTGCTGCTCGCCCTCGTGGTGATCGTCGTCGCGGTCGCCGCCGCCGTCGTGGTCCTCAACCGGCGCGGCGAGGATCCGGTCACGCCACGAGCGCAGGAAGGCGCGGCGCTGGCGGATCCCGCGCTGGTCGAGCGCGGGCGCTACCTCGCGCTCGCAGGCAACTGCGCCGGATGCCACACGACGCGGGGTGGCGAGCCCTACGCAGGCGGAACCGGCATCCTCACGCCCTTCGGAACGGTGTTCGCCTCGAACCTCACCCCGCATCGCGAGACCGGCATCGGGGAGTGGTCGGCATCCGAGTTCTGGCGCGCCATGCACAACGGCCGGTCGCGCGACGGAAGGCTGCTCTATCCGGCCTTTCCGTATCCCAACTATACGCGGATCACGCGCGATGATTCGGATGCGATCCTCGCGTGGCTGCGCACGCTCCAGCCGGTCGAGCGGGCCAACACGCCGCACGCGCTGCGCTTTCCCTACGATACGCAGGCCGCGCTCGCGGCCTGGCGCGCCCTGTTCTTCTCGCCGGGTGTTCAGGAGACCGATCCGTCGCGCTCGGCGGAGTGGAACCGGGGCGCCTACCTGGTGAGCGGGCTGGGCCACTGCAACGCGTGCCATTCGGGACGAAACCTCTTCGGTGCGAGCGCCTCCGGCACCCTGGACCTGAGCGGGGGGCTGATTCCGGTGCAGAACTGGTACGCGCCGTCGCTCTCCTCGGCGCAGGAGGCCGGCGTGGCGGAGTGGGAGATCG
Source organism: Pseudomonadota bacterium (assembly GCA_023388075.1). GTDB lineage: Bacteria > Pseudomonadota > Gammaproteobacteria > Burkholderiales > Burkholderiaceae_E > Lautropia. Next base: position 1,599 of record JAEWGX010000077.1, read on the forward strand.
GCGAGATCGTCGCCCTTCTCGGCACCGGCGTCTCGCGACGCGGGTCAACCATCGGCCCGATGGCCGACGTGGTGCGGGACAGCACCCGCCATCTCAGCGCACCCGATCTCGAGGCGATCGCCACCTTCCTCAAGGCGCTGCCGCCGACGGCCGCGTCGTCACGGCCGGCTTCCGAGGCGCTCGCGCTGACCGGCACGATGCAGGAGGGACGGCGAGTCTACGAGGCGCACTGCGTCGATTGCCATGGCGACCAGGGCCAGGGCGTCCCCGGCGCGTACCCGCCGCTCTCGCGCAATCGCGCGGTGACGATGGATCCGCCGGCCAACATGGTGCATGTCGTCGCCCTGGGCGGCTATCCGCCGTCGACCCAGGGCAACCCCCGTCCCTTCGGCATGCCGCCCTTCGCCACGACGTTGACCGACGGCGAGATCGCATCGGTCCTCACCATGATCCGCAACAGCTGGGGCAACGGCGCGGCGCCTGTCACGACCGTCGAGGTGCGACGCTTCCGCGGCGGCGAGCCCGGACGCTGAGGACCGGGGTGGCGGGCCGGGCCGACCGCGCCGCGGCCCGGGACGGCCGCGGTCGGCTCAATCGACCGTGCTCGCCTCCGTCGCCGGCGCCGCTGCCTTGGCGGGCAGCGAGGTGGCGCTGGCTTCTGCCGCCGGGGCCTGCAGGATCCACTGCGCCGCCTTCTCCGCGATCATCAGCGTGGGGGAGTTGGTGTTGCCGGACGTGATGACCGGCATCACGCCGGCGTCGACGACGCGCAGGCCTGCCACGCCGCGCACGCGCAGGCGGCTGTCGACCACGGCCAACGGATCGTCGGCCCGCCCCATGCGGGTGGTGCCCACGGGATGGAAGATCGTCGTCGCGATGTCGCCCGCGAGCCGGGCCAGCTCCTCGTCCGTCTGGAACTGGACGCCGGGCTTCCATTCCTGCGGCTGGTACTTCGCCATCGCCGGCTGCGCCACGATGTGGCGAGTGACCCGCAGCGACGCGGCGGCCACCTTGCGGTCCTCCGGCGTGCCGAGATAGTTCGGCGCGATCGCCGGCGCGTCCTGGAAGCGCGCGCTGCGGATCGATACCGTGCCGCGGCTGGTCGGGTTCAGGTTGCAGACGCTCGCGGTGAAAGCGTTGAAGACGTGGAGCGGCTCGCCGAACGCATCGAGGCTGAGGGGCTGGACGTGATACTGCAGGTCCGGGTACGGCTTGTCCGGCGAGCTGCGCGTGAAGGCGCCAAGCTGCGACGGAGCCATGCTCATCGGGCCGCTCCGCTTGAGCGCATACTCCAGCGCCACCAGCGCCTTGCCCGCCAGGTTGCCCACCATGGTGTTCAGCGTCTTCGCGTCGTTCAGCTTGAACACCGCGCGGATCTGCAGGTGGTCCTGCAGGTTCGCGCCGACGCCGGGCAGGTCCTGGCGCACCTGCACGCCGTGCCGGCGCAGCAGCGCCGCCGGGCCGATGCCCGAGAGCTGCAGGAGCTGCGGCGAGCCGATGCTGCCCGCGGACAGCACCACCTCGCGCGTGGCCCGCACCGTCACCATGCCACGGTCGGTCCACACCTCGACCCCGGTGCAGCGCGTGGCGCCGTCCGCCTGCCGCTCCAGCAGCAGCCGCGAGACCTGCGCAGACGTCCAGAGCGTGAAATTGCGACGGGACTCGCAGGCCGGCCGCAGGAAGGCCTTGGCGGTGTTCCAGCGCCAGCCATTCTTCTGGTTGACCTCGAAGTAGCCGACGCCTTCGTTGTCGCCGCGGTTGAAGTCCTCGGTGGCGGGAATTCCCGCCTGCTGCGCGGCCGCGGCGAAGGCGTCGAGCACGTCCCAGCGCAGCCGCTGCTTCTCGACCCGCCATTCGCCGCCCCCGCCTCCCGGCAGAGTCACGTTGCCCGGCTTCGCGCCGTGGAACTCGCTCGGGCCGCGGTGATGGTCCTCGTGCTGCTTGAACGATGGCAGGACGTTGTCCCAGCGCCAGGCGTCGTCGCCGGTGAGCGCGGCCCAGTTGTCGTAGTCGCGCGCCTGCCCGCGCATGTAGATCATGCCGTTGATGCTGGAGCAGCCGCCGAGCGCCTTGCCGCGCGGATAGCGCAGCTGGCGCCCGTTCAGCCCGGCCTCGGGCTCGGTCTGGTAGAGCCAGTCCGTCCTGGGATTCCCGATGCAGTAGAGATAGCCCACCGGAATGTGGATCCAGTGGTAGTTGTCCTTCCGGCCGGCTTCGAGCAGCAGCACGCGGCGGCTCGGATCAGCGCTGAGGCGATTGGCGAGCAGGCAGCCGGCTGTCCCGGCTCCCACGATGACGTAGTCGAAGGTCTGGTCGCTCACTGTCTGCCTCCCTAGTAGTCTGCGAGCCGGTCCCGCGACCGGTCTACTCCACCGTCGCCCCCGAGAAGCGTATGACCTCGGCCCAGCGCGCGACGTCCTCTTCGACGAACCGGGCGAACGCCTCCGGCGACATCGAAGTGGGCGTCGCGCCGTCGTTCTCGAGACGCCGCTTGAAGGCGTCGGACCCGACCGCGGCGACGGCCGCCTCGTGCAGCCGAGCCGTGACGTCGGGCGCGAGTCCCGCCGGCCCGAACAGGCCGAACCAGGCATTGGACTCGAAGCCCTTCAGCGTCTCGCCGATCGGCTTGACGCCCGGAAACTGCGGCATCGGCTCGGTGCTGGTGACACCGAGCACCTTGATCTTCCCGCCGTTCAGGTGGGGCTGGACGTTGATGGTGCTCGCGAACATCAGCTCGACCTGCCCGGCCAGCACGTCGGTGAGGGCCGGGCCGGTGCCCTTGTACGGCACGTTCACGATGTCCACGCCGCTCATCATCTTGAACTTGTCACCGGCCATGTGCAGCGACGAACCCATGGCCCCGATCGCGAAGTTCAGCTTGCCGGGGTTCTTCTTGGCGTAGTCGATGAGCTCCGCGGTATCGTTGACCGGTACCTTCTGGTGGGCGATCAGCACGCTCGGGACGGTGGCCACCATGGTGATCGGCGTGAAATCGCGGATCGGGTCGAACGGCAGCTTCTTGTAGAGCGTGGCATTGATGGTGTGGCCGGTGAAGCTCATGAGGATGGTGTTGCCGTCGGGCTTGCTCTTGGCCACGATGTCGGCAGCGATGTTGCCCCCCGCGCCCGCCTTGTTTTCCACCACGACCGCCCGGCCCAGCTGCTCGCTCATGATATCGCTCATGGTGCGGGCCAGCGTGTCCGTGGTCCCGCCGGCCGGCGCGCCGACCACGATCCGCAGCGGCTGGTCCGATGCCAGGCCGGTGGACGGCGTGACCGCGGCAAGGCTGCCCGCGCCAAGCAGCAGGGCCGCGAAACCGAGCGCGGCGCGGCGCCGGGCCGGCGGCATCCGCGCCGACGTGCCGGGTGCGGCGTTTCCGGTCGCCAGGCCGGTCGGCCGGAACCATGGACGCCGGTTTGCGAGACTGCTCGTCATGTCCGATCTCCTTTCGATGCATTGCCGATGCTAACGCCGCTATTCTGGAAGCCATAGCTCCCACGGGCGGACGCGACCCTGCGGCCGCAAGGGCACGCGTTGTTCGCGGTGGCATGCGGCCTGTCGTTTGACACGGGCCGTCTCGCCCCCTATCGTGGGCTGATGACTCCCTATCGCTTGCAGCAATCGTGAACGCCGCCTTGCCACCCCGCACCCTCGCCCAGAAGCTCGTGGCCCGCGCGGCCGGCCGCGACCTCGTCGAACCCGGCGCGACCGTGGTCTGCCGGGTCGATCTCGCCATGTCGCACGACTCGAGCGGCCCGCGACGGGTGGCGCCGCTGCTCGAGCGCCTCGGCGTGCCGGTGCGCGATCCCGCGCGCTACGTCCTCGTGACCGACCACTACGTGCCGGCCGAATCGGAAGAATCCGAGGCCATCCTGCAGTTCACCCGGGACTGGTCGCGCGAGACCGGCGTCACGCTGCACGACGAGCAGGGCATCTGCCACGTGGTGCTGCCGGAGAAGGGGCACGTCCGTCCCGGCATGCTGATCGTCGGCGGCGACAGCCACTCCTGCACCGGCGGCGCCTTCGGCGCGTACATGTTCGGCATCGGCGCCACCGAGATGGCCGGGGTGCTGGCCACCGGCACCATCTGGCTCAACGTGCCGGAGACGATCCGCATCGACTGGGACGGCCGCTTCCAGCCGGCCGTGGCCGCGAAGGACGTCATGCTGTACCTCTGCGGCCGCTTCGGCATGGACGGCGGCCGCTACCAGGCGGTGGAGTTCGGCGGGGAAGCGGTCGCGGCGATGCCGATGCAGGAGCGCATGACCTTGTGCAACATGACCGCGGAATTCGGCGGGCAGGCCGGGCTGGTCGCCCCCGACCGGACGACAGTGAACTACCTGAGGGCGGCGGGCGTGCCGGACGAAGCGCTCGCGCAGGCCGGGACGTGGACGAGCGACTCACAGGCGCCGTTCCTGGAGCACCATCGCTTCGACGCCGCCGCGCTCGAGCCCCAGGTGGCCGCGCCCCACAGCCCGGCCAACGCCGCACCGGTCGCGGACTACACCGGGCAGGCGATCGACGTCGCCTACATCGGCGCCTGCACGGGCGCGAAGCTGGAGGACCTGCGCATGGCCGCCCGCGTGCTGCGCGGCCGTCGCCCCGCCGCGGGCGTCACGCTGATGGTCGCCCCGGCGTCGCGGCAGGACGAGGAGATTGCCCGCGCCGAGGGCACCCTCGCGGCCCTGCTCGACGGCGGCGCCGAGCTGCTCCCCAATGCCTGCGGCGCCTGCGCGGGCTACGGTCGGCACCGCTTCGGCGAGAACGTGCGCGTCATCTCTTCGACGGCGCGCAACTTCAAGGGACGGATGGGCGCCGCCTCGAGCAAGGTCTGGCTGGCGTCCCCGGCGACCGTCGCCGCCTCGGCGCTGGAAGGCCGCATCGCGGATCCGCGGGAGCATTGGCAGTGAGCCCCGCGCGCGACCTGGCGAACGCCGCGCCGGCCGACCCGCCCCTTGCCCGCCCGGGGCGCATCTGGCGCTTCGGCGACGGCATCGACACCGACGCGATGGCCCCCGGCCGCTACATGAAGCTCGGCATCGAGGCGATCGCGCGGCATTGCATGGAGGACGTGCGGCCCGAGTTCGCCCGCGAGGTGCGTCCCGGCGACCTGGTGGTGGCCGGGCGCAACTTCGGCGTCGGCTCGTCCCGCGAGCAGGCACCGCAGGCGCTGGGGGCCCTGGGGGTCGCGGCGGTCATAGCGCAGTCCTTCGCCGGGCTCTTCTACCGCAACGCGGTGAACCTCGGCCTGCCGGTGCTCGTCTGCAAGGACATCGACGCGCTCGCCGACGGCCGGCGCGCCAGCTTCGACCTCGACGCGGCGACGCTCACGCTGGAGGATGGCAGCGTGGTGGCGCTCGAGCCGATACCTGCGTTCCTGCGCGAGCTCATCAACGCAGGCGGCCTGATCCCCCACCTCGAGAAGACGCTGGCCCGCTGAAGCTCCAGCCGCGCGACCGCGGCGCGCTCCTGGCCGATCGCCGTCCGTGCGCGCGCAGGGTCTAGGAGGCCTGGCCGAGCCCGGCCGCGCCGCGACCCTGCAACTTGTCGCCGCGCCGCTCCAGGAAGATGGTGACGAGCACGGAGGCATCCTCGATCCCGCGCAGCGAGTGGACCTCGTCGCCGCGAAGGAACAGCATCCAGCCGGCCTCGAGCCTGCGCACGCTGCCCGAGGTCACCTCCACCACGCCCTCGATGCACTGGATGGTGACCTCGCCGGCCACCTTGTGCGGCGGGATCTCCTTGCCGGCGAGGAGGACCAGGCGCATCACCTCCAGGTCCTCGGCCTTGAAAAGGGCGGTGCTCATCGTCGACCTGAGGCGCGGGCCGAGCGGCCGCACGTCGATGAGGTCGCCGGATTCGGCATGCTCGAGCGCCATGGCTTCAGCCTCCCGCGGAGCGATCGAAATGCTGGTTGATCTCCCTGAAGGGGATCGCATCGTTCGCGAAGCCGAACGTGCCGCTCTCCTTCACTTCCCGCGCCGCCCGCATGAACGCGCCCAGCGCCGCACGGGCGAACGCGCTGCCCACGCTGATCCGCTTGACGCCAAGCGACTGCAGCTGCGCCACCGTCAGGTCGACGCCCGCCAGCCCCATGATCACGTTCACCGGCCGGTCCACCGACGACACCACCGCGGCGATCTGCTCGCGCGTGGTGAGCGCCGGCGCGTAGAGCACGTCGGCACCCGCCTCCTGGAAGGCCTGCAGCCGCCGGATGGTGTCGTCGAGATCGGGGCGCCCGACCAGGAAGTTCTCCGCGCGCGCGGTGAGCGTGAATGGAAACGGGAGCTGGCGCGCGGCCTCCGCGGCCGCCCGCACCCGCTCCACCGCAAGCTCGAACGGATAGACCGGGGCATCCGCCCGGCCGGTCGCATCCTCGATCGAGCCGCCCACGAGCCCCGCCGCCGCGCCAAGCCGGATGGTCTGCGCGACCGTTTCCGGGTCGTCGCCGAAGCCGTTCTCGAGGTCCGCGCTCACCGGAAGGTCGGTCGCCGCGACGAGCTCCCCGACGTGCCGCAGCATCGCCTCGCGGCCCACCTCGTTGTCCCGCACGCCGAGACTGAAGGCGTAGCCGGCACTGGACGAGGCGAGCGCCTCGAAGCCGAGCTGCGCCAGCAGCCGCGCCGTGCCGACATCCCAGGGGTTCGGTATGACGAAGATGCCCGGCCGCCGGTGCAGCTCGCGAAAGCGCTCCGCCCTCGCCTGCTGTTGCCTCGCCACGTCGTCCATGTTCGTCTCCCCGAAAGTTCCCGGCGCCATGTTAGTTTCCAATCCCCCAACAACCAACCCGGCCATGGATCACCTCGTGCCGCAGGGCCTGTCGGTCGGCTGGGCCGTCGCGCTGGTCGTCGCCGCCTTTTTCACCGCCGGCATTTCCGCGGCCTTCGGCCTGGGGGGCGGCGTGGCGATGCTTGCCATCCTGCTGATGGTATTGCCACCGGCCACCGTGCTGCCGATCCACGGCATCGTCCAGGCCGGCTCCAACGCCGGCCGCGCCGTCTCGCTGCGAACCGAGATCCGCCGCTCGCTCCTCGGCTGGTTCGCGGCAGGCACCGTGATCGGCATCGTGGCCGCGAGCCTCGTGCTGGTGGCGCTGCCGACCTCGACGCTGCAGTGGATCCTCGGCCTTTTCATCCTCTGGAGCCTGTGGGGACCGAAGCCGAGGGGCCGCCGCGTGACGGATGCCGGCTTCCTCGCGGTAGGGGCCGGCGCGAGCTTCTGCACCATGTTCGTGGGCGCCACCGGCCCGATGGTCGCGGCGTTCTGGGACGTGAAGCGAATGGGCCGGCTGGCCGTCGTGGCCACCCACGCCGCCTGCATGCTGGTGCAGCACATGGCCAAGGTCGTCGCCTTCGGGGTCCTCGGCTTCGCGTTCACCGACTGGGCAGCGCTGGTGGCGGCGATGCTGCTGGCCGGCCAGGCCGGGACCATGGCCGGCGCGCGGATCCTGAGGGCAATGCCCGAACGGGTCTTCGCGACGGCATTCAAGGCGGTGCTCACTGCGCTCGCTCTGCGCCTGCTCTGGTCTGCCTGGCAGGGTTGAGGGAGCTTTCGGCCGGCCGCGATCCCTTCAGCGGGCGGCCGTATGGATCCGCTGCATGAACCACCACAGGTGCCCCTCCAGGTCGCGGGCGCCATAGGTCCGGTCGGTCCAGTAGCCTTCACCGTAGTCCACGGTGGTCGGCGGCGCGAAGACGCGCGCGCCGGCCGCGCTGGCCCGCTCGCAATGGGCATCGACGTCGTCCACCATGACGCAAAGGCTCTGGGTGTTGCGCCCGCCGAGCCCCGCGGGGCTCGCCTGCGACGACCGCCACGGCTTCTCCGAAGTCGCTGCCTTGCCGGTCTGGCCCACCATGACCAGGCCTTCGCCGTACTCGAGCTCCGAGTGCTCGACGCGGCCGTCCTCCCCGACGATCTTCTCGCGCACCATGAAGCCGAATGCGTTGCAGAGCCAGTCGATCGCGGTCTCGGCATCGTCGTAGTACACGGCCGAGCTGATGCGCGGCCAGCCGGGTGGGGTCGGTTTCATCGGGTGCTCCTCTCGCGGTTGTTCTCCGTCTGCCGGTCATGGTTGCACAGCCACGGAGCCGTCCCCGGAGAAATCGTCCCGGCGCCCGGGGATATCCGCACAGGCGCCGACGCCCTTGCCATCGCGACTCGCCAACCGGCTAAGATCGACGAGAAGCCATGCGCTGCCGCGCCGTGCGGCCACGAGGAGATGAAGCCTTCCCCATCCCGGCCATTGACCGACGCGGCAACCCGCCAAGACCCTGCTCGCCCGGATGACGACAACGGCGACGCCATCCATGTGCTGGCAAGCGGACGGGTGCAGGGCGTCGGGTTCCGGTACTTCGTGCGGCAGACGGCGGATGCGCTGGGCTGCGCCGGGTGGGTTCGCAATCTGCCGGACGGCCGCGTGGAGGCGGTGATTGCCGGCCCTCCCGACGCCGTGCAGGCGATGCTGGATGCGTTTTCGCGAGGGCCCGTCGGAGCGCGGGTGGACGACGTGGTCACGCGGCTCGCGCTCGACGACGAACGTGCCCGGATGCGCCGTCCGTTCGCGCTGCGCCGGGACGCCTGAAGGGCTCGGGGAATGACAATTGCTGTTCCGGGACTCCGCTGGCGCTGGTCGCGGCAGCGAGCATCGTCCCGTCACACCGCCTCTTGCCAGGGAGCTGAGCCATGGCCCAATATCAGATCGGCGTCGTCGTAGGCAGCCTGCGCCGCGATTCCTTCAACCGCAAGCTCGCCACCGCGCTGACGCGACTTGCACCGAGCGAGTTTTCGTTCCGAGACCTGCGGATCGACGACATCCCGCTTTACAACCAGGACCAGGACGGCAACCAGCCCGAGCCGGTCAAGCGGCTGAAGGGAGAGATCCAGAAGTGCCAGGGTCTCATCTTCGTCACCGCGGAGTACAACCGCTCGATCCCCGGCGTGCTGAAGAACGCGATCGATTCCGCGTCGCGTCCCTACGGCCAGAGCGCGTGGAAGGACAAGCCCGCAGGGGTCATCGGAGCGTCGATCGGGTCGATCGGGACCGCGTTGGCGCAACAGCACCTGCGCAACGTGCTGGCGTACCTGGACGTGCCGACCATGGGCCAGCCGGAGGCCTTCATCCACGCGACCGACGCAACGTTCGAATCGAACGGCGACATCGCCGCCGCCAGCCGCGAGTTCCTGCAAGGATGGATGAATCGGTACTGCGACTGGGTACGGACGCACGCAGGCACCGCCAAGGGCTGAGCCCTGTTCGAATCCTGGGGTCGCGCCCGGACCGGATCCTCGCTGCGGGGCCTGCCCGGGACCGACCGCCGACCGGCTGAACCGTCCTCGGCACTGACCGCGCGGGCGATCGGCCGGTAGCCCTCGACAAGCACGCTCCGCCGTCCCCGCAACGGGGTCATGGGCTGTGAAGCCTCACCGGGTATAATGGGACCTGTTTGGTCCTATAATCCGAATCCATGCTCAGGATCAGCAAGCTTGCCGATTACGGGTGCCTGGTGATGGGCCTGATGGCCCAGGACCCGGCCGGCGTGCATTCCGCATCCAGCCTGGCCGGAACGCTCGGGCTTGGCCTTCCCACAGTCAGCAAGGTGCTGAAGGCGCTGGCTCGGGCGGACCTGGTGACCGGGGTGCGCGGCCTGCATGGCGGCTACATCCTTGCGCGGCGGCCCGAGGACATCAGTGTAGCGGACATCGTGGGCGCGCTCGAAGGCAACCGCTTCGCGCTGACCGAATGCGGTGCGGGCAGCGGCCTCTGCAGCATCGAGAAGAGCTGCCATACCCGGCACGGCTGGCGCACGATCGGTGACACCATCCGGCGCGCGCTGGAAGAGACAAGCCTGGCGAGCCTGGTGCGGCCGGAGGCGCCGGCGGTTGGCGCCGGCGAGGCTGCGGTGATGATCGCCCGGCCGATGCGGCGCGCCGCTGCCGCGGGACGAATGACGCAATCGACGGGAAGGACGACGTGAGCACTCAAGACACCACCATCCACAGCGAGGAGCCGCGGGCGCGCGAGCCGGAGGTCGGCAACCGCCCGGCCAACCGCCAGCTGGACGCGTTCCTGCAGAGAGAGTATTCCGCCGGCTTCGTGACGGACCTGGAGTCGGACTCGTTGCCGCCGGGCCTTTCGGAGGACACGATCCGGCAGATCTCGGCGCGCAAGCGCGAGCCCGAGTTCATGCTCGATTGGCGCCTCCAGGCCTACCGGCGCTGGCTCGAGATGACACCGCCGCACTGGGCCGCGGTCAGCTTCCCGCCGATCGACTTCCAGGACATCGTCTACTACTCCGCGCCAAAGTCGAAGGCGGACGGCCCGAAGAGCCTGGACGAGGTGGACCCGGAGCTGCTGCGCACCTACGAGAAGCTCGGCGTGCCGCTGCACGAGCGGGCCCGCCTCGCCGGCGTGGCGGTGGACGCCGTGTTCGACTCGGTCTCGGTCGCGACCACCTTCCAGAAGCAGCTGGGCGAGCACGGCATCATCTTCTGCTCCTTCTCGGAGGCGGTGCGCAACCATCCCGAGCTGGTGCGCAAGTACCTCGGCACCGTGGTGCCGCAGGGCGACAACTACTATGCCGCGCTCAATTCCGCGGTGTTCTCGGACGGCTCGTTCGTCTTCATCCCCAAGGGCGTGAAATGCCCGATGGAGCTCTCCACCTACTTCCGCATCAACGCCCGCGACACGGGGCAGTTCGAGCGCACGCTGATCATCGCCGAGGAAGGTGCCTCGGTGAGCTATCTGGAAGGGTGCACCGCGCCGATGCGTGACGAGAACCAGCTGCATGCGGCGGTGGTGGAGCTGGTGGCGCTCGACGACGCCAGCATCAAGTACTCCACGGTGCAGAACTGGTATCCCGGCGACGAGAACGGCGTGGGCGGCATCTACAACTTCGTCACGAAGCGCGGCGACTGCCGCGGACCGCGCTCGCGCATCTCCTGGACGCAGGTGGAGACCGGCTCGGCGATCACCTGGAAGTACCCCAGCGTGATCCTGCGCGGCGACGATTCGGTGGGCGAGTTCTATTCCGTCGCGCTGTCGAACCATCGGCAGCAGGCCGACACCGGCACCAAGATGATCCACATGGGGCGCAATACGCGCAGCACGATCGTCTCGAAGGGCATCTCCGCCGGCCATGGCAGCAACACCTTCCGTGGCCTGGTACGAGTGATGCCGAAGGCCGAAGGCGCGCGCAACTACACCCAGTGCGACTCGCTCCTGATCGGCGACCAGTGCGCCGCCCATACTTTCCCCACCATCGAGGTCCGGCAGCCGACCGCGCACATCGAGCACGAGGCGACCACCTCGCGCATCGGCGAGGATCAGCTCTTCTACGCCATGCAGCGTGGCCTGTCGGCCGAAGACGCCGTCTCGATGATCGTCAACGGCTTCTGCCGCGAGGTGTTCAAGGAGCTCCCGATGGAGTTCGCGGTGGAAGCGCAGAACCTGCTCGGCGTGAGCCTCGAAGGCAGCGTCGGCTGAACAACGTTTGAGTTTCGCTAGGAGAATTCGGATGCTCTCGATCAAGGACCTCCAGGTATCGGTAGAAGGCCGGCAGATCCTGCGCGGGCTGGACCTGGAAGTCGGTTCCGGTGAAGTGCATGCCATCATGGGGCCGAACGGCTCGGGCAAGAGCACGCTGGCGCAGGTGCTCGCGGGACGGGACAGCTTCACCGTGGAGGGCGGCTCGGTGGTCTGGGACGGCCGCGACCTGCTCGAGCTCGAGACCGAGGAGCGCGCACGCGAAGGCCTGTTCCTCGCGTTCCAGTACCCGGTGGAGATCCCGGGCGTCTCCAACGCGTACTTCCTCAAGGCCGCGGTCAACTCGGTGCGGCGTCATCGGGGCGAGCCGGAGCTCGACGCGATGGACTTCCTCGCCCGCGTCAAGCAGGAGATGAAGGCGGTCGGCATGAAGGAGGAGTTCCTCTACCGCTCGGTGAACGAGGGCTTCTCCGGCGGCGAGAAGAAGCGCAACGAAGTGCTCCAGATGGCGCTGCTCGAGCCCCGGCTCGCGGTGCTGGACGAAACCGACTCCGGGTTGGACATCGACGCCCTGCGGGTGGTTGCGGACGGCGTGAACCGGTTGCGCGACCCGAACCGTTCCATGATCGTCATCACCCACTACCAGCGCCTGCTGGACTACATCGTGCCGGATCGGGTCCACGTCCTCGCCAAGGGGCGGATCGCGAAATCGGGCGGCCCGGAGCTCGCGCGCGAGCTCGAGGCCCGCGGCTACGAGTGGATCGCCGGACCGGCGGCGCGTCCGCCGGCCGGCGACGCGCGGCCCGTCGAGGCGGGCGCACGGGGCGCCGCATGAGCGCCGCCGCCCGGCCGCCCAGGCGAGGACGTCGCGCCAACGACAGGAGGGTGCAACAGTGACGGCC
>JAEWGX010000050.1 GCA_023388075.1 Pseudomonadota bacterium
CAGTGGCGCCGCCACCGCGACCGCCGCCATGTGCGCCGCCATGTGGCCGGTCACGCCGGCGCCGGCCGATGCCGTGACCCAGGCCGCCGCGAGCACGGCGAGGCCGGCGCCGAGCGCGCCGCGACGAGCAGGCGCCGTGAGCGCCGCGTTCATCGGCAGTCCCCGAAGAAGACCGCCGGCAACGCGGTGAAGACGATCGCCACGAAGCTGAGCGCGGAGAGCAGCAGGGTCGCGACGGCCACGAAGCGGCGACGATCCTCCAGCGTGCTGTCGGTGTGGGGCGGCGGATCGCCTTCGATACGCGACTCGAGCAGCGCGGTACGCGCGCACAGACCCACCACCAATAGCGCAAGCGCGGTGGCCACGCCGATCGCGATGCGGGTGCCATCCAGCGAACCGCCGCGGCCGGCGAACGCGCATGCGATCGCGGCGTACACATAGCAGAAGAGGAAGTGCAGCGCCCAGACCGTCGGGGGTGCGAAGAGCGCCCACAGGGTCGTCCTCGGCATCGGGCCGCCTTGCCTGATCGCCTCGTTCCGTTCCTCGTCCAGCACGCGCTCGGCATCCGTCATTGCGCGACTCCGGGGAAGAAGGCGATCACCGGATACGTCACCACGGCCGAGAGCGCCAGGAAGTGCTGGTAGACGGTGATGTTGCCAAGGTCGTTGCCATGGGTGGCATCCAGTCGACCGGCGAGGCTTCGCGCAAGGACGTAGAGCTGCATCACCACGCCGAGCGCGGCGTGGGCCGCCACCCAGCCGACCAGCACCCAGACGATCGCCGGATAGACGTGCAGCTTGGGATCCATGCCGGCCGCCCACGGGCCGGCCAGCCCGGCTGCGCCACCCGCCGCGGTCGCGAGGATCGCCAGGCACAGCGCTCCCCGCGCGAGGCCGTAACGCGCGCGCGCATTGACCTGCCGGGCCAGGATGGTGAGCAGCCACCCGGCGGCGACGAGCGCCAGCGCCACCATCGGCCAGCCCCATCCCGGCCCCACGATGCCCCCGCCGGCATCGAGCGGGAAGCCTGCATGGATGGTCCAGTAGAAGAAGTAGCCGAACACCAGGCTCGCGAACGCGGTGGCGTCCGCCGTCATGGTGATCAGCATCGCCCACCAACCCGGGGAGAAGGAGCCGTAGGAGCCCAGCGGGAGGACCACGCCCATGCCGACCGCCTTCTCGCGCTTCTCCGGGATCTCGCTGGTTCCGGTCCAGAGCCACCAGACGATCGCGGCCAGCGCCGCGACGCCGCTCGCGACGGCGGCAAGGTACAGGTGGAAGGTGGTCAGGATGAAGACGCCGCCCAGCGTGACGGCGGCCAGCATCGGCTTCACCGAGGGGCCGCCGATGCGCATCACCTGCAGCGGGTGCGCATCGAGCACCGAGCTGATCATCAGCTCGCGGCGCCCCTCCTCCGCATCCGGCAGGAAGTACCGTCCTTCGTCCACGTGCCGCACGAACCCGGGCTGGTCCCAGAGCGGATACCGGCTCCGGACCAGCGGCACCGAGCGCACTCCCCAGTTCTCATGGGACTCCGAGAGCCACTCCAGCGTGCCGGCCTGCCATGGGTTGCGCTCCGCGGGGCGTCGCCAGGGCGTGAGGCACAGGTCCAGCACGATCACCGCGATGCCGGCGGCGAGCATGAAGGCGCCGACCGTGGACACGAGGTTGAGCAGGCCGATGCCGAGCTCGGGCGCATAGGTGTGAACCCGTCGCGGCATGCCCATGAGCCCCGAGATATGCATCGGGAAGAAGGCGACGTTGAATCCGACGAAGGCCAGCCAGAAGGCGATCCGGCCGAGCCGGTCCGACAGCTTCTTCCCGGTGAAGAGCGGCCAGTAGTAGTAGATCCCGGCAAAGATGGGCAGCAGCGCGCCGCCGATCAGCACGTAGTGCATGTGCGCGACGATGAAGTAGGTGTCGTGCACCTGCCAGTCGAAGGGCGCGATCGCGATCATCACGCCGGTCAGTCCGCCGATCACGAAGATCGCGAGCGATCCCGCGCCGAAGAGCAGCGGCACCGACCAGATCACCCTGCCCGCCCACAGCGTCGCGATGAAGGCGAAGATCTGGACCGCGGTAGGGATGGCCACCGCCTCGGAGGCCGCCGAGAAGAAGCCGAGGCTGATGTTGGGCAGCCCGGTGGTGAACATGTGGTGGACCCACAGACCGAAGCTGATGAATCCGGTGCCCACCGCCGCCAGCACGATCCACGGATAGCCGATCAGGTGCCGGCGCGCGAACGTGGGGATCACCATCGCGAAGATGGCCACCGAGGGCAGGAAGATGATGTAGACCTCCGGATGCCCGAAGATCCAGAAGAGGTGCTGCCACAGGATCGGGTCCCCGCCGCGGGATGCATCGAAGAACGGCCAGTCCAGCAGCCGCTCCATCTCGAACAGCACGTCGCCGGCGATCAGCGGCGGGAAGGCGAAGAGGATCATGCCCGCCACCACCAGGATGTACCAGGCGTACAGCGGCATGAGGTTGAGCCGCATGCCCGGCGGCCGGCACTTCAGCACGCCGACGATCAGCTCCACCGCGGCGGCAATCGAGGCGACCTCGATGAACGAAAGCCCGAGCATCCAGATATCGGCCCCGATCCCGGCGAGCGACGGCTCGGTGGCGAGCGGCGGGTACATGAACCAGCCACCATCCGGGGCGGCATCGAAGAAGATCGAGCCGGACACGAACACGCCGCCGATCAGGAAGCTCCAGAAGCCGAAGGCGGAAAGCCGGGGAAACGGCAGGTCACGCGCACCGAGAAGCTGGGGCAGGATGAGGATGGCCACCGCCTCGAACATCGGCACGGCGAAGAGGAACATCATCACCGAGCCGTGCAGGGTGAAGAGCTGGTTGAAGGTGGACGGCGACACCAGGTCGTTGTCCGGCACCGCGAGCTGCGCGCGCATCACCAGGGCCAGTATCCCGGCGAAGAGCAGCATGACGAAGGCGCAGACCGCGTACCAGGCTCCGACCGCGTTGTTGTTGACGTCGGTCCAGCGGAAGAAGACGCCCCGCGGCGGTGCCCACACCGCGCGCAGGCGATCCTCCTGGGCCTTGCGAACGGCCGGATCGTCCTGGTCGGGCATCGCCGAGCCGCCAGTCATCGCCGCTTCGCCGGACGCTCCCGGATCCCCCGCCATCTAGCGCAGCCCCGCCAGGTAGCCGGCGATCGATTCCGCGTGCGCCGCCGGCATGTGAGTGAACGTGGGCATGAGCGATCCCGGTTTGACTTCGCTGGCGTCGCGCACGAAGCGCGCGAGCGACGACACGTCCATGGGCAGGGTCGCGGCGGCGATGGAACGGCGCGAGCCGATGTGCGTGAGATCCGGCCCGATCGGGCTGCCCGGAAAGTGGCCGCGTACCGCGTGGCAGCCCTGGCATCCATAGCCTTCGAAGAGCGCGCGGCCCTCCTCGGGCGCGTCCGGCGCGGCCGTTCGCGCCTGGTCCGCGAGCCATCGATCGAACGCATCCGGTGCCATCGCGACGACGTCGAAGGCCATGCGCGCATGGCTCACCCCGCAGAACTCCGCGCAGACGCCGCGATACTCGCCGGCGCGGGTGGCGCGGGCCACCAGGCGGTTGGTGCGGCCCGGAATCATGTCCACCTTGCCCGCGAGCCCCGGTATCCAGAAGCTGTGGATCACATCAGGGCTGTCCAGCAGGAACGTGACCGTGCGGCCGACCGGCACCCGGATCTCGTTGGCGGCCACGACCGGCTCGCCGCCGGCCGGTCGATAGCTCACGCGCCACCAGAACTGCTCGCCGTCCACCGCGATCTCGAGATCACCGTCCTGCGCGGCAAGCGTCCGCATGGTGGGCAGCGCCCAGACCAGCAAGAGGGTGAGCACCACCGTGGGAAAGACGGCCCCGAGCCACAGGATGACCCTCATGCCGCCGGCGTGATCCAGCTGACCGGGCGGCGTACGGACCGCATGCCAGGCAAGCAGGAGCACGGCGATGGTGATCACCGTGGCGCCGCCGAACATGACGACGGCGAGGCGGCGCGTGGACTCGGCCTCCTCGCCGAACACCGAGAAGGCGGATTGCACGCCTTCGCAGCCGCCGAGCATCATCAGCAGCGCGAGCAGCAGCGTACGTGGAATGGCTTCGCTCATGGCAGTCCCGGGCCGACGCGGGGCCACCCGCCTCGCCGCACGTCGCCCGTTCATGGTATCGGCCACGCCGGAACGGGTAGCCAAGCCCGCCGGGGGCGCAAGGACAATGCGCGGAACGTCGCGTCCCGGCCTCGCGCCGCGGTCACTACCTGCCGAGCAGCGCCTCCGGCAGCCACAGCGCGAGCGACGGATAGAGGACGGTGATGACGAGCGCAAGTATCTGGATCACCACGAACGGGACGATGCCCTGGTAGATGATGCGCGTGCCGATCTCGGGCGGCGCGATGCCGCGGATGTAGAAGAGCGCGTAGCCGAAGGGCGGCGTGAGGAAGGAGGTCTGCAGGTTGACGGCGAACAGGATGGCGAACCAGAGCAATGCCTGCTCCTTCGGCATCCCGAAGTCCAGCTCGGCGATGATGGGGGCGATGATCGGAATGACGATGAAGGTGATCTCCACCCAGTCCAGGAACATCCCCAGCACGAAGACGAACGCCATGATGACGAAGAGGACCCAGTAGGGGTTGGCCCCGCCGTCGCTCACGCCGAGCGCGTCCGCGATCATGGCGTCGCCGCCCAGCCGGCGGAAGATCACGCTGAAGACGGTGGCGCCGATCATCACGAAGAGGATCATCGCCGTCGTTCGCGTAGTCTCGCGCAGCACTTCGACAAACTGGCGCCAGTCGAGCTCGCGCTCCAGGAGCGCGAGGAGGAATGCCCCGAGGGCGCCGAGGGCGGCCGCCTCCGTGGGCGTCGCCACCCCCGCGATGATCGAGCCCAGCACCGCGATGATCAGCACCAGCGGCGCGACCAGGTCCCGCAGGACCCGCAGCAGCGCCCTGACGACGCCGACCTGAGCGCCGCGCGGCAGCGGGGGCATGGCCTGGGGGCGGAACACCGCGACCAGGACGAGCCACCCGATGTAGAGCGCGCCCAGCATCAGGCCAGGCAGGAGCGCCGCGGCGAAGAGGTCCCCCACGGACAGGCGCAGCGTGTCGCCCAGCACGACCAGCATGATGCTCGGCGGGATCAGGATGCCGAGCGTGCCGGTGGCGGCGATGACGCCGGTCGCGAGCCGCGGATCGTAGCGGCTCTCCATCATGACCGGCAGGGCGAGCACGCCCATCAGCACCACCGAGGCGCCGATGATGCCAGTGGAGGCGGCCATCACGATGCCGATGATGGTCACGGCGAACGCATAGCCGCCGGGCAGCGGGCCGAGCGCCGATGCGAGCGAACGCAGCAGCCTCTGCGCGATGCCGGATTTCTCCAGCACGAGCCCCATGAACACGAAGAGCGGCACGGCGATCAGCAGCCAGTTGCTCAGGATGCCGGAGAATGTCCGCGCGACACCGGTGGACAGGAACAGCACCGGCACGTCGGCGAGGAAGGCGAACACCACCCCGATCCCGGCCAGGATGAACGCAACCGGATAGCCGCTGAAGACGCCCGCCACCAGGGCCGCGCACATGGCCAGCGGCCAGAAGTAGGTCATCGGCGCGGTTTCCCGGTGAGCAACTGCAGCAGCAGGCGCAACGCCCGGGCTACGCCGAAGATCGTCAGCAGGCCGAAACCGAGCGGCATGACCGACTTGATGATCCAGAGATCCTGCAAACCGCCATAGGACGAACCCTCGCCGGAAGCGAAGGCCGAGGCGGCATAGCGCCAGGAGAACCATGTCATGACCGCGCAGAACGGCACCAGGAACACCAGGTCGCAGACCGCCGTGATCCAGCACCGCGTGCGCGCGGAGAGGCGGCTGGCGATGAAATCGACGCTGACATGCCGGTCCTCGTGCAGTGTGTAGACCCCGCCCAGCATCACCATGACGGCGAAGAGGTGCCACTGCAGGTCGGTGAGCCCGTTCAGGCTCAACCGTTCGCCCAGGAGCGGCAGTCGCGTGCCCCAGCTGGCCAGCTCGTTGGCCCGCAACTGGGCCATGGCGACCCCGATGCAGACGCCGATCACGAGCAGCGGCACGGTCCAGGCCGCGATCCGTCCGATCCGGGCGCAACCCCGTTCAATGGCGAGCAGCACGCCGATCAAATCTTTCCCCTCGAGCTGTCGAGCCGCCCGGGCGTCCGGTGCGGCGTCTCCAACGAGGCCGACCGGCGTGGCAGCCGGGCGGCCTGGCCTGCGAGCCGGTCCGGTGCTATCGCGGCAGGGCCTGGAGGTCCGACCAGCGGCCCACCCGCTTGACGTACGCGGTCAGTGACTCATAGGCTTCCTTGAAGAGCGCGTCCTTGGCGGCCTCCTCTGACATCACCTCGGCCGAAGCCTTGCGCAGCGCGAGCAGCACCGGCTCGGGGAAGCGCTCGATCTTGACGCCCGCCTTCTCGATCTTCTCGATCGCCTCGACCTGCGCATTGATCTGGTCGTAGTTGTTGAAGGTGATGTTCGCGTGGCAGGCCTCCACCATGATCTTCTGGTGCCGGGGCGAGAGCGACTTCCACACGTTCATGTTGACGATGATGCTGTCCCAGCTGGCCGGCTGGTGCCATCCCGGGAAGTAGTAGTACTTCGCGATCTTCTGCAGCCCCAGGCCGAAATCGAGCTGCGGAGCGGAGAACTCCGCCGCCTCGATGCGGCCGCGCTCGAGCGAGACGAAGATCTCGCCGGCCGGAACGAGCTGCACCGTGGCGCCGAGCTTCTCCATTGCCTTCGCGCCCAGGCCGGCGATGCGCATCTTCAGGCCCTTCAGGTCCTCGACCGTGCGGATTTCCTTGTTGAACCAGCCGCCCGCCTCCGGCACCACCAGGTGGCACGGGATGATCTTGACGTTGTGCGGGTCATAGGCCTTCTGGATGATCTCCAGGCCGCCGCCCTTGAACATCCATCCCAGGAAGAGCTCGGGGTCGGGACCGAACGGCATCGAACCGACGAGGTTGGCCACGGGAATCTTGCCGGCCCAGTAGCCGATCCAGTCGAAGCCCATCGGGATCGAACCGTCGGACACCGCGCCGAACACCTCGAAGGGCGGCACGAACTCGCCGGCGCCGTGCACCTTGATCTTGATCTCGTCGTTGCTCATCAGCGCGACGCGCTCGGCCCACTTGACCGGGCTCGGCCCGATCGAAGGCACCTGGAGCCCGAACACGCTCTGCAGATCGAAGCTCTTTGCCTGCGCCGCGGCCGCGAGCGGCAGGACGGCGGTCGCGAGACCGATCGCCGCCACGCTCGCGGCCGTCCGAAGACGATTGAATACTTGCATGCTGTCTCCTCCTGGTAATAGCCGGCCCGCGGCCGGGATTCTGGATATCAATGGGTCGCCGGTCCGATCCTCGCAAGGCTCATGTCGCTCATACCGCGAGGTACCCACCGTCCACGGCGAGCGTCGCGCCGGTCACGTAGGACGACATGGCGCTGGAAAGGAAGACGACCGGCCCGACGAGGTCCTCCGGCTGGCCCACGCGCCCCGCCGGAATGCGGCGCATGAAGCCTTCGCGCCGCCGCGGGTCCGCGAGCGTCGGCACGGTCATGGCCGTCTCGATCACGCCCGGGGCGATCGCGTTGACCCGAACGCCATGCGGCGCGAGCTCGGCCGCAAGCGACTGGGTCAGCATGCGAATCGCGGCCTTCGATGGCGAATAGCCCAGGCTGCCAGGCTGGGCCGCGTAGGCCGCGATGGAGGAGACGTTCACCACCGTGCCGCGGGTGGCCTTGAGGGCGGCGACGCACGCGTAGGTGACGTTGAAGGTGCCGTCCACGTTGACCGCCATGGTGCGTCGCCAGTTGTCCGGGGCCCGCGCGCTGTCGATGCCCTCGCGGATGATGATGCCCGCGTTGTTGACCAGCAGGTCGATCGCGCCGGCCTCGGAAGCCACGTGGTCGACGAGGGCGGCGCATGCCGCCGGATCGGTCACGTCGAGCTCGCGACCCCAGGCGCGCCCGCCGGCGGCGGCGACGGCGCGTGCGGTGTCGCTCGCCGAGTCACCGTCGAGATCCGTCGCGACCACCCGGGCGCCGGCCTCGGCAAGGCCGAGCGCGATGGCCCGGCCGTTGCCTCGGCCGGCACCGGTCACCAATGCGAGACGCCCCTCCAGCAACCGGGGGATCATGGGGCGGTGGCGGAATGCGCTCGAGTGGCCGTGGGCCGCGACGCGGTGGCTTCGGCGCCGGATGCCGCCGCGATGGCGGCCGCGGAGCCCGCCTCGGCCAGGGTCCTGCCCGCGATGTAGCCGAAGGTGAGCGCCGGGCCGAGCGTGATCCCGGCGCCGGGATAATTGCCGCCCATCACGCTGGCCGCGTCGTTGCCCACCGCATGCAGGCCGGGGATCGGCATCCCGGTCTTGCCGATCACTCGGGTGTACCGATCCGTGACGAGCCCGGCGAATGTGCCGATATCGCCCACCACCAGGCGGATGGCATAGAACGGACCGGTCTCGATCGGGGCGAGGCACGGATTCGGCGTCACCTGCGCGTCGCCCTGGTAGCGGTTGTAGGCCTTGCTGCCGCGTCCGAAGGCGCTGTCCTCGCCGCCCGCCACGTCCCGGTTGAAGTCGTCCACCGTCGTCCTCAGCGTGCCGGGGTCCACGCCGATCACGGCGGCCAGCCCCTCCAGCGTGGCGGCCCGCTTCAGGTAGCCCGAACGCAGGTAGCGGCCAAGCGGCATCGGCGCAGGCGGCACGCAGCCGAGCCCGTAGCGGCGCAGTGTCCGATGGTCGCAGAGCAGCCAGGCGAACACTTCCGGATCTTCGCGGGAATCGGCCACCAGGGCCTGCACGAAGTCGTGGTAGGAGTTCGCTTCGTTGGTGAACCGGCGGGCCCGCCGGTTCACCGCGATCACTCCGGGCTTGGCCCGGTCGATGAAATGCGGCATCACGCCTTCGGTGCCGTCGCGCCGCCGGATCACGGAGGTCGGCACCCAGGCCGCTGCATTCGGGATGGTGGTGTCGACGTAGGCCCCGACCGATTCGGCAAGCCTCAGCCCGTCGCCGGTGTTGGCGGGCGGCGATGGCGAGAAGTGCTCGCGACCCGTGGGCGCATGCCGGAAGAGCGCCTTGCGCCGCTCGATGTCGTGAGGAAAGCCGCCGCAGGCAAGCACCACGCCACGGCGCGCCCGGATCCGCATCGGCTTGCCTTCGCGCTCCACGCGAGCACCGACGACCGCGTCGCCCTCGGTGAGCAGCTCGCGCGCCGGCGAGGAAAGCCAGACCGGAATTTCGAGGTCCATGGCCGCGCGGGCGAGGCGTCCGGCGAGCGCGTTGCCGTTGGTCAGCGTCATGCCGCGGCCGTGACGGACGACATCGAGCCCGTGGCGCGCGATGCGTCGCGTCACGTAGGCGAACGATTCGAGCGAGCGGAAGGCCCGCATGAAATGCCAGATCTCCTTGCCCGACCCGAGCATCATCCCGAAGACGGTGAGCTCGGGCAGCGGCAGCCCGAGCAGCTTCACGCGCTCACCCAGCTCGCGGCCGTCGAAGGGGCGCGTCACCATGGAACGGCCGCCCTGCATCCCGCCGGGCGCCTCGGCGTGATAGTCCGGAAAGACCGCCGGCATGTCGAACTGGACGCAGGTGCGCGTGGTGAAGAACTCGATCGCCTCGGGCCCGTTCTCCAGGAAGGCGTCGACCCGCTCCGGGTCGAAGTGGCTGCCGGCCTCGTGCTCCAGGTAGGTACGCGCCGCGCCGGGCGGCTCGCTGATGCCGAGCTCCGCGGCGAGCCGGGTGCCCGGCACCCACAACCATCCGCCGGATCGCGCCGTGGTACCGCCGAAGCGCGGTTCCTTCTCCACGACGAGCACTTCGAGACCGTGGGCGGCCGCCGTGATCGCGGTCGACATCCCCGAAGCACCGGTCCCGACGACCAGTACGTCGCATTCGTGCTCGCCCGACGCCATCTCCTCTCGCTCCCTTTGATATATCAGGTGAGTCTAGGGGCTCGCGCGGCCCGAGGCAATCATCACCGCGCACCGGCTGCCGGTTCTCGTGCCACGCCAAGGTAGGCACTGCGGATCTCCGGACGTGCGATCAGCTCGGCAGCCGGCCCGTCGGCGACGATCCGGCCCTCCTCCAGCACGTAGGCGCGACGCGCCAGCTCCATCGCCATCGCCACGTTCTGCTCGACCAGCAGAACCGCGGTCCCGGCGGCGTTGATCCGCCGGATCGCACGGAACATCTCCAGCACGATCGCCGGCGCGAGGCCGAGCGACGGCTCGTCCAGCAGGAGCAGCGATGGCCGGGCCATCAGCGCCCGCCCGATCGCGACCATCTGCTGCTGGCCGCCGGAGAGCGAGCCCGCCGGGCTGCGCAGCTTCGCGCGCAGCGCAGGGAAGAGCTCCAGCACCGAATCGAGCGACTCGCCTCGCAGCGCCCGCGCCCGCGGCACGTGCGCGCCGACCTCCAGGTTGTCCGCCACCGACATCCCGGTGAAGAGGCGGCGTCCTTCCGGGACGATGGCGATGCCGGCATCGCAGTAGCGATGACCGGCAAGGCGCGTGACGTCGCTCCCGGCGAAGAGGAGGCGGCCGCTCCGGGGCGGATGCAGGCCCGCGATCGCGTTGATCAGCGTCGTCTTGCCGGCGCCGTTGGGGCCGACCACGCAGACCGGCTCGGCCTCGCCGACCCGGATCGACACGTCGCGCAGCGCCGGCGCGGCGCCGTAGTTCACGTCGATGCGTTCGACGCTAAGCATGCGCCGCGCCGAGGTAGGCGGTCACCACCTCGGGATCCTGCATCACGGCCTCGCAGGGTCCCTCGGCGATCAGGCGGCCGTAGTCGAGCACCGCCACGCGGTCGGCGAGCGCCATCACGGCCCGCATCACATGCTCGACGAAGACGATGGTGGCGCCGCGGTCCCGGATACGCCCGATCAGCCCGATGGCGTCGTTGATCTCCGCCGGAGTGAGGCCGGAGAGCACTTCGTCGAGCAGCAGGAGCCGCGGACGCGATGCCAGCGCCCGGGCGAGCTCCAGGAACTTGCGCTGGTGCAAGTTGAGCTCGTCCGGCAGCGCGTGGGCCTTGTCCGCCAGGCCGGTGAAGTCGAGCCAGCGCAGCGCCTCCTCGTGCGCCTGCTTCGTCGACATGGCGGCGCCGCCGAACATCGCCACCGTCGCGACGTTCCTGGCCACCGTCATGTGCGCGAACGGCCGCGGGATCTGGTAGGTGCGCGCGACGCCGGCCCGGGCGATGCGGTGGGCCGGCAGCCCGGCGATCTCGCGTCCTTCGAAGCGGATCGAACCGGCATCCGGCGGAAAGTGTCCGCTGACGACGTTGATGAACGTCGACTTGCCCGAGCCGTTGGGTCCGAGGAGCCCGAGGATCTCGCCCGGGTACACCGCGAGATCGAGCCGGTCGATCGCCCGGACGCCCTTGAAGGCGCGGGCGAGACCGCGAACCGCGAGCATCGGCTCGCCTCGCGTCACCTCCGCGCGCGTTGCGGGAGGCGAACCGGCGGCGTCGTCCCGCGCGAGGTGATGAACCGGAGCCGCTGCCGCCGGCCCGGGGTCGGGCGGCGCCGTGCCTGGCGTCGTCGCGGCGGCCGCCTGGTGCCCGGCCTCGGTTGCACCGGTCACGCCGCGCTTCGGCCGCCGCGACAGGAAGCCGAGCAGCCCGTCGGGCATGAACAGGATCACGGTCACGAGGATGATGCCCACGGCCGCCTTGCCAAGCACCGGATCGAGGCCCGTCGTGAAGTAGAAGAGCAGCCAGGTGATCGCGAGCGCCCCGACCGCCGGGCCGGCCCAATGCCTCGTTCCGCCGAGCACGCTCATCAGGACGACGGTGAGCGGCACGGTGATGTTGAAGGTCTCGGCCACGGTCACGTAGGTCACGAAGAGCGCGTGGATGCCGCCCGCCACCCCGGCGAGCGCGCAGGATATCGCCAGCGCGAGCAGCTTGTAGCGATAGGTGGGCACGCCCATCACTTCGGCCACGTCCTCGTCGTCGTGGATCGCGAAGAGCCCGGTCCCGAGCCTGCTGCCGCTCACGTACCAGGACACGAGCAGGGTGGCCGCCGCGGCGGCAAGCGCCATCAGGTAGAGCGACGAGGAGGCGGTCGGGCCGATCGCCGGCACCGGCACGGAATGCAGGTAGACCCCTGGGCCGCCGTCGATCGGCGTGTTCAGGATGACGGTGGCCACGACGAAGGTGACCGCCAGCGTGAGCAGCGCGAACAGCTCTCCGCGCACCGCCTTCACCCGGAACACGATCGCGCCAAGTGCGACCCCGAGCAGCGCCGCCATCGCGGCCGCGGCGGGCAGGGTCGCGAGGAACGGCCATCCCATGTTCGCGGCGAGTCCGGCGGAGGTGTAGACGCCGACGCCATAGAAGGCGCCATGGCCGAAGGAGAAGTAGCCGGAGTAGCCCGAGAGGATGTTCCAGGACAGCGCCAGCACCATCCAATGGCAGACGAGATAGAGGAAGGACTCGTAGAACGCCGGCAGGCCCAGCCACGGCAGGGCGGCGAAGGCGCCGGCAATCGCCAGCACCGCCACCACCGGCGCCCCCCGGGCGGGAACGCTCGCAGTCGAACCCTCCGTTCGCGAAGCGCGACCACCTCCCCGAGCTGTTACCGCCCCACCTTCGGGCGGCCGGGCGGTGGCGCTCATGGACAACCCTCCGGTCGCGAAGCGCGACCACCTCCCCAAGGGAGGAGAGCGCCACCTTCGGGCGGCCGGGCGGTGGCGCTCATGCCCTGAACTTCCCCGGCCGCAGCAGCAGCACCACGATGAGGAGCGAGAAGGAGACGATGGGCGCCCAGGACGGCGAGGCGACGGCCATGGTGACGGCCTCGCTCACGCCGATCACGACGCCGGCGACGAGCGGCCCGAGCGCGCTGCCGAGCCCGCCCAGCATGACCGCCGCGAACACCACCCCCACCCAGGCGAAGATCTGCGAGGGCGAGAGGGTGAAGCCCAGCGCGAGGCAGACACCGGCCACGGCGGCGAGCGCGGCGCAACCACCGGCGAGCAGCAGGGACATGCGCTGCTGGTTGATGCCGAAGGCCGCGGCCATCTGGCCGTCCTCCGCCATGGCCCGCATCGCGCGGCCAAGGCGCGTGTAGCGCATCGCCGCCCAGATCGACAGCGCGATCACCATCGAGAGGAGCAGCGTGATGAGCTCGGGCACCGGGACATAGAGCGGCCCGACGGTGAGCCGGAGATCGGTGTAGTGCGACTCGAGCCGCCGGAAATCGGAGGTCCAGTACCACTGGATGGCACTTTCGATGACGACCGCGATGCCGAAGGTCACCAGCAGCGAATTGAACGGCGTCACCACGAACCGGGCCAGCACCCACTGCATCGCCACGCCCAGCAGGAAGAACGCCGGCGCGATCAGCAGGAGCGCGACGAAGGGGTCCATCGCGGTCGAGCTGGCGAGCTGGTAGCTCAGGTAGGCGGCAAGGAACACCAGCCCGAAATGCGCCAGGTTGATCTGGCGCAACAGGCCCCAGGCCAGGCCGAGGCCCAGGCCGATCAACCCGTACAGACTGCCGATGAAGACGCCCGAGAGGATGGACTGGAGCAGCAGCTCGAGGCTCGGCAGGCTCACAGGCGCATGCTCACGGGAACATCCTCATGCCCTGCGAAGCCGTGCCCCCGGTTTCGCGAACTCCCGGGGCCAGACCACCATCCATTCGCCGTCCTGCACCTGCTTGAGCTTCATCAGGTCGTCGCCGTAGTTGCTCGGCCCGTCGAAGCGCAGCTGCCCCTGGATGGTGTCGACCTTGCTCTTCTTCAGCCAGGCGGCAATCGCCTTGTCCTCCAGGCTGCCGGCGCCGACGACGCCCGCCTCCAGGATCTGCCACGCCGAGTAGGACGCCGCCGCCTGCGTCTCCACATGGATGTCGGCAAGCTTGGCCTTGGCTGCCCGGTCGTTGAAGATGCGGACGAACTCCGCCGCCACGGGGTTCGAGGTGAACGGCGGATGCTCCTCGAAGATCGTGAGCGCGAGCGCGTTGTTGGCGTCGGCGGACTTGGTCATCGGGCCGGGCGCCGGGTACGTGTGGAAATGAAGCGGCGGCACGTAGTCGATCTTCTTCATGGCGTCGAGCAGCATGTTGCCTTCCAGCGCGATGTCGCCCATCCACACCAGGTCGGGCTTGGCATCCTTGACCCGGGCTGCGATGGGGCCGAAGTCGCGGTTGCCGAACTCCCACTCGAGGAACAGCACCTCCTTCAGTCCGCGCTTCTTCGCGACCTCGCGCGCGCCGAGCGACAGGAAGTGGATGGAGGGAAACTTGCTGGTCACTATCGCGATCGTCCTGGGCGGATCCTCCATCGAGGCGAGCCCGTCGAACACGGTGGCCGGCACGGTGGTGCCCGGCGTCGGACCGAGCGACCAGGCCGGGAACTGCATGTCGTACTTCGCAAGCGAAGGGATGCCGAAGGTGTGATGCACCAGGAACTTGCCGTAGCGTTGCGCCACGCCCATGGCGGAGAGGATCGCCCCGGTGGCGTACGGCCCGAGCAGCAGGTCGACCTTGTCCGAAGTCACCAGTTGCTCGTAGAGCGTGCGTGCCAGGTCGGCCTTCGACTGGTCGTCCTTGAGCAGCCACTCCACCTTGCGACCGAGCAGACCGCCGCGGGCGTTCAACTGCTCCAGGTAGATCTCGCCTGCCAGCTTGTGGGTGAGCCCGGTGGCGGACAGCGGCCCGGTGAGGGCGAGCGTGCTGCCGATGCGGATCGGCCCGTCGGCGCTTCGCGCCGGCAGCGCGAAGCCGGCGGCGGCGGTGGCCATGCCGATCGAGAAATGACGCCTGGCTTGCTTCATGTGAGTGTCTCCGCAATGTTGGCCTTCTCTCGTACCGCCTCACGCCCGGCGTCGCTTCTGCCGCGCGTGACCGTGTCGTGACCGGCTCGGCAGCCTCCTAGTCCACCTGTGCCCCCGAGCGCCGGACCAGGTCGGACCACTTGGCGATCTCGGTGGCGCCGAACGCCACCATCGCTTCCGGTTTCATGTCGCGCAGCTCCACGCCCTGCGAGCCGAGCTTGCCGCGGACCTCGTCGCTCGCGAGCGCGGTCGAGGCCGCCTCGCGCAACCGCGCCACGATCGGCTCCGGCGTGCCCGCCGGCGCGTAGAGCATGAACCAGGCGACCAGGTCGAAGCCGTCGTAGCCCTGGTCGGCGATGGGCGTCACGTCGGGCGCGGCGGAGCTGCGCGCGGCGCCCGAGACGCCGAGCGCACGAAGCTTGCCGCTCTTCACGTGCGGCATCACCGCGGCGGGGTGATAGAACATGAACTGGACCTGCCCGGACATCACGTCCGACATCGCCAGGCCGCCTTCCTTGTAGGGAACGTGCACGACTTCGCCGCCGAGCTTGGACTTGAGCAGCTCGCCGGCCAGGTGCCCCGAGGTGCCGTTGCCCGCCGAGGCGAACGAGATCCCGCCCGGGCGGGCCGCCTGCGCGGCGAGGTCGCGCAGCGAGCGCAGCTCCGAGTTGCCGGACACGACCAGCAGCGTCGGGGTGTAGCCGGCGAACGCGATGGGCACGAAGTCCTTCTGCGCATCGTAGGGCAGACGACGGTAGAGCGCCGTGTTGATCGCATGGGTGCCGACGGTGCCCATCACCAGGCTGTAGCCGTCCGGGGTCGCCTTCGCGA
Source organism: Pseudomonadota bacterium (assembly GCA_023388075.1). Classification (GTDB taxonomy): domain Bacteria; phylum Pseudomonadota; class Gammaproteobacteria; order Burkholderiales; family Burkholderiaceae_E; genus Lautropia. Next base: position 15,661 of record JAEWGX010000050.1, read on the forward strand.
CCAGGTCGCTGCCGATGCTGCCGCCCGCGCCCGACCGGTTCTCCACCACCATCGTCTGGCCCAGCGCCTTGCCGAGACCTTCGGCGACGACCCGCGAGATGATGTCGGTGGTCGTGCCGGGCCCGAAGGGAACGACCATCCGGACCGGCCGGGTGGGGTAGTCCTGGGCCTGGGCGACGACAGCCGGAGCCGCGAGCGACGCGATCATGCCGGCGAGGGTGGCGAGGGTATGGCGGCGAAGGTTTCCGGTCATGTCGATCCGTCGTAGGGTTTGGTGTCGGGTTCGGGTGCGGCGGTCCAGCCGTCGCGCAACGCGTCGTCATGCTGGCCGAGCAGCGGCGGCGCGGTGACCTTCAGCGCGCGTTCGCCGTCGAACGATACCGGTGAGCGCACGGTGCGAAACCGCCCGCCCGCGGGGTGGGGCGCGTCGACAAAGAGCTGCAGATGCTTCGCCTGGGGATCGCCGGGCACCTCGTCGGCGGTGTACATCGGCGCGTGCGGCACGTCCTCGGCGAGGAGCCGGTCGCACCAATCGGCGCGGTCCCGCTCCAGAAAGAGCGGGCCCAGCACCTCGATGATCGCTTCCTGGTTGGCGATGCGTGCCTCGCGCGAGGCGAAACGCGGGTCATCGAAGAGGTCCGGCCTGCCGAGCGCACGGGCAAGCCCTTGCCAGAACTTCGGCGGCGAGGACATGTGCAGCGCGATCCACTTGCCGTCGCGACACTTCATCACGTAGGACTGGGAGACGCTGGGCCGGCTGTACGGCCCCATCACCTCGTTCTCGGAAAAGAGGTGCGTGAATGCGTCGAGGTTGAAGTGCGCCATGGCCTCGAACATGGAGACTTCCACCGTGCGCCCACGGCCGGTGCGGCTGCGCTCGTAGAGGGCGCCGAGGATGCCATAGGCGGCATAGAAGCCGGTCAGCGCATCCGCGATGGCCGGGCCGACCACGCGTGGGTTGGCCGGATTGACCAGCAGCCCGAGGAAGCCCGCGGCGGCCTGGGCCACGGTGTCGTAGCTGGGGCGCGCCGCCGAAGGGCCGGTGCGGCCGAAGCCGCTGATCGCGCAGTACACCAGCCGCGGGTTCATGGCCTTCAGCCGCGCCTCGCCCGTAGACAGGCGATCGGCCACGCCGGGCCGGAAGTTCTGCAGGTAGACATCGGCATCGCGCACCAGCGCGTCGAAGCGAGCGAGGTCCGCCTCCTGGCGCGTGTCCAGCGCGATGCTGCGCTTGTTGCGGTTGTAGGTCTGGAAATGCGGGCTGTAGAGCCCGCCCTTGAACGCGCGAAACGGGTCTCCCGTGCCCGGCATCTCCACCTTCACGACATCGGCGCCCAGGTCGGCCAGCAGCATGCCGGCCGCCGGCCCGGTGATGAAGGTGCCGTGCTCGATGACGCGCACGCCCTCCAGGACCCGGGTCACGGGCATGCCCTCCGCTGGCGACGCGCGACCACCTCGCCGAAGGAGGGGGCGCATCCTTCGCGCGGCCGGGCGGATGCGCTCATGGCTTGTCCGGCGTGTCGGCGAAGCCGGGGGGAAGCTCGCCGGTGTATTCGTAGCCCTTGGTGGCCTGGTACGAAAGCGCGAAGCCGGCGGGCTGCTCCAGCTCCTCGGCGAGGTGCGCGATCAGGCCGGCGGTCCGCGCGAGGATCGGCACGCCCTTCAGCGCAGCCACCGGAAAGCCCACGCCGAGCAGCACGGCGGGAATCGCAGCCGACACGTTGAGCCGAAGCTCGCGCTGGTAGATCGAGGGAATCGCCGCTTCGACCGCTTCGGCGATCGCCACGTAGCGCCGGTCGCCACCGGCTTGCCGCGAGACCTCGAAGAGGCGGGCGACGCGGGGATCCCGCGACTTGTGCTGCGGATGCCCGTAGCCCGGCACCGGCTCGCGTCGCTCGCGCAGGGCCGCGACGGCGTCGCGCGCCGCGCCCTGCAGGTCGTCGCCGGCAGCGCGCGCCGCCTCGTCGATCGCGACGAAGAGCCGGCCGGCGGTCTCGGAAGCGCCGAGGATCACGGATCCGCAGCCCAGGATGCCGGCCGCCACCGCGCCCTGCAACGCGTCCGGCGCTGCCGCGAGCGTCATGCGCGCCGCCTGCACGCTCGGCACGAATCCGTGCTCCGCGATCGCCACCAGGGTCGCATCGAGCACCGCGCTGGCTGCCGCATCCGGCCGCCTGCCCGTGAGCAGCAGATGGAAATAGTCGCCGAATCCGATGCGGCCGATCAGGTCGTCGCAGAGGTCATGGCCGCGCACCACGATCCGGTGCTCGTTGGAGGTGCAGATCGCCGAGCGGGCGACCGTGGCCTTGCCGATCTTCATGGGGCGCCTCGGGTCAGGCCGGCACCAGCCGGAAATCGTAGCGGGTCGAATGCCAGGGACCGTCCATCACGCGGCCGTCCGGGCCCTTGCCCGGCGGATGCTTCTCGTACGCCACCACGAGGCTGTCGCGCACGCCGAAGACGGCATCGGAATCCAGGTAGGGGCTGTCCTTGGCGAAGAGGTGCGTGGTGAGCGAGTGATGACCAGGCGCCTTCAGCATCATGTGGATGTGCCCGGGACGGTTGGGGTGGCGCCCCATCATCCGCAGCATGTTGCCCACCGGCCCGTCATCGGGCACCGGGTAGTAGGACGGCTTGATCGACCAGAACCGGTAGCCGCCGTCGGCATCGGTGCGCAGCCGGCCGCGCAGCACCATCTGGGCCTCCTCGCCGCGCTGCATGTCGTAGATGCCGTCGCCGTCTCCCGACCAGATCTCCATCAGGCAGCCGGAGATCGGCTTGCCCTCGAGATCCGTGACCTTGCCGCTGTACCAGGCCGGCTCCCCTGGCGCGCTGCCGCGCAGGTCGGATCCGAGCGGCAGCTCCGGGGCGCCTTCCCAGAAGAACGGCCCCTGCACCGTCGCCTCGGTGGGCGGCAGCGGCTGCCCCGCCCCGCGCCCGGCCTTCACGCCAGCCGCCTGCGCGATGGCCACCACGAGCATCGAGATGCCCAGGGTATCCGACAACAGGATGAACTCCTGGCGCTTCTCGTCGCACATCTTGCCGGTGGCGGTCAGGAACTCGATGCCCTTCATCCACTCGTCGCCGGTGAGCTCCACCTCCTGCACGAAGGCGTGGGCATGCCTCACCAGCGCCGCCATGATCTGGCGAAAGCGCGGGTCCGGCGACTCCGCCATCCGCGCGATCACTGCCTCGGCAAGCTGGTTGGCTTCGAGCTGGGCCATGGTGCGTCTCCTCTTCCGCCCGGAACATTATCATCTTCGCGGCAACCGCGACAGGCGGCCGCGACTCGGCCGACGTCAGCGCGGATCGCTTCGCTTATCATCCCCACGCGTGGAAGCGCATTCCCCCCCGTCGCCTTCGTCGCGGGCCGACGTCCTGATCGTCGGCGCCGGGCCGTGCGGCCTGATGCTCGCCTGCGAGCTCGGCCGGCGCGGCATCGATTGCGTCGTGGCGGACCCGCGCGAGGCGGTTGCCGCGGTGCCCCAGGCCAACGCGACGCAGGCGCGAACCATGGAGCACTTCCGCCGGCTCGGTCTGTCCGAGCGCATCCGCTCGCTCGGCTTGCCCCCGGACCATCCCACCGACATCGCCTACGTCACGCGCTTCGCCGGCCACGAGCTCGCACGCCTGCGGCTGCCCACCGCCCGGCAGGCGCGCGAACAGGTCCGTCACCTCGGCGGCTCCTGGAGCGCGGCCGAGCTGCCGCACCGCGTCTCCCAGCGCTACGTGGAAGCCACGCTGTTCGAGCATGTCCGTTCCCTGCCTTCGGTCCGGCTGCGGCTCGGCTGGAAGCTCCAGGACTTCAACGACCGCGGCGACCACGTCGTCGCGCGGATCACCGCGACCGCCGCTCCCGACGAGGGGGAGAACGAATCGCTCTTCGCCCGCTTCCTTGTCGGTGCCGACGGCGCGCGCAGCTTCGTGCGCAGCCGGCTTGGCATTCGCCTCGGCGGCGTCACCGGCATCCGCCGCGACTTCATGGGCGGCCGGATGTTCGCGGTCCATCTGCGCTGCCCCGGGCTCTACGATGCCCTGCCACATCCCAGGAGCTGGATGACCGTCACCATCAACGCCGAGCGCCGCGCCTTCATGTGCGCCCTCGACGGCGACGCCGAGTTCGTCTTCCATGCCGCCGTCCATCCCGACGAGGATGCTGCCCACTGGGGCGTACGCGAGGCGACGCGTGTCTTCGAGCAGGCGATGGGCAGGTCGTTTCCCATCGAGGTGCTCGCTACCGGGAGCTGGATCGCCGGCCATTCGCTGGTGGCCGAGCGGTTCGGCGACGGCAACGTCCTCATCGGTGGCGACGCCGCCCACCTCTTCACGCCCACCGGCGGCCTGGGCTACAACACCGCGGTGGAGGATGCCGTCAATCTCGGCTGGAAGCTGGCCGCGGTGCTGCGCGGGATCTCGCCACCGGCATTGCTCGCCACCTACGAGCGCGAACGCAAGCCGCTTGCCGAGCGCAATACCGGCTATGCCCGGCGCTTCGCTGACTCGGTCGGCAACTTCAAGGCGACGCCGCTGCTCGAATCCGACTCGCCCGAAGGCGACGCCGAGCGGGCCCGTGCGGGCGCCTATCTCGATGCCCATGCGCGGCTCGAGTTCAACATCCCGGGCGTCACCTTCGGCGGCCGCTACGACGATTCGCCGTTGATCGTGAAGGACGGCACGACACCACCGCCGGACGATGCGAGCGTCTACGTGCCGAGCGCCTGCCCGGGCGGACGTCCGCCGCATGCCTGGCTCGACGATGGCCGCTCGCTCTACGACAGCTTCGGACCCGACTGGACCCTGCTGGAACTCGGCGACACAGCGTTGGATACCGGGCCGTTTCGCGCCGCGGCGGCAGAGCTCGGCCTCGACCTCGCGGTGGTGGCCCATTCCCGGCCGGCGCTGCGCGAGCTCTACGAGGCGCCGCTCGTGCTGATCCGACCCGACCAGGTGGTCGCGTGGCG
>JAEWGX010000055.1 GCA_023388075.1 Pseudomonadota bacterium
CGCCCCGTTCTACTGGGTGCTGTTGTACGGAGCGAGCGTCCAGGTGCTGCCGATCCTCGCGATGAGCGCGCTGCTGATCTGGCGCCACCGCGGCAACATCGCCAACCTGCTGGCGGGCAAGGAGAGCAGGATCGGCGGCAAGGCCGGGCCCGGCGACGCCGCGCAGGCGAAGGGTCGGCGCGCCGGGCACCGCCGCATCATCTGACGCCGGGCAAAGGCCCGCCCGGAATTCAGGTCGGTCCGGTATCGAGCCGGACGATCCAGCCTTCGTGCTCGCGGCTGCCCGCCGGAAAGCGGCGCAGGACGTCCGGGTCGTGGCCAGGCACCACGAGGTGCGGCGCGTCCGCCAGGGCATGGATCCGCGCGTAGCCCTCCAGCATGTCGCCGACGTTGTAGACGACGGGAAAAGGCCGAAGCTGGTCCATGTTCGCGTAGAGATGGGAGGCGTCGGAGGCCAGCACAAGCCAGCCGGCCTGCGTGCGCACGCGGACGACCTGCAGGCCGTCGGTATGGCCGCCGACCCGGTGCACGCTCACGCCGGGTGCAACGGGCGAGTCGCCGTCGTGGAACCGGACCCGTCCTTCGAAGACACGGTGCACCATGCGCGCCACGTCCGCTGGCTCGAAGGCGTGGCTCAGGGTGGCATGGCACATGCAGCGGCCGGTGCAGTAGGCCATCTCCCGGTCCTGCACGTGATAGCGCGCCTTCGGGAAGAGGTCGCGGTTGCCGGCATGGTCGTAGTGCATGTGGGTGAGGATCACGTCCTCGACCGCGCCCGGATCGATTCCGATCGCCTTCAAGCCCTCTGCGACCGGACGGGTGATGCGGCGGCCCCGCTTCGCCGCCGCCTCTGCATCGAAGCCGCTGTCGACCAGGAAGGCCCGCGACTCGCCGACGATCGCCCAGACGAAGTAGTCGAGCGGCATGGGCACGTCATGGCTGTCGCCGCCCAGGAAGTTAGCCGAGGAGAGCCGTTCGTGGTGGGCATACTTGATGGCATAGACGCGGTACGCGTCGGTTGCGCCTGGCATGGTCGTCTCCTCCACGGATTCCAGTCGCTGGATGATACCGCTACCAACAACGCGCTGGCCGCGGCCGTCTGCCTATAATTGCGCCATGCGAAACAGGCCATCTCGCGTGGCGGGTGCAGGGGGAAGCATGTCGAAACATGGGCGGGGTGGCATCGAATGGCCGTAGGCCGGACCGGTCGCGGCCGCCCTGGCGGCAACGGCGCGCGGATGCGCGATGTGGCGAGCGCCGCCGGCGTGTCGGTGATGACCGTCTCGCGCGCCTTGCGCCAGCCCGACAAGGTGTCGGAGAAGACGAGGCGGGCGGTCATCAAGGCGGTCCAGCGGATCGGCTACATGCCGAACGGCATCGCAGCCAACCTGGCCTCGAACCGGTCGAGCGTGGTCGGGCAGATCGTGCCGAGCATCCAGAACTCGCTCTATGCCGCTACTGTCAAGGGCACCGCCGATGTCCTGCGCAGCGCGGGCCTGCACCTGGTGCTCGCGGACAGCGGCTATTCGCTCGAGGAAGAAGAGGCGCTCATCGGGGCACTGCTCGCGCAACGCGTGAGCGGCCTCATCCTGCACAACACCGACCACACGCCCCGTGCCGTGAAGATGATACGGCGTGCGGGCGTGCCGGTCATCGAGACCGGCGACGTGCCCGCCGAGCCGATCGACATGGTGGCGAGCTATTCCAACGCCGAAGCGGCCAAGGCGATGACCCTGCATCTCGCGGCGCGGGGCTACCGGAGGATCGGCTTCGTCAGCCTCGAGACCCGCATCAACCGTCGGGCGTCGGAGCGGCAGCGCGGCTACCTGGCGGCGATCAGGTCGCTCGGTATCAGGAAAGATCCCCGGCTGATCGCCGAAGTGGGCCCCGGCCTCACCTCCGGCGCCCATGCCATGGTGGACATGCTGACCCGCGCCCCGGATGTCGACGCCATATTCTTCGCCGGTGACGTGCTCGCCATCGGCGCGCTGTTCGAGACCCAACGCCGCGGCTGGAAAGTGCCTGGGCGCATTGCCATCGCGGGATTCGACGACCTCGACATCCTGCAGCACACCGTTCCTCGCCTGACCTGCCTGCGGCTGCCCCGCCTGGAGATCGGCCGGCGCGGGGCCGAGGCGCTGCTGGAGCGCATCCGCGGCCAGGACGCCGGGCCGGTCCGCCTTGACCTCGGGTTCGAGGTCATCCAGCGCGAAAGCACCTAGAGATCCGTCAGGGCTGGATAAGGTGCCGCGCCCTTCGCGGCGCTTGCGGCGCGCCGGCATTCCGGGTACTGTTACCGGTATCAGGAGGGCGCCACGGGGCGCCACTTAGTGAGGCGGGGAGACATTGAGCGTCAGAGGCAGGACGGCCCTGGTTACAGGCTCATCGGGCGGGCTCGGCTTCGCCATCGCCGAAGGGCTGGCACGGGCCGGTTGCAATATCGTGCTGCACGGGCTCGGTGCCCCAGAGGGCGTCGCCGCGCAATGCGCCTCGCTCTCGCGTGTCCACGGCGTGCGGGCCACCTACCACCAGGCGGACCTGGCGAATCCGGAGGCGATCGCCGCGCTGTTCAAAGAGATCGGCGAACGCCACGGCGGGGTGGACATCCTGGTCAACAACGCGGTCGCTCGGCACTTCGCCCCCACAGAGACGTTCCCGGTCGAAGCTTGGGACCGCGCTCTAGCGGTCAACGTGAGCGCCGCGTTCCACACCATTCGGCTCAGCTTGCCGGGCATGCGGGAGCGCGGTTGGGGGCGGATCTTCAACATGGCGTCAGTCTACGGGGTGCGGGCGGTCGCGAACCGTATCGACTACGTGACATCCAAGGCGGCGCTGATCGCGATGACGCGAGTGGTGGCGCTGGAGACCATCAATCAGGGCATCACCTGCAACGCCCTCTGTCCCGGCGCGGTGCTCACGCCGACGAGCGAGGCGCGCATCCGAGCCCTTATGGAGGAGCACGGCCTCGCGCGTGACGCCGCGATGCAGGATTTCCTCGAAGGGAAGCAGCCGACACAGCGCTTCATCAACCCGGCACACGTCGCCGAGCTCGTGCTGTTCCTGTGCGGACCGGCCAGTGACGACATCACCGGCGCCATGCTTCCGGTGGAAGGCGGATGGCTCGCGAGCTGAGCGGCGCGGCCGCCCCCGGTCTCACCGCGGCGCTGGTCGCCTTCGTGGTGGGCGCGCGCTGGGAAGACGTTCCCGAGGCGGTGCGTCACGAGGCGAAGCGCGCGCTGGTGAACTTCTTCGCCACCGCGCTCGCCGGCTGTCGGGACCCGGCGGTCGCTGCGGCGGCAACGGTGTTCGCACGGTTCCAGGCGGGCGACGACTGCACTGTCATCGGGTGCGACCGGGCGACCGACACGCTGCACGCCGCGTCGCTCAACGCGATGAGCGGCAATGTCTTCGACTTCGACGACACGCATCTGCCCACGATCATCCATCCCACCGCGCCCGTCGCGCCGGCGTTATTGGCGCTCAGCCAGACGCGCCCGGTGACGGGGAAGGACCTGCTGCTCGCGTTCCTGGTCGGCATGGAGATCGAATGCCGCCTCGGCAACGCGATCTCGCCGAGGCACTACCAGCGCGGCTGGCACATCACGTCCACGTGCGGCGTCTTCGGCTCGGCGGCCGCCTGTGCCCGCCTTCTCGGCCTGGACGAGACCCGCACCACCTGGGCGCTCGGCAATGCGTCGGCCCAGTCGTCCGGGCTGGTGGAGACGTTGGGCAGCATGGCGAAGAGCATCGGCGTCGGCAATGCCGCCTCCAACGGGCTGCTGTCGGCGCTGCTCGCGGCCGAGGGCTTCCAGGGGCCGCCGCATCCGATCGAAGGGCCGCGCGGCTTCCTGCGCGTCATGGGAGACCGGCCGGATCTGGAATCGGTGACGGAGGGCCTCGGAGCGCGGTGGGAAGTGATGAGCAACACCTACAAGCCGTACCCGTGCGGCGTGGTGCTCAACCCGGTCATCGAGGCGTGCCTCGCCCTCCATGACGATCCCGCGATGACGGCCGCAGAGCTCGAGCGCATAGAGCTCACCGGCCATTCGCTGCTGCGCGAGCGCACCGACCGGCCCGAGCCGCGGTCGGGGCGCGAGGCGCAGGTCAGCGCGCAGCACGCGGTCGCCGTGAGCCTTTTCCTCGGCCGGGCCGGGCTCGATGAGTTCAGCGATGCCTGTGTCGCCGATCCGCCCGGCGGGGACATAGCAACCAGGATGACCTTCATCGACGACGACCGCCTTGCGGTCGAGTCTGCGACGGTGACGCTTCACCTGCGCGGCGGGCGCCGCCTGTCCCGCCACGTGGCGGCCGCGCGTGGCAGCCTCGCGGCCCCCCTCGACGACGCGGCCCTGGAGACCAAGCTGCGCGACCTCGCCGCCTGGGGCGGATCGGGTTGCCCGCCCCAGCCGCTCATCGACGCGCTCTGGACGCTAGATCGCCGTCCCGATGCGGGCTCACTGATGCCGCTTGCAGCGGCGCCATCCGAGCAGTCGCCATTCCACGAAACCGGAGTTTCCGCATGAACAAGGATCTGTACGAGAAGGGCCTCAAGGTACGGCGCGAGGTCGTCGGCGACGCGTATGTCGACGCTTCCCTCAGGAACGCCGACGAGTTCAGCCAGCCGATGCAGGAGTTGGTGACCCAGTACTGCTGGGGGGACGTCTGGTCGCGCCCCGGGCTCGACCGCCGCGGGCGCAGCCTGCTCAACCTCGGCATGATCGCGGCGCTCAACCGGCCCGAGGAGCTCGCCACCCACATCCGCGGCGCGATCAACAACGGGCTCACCAAGGAGGAAATCCGGGAGGCGCTGCTGCAGGTGGCGGTCTACTGCGGCATGCCGGCGGGGCTCGGCAGCTTCAAGGTGGCGCGCCAGGTCTTCAAGGAAATGGGCATCTGACCGAGGAAGCAGCGAGATGAGCGCGAAGCGTACCCTCGGTTTCATCGGCGTCGGGGTGATGGGCACGCCCATGTCCAAGCACCTGATCGACCGCGGCCACGAGGTGGTGGTCTACGACAAGAGCCCGGCCGCCATGGCGCAGGCGCGGCAAGCCGGGGCGACGGCAACCGACAGCATTGCCGGCGTGGTGGACCGCGCGCCGGTCGTCTTCACGAGCCTCCCCAGCCCGTCGGTCTTTACCGAGGTCGCCCTGGGCGAGGGCGGGGTGAAGGACGGCAAGGCGGTCAGGATCATGGTGGACCTATCGACTGTCGGCTCGCGGGCCACCCGGCACGCCGCCGCCGCCCTGCTGGCCAAGGGCATCGACCTGGTGGACGCGCCGGTCAGTGGCGGGGCGGCGGGCGCCCGCCAGGCCACGCTTGCCGTGATGGTCGCGGGCCGGCCCGAAGCGGTGGAACAGGTGCGCGACCTCCTGGAGATCTTCGGCAAGCTGTTCATGGTGGGACCGGAGCCCGGCCAGGCGCAACTGCTCAAGCTGCTCAACAACATGCTGTCCTCCACCGCGTTCGCGATCACCTCCGAGGCGTTCGTCGCCGGGGTGAAGGGCGGGCTGGATCCGCAGGTCATGATGGCGGCGATCAACGCCGGCAGCGGACGCAGCGGAGCCTCCCAGGACAAGTTCATGAAGCAGGTGCTTCCGGGCACCTTCGATTTCGGCTTCCCCATCGCCAGCGTCTGCAAGGACATCGGGCTCGCCATCCAGGAGTGCGAAGCGCTGGGCGTGCCGATGTGGGTCGGTAATACGGCGCGGCAGCTCTGGAACCTGGCCGGCAAGCAGGACGGCATGGAACGCGACATGACCGAGCTGGTCAGATCGATAGAGCACTGGGCCGGTCCCGGATCCGGGATCGGCCCCTGAGGCAGTTCGACCAGGCCGTGACGCCGGCATGCCGGCGCCCCGCGGCGCACCGTTCACCACGAAGGAGGAGACATGAACGAGGCAATCGAGAAGTCAGTCCGCGACACGTCGGGCCGCGCCGGGGCCGGGCGGTCGGTGTGCAACACCTTGTGTGCCACGGCGTCCCTGGCACTCGCCCTGGGCGCCATCGGCCTCGGGGCAACCGTGCCTGGCGCCGACGCGCGGGCGCAGACGATGGACCTCACCATGGCGGTGATCCCCGCACCGGGCGACGCCTACAGCAGCCTGACCTCCACAGTGCCCGAGCGCTTCGCCCGTGCCACCGGCGGCAAGGTCAAGGTGACCATCAGCGACTCGCTCGTGCCGGGCGGACAGATCGTGTCCGCCGTGCGCGACGGACGGGTCGACATGTCCGCCGCGCTTCACACCTACCTCGCGGCGGAGGAACCGCGCTTCGGCATTTTCAACCTGCCGGGCCTGATCGGCGGCATGCCGGACTACAAGAAGGTGGGCGAGGGCTTCTGGTTCGCCGATACGCACAAGATATGGAAGGAGCGCTACAAGTCCGTGGTCCTCGCCGAGGGCGCCTGGTGCTCGCAGCGGCTCTTCTCCAAGACGCCGATCCAGTCCGTGGAGGACTTCCGCAACAAGCGACTGCGGGTCCACAATCCGCAGACCGCCGAGCTGATGAATGCCATGGGCGCGAAGCCGGTGCCGCTCGCGCTGCCGGAGGTGATGCCGTCGCTCGAGCGCGGCGTGATCGACGGCCTGTTCACCTCCGCCTGCTACGGCGACGGCCAGGAATACTGGCGCGTGGCTCCTCACGTGCAGGACTGGGGGCTAGGTCCGATCACGGGATGGGCGGTCATCGTCAACGCCGACGTCTGGGACAAGATCCCCGGCGACATGAAGGACGCAATCGGCAAGGAGATGATGGCGCTGCAGAGGGAGGCGCTCGACAACCACTCCAAGTACGACAACGCGGCGCTGGAGCGCATGAAGACGGGTGGTGCCAAGCTCTGGACCGCGTCGCCGGAGGCCCGGCAGCAGCTCTTCGCGGAGAAGTTCGTCACTCCGACCTATGACTCCTGGTACAAGCGCGCCAAGCAGGTGGGGTTCGACGGCAACGCCTACATCGACCGGATCCGGTCGACGCTGGGGCGCTGAGACGGGGAACGCCACGGAAGGCATCCGGTGACGGCCACCATGGTCTCCGACGCGCCGCCGGAGACTGCGGCATTGGAGACGCCCGGCCTCATCCGCCTGAGCGATGGGGCCACGTCCCTCTCGGGCATGGTCAGCGCGCTCGCCCTGCTCGCGATGATCGGCGTCATCTGCTACGAGGTCTTCGCCCGTTACCTGTTGAACTCCCCGACCTCCTGGGTGGCCGAGGTGGCGGCGTACCTGCTGGTGGCGATCGCGTTCCTGGGGCTGGCGGCCGCGCAGCGCGCCGGCGCCCACATCCAGGTCGAGCTGGTACTCGGCATGCTGCCGGAGCGGATCGTGGCGGAGCTCCAGGTGGTGGCCAACTGGATCGGCTTTCTCTTCGTCGTCTTCTGCGCCTGGCAGGCGGCCGCCTTCACCGCCGGCGAGTACATCGCCGATTCGCGCAGCTGGGGACTGCTGGCAACGCCCCAGTGGCTGCCGCAGGTCCCGATCGCCGTCGGCTTCGTCCTGTTTGCACTGGCGCTGCTCTCCGACGGCTACCGCATGCGGCAGCCGTCGGGTCCCGGGCGGCTCTGGATCGCGCAGGTCGCGCTCGTCGCGCTGGTCGTCGTGCTCTTCCTTCTCGGCCGGCTGCCGGTCCCGATCGCCGGCAGCCGCCACGATGTCGGCACCGTCGCGATCTGCCTCGCGTTCGCCGTCATGGTCTGGGCGTGGAGCGGCCCGCGCACGCTGCTCGCCGTTCTCGCGCTGCTGGTCGCGCTGGGCGGCGCCTTCTGGCTGGTGCGCGGCTCGCCACTATGGGTGATCGGGCTGGTGCTCGCGGTCGCGATCCTTGTCTTCCTGCTCGCAGGCGTGCGGATCGCGCTCGCGCTCGGCGTGGTGGCCATGTTCGGCCTGTACTTCCTGCTGCCCAAGCCGCAGCTAGCCTCGCTCGCGGAGCGCGCCTGGTCGAGCGTCAACGTCTTCACGCTGACCGCGGTCCCGATGTTCGTGATGATGAGCTCGCTGCTCCTGCGCAGCGGCGTGACTACCCGCATGTTCGATTCGCTGGTCAAGTGGTTCGGGCGCACCCCGGGCGGCCTCGCCCACGCGAGCGTTGGCGCCTCGGCGATCTTCGCCGCGGTGTCCGGCTCCAGTATCGCCACCGCCGCGACACTCGGGACGGTTGCCTGTCCCGAGATGACCCGGCGCGGCTACAGCGCGCGGCTCACCTATGGCGTGACCGCGGCGGGAGCGACGCTCGGCATCATGATTCCGCCGAGCATCGCCATGATCATCTACGGCAGCACCGTGGGCGCGCCGGTGGACCTGCTGTTCATCGCCGGCATCGTTCCCGGCCTGCTGCTCGCGGCCGCCTTCATGGCGGGGGCGCTGGTGTGGTCGCTCGGCGTGCCGGGTGCCGCGCCCAAGGGCAGCCACTATTCCCTCCTGGAGAAGCTCGCCTCCCTGGTCAACGTGCTGCCTTTCGCCACCGTGATCGTGGCAGTGCTGGGTTCGCTCTACGCCGGGATCGCCACGCCCACGGAGGCCGGGGCGATGGGTGTCGCCATGGCAGCCATCCTCTGCGTGGTGTCCCGCAGCTTCAGCCTGCGCATGCTCTACGAGGTGGCCGTGGAGACCGTGGCGGTGACGGCGTTCATCCTGCTCATCGTCACCTGCGCCGCCGCGCTCAGCTGGGTGTTCGACTATCTCCGGCTGCCGCGGGCCCTCGCCGAAACGGTGCGGGATGCGGCGCTCGCCCCCTGGATGGTGATCGCGCTGGTCTCGCTGATCTACATCGTCCTCGGCATGTTCGTGGAATCCATCTCGATGATGCTGATGACCCTGCCGGTGACCTTTCCGCTCGTCATGGCGCTCGGCTTCGATCCGATATGGTTCGGGATATTCCTCGTCATCATGGTGGAGGTGGGGCTGATCACGCCGCCGGTGGGCATGGTGCTGTTCGTGCTCAAGGGGACCAGCGAAGACGTTCCGCTGAAGGACATCGCCACCGGAGCGCTGCCCTTTGTCGGCATCATCCTCGGCTTCATCGTCGCGATGTACCTCTTCCCGGAGCTGATCGCCTGGCTTCCGGACAAGATGCGCTGACGTCGCGCGGAACCGAGAGGCGTCACTTGTCGGCGGGCAACTTGCTTGCAAGCCGCTCCACCGTCTTCTGGTCACGCGCGAGCGTCGCAGTGAAGTCCGCGGTGCTGCTGCCGACCGGCGTCAGCAGCAGGGGGCCGAGGACCTGGTTCACCGCCGGATCCTTGGCGGCACTCGCGATCCCCTCGGCGATGACCTTCTTCACCGCGTCCGGGGTACCGTTCGGCGCGAAGACGCCGTACCAGTTGTTGGTGAACTCCACCTCGCCCATTCCCGCCTCGGCGTAGGTCGGCACGTCCGGGATCGCGGCGAGGCGCCCGGACGTGCTGACCGCGAGGATCCTGAGCGCACCGGACTTGTGATGCGGAATCACCGACGAGATGCCGGTCACCAGCAGAGTGATGTGTCCACCGATCACGTCCGCTACGGCGGCGGAGGTCCCGTTGTAGCGGACGTTGGCCATCTGCTCGAAAAGCCCGAGGCTCGACACGAGCCCCGAGCCTGCCATCAGGGTGAACGGCTCGCCGCTCGCCCAGCTGCACTTGGCGGATGACTGGGCGCATACCCGCTTCAGGTCCGCGATCGTCTGGATCTCGGTCTTCCCCTTCACCACCATCGCGGTCGGCCCGGAGGCGAGCATGCTCACCGGCGTCAGCACGGTCAACGGGTCGACGTCCAGGTTCTTGTTGGTGTACTTGAAGATCGCGATGGCCGGTATGGAGACGAGCAGCGTATAGCCGTCCGGTGCCGACTTCATCACGCGCCGGGTGCCGATCAGGCCGTCGGCCCCGGGGAGATTCTCCACGACGACCGGTTGTCGCCACTTTTCGGCGAGGTGCTTCGACACCGCCCTTGAGACGTTGTCACTGCCGCCTCCGGGAGAGTAGGGGACCACGATGGTCACCGGCTTGTCGGGGAAGGCTTGGGCCATCGCGTGCCCGGTGGCAAGCGAGAGGCTCAGGGCCAATGCCACCGTCGCAGACTTCGTCTTCATCGCGGTTTCCTCGTCAGTCCAGCAGTTGGTTGTATGCGCTCTTGATGATGCCGGCGTAGGTGCCTGTCAGTTCGCCCTCACCCCGGAAGCCTTCACCACCCGCCCCCAGGTCTCGTGGTCGCGGCGGATCTGCCTGGCGAACTCCTCCGGCGAGCTGGTGGACGGCGTCATCCCCAGGTCACGGATCGCCTTCTGCGCCTGCGGCCGTGACAGCGCCGCGGCGATGTCGCGGTTGAGCCGGTCGATGACTGCGGCAGGCGTTCCGGCCGGCACCGTGATGCCGTACCACTCCGGGTTCTCACCGAGTTGCGGATAGCCGGCCTCTGGTGCGGTGGGCGCATCGGGCAGCACGCTCACGCGCTCCTGGCCGAAGACGACCAGCGCTCGCAGCTTGCCGCTGCGCACATGCGGCGCGACGGACGTGGGATTGGCGACCATCAGGTCCACATGGCCGGCAAGCAGGTCGACCACGGCCGGGCCGGCGCCCTTGTAGGGAACGTGCAGCAGGTTCACGCCGGCGGCCATCTTGTACATCTCGACCGCCATCTGCGGCCCCGAGGAGCTCGACGCGTAGGTGAGCTTGCCTGGTCGGGCCTTGGCGAGCGCGGTCAGCTCCGCGAGGGTGGTCGCCGGCACGTCGGGGTGAGCCACGAGCACGAACGGCTGCTGGGTGCCTCGCGATACCGCGACCAGGTCCGCGAGCGGGTCGAAGCCGATCTTGTCGTAGAGGAAGGGATTGATGGTGAAGACGCCCTGGTGCGCGAACGTCAGGGTATAGCCGTCCGGCGCGGCATTCGCGCCCACCTGGGTACCGATGTTGCCCTGCGCCCCGGCGCGGTTGTCCACCACCAGCGGCTGCGCCCACATGCTGGAGAGCTCGCGCGCGAGGATGCGCGCGAAGGCGTCGGTGCCTCCGCCCGGCGGAAACGGCACGATGAGATGCACCGGCTTCTCGGGATAGGCGTCGTTCGCGCCGGCGGGCATCGCCGCAGCGCAGAGCAGGCAGGCCAGGGCGGTGGCGAGCGGTCGGAGGATCTTGGTCATGGCGTCTCCTGGTCGTGTCGACATGTCTCGAGCCCTTCCCGCGTGAGGGCCTCGCGCGATGGCGTTGGCGGGCGCCTGGCGGCGCTCACGTCTGCATCCCCCACCGGTTCACGGTACGGCGCTCCACCACCCGGAAGATGAGGTTCTCCACCAGGAGGCCCAGGAGGATGACCGTGAGCAGCCCGGCGAACACGTTCGGGATGTCCAGCATGTTCTTGTTCTGAAAGATGAACCAGCCGAGCCCGCCGGAGCCCGAGCTGACGCCGAACACGAGCTCGGCCGCGATCAGCGTGCGCCAGGCGAAGGCCCAGCCGATCTTCATGCCGGTGAGGATGCTGGGGAACGCACCGGGTATCAGGATGCGGGTCACGTACCCGAGCCGGGTGAGCCCGTAGTTGCGGCCGACCATGCGCCACGTCGGACTGACCGAACGGAAGCCGGTGTGGGTGTTCAGAGCCACCGCCCACAGCACTGCATGCACCAGCACGAAGACGATGCTGCCTTCGCCGAGGCCAAACCAGATCATCGCGAGCGGCAGCAGGGCGATCGACGGCAGCGGGTTGAACATGGAGGTGAGGGTCTCCAGCAGATCCGCGCCGATCCGGGTCGCGCTGGCAAAGGCGGTGAATGCGGCGGCGATTGCCATGCCGACGGCATAGCCCTGGAGCAGGAGCGAGATCGACGACCAGGCTGCCTCGAACAACTTGCCGGACCCGAGTCCGGAGAAGAAGGCGCGCGCGGTGTCGGAGAAGGTCGGAAAAAGCAATGGGTTGTCCAGGAGCCGCCCGTACACCTCCCAGACGGCCGCGAGCAGGACCAGCAGCACCCCCTTGCGGACCGCGCCGTTGTCGAGCAGCCGCTCCCAGGCCGGCAACGGCTTCTCCACGACGCCGAAGCCGGTCTTGCTCACCGTGTTCACGATGCGGGGCCGCGGGATGGGCCCCTGGACGGTGTCAGACATGCTCGCTACTCCTCTCGGTCGTGTCTTCCTGGAAAAGCAGGTCCTCGATGTACTCCGAGAGCCGGCGACCATCCGGTTCCACGGTGTCCACGCCCGTGCTGTCGAGCTCCGCCCGCACCTGTCCGGGATGAGGGCTCAGCAGCAGGATGCGGCTGCCTATCCGCACCGCCTCCTGGATCGAGTGGGTAACGAACAGAACCGTGAAGCGTGTGTCTTCCCACAGCTGGAGCAGTTCCTCCTGCATCCGGCCGCGGGTGAGGGCATCGAGCGCGGCGAACGGCTCGTCCATCAGGAGGATCTCTGGCTCCATCGCCATCCCGCGGGCGATCGCCACCCGCTGCTTCATCCCGCCGGACAGAGTGTGCGGCAGGCTGTCGGCGAACGCGGTCAGCTTCACCTTGTCGATGTAATGCCGTGCCTTCTCGATCGCCTCCCGGCGTTTCAGGCGGTTGCTCGCCGTAAGCGCGAAGACGACGTTCTCGAGCACGGTCTTCCAGGGCAGGAGTTGGTCGAACTCCTGGAAGACCATGACCCGGTCCGGTCCCGGCTTCAGGATATCCTGCCCGTTCAACCGGATCCGCCCCTCCAGCGGCGCGAGATATCCGCCGACCGCCTTGAGCAGCGTCGACTTGCCGCAGCCGGATGCGCCGACCAGGACGAACCGGTCGGACCGGAAGACGTCGAAGCTGACCCGATAGGTGGCCGTGACGATGTGATCGCGGGTGCGGTACTGCATCGTCACGCCCTCGACTGCAAGCAGGGGCGCCGGGTCCCCTGCGGCTGCAACTGCAGGAAGGGTGGGATCCGTCATGAGCGCGCGTCAGTTGCCTTCCGCGATGTCCGCGGCGCTGAAGAAGAGCTCGGTAATCGACTTGGGCCGGCTCTTGATGGAGCCGATGTCATGCATGAAGCGGGCGTACTTCATGACGTTCTCCGGCTTGCTAATGTACTTGGTGGACGGGTCGTCGAGGATTGCCACCATGTCGTCGATCGAGAACGCGTTCCCGCCGCCCATCGACGCGATCAGCACCTCGGCGGCTGCGCGCTTGTCCGCCTTGATCATCGCCTGCGCCTCCTTCAGCGCGGCGACGAAGGCAGCGTAGACCTTGGGGTTCTCGTCGTGGAACTTGGTGGTGGTGGAGACCATCGTGAACGTGGTGGAGCCGCCCATCACGTCGTCCGAGCTCATGATGGACCGGATGCCCGGTTCCTTGAGCTCTCGCTGGCTGAGTGGTGGCGACGCATAGTGAGCGACGATGTTGCTGCTGCCCGAGAGCAGCGCAACCGCCGCGTTGGCGTGACTCATGGTCACCGTGAAGGGATCGAAGCGGAAAGCCTGGTCCTTGCCGTACTTCTCCACGGCGTACATCTGCATGATGATCGACGGGATCGACGACTTGACGGAGGTTACGCCGATCTTGTCGGTCTCCTTCAAGTCGTCGATCGACTTGAGGTGCTCGGCGCGGGTGTTGAGGCTCATGGGCATGGAGCTCATGGCCGCGACGCCCTTCACGTTGCCCCGGGTCCGGTCCCAGAGGATGAGGAAGGAGGGTGGCCCGGCCGAGACGAAGTGGGCCGAGCCGGATAACAGGGCGTCGATCATCACGGACGGTCCGCCGATGTTGGCCCAGTTCACCGTGACCTTGAGCCCCTCCTTCGCCGCCTGCTTCTCGATCAGGGAATGCTTTTGCATCATGTGCAGCGGAAGGAAGCCGAAGCCCCCTGCGCCGAGCGGTATGTGCAGCTCGCTCACCTCCGCCTGCGCCGCAAACGGCACGGCAGCCGCCGCCGCGATCAACGCATGGATCACGGTCCTCTTCATCGTCTTCATGTTGGTCTCCTCTGGTGGTGTCTACGACTTCCTGCGTGCCCGCGTCACCGGGGTCACGAGTCCCGGGGCACAGCCCCGGCGACCAGGCTGCCGACGTCATCGAGCGTCTCGATGCGCCAGCAACCGGCGATCAGCGCGTCAACCTGCGGCCCCGGAAGGACGCCGGCCTGATCGCGGAACTTCGCCTCCAGCTGTGCGTCGCTCAGCGGCCGCTCCAGGTTCCCGAGCGAGTGATCCAGCGACTTCGCAAGGATGCGGCCGTCGTTCATCCGGACTTCCACGCGCACCCCATCCTCCGGAACCGATGGATCACCGGTCGACTCGACCCGGGTACGCACCTGCTTCACCAGCGGGTCGTGGACTGCTTCGTCGGTGAACTCGGCATGACCGGCCTTGCCGCGGACTAGCCCGATCGAGGCCGCGTGGTAGGCCGAGAACTTGCCCTCGAGACCCGTGGTGATGTCCTTCTTGTCGCACAGGTCCTTGACCAGCGGCGCGACCCGCAGGCGGACGGCTGCGATCTCCGCGGGGTCGAGGCGCTGCTCGTGGTGCAGCTGAATGCAGGCATCGATCGTCGGATGGGTGACGATGCCGCATGGAAACGGCTTGTACGCGTTCACGCGCAGCTCGAAGTCGGAGCCGAGCCCGTTGGTCAGGCGCGAGAGGTCATAGCGCGCCGACTGCACGGCGGCGAAGCCGCGCGGCCCCTCGATCGGGTAGACGCCCGAGGTGAAGCCCTGGCGGGCGAGCAGCGCCGCCATGTAGCCGCTCTGCGCGGCGCGACCGGGATGGAAGGACTTGGCCATGGAGCCGAACATCTCGCGCAGCCCGCTGGATTGGGTCGCGCCGAGCCCGATGGCCCACACCATCTCCTGATGGGACAGTCCCAGCAGCCTGCCCATCGCTATGGCGGCGCCGAACACCCCGACCGAGCCGGTGCTGTGCCAGCCCGCCTCGTAGTGGGCCGGATAGGTGGCATTGCCGATGCGCGAGACGATCTCGAACCCGAGGATGAAGGCGAGCTCGAACTGCTCGCCGCTCACCGGGGTGGTGCTGGCATGGGCGAAGAGGGCGGAGGCGACCGGCGAGGTGCAGTGGATGTAGTTGGCCGGCGTCGTGTCGTCGAAGTCGTGGACATGCGAGCTGATGCCGTTCAGGAGCGAGGCGAGCAGCGGGTCGACCCGTTCCGGCCGCCCGAGCACGCGCGCGTGCGCCGGGCCCGAATAGGGCCCGAGCGCGGCGAGCGCGCGGTCGACCGCCTCGTGCCCGCATCCGCCCAGCGCACAGCCGACATAGTTGAGCAGCGCCCGCCGAGCCTCCTTGCGCACGTCGTCCGGTATCGCCGCCAGGTCCGTCGCGAGCACGTAGTCCGCAACCCTTTTCGTCACATCGCCTGCCATAAGCTCCACCTCGTTTCCTCCCCTAGGACTTGCTCGATCCGATCTCGCGCCCGGCGAGCTTCTCGCTCATCCGTGCCATGGCGGTGTGGTCAGCCTCGGGGCCCAGCACTGCGCCAGCGCCGGCCCACAGGTCACGGCAGAGGCCCGAGAACGGCGCGTTCACGTCATGGTCGTGGGCGATGCCGAGCGCGATCGAGAGATCCTTCACCATCAGGCCGAGGCTGAAGCCGGAATCGAACTTGCGGGAGAGCACGAACTGCTTGAATTTCTTCTGCGTGCTGTTGTTCATGCCGGTCGAGACGTTCAGGATGTCCACCATCGTCTCCGGATCGATGCCGAAGCGCGAGCCAATCAGCAAGGCCTCGATGCCGATGAGGAAGCCGCCGGAGGACACCAGGTTGTTCAGCGCCTTCATCGCATGACCGGTGCCGATCGCGCCGGTGCGGGTCACCTTGCCCATCGCCTCGAGGATCGGCAGGGCGCGGTCGATGTGCGCCGCTTCGCCGCCCGCCATGATGGAAAGCTGTCCGGTGATGGCGCGGGGGACGCCGCCCGAGACCGGCGCGTCGAAGAGCGCGACATCCTGCCGGGCGAGCCGTTCCGCCAGCGCGACTGTGACCGCGGGGACGCCGGACGTCATGTCGATCACCAGGCTCCCGGGGCGCAGCGCGGCCGCGAGACCCGGTTCTCCGAAGAGGACCTCCGACACGATCGCGCTGGTCGGCAGGATCGTGATGACCACGTCTGCCGCCGCGCCGAGCTCGGCAAGCGATGTCGCGGCGACGGCGCCCTGCGCGACGTGGCCGGCGACGAACGCGTCCACCGGCTGCCGGCGGCTGTCGTGGACCACCAGGCGGTATCCGGCCCTGGCCAGGCAGGCCGCCATCGGCGCCCCCATCGCGCCGATCCCGATGAAGCCGATCCGTGTGCCCGCGCCCCCTTCGGGCGCCCTTGCTGTGCCTGCCATACCCGTCACCGCAGCGGTGAGTAGGCGGTCGGGACCAGGAACTGGCTCTCGATCCGCTCGACGATCGGCTGCTTCGCCTCGCTCTCCACCCGCGCGGCGATCCAGTCCGGGTCCGCCTGGAAGGCGTTCCACTTCTGCTCCCGCTCGGCGAGGCTCTGCCACTCGAGCAGGTAGGTGAGCGCATGGTTGGTCGGCCCGACCAGCGTCGTCCAGAACCCGATCGGCCGGATGCCGTGCTTGCCGAAGGAGCTCAGGGTGTGGCGCGTGAAGCGCTCGTTCAACGCCGGCAGCCGGCCCGGCAGGCAGTGATAGACCCGCATCTCCACGATCATCGCGCGGCTCCCGGGTTGGCGCCAACCGCCGGGCGGCCGCTTCGGGCGCGCGCATAGTCGGCCTCGGATACTTCCTCCTGCCACTCGGCCTTGCCGATCGAGATGGCGAGATGAATCAGGTAGGAGCTCGCGTCCGCGCCGTGCCAGTGCCGCTCGCCGGGACCGATCCACACCACGTCGCCCTGTCGGATCGGCTGCGGCTCGCTGCCGTCCACGCAGATCCAGCCGCTGCCGCCGGTAACCTGCAGCACCTGCCCGGCGTCGTGCTTGTGCCAGAAGGTGCGGGCCCCCGGAGAAAAGAACACCGTGTTGATGGTGACACCGTCGGTGGTGGGCATCACCGGATCGGCCCAGACCACCCCGGTGAACGTGGGGCCGCGCTGTTCCGAGGGTGTGCCGTCCCTCCTGCCGTGAAAAACCTTCATGCCTTGCTCCTGTCCTTCGATTTCCCGTCGCTCAGGCGGCGCGCCATGCGCCCGCCCATGTTGCCGAAGCCCACGAGGCCCACCCGCTGCTTCATCCTACTGCTTGCCCGGCCAGATCGGCTTGGCGATCGCCAGCTCTTCCGGAAAGACGGTGACCGGCACGCCGTTCTGCCACTGGATGATGGTGAGGCCCGCGCCGACGCGACGCCCGTTCTCGTCGAACTTCAGCTCGCCGCCCGGGAAGTAGGGCGGCGCGCCTTCGCTGAGGCTGCGCATCGCGTGGCCGACCGCCTCGCGGTCGGCCTTGCCGGCCTTCTCCAGCCGTATGGGCAGCGGCAACGCCTCGAAGGCACAGGATAGGTAGTCCAGCAGGCAGAGCCGCGCCTTCGCAGTCACCGCTGCGGTGAAGTCGCCGGCGGACGCCTGCATCGCGTCCAGAATCAGTGCGCCGGCGACGCCGGGTCGCGAGCCAGGGGATCCCTCGAGGTTCCGCGTCATCGGCGGTCCTTGGCTGGCCGAACGTCCATCGAGCCCCTAGTAGCCGACCGAGGTCAGCGCGGCGTCCACCTTCAGCGTCACGCCGGAGATGCTCGCGCCTTCGTCGGAGGCGAGGAACACGGCCGCCGAGCCGATGTCGGCGCCGGTCGCGAGGCGCCCGAGCGGCGTGCGCCGTCGACGAGCCTCCCAGCCCTGCGTATCGATCACGGAGCTGGCGCCGGGCGTCACGACGGGCCCCGGCGCGAGCGCGTTGACCCGAATGCCGTGTGCACCGAGCTCCACGGCCTGCTGTCGCGTCAGCGTATCCAATGCGCCCTTGATCGCGCTGTATACGCCGGCATTGCGGATCGCGACGGACACCGCCACCGAGGAGAGGTTGATCACCGAGCCGCTGCCGCGGGCGACGAGATGCGGCGTCGCTGCCTGCAGCGCCCAGAACGCACCCTTGAGGCCGACATCGATCATCCGCGCCACGACGTCTTCCGGCATCTGCGTGAGCGGCGCGTAATGAAAGTAGGCGGCGTTGTTGACCAGGATGTCCAGACCCTTCGCCTCGGCCACGAAGCCATCGATCGCCTGGCGCACCGCGACCCGGTCCGATACGTCGCAGACCAGCGCGCGCGATCCGGGCAGGGCAGCGGCGGCTTCGGTGACCTTCGACGCGTTGATGTCGAGCAGACCGACGCGCGCGCCCTCGCGCGTGAAGGCTTCGGCAATCGCGCGGCCGATGCCGTCCGCCGCGCCGGTGACAACGGCGATCCTCGTGTCGAGCCTGCCCATGTCGTCTCCTTTCCTGCTGCCTCTGTCCGGCCGCAGCACGCCGGCGCGTCGTCATGCTCGCGACGGCGCCGTTCGCCAGGGCTGCTGCTACCCGACCGGCTGTCTCCTCGTCGGTGGCGCCCCGCGAACGCGAGGCGATGTGTGTTACCGGTATCAAACCAGTGTAGGCGCCTGTATGGTGTCGTGTCAACACGGGTGCCGTGGGCGAAGTCAGGGGCGAGAAAGCGTTCCTGCTTCGGGGATGCCGGTGTGCTGGGGTGGTACAGCCATCAGCGGGCCGCGGACGACGCGTCGTGCGGCACGCGGTATTGGCAGGGCGTCTGCGGCGCGGGCTTGCCAGATGCGGGAGCCATCGTCCGCGCTGCGCGCGATCGCCGGGCTTGCGGCAGACTATCCGGCTTCGTCGCCTTGGAGACACCGTTGACGTCGGATGACCCCAACCGCCGTTCGCCGCCTGGCGCGGCGCTCGACCCGGCGCCGCCCGCGTCGCCCTCCCGCCGTGCCTGGGTGGTCGCCCTGGCCGGCATGGTCTCGCTCGCGGTCGCGATGGGCATCGGCCGGTTCGCCTTCACACCGCTGCTGCCGATGATGCTGGGCGACCAGGTGATCGACCTGCAGGGCGCGAGCTGGCTGGCCAGCGCCAACTACCTGGCCTATGTGCTTGGCGCGCTGCTGTGCACGCTGCAGCCCTGGCTCTGGTCACGCATCGGCGAGCTCCCGTCGCTGCGCTACTCGACGCTCGTCCGAGCCGGCCTGGTGGCGACTGCCTTGGTGACGGCCGGCATGGCGATCCCGCTGCCGGCGACATGGCCGAGCCTGCGGGCTGCCGCCGGCGTGGCGAGCGCCGTCATGATCGTGTTCACGTCGAGCTGGTGCCTTGCACGGCTGGCGAAGCTCGGGGCGCCCTCGCTCGGCGGCGTGATCTTCGCCGGCCCCGGGGTCGGCATCGTCCTGAGCGGGCTGCTGGGTATGGCCATGGTCGCCCGCGGCTGGCCATCCGGCTCGGCCTGGCTGGTGTTCGGCGTGCTCGCGGCCGTGCTGGGCGCATCTGTATGGGGAGTCTTTCGGGGCGGGGAGGAGCGACTGTCGGGCTGGCGCGCCGAGTCCCCGGACCACGGCCATGGCCGCCCAGGGGGAGCGCCGGACGACGGGAGGGCGGAACGGTGCCTCCTCGCCCTTGCGTACGGGCTGGCCGGCTTCGGCTGTATCGTCACCGCGACCTTCCTGCCGGTGATCGCGCGGGAAGCCTTGCCCGGCGCTGCCGTGGTGGACCTGTTCTGGCCGATCTTCGGCGTCGGCGTCGTTATCGGTGCGTTGCTTTCCATGCGCATTCCGGTCGGTATCGATCGCCGTCACGTCCTTGGCGCCGCCTACGGGATCCAGGCGCTCGGCATCGTCGCCAGCCTGCTGCGTCCGACCGTTGCCGGCTTCGCGATCGGCAGCCTGCTGGTCGGCACGCCGTTCACCGTGATCACGCTGTTCGCCCTGCAGGAGGCGCGCCGGCTGAGGCCGTCGGCGGTCGCGAGCTACATGGGCCTGCTCACCACGGTCTACGGCATCGGCCAGGTGATCGGCCCGCCGATGGTTGCCTTCGTCATCGCGCGCAGCGGCTCCCCAGGGGAGGGATTCACCCACTCGCTCGCCATCGCCGCCGCGGCGCTCGCGGGCGGAGCGGCGATGCACCTGTGGATGATCCGGCGCTACCCGGTCGCGAGAATGCGCACTGTCGAGGGCGGCACCGGCCGCGCTGCCTGAGCGTTCCCGGGGAGAGGGGCGCGCCGGGGCCGTTCACTGCCCGTCAGCCGGCCCCGAAACTTCGCGCGCGTCGGGATCCAAGCCAGCCTGCCAGCCGAGCAACTCGCTCAGCCGCCCCTCGATCCATCGCGCTTCCACCGGCGAGACCTGCGAAGGCGCCGCGAGAAGCCCGCGGCGGCAGCGGGCGAGGACCTCGTCCTCCGAGACGCCCTGCTCGTAGTGCACGGACTTGGCGAAGTCGACCAGGTGATTGGCCAGGTCCTCGCAGAGATCGAACCGCTCCAACAGCGTCCCGCGCGTGACAGTCAGGCGCTGCCGCTCGGTGTAGAGGGCGGCGAAGGAAGGCGGTACCTGGAGTTGTGAATCGTCTTGCATGGCATCGGTCGCGGGTAGGGCCGTGATGATGTCACGGTTCGCCGCGGATCACGGTTCGTTCAAGGGGGGCCGCGTCGCTATACTGCCTCGCGGCGTCTACGCGCCGCTCACCCCTCCAAGTATCCTTTACCCGCATTCCCCGAGGCCTGCCAATGTCCGCATCCTCCTCCGCCGCGCCCGGCGCGGCTGCCGCCGAGGCCCGAATCCATCTTGCCGCGGCCCATCGACTCGCCGTCTTCCACGAGCTCGACGAGGGCATCGACAACCATTT
>JAEWGX010000065.1 GCA_023388075.1 Pseudomonadota bacterium
GGCCGATCTACCTGCCGCGGGTCGGCCACGCTGCCGCCGTCAACACGGCGGCCCTGCGCCGTGCCGGCGTCGGTCGCGACACGGCCGATCCGCCCGGCGGACGCATCAGCCGCGACGCGCAGGGCGAGCCGGACGGATTGCTGCTCGAGCCACCGGCCTTCAATCTCGTCGGGCGGCTCGTGCCTCCGATGTCCCGCGAAGAGCGGCGGCAGGCGCTGCGCGAGGTTCAGCGCGCCTATCACGCAGCCGGGATCTGCGGCGTGATCGACCCTGGCCTCGCCCCCGAGGACATGGCGGTCTACGAGGACCTGCAGCGAGCCGGGGAGCTGACCGTGCGTTCCGTGGTGATGCCGCTGGCGCAGAGCCACGACGAACCGGATCGCGTCATCGATTCGTTGCGCGCCTGGGGGGTGCGCACGGGCTTCGGCAACGAGCGCCTCAAGCTTGGCGGCGTGAAGGTGTTCCTGGACGGCGGCGCATCGCTCGGCACCGCGCTCATGCGCGAGCCGTGGCCGGACGAGAAATGCCAATGCGGCATCCAGGTGACCCACACGGACCTGTTTCACCGGGTGGTGGAGACATGCGCAAGCTCCGGCTGGTCCCTTGGCGTGCACACGGTGGGCGGCAAGGCCATCGACATCGCCCTCTCGGTGTTCGAGGAGGTCGACCGACGCTACCCCATCCGAGACCTCCGGTTCTCGCTGATCCATGCGTATCTCTGGCCGACCGAGGCGAACATCGCGGTGGCCAGGCGCCTCAACGTCGGCGTGGCGACGCAGGCATCGATGCAGTATCAGTTCGCCCCGCTGCTGGTCCGGCGGTTCGGCCGCGACCTCGTCGGCAAGGCAACGCCGGTGAAGAGCTGGATAGACGGCGATATCGTCGTGGGTGGCGGCTCCGATTCGCCGGTCACCCCGTATCCGCCGCTGCTCGGCATGTGGCACGCCGTCACGCGGCACGTCGATGCGCTCGGCGAGTCGCTCGGTGCCGACGAAGCGGTGTCGCCGCAGCAGGCCCTCGCGATGTACACCCGTGGCTCTGCCTGGCTGTCGTTCTCGGAGCACGAGCGCGGAATGATCCGACCCGGCATGCTGGCCGACTGGGTGTCGTTGTCGGAGGATCCGTTGGAGTGCGACCCGATGGGGATCCGCGAGATACGGGTCGACGCCACGGCAGTGGGCGGCGAGCTCGTGCATCGTGCCTGGGGAGGCGCCCCCGCCGGCCGCCGGGCAGGTTGAGTCGGCCTGCCCGGCCCGTGCCTGCATGCCGCCCATCAGGCGGCGAGAGGCTCCTCCGACGGTGCTTGCGCGGCCATCGCCTTCTCCACCGCCGCCTGGTCCGGCCCCACGAAGGTCGGCGCCTCCCGGGCCGCGATGACGTTGTCGAACAGGACCCGATTGAGCCCCACCGCAGGCGGCAGATGGCTGCTCAGGACGAGCCGGGGAGAGAGATGCTGCAGCGCCTGGAACGTCTCCACCAGGTGATCCCGACGGACGCGGGCGAGCCAAGGGGCGTCGATGCTGGCCCACAGCATCATTCCCGCCCGCAGATCGGCAACCTCGATCGAGGCCGCCGTCTCGGCAGGCTCCGACATCACGGCGCCGAAGCAGTCCGAGCTGAGCAGTTGCCGGGTGCGGGTATCGAACAAGCCCATGGTTTCGGGCGCGTCGTAGAGCGGCGGCCTCAGGGCGAGCAGCTCACGGTCCCCCACGCGGAGAATCTGTCCGGGGTTCAGCAGGTACGAGCGCTCCAACGGAACCTGCTGGAGGTTCAGCTTGCCCATGCCCAGATAGTTGGTGACGATGCGTGCCCGTGGCGCCTCCGCCAGGACCGCCCGCAGGCTGCCAACGTGGTCGGCATCGGCATGGGTGACCCAGATCCAGCGCAGCTCGGCGGGGTCGATCAGGCGGCGCAGCGTCGCCATGAAGTCGTCGCGCAGCGCCGCCAGGCCGGTGTCCACCAGCACCGGCTCGCTCGAGCGGATCAGGTAGGCATTGACGGGCAGCACGCCCAGGCCGGGCAGCGGCACGTAGCTTGGCAGGAGATCGGTGTCGGTACCGACGGTTCTGCTCGGATACAGGGTGGGTTGGTCCATTTGACATCCTCGGTAGTGGAGAGGGGAAACGGCTGACCGCCTGGGAACAGCCGGGAAACCGGACGGCGGTCCTTGGCGTCGGAAGGTGGACGTGGAGGGAGTGTGGAGCCCCGGCCGGGACCGCGCTGCTAAGTGATCGGGAAAGGATCGCTAACTCTTTGCTAAGAGATGATCCTCTTGCAACGCTTGGGCGCTAATGAGAAACTTGTCTCATGAAGAGCAATGTCGCGAGCGGACGGCCGAACCAGTTGCTGCGCACCCGCAAGGACCTGCTGCAGGCCGCGGCGCGGCTCACCCGGCAGGGCCGCAACCCCAGCCTCGAGGAGATCGCCGAGGAAGCGATGGTGTCGCGGGCCACGGCCTATCGTCACTTCCCGGATCTCTCGGCACTGCTCGTCGAGGCCTCTTTCGACATCGCCACTCCGCAAGCCGAGGCCGTGTTGCGGAACGGCCCGGCGAAGGATCCGGTGGCACGCCTGGACAAGGTCGACGCGGCATTCCACCAGATGATCGTGGAGAACGAGAACGCGCTTCGGCTGATGCTGTCCCACACGCTCCAGCGAGGCGCCCGCGACGGACACGAGGCCGACTTGCCGACAAGGCAGAATCGTCGCACGCCCCTGATCGAAGCGGCGCTGGAGCCGGCCCGCCACGAGTTCACGCCGGCGGCATTGAGAATGCTCACCCGCTCGCTCGCGCTCGTCATCGGCACCGAGTCGGCGGTGGTGCTGAAGGACGTGCTTCGGCTCGACGACGCGCAGGCACGTCGGGTCAGGCGCTGGGCCATCCGCGCCCTGGTCGATGCCGCGCGAAGGACCGCTGGCCACTGAAGGAGACGTTGCGATGGACCTGCAATCCGATCCGCCATCCGGCGCCGAGCCGGTCGAAGTGCGCTACTACCGACACGACGGCAGCGTCTTCCTGGACACTCACTACCTGATCAAAGGCGTCGCCGGCGCCATCTTCTGGAAGCTCGCGCGAGAGCACACCCACCCGAAGCGCCGGGAATTCAGCACGCGCGAGCTGCGCCTGGCCGGGCGCGAGCTCAGGTTGCCGGAGATCCAGGACAACCTGAGCGTTCGGCTGCTGCTGTTGCAGCGTCGGCTCGTCGCTCGCGGCGCGCCCATGCAGATCCACAAGGTGGGACGCGGCCGCTTCCGGGTTGCGTTGATGAAGCCCCTGAGGCTGGTAGAGGCCTCCGCCTGGGGCACCATGGAGATCCCCGGTGAGGAGGCCCGCCCGCAAGCGGCGCCTCGGGATGGTGGATCTCTCTCGCTTGCCGCCTGAGCCCGCTGCCCGCAGATCGGCAGGGCCCCGGCATCGAGGAGCGCTCGATGCGGTATGCCGGCCGGGAAGTCGCGCCTGCCGCTACTTGTACTCGACGAGAATCTCGCGATAGGTAGTGCGCCCCAGGTTTCGCGCGCGATGCCTGGCCGGCACGCGAAGGCCCTTGCCGATGTCCGAAAGCACCTCCAGGCTGCCCTTGTCCAGCCTGAGCGAATAGACTGCCCCGGTCGGGACGTCGAGAGTACCGAGATCCCGCCCGAACTCGTCGAAGATCTGCAGCGGGGCGCCCTCGATCGTGTACCACATGTAGCTGTGCTCGTGCGTGTGCATCGGCGTTTCGGCCCCGGGCGCGAGCTCGAAATTCCACACGATGACCTTGTCGTTCTCGAACACTTTGCTTGATCCCACGCCGGCCATGTCCGGTCTCCTCGCTTCGGTAGGCAAGCGACGATTCTGCTATCGGGGCTGCCGTCCCGCAACGCGACCGCATGCCCTCCGGGAGGCGTGCTCCTAGGGTCGCGACCGCTCGATGCCCCGCTGGTCGCCCCGCCGGTAGTCGGGCTCCACCAGCGAGCGCTGGTTCGAGCCAAGGCCGTCGTTGCCGGTCGCACCACCCTGCCCCAGGCCATCGTACTTGCCGGTTTCCTGGATCGGCCCGCCAATCGAACCGCCGTAGGGTTGCGGGTTCGCCGGTGGCGGCTGGTCTGGCGACGGCTGCCTGGCCAACTCGGGCGCCTGCACCGTTCCGGCCGGCTGCGAACCATCGGACTGGGTCGATCCGGTCCTCGGGCCGGTCGGCTGCGCCGTCTGGGCCAGGCCGGGCCCGGCGAGCGCAAGAATGCCCACCGCCAGGATTGCTCGCAACATCGCTCCACCTTCGTTTGCCGGAATGACCCCATCCTCGCCCCAACGACGTGCATCGGCGAAACGGAGACCGCGCCTGCGACAGGGTCGAGGATCACCCCAGGTGAATGAGGGCATCCGGGCAGCACGCTGCCCAATGAGTTAATATATCGCCATCGCCTCTGCGATAGTCGCGCATAAGCGACTAACTGCCCTGGGCTTTCCAAGGGCGTCGCGCGGAGTCCCCCTACCAATCACCCGGGTGGTCTTTCCGACACTCGGCGAGAGGTCATGAGCTATTACGAAGAGCACCCCAGAGAGGATTACTACGACCGAGAGGATCACCCGTACACCAGCGGGGCAAGGCGTGCCGGCGACCGGCAGGCCAAGCGCACCGTCTCCGGCGATTCCGTAAGGAAGGGCCGCGTCGCCCATCGCGCGCATCGCAGCCCGCCGAAGCGGGCCTGCGCGAGCTGAGTCGATCGGGGGGCCGACCCGGTGTCTGTCCGGGCCACGCGGGCGCCACGGTAGCGGCAGTGTAGACTGCCTCCACCGTGAAGGTCGCCACCTACAACGTCAACGGAATCCGCAGCCGACTGCCGAATCTCCTGGAGTGGCTGGAGCGCGAGCGGCCGGACGTAGTGTGCCTCCAGGAGCTCAAGGCGCAGGACTCGGCCTTCCCTGTCGACGAGCTGCGAACGGCCGGCTACGAATCGATCTGGAAGGGCCAGCGCTCCTGGAACGGCGTGGCGATCCTGGCTCGGGAGCACACCCCGGTGGAGTTGCGCCGCGAGTTGCCCGGAGACCCCGCCGACGAGCAGAGCCGCTACATCGAAGCGGCGGTCAATGGTCTCGTGGTTGCGTGCCTCTATCTGCCGAACGGCAATCCGCAGCCCGGCCCGAAGTTCGACTACAAGCTGGCCTGGTTCGAGCGCCTCATCCGGCACGCTGCAACGCTCGTGGACCTGGACGCCCCGGTGGTAATGGCCGGCGACTACAACGTCGTCCCGACCGACTTCGACATCTACAACCCGCGTTCGTGGCTGAAGGATGCGTTGCTGCAGCCGCAGACGCGCGAGTGCTACCGACGGCTGCTCGACCAGGGCTGGACCGACGCGCTGCGCGTGACGCATCCGGACGAAAAAATCTTCACCTTCTGGGACTATTTCCGCAAGCATTGGGAGCGCAATGCCGGCCTGAGGATCGATCATCTCCTGCTCAATCCCGCGATCGCCGGCGGCCTGGTCGAGGCCGGTGTCGATTCCTGGGTGCGCGGGCAGCCACGCGCCAGCGACCACGCCCCGACCTGGGTGCGGCTGGACCTGGACAGGATCAAGCCCTCCGCCGGGCGGACGCGCGTCGCACGCAAGTAGCGCCGAGGCACGGTGGTTGCCACCCCTCGTGACGTCAACTACGAGAGGTGCGCATCATGGCAGACGACAGCCGCGGTCGGGACGATCGAATCGACATCGACCGCGAGGACCAGCGACGCGAATGGGCGCGAAAGCTCGACGTGACCGAGGATCAGTTGCAGGAAGCGGTTCGCGCAGTCGGCAGCCGCGCATCCGATATCGAGGATCACCTGAAGGGCAGCCGCGCGACGACCAACAGCGAGCGCACGCGGGACGCGCTCGAGGGGGGCCGGAATTGAGAAACGGCGACCGGATCCCGGTCGCCATCCACTGCAAGGCGGGTTTGAGCCCGCGGCTTACTTCTTGGGCAGGCCTTCCACCAGGGCCTTTGCCATCTTCAGGTGCTCCTGCAGCTTCGGCAGGGTCTTCTGCGCGTAGGCTTTCACGTCCGGATCTTCCGCTTCCTTGACCGCCTTCTCGAACAGCTCGATGTTGTCCTCGTGGGCTTCGACGCCCATCGACTCCGCATAGCGGCGATCGAAATTCTCGCCGTCCGCGGTGGAGAGCATCAGCTTGGACTTGCCCTTTTGCAGGAGCGACGGCCCATCGGGAAGGTCCACGCCCTTGGATGACGCAAGCGCTTCCAACTCCTTGTTCGCCTTGGTGTGATCGTCGATCATGTGCTTGGCGAATTCCTTGACCTTCGGATCCGACGCCTTCTCCATCGCGAGCTTGCTGGCCTCGAC
The DNA here is from genome assembly GCA_023388075.1 of Pseudomonadota bacterium. Lineage (GTDB taxonomy): Bacteria > Pseudomonadota > Gammaproteobacteria > Burkholderiales > Burkholderiaceae_E > Lautropia. The sequence continues at coordinate 6,324 of JAEWGX010000065.1, forward strand.
CTCAGCATGGCCATTCTGCGCCGCCTGGTTGACGAATGCTTCATCGGCCCGCGACAAGGCACTCTTGCGGGCGGCTCCCGCCGTTCCCTGGGTACCGGCCATGCCGCCGCCGGTCGCCGCCGGCCCGCCAGCCGCGCCGGTGCTGCCGCTGCTCGTTTGTGCCACCGCGACGCTGCTGCCGCCCACCAGGGCAACGAGGGCGGCCAGTCTAAGGGTGCGTAAGGTACGACTCATTGTTGATTTCTCCCGTCAGGTTGTAACGGGGGGCGAGTCGCAATACCCGTACCTGAGGCGCCGCGGCGGCCCGGTCGGCTCAGCCGGCGTCGCCGCGCTCGAGATGAGCGATCTTGCGCGCCGCCTCCGGCAGGCTTCGAACCGTCGGGGCCTCGAGGCCCGGCGGCAGTGGCTTTCCCGCCGGATTGAACCAGATCGACCGGATGCCGGAGCGCATCGGCGCGAGGACATCCTGCTCGAGCGAGTCGCCGATCATCACGATCGCCCCCCGTCTGCCACCGGGTCATGCGACCCCCTGGGCGGGTGCCCGGACGATCTCGCGGTCGTCTATCGGCCAGTGCAGCGCCGCGGCCGCGACTCCCAGGATCATCGCCCCGATCCAGATGGCGTCGTAGGAGCCGGTCGCTTCGAAGACGAGCCCGCCCAGCCAGACGCCGAGGAACGAGCCGACCTGATGTCCGAGGAAGACGAAGCCGAAGAGCGTGGTCACGTAGCGCACGCCGAACACCTGCGACACCAGCCCGCTCGTGAGCGGCACGGTACCGAGCCAGAGCAAGCCCATCACCGCCGCGAACAGGTAGAGGCCTGCCGCGCCGAGCGGAAGGAGAACGAACAGTGCCATGGCGGCGGAACGCGCCAGGTAGATCCCGGCCAGCAGGCGCTTCTTGCTGCGCCGGCCGCCGAGTGCGCCGAACAGGTAGGTGCCGGCGATGTTGGCGAGGGCGATGATCGCGAGCGCCGCCATGCCTTCCCGCGGTCCCATGCCCTCGTCCACCAGGTACGCGGGCAGGTGCGTCGCGATGAAGGCAAGCTGGAAGCCGCAGGCGACGAAGCCCAGGTTGAGCAACCGGAAGCCCGGATGCGCGAACGCCTCGCGCAGGGCTTCGCGTAACGGCTGCTCGGCCGGCCCCGGCGCGGCGATTCGCGCCCGGTCGTCCAGCGGCAGCGCGAGCGGAACGACCACGGCCATCGCGATCGACAGCACCACCAGCGCGACGGCCCAGCCCCAGCCACCGATCAACCCCTGGGCGGCCGGCACCATCACGAACTGCCCCAGCCCGCCAAGCGCGCCCGCAAGCCCGAGGGCCTGGCTGCGCCGCAGCGGCACGACGAGACGGCTCAGCGCTCCATAGACGACCCCGAACGTGGTGCCCGACAGGGCCAACCCGACGCAGACCCCCGCCGACCACACGAACGCGGCCGACGCATGGGCGTGGGTCATCGACCAGAGTCCGACCGCATAGAGCACGATGCCCGCCGCGACCACGCGGGCCGACCCGAACCGGTCCGCGATCATTCCGGTGAACGGCTGGGCCACGCCCCAGACGAGGTTCTGGACCGCCATCGCGAACGCGAAGGCGTCCCGCGCCCAGCCGCGATCCATCGTGACCGGCAGGAGGAAGAGCCCCTGGACGTGGCGCACGCCCAGTGCGAGCCCCATCACCAGGCCGCCGGCCAGCACCGGTACCCAGGCATGGGACCACCAGGGCGGGGCGGCGGCTGGCGGGCGGACGGCGTGAATCATGGGCTCTCCTGCTGCGCCGCCGACGCGCGGCGCCAGCGCCATTAGGCCGCGCGGGACGACCATGCTCAAGCGATTTCCAGGGCGTCCATGCATGCGCGAGACGCATGGAAGCGCCAAGGCGCCTGCTGGCATTCCGCCGGCTCATGGCTGACGGTCGTATCGATCGCTTGCCGCACGGGCCTCCCGCGCGCTTCAATCGCCACTCAGCGCAACCTGTCCGCGGCGCGCCACCGACACCGGATCCCATGCCCGTACCACTCGTTCGCCTCTTCTCGCTGGACCTGCTCAAGGGTTTCGTCGCCGTCGGCCGGCGGATGAGCATCACCCTGGCCGCCGACGATCTCTGCCTCACCCAATCCGCGGTAAGTCGCCAGGTCCATGCGCTGGAGGCGCATCTCGGGGTCCGGCTCTTCGTGCGCAAGCATCGCGGCGTGAGCTTCACCGCCGAGGGCGAGCGGCTGTTTCGCAGCGCCGACGGCGCGGTTCAGCAGTTGCAGGACGTGGTCGGGGAGATTCGCAGAACCGACGGCCCGCGCCCGGTCACCGTGACCGCAAGCATCGGCGTGACGGGCCTGTGGCTGCTGCCGCGACTCGGCAGCCTGCAGCGATCGCATCCGGCGCTGGATGTCCGCCTGTCGGCCAACAACCAGGTGAGCGACCTGAGGACGGACGGAATCGATCTCGCTGTACGCTACTGCCGGGACGCCGCCGCGCCGGCGAGCGGGACGCGCCTGTTCGGCGAGACCATCGCTCCGGTGGCTCACCCGTCCCTCGCGGCGGATTTCTCGCGACCGCTCGAGGCGCTCGCGCGGCTGCCGCTGCTCGAGTTCGAGGATTCGAGGCCGTGGCTGCAGTGGCGCACGTGGCTCAACGATCGCGGCTGGCGGCAGGCAAGCAAGAGGGGGATCCTGCGGTTCAACCAGTACGACCAGGTGATCCACGCGGCGCTTGCCGGCCAGGGCGTGGCGCTCGGTCGGCTGGAGATCATCCAGAGATTGCTGCTGGATCGTCAGTTGGTGTCGGTTCGCCTTGCGGGCACGCCGGCGCCGAGCCCCAACTCGTACTGGCTGATTCCAGCGGACGAAGCGCCACGCGAAGACGTGAGGCGTGTCGCCACCTGGATCTGCGAGGAGGCGCGGAAGGTTGCCCGGACCTCCGTGGACGAGGCCATGCCGACGGCGGACAGGTAGACCCTTCCGGAATCCCGGACGACGCACCGTTGCCCGGCGCAGAGAAGGACGTCCTCGCTCGGACGGCACGGACGCCGTCGTTCGACGGTCACCCACACCGTGCCGGTTGCACAGGCGATGACGGTGCCTTCCGGCACCGCGAGCACGACGGCACGACCGGAGAGCGAGAGCTCCATGGCGAACACCCCGTAGTGGAACGTCGCCTCATTGTGCCGACCGGATCAGGAGGGTGGCGCAACTTCCGCGAGCCGGGAGCATTCCGGCGGCTCATGACACGTGGCCGCGCCTACTGCGGTCGCACGTTGGCTTCCCGCGCCTCTCGGGCATCGGCGGCATGCTGGTCGCCGCGGCCGTGGATCCGGCCTGATTCGCCCGCGCGAAAGAGCGTACCGTCCCGGTCGTGTGACGCCTCGTCGCGCTGCTGCCGCCCCATCTGCATGCGCGCCATCCGGTGCCCGAGAGACGGCAGCAACTTCGAGAACGCGGCGTTGACCCGCGCCATGGCCCCGACCTTCACGTTGCGCGTCGGCTGCCTGGCGGCATCGAGAATCGCGCTCGCGACCTTCTCGGGCTGGATCATCGGCGTGGGCAGCTTGGGCTCGTGATCCATGTAGTTGCCCGCATGCTCCGGGAACGGCGTGTCCACCGCGGTAGGTTGGACCAGGGTGACCGACACCGGGGCGCCATCGGCTTCCAGCTCGATCCGCAGCACGTCAGTGAAGCCCTTCACCGCGTGCTTGCTGGCGGTATACATCCCCTGCAGCGGGACCACCGCCTCGGAAACCTCGCTGCCGACATTGATCAGCGCCCCGCCGTCGCGCCGCAGGTGCTCCAGCGCCACCAGGGATCCGTTGACCACGCCCCAGAAGTTCGTCTGGAAGAGCCGCTGGCTGTCCTCGTCGGATACCTCGTCGAGCCGTCCATAGACCGAGACACCGGCGTTGTTGATCCAGGTGTCGATCCGGCCGAAGCGTTCGATCGCCGCGCGCGCGATGCCTTCGACCTCGGCCCGCATGCCCACGTCGGCCTGCACCGCGACTGCCTCCGCGCCGTTCGCCTCGATCTCGCGCACCAGCGCCTCGAGCGTGTCCTTGCTGCGCGCCGCCACCACCAGCCTCGCCCGCTCGTGCGCCGCGGCGAGCGTGGTGGCCAGTCCGATACCGCTCGACGCCCCGGTGATGACGATCACCTGGCGATCCAGTGGCTTGAGTGCGATACCCATTGCAGTGCTCCTGTTCCCGGGCCCGAGGCGAGCCTCGCATAGCGGGGGCAACTTGCGTTCCTCTCGGTCCGGCCCGATGCTGTCAGCTCGCCGGGAAACGCCGATGTCCGATGCCAGTCGATTACTCGTAGCCGCCGTCGGCCCGGACGGCACCGTCGCGCCAGGCAGCGCCGGGGCGATGGTGCCCTGGTGGAGCTTCGGGAAGACTCTGCTCGCGACGTGCGTGCTTCGACTCGTCGAAGACGGCCGGGTGGAGCTGGACGCGCCGCCGCCGATGCCGGGCGATTTCCTGGCATGCCGCGAGGAAGGACCCGTCCAAGCCGGCCCCAGGCACCCGTGGACCGTGCGCCAGTTGCTGCAGCACACCGGAGGCGTTGGCGACTACGGACCACTTCCCGCCTATCACGCGGCCGTCGCGGCGGGCGGGCCGGCGTGGCCGGATGCGAACCTCTACCGCCTCGTATGCCCTACCGACCTGGTCTTCGCGCCCGGTGCCGGCTGGCGCTACTCGAACGTCGGCTACCTGCTCCTGCGACAGCTGGTCGAGAGCCTGCTGGACTGCGACCTAGGTGATGCCGTCGCCCGGATGGTCCTGCGGCCGCTCGGGCTACGCGATTGCCGGGTGGCCGTCACGCCGGCGGACCTGGCAAATCTCTCGCTCGCGGCACCAACCGGTTACGACCCGGGCTGGGTATTCCATGGCCTGGTGATCGGGCCGGTGGACCAGGCGGCGCTGGCGCTGCACCGGCTCTGGCACGGTGATCTGCTCTCGCCGGGGACGCGCGCAGCCATGGCGTCGGCCACTACCGTCGGCGGCCCGCTTCCCGGCCGGCCGTGGATGAAGCCCGGCTACGGGCTCGGAGTGATGATGGGGACGATGGAAGAGGCGGGGGCCGACGGAACGGACCCCTTGGAGGTGCTCGGTCACTCGGCCGGCGGGCCAGGCTCTTCGGGCGCCGTCTACACGGCGGCGGTGGGATTGCCGGCGACCGCGGCGGTTTTCACCGCCGGCACGGACGAGGCGCCGGCGGAATTCGCCGCCCTGCGGGCGATCCGCCGGCTCCAGAGCACGGGTCAGCTCGCGACGTAGTCGACCTTCGCGTCGCGGGCATCGCGACGCAGCCGCGCCAGCATGGCGGCGGCCCACCGGAACGCCCGGCGGATGCCTTCCAGCAGCGTGCGGCCGGAGACGGCAAAGGTTTCACTGCGCATCGCGCGCGCTTCGCGCTCGATCAAGACCCGCTCCAGCGAGTCGGTCAGCTTGGTAGACGAATCGACGTACATCACATTTCCTCGAGAAGTTGGGCCGAAGCCCGCAATCGGGGTTTTCCCGTACGTCGTATTTTGCGCCGCAACACGAATATTTCAAGGGAGCCGCTGACCATAGGTCGACAATTCGCCCCTTTCGTCGCATTTGGCGGCAGTTGGCGCGATGAAGCGCGAGGAATTGGGGCGGGGAACGGACGTGGCGGCCGTCCCGATCGAACCGGGTCACGTCGCGCGGCGCCACGCGCCGCGTGCCGGAGGCGACCTACCGGCCGGGATGCAGAGTGGGTTGCGCGGCGGTCGCGCGGGCGCGACGCTCCTGGGCCAGCGAGATGGCCATCGCGCCGGCCATGAACACCACCGCGGACCAGAAGATGCCCCGCGCCTGGCCGTGGTCCAGCAGCCAGCCGAACAGCACCGGCCCCGCCGCGCCGCCGATGTTGAAGCCCGTGGAGACGATGCCGAACACCCGCCCTTCCGCGCCCTTAGGGGACGCCGCCCGGACCAGCATGTCCCGCGAGGGGGCGATGAGTCCGAAGAGGAACCCGGCGACCCCCAGGATCATGACCAGCGGCACGCCGGTCACGTCGGTGGTTGCCACCACCAGCATCAGCATGGCAGTCACGCCAAGGGCCACGGCGGCGACCGTGCCATGGTGGCGACTGCGGTCGGCAAGCGCGCCCCCGGCCAGGACGCCGAAGGCGCTGGCGAACAGGAAGGCGCTGAGCCCGAGGTTGGCGACGACGAGCGGGATGCCATAGCCGGAGACGAGGGCGCTCACGGAGAAGTTCTGTACCGCGCCATTGGCGAGATTGAGGAACACGAACAGGAGCGTCAGCACCAGGACCGCGGGGGTAAGCAGCGCGATGGCCCCGACGCGGGGCTTCGGCGCGCCCGCGGGGGCGGCCGTCCCGTCCACCGGATGACGGACCGGGGTGGGGGCCGGGCGGACCGCGAACACCGCGAGGATCCCCAGCACCCCCGCCGTCGCGAAGGCGCCCCGGGTCCCTGCCCATGCCGCCATGCCGAGGAGCAGACCGGGCGCGACCGCCGCGCCGGCGTAGCCGGCGAAGGTGTGGACCGAGAAGGCCCGGCCCATGCGCCCTTCGTCGATGCCGCTCGAGAGCAGCGCGTAGTCCGCGGGATGGTAGACACCGTTCGCGACGCCGGCGATCGCCATGGCTACCAGCAGCCAGGCGTAGCTGGGAATGATCGCGAGCGACAGGAACGCCACGCCGCCGGCGAGCAGCCCGAGCCGCAGGATCCGCCGCGCGCCGTACCGGTCCACCGCGAAGCCGAGCGGCGCCTGCGCCAGCGCCGAGACGACGTTGAAGACGCCCAGCGCCACGCCGAGCTCGACGAAGCTCACGCCAAGGCGCTCCGGCAACAGCGGCAGCAGCGCCGGCAGCGTCATGATGTGGAGGTGACTGACGAAGTGGGCGGTGGATACCTGCCAGAGAAGAAAGTCGCGCGAGGATCTCAAGGGGGGACCTGCTCGGAGCCGGGTTTCAGAATGAACCGGCTGGAGGCGACATTGTCCCACGACTGGCCAACCCGGCGGGAACGGTCATTGCTTACGGCCGCAAAACACCATCTCTTGAGAGGGAAGCAATGGAAGCCGACCGATTCTCGGAATCAGCCCAATTCGCACGCAAGCTGCAGCAGGCGGTGCTTTCGCTTCGCCCCGGTGCGCCGGTCGCCCGGCGGCAGGTTCCGCGGATGGCCCAGGCACTGGCGTTGGCCGAGCTGATGGCGGCCAAGGCCCACGGCATGCAGATCAGGCCGCGCTCGAACGCGACCACGACGCTGGGCGGGCCGGCGTAGGAGCCGACCGCAGCGCTGACCTACCGGCGTGGCCTCACCCGCGGGCCGCCACCGAGCGGCGCCGGGACGTCGGCTGCGCCGGCGTCGCGCAGCCGAAGCAGCGCGGCCCGGGAGAGGAGCAGCGTGGTGATCGGCACGCTGATGCAGAGCAGGATCGGGATCACCCAGATGTGGATCAGCGGCTTCGACGTCTGGGCCGACAGCCAGGCGATGGAGGCCGCGCAGGCAGTCCAGGTGCCGAGGGTGGAGGCCAGCGCGGGCGGATGCATCCGCTGAAAGAACTCCTTCAGCCGCAGTATCCCGATCGCGCCGCTCAGCGCGAGCAGCCCGCTCAGCACCAGCAGCGCCGCCACGAGGGACTGGAGCCAGAGCGGCGCGTCGCCCGCCGCGCTCATGCGGGTCTCCGGTCGCGCCGCATGCTGTCCTTTAGTCGGGTGGCGCTCACTCGATCACCTCACCGCGCAGCAGGAACTTGGCCATCGCGCTGGAGCTGACGAAGCCCAGGATCGCGATCAGGAGGGCCACCTCGAAGTACATCTCGCTGGCGTAGCGGATGCCGAGCACCAATACCATCAGCATGCCGTTGATGTACATGTAGTCCAGCGCCATGATCCGGTCCTGGGCGGCAGGACCGACATAGAGCCGGTACAGCGTGAGCAGCATGGCGAGGACGTAGCAGCCGAGCGCGAAGGCGATGGCAAGCGTCAGCACGGAACTCATTCGAAGATCTCCATCAATGGCACCTCGTAGCGCGCCTTGAAGCGCGCCACGTACTTGTCCTCGTCCTCGACGTCGAAGACGTGCAGAAGCATCACGCTTCGGTCCATGGCGAGTTCGGACCACACGGTGCCCGGGATCACCGTGGTGATGATCGCAAGCGCCGCAAGGCCGTTCGGGTCCCGCATCACGAGCGGAATCCGCACGAAGGCCGAGCGCGGCCCGCCGCGATTGAACATCGATCCGAGCCAGGCCACCTCGAAGTTCGACTTGACGACGTCGTATCCGACGAGAAGCGTCAGGCGCAACGCGACCGTGAACCGATTGAGGCGAACCGGCGACGGCCGCAGCGGCGCGCTCCAGATCGGGCCGACGACGCCGATGATCGCGGCGATCAGCAGGTTGCCGGGGCTCAGCGAGTGGTTGAGCAGCAGCCACAGGCCGAACATCGACAGGGAAAGGTACGGAGACGGGAAGAGTCGCCTCATCGAGCCGCTCCAGCCGCCGGATGTGCGCTCGGCACCGGTCGCGTGGCAAGTACCGACGTGATGTACTCGCTTGGCGCATGCAGCGCGGCCGCGGCGGCGTTCATGTAGCGCATCACCGGCTCGGCCTGGATGGTGAGTGCGATGCAGGCCGACAGCAGGAGCGCGATCGGGACGCACTCGGCAAGCCGCAACGTGGGCGCGGGTCGGCCCTCCGGATACGCCCAGAAGTACCGGACGCCGGTACGGGACAGGCCGATCATCGCGAACAGGCCGGAGCCGATCAGAAGCGCGAGCATCGTCCAGATCGCGATGCCCTGCCCCGGCATGCCTTCCCGATCCCCGAGCAGAGTGTCCAGCATCAGGACCTTGGCGACGAAGCCCGAGAGGGGTGGCATGCCGGTGACGACCAGCGCGCTCACGATGAAGGCGAGGCCGAGAAACGCCATCGCCGCCGGTATGGCGCGACCGATCAGGACCATCTGGTCCTCGTCCAGGTTGCTCTCGGCCACCGGCTGCATGTCCTCCGTCACGAAGGGCACGTAGTCGCCTTCGTCGACGGGGACCGAGAATGCATCCATGCGGGTGCGATCGATCAGCTCGACCAGCAGGAACATCGCGCTCACTCCCAGCGTGGAGCCGACCAGGTAGTAGAGGGCGGCACCGGTGAGCGAGGCCTGTCCGAAACCGATCGCGGCGAGCAGCGTACCGGCGGACACGATCAGGCTGTAGCTCGCCAGCCTGCCTAGCTGGCGCGAGGCCATGAGCCCGATGGTGCCGAACGCCAGGGTGGCGAAGCCTCCCAGCACGAGCCAGTCGAGGCCGAAGGTGGCACCCGAGCCGCTGCGCGAGAAGAACAGCAGCGTGCCGATGCGCAGGACCGCGTAGACGCCGACCTTGGTCATGATGGCGAACATCGCCGCCACCGGCGCGCCTGCGGCCGAGTAGGCCGGCACGAGCCAGAAGTTGAGCGGCCAGAGCCCCGCCTTGGTGAGGAACGCCACGCCGAGGATGGCCGCGCCCGCCTGCAGCAGCCCGCGGTCCGCCTCCGGCAGCTCCGCCACCTTCAGCGCGACGTCGGCCATGTTGAGGGTGCCGGTCACGCCGTAGATCAGCGTGGCGCCAACCAGGAACAGGAACGACGCCATCAGGTTGATCGCGATGTAGTGCAACCCCGACTTGACCCGGGCCGATCCGGAGGCGTGCAGCAACAGTCCGTAGGACGCGGACAGCAACACCTCGAAGAAGACGAAGAGATTGAAGAGATCGGCGGTCAGGAACGCGCCGTTCAACCCCATGACCTGGATCTGGAAAAGGGGGTGGAAGTGCACCCCGGCACGGTCCCAGCGGGCTATCGCGAAGATCAGGGCGCCGAGCGCGAGGATGCTGGTGAGCAGCAGCATGACCGCGGAAAGGCGGTCGATCGCCAGCACGATGCCGAAGGGCGCCTGCCAGTTGGCGGGCAGGTAGATGCCGATCGCGCCCACCATGTCGAGCCCGCCCGGCGCGCTGCCGCGGTGGACCCATTGCATCAGCACCACTGCGATCACCAGCCCCGCCAGCGTGGAGCCGATGTTCACCAGGGAACTGATGCGGCGGCGGCGCTCGCCGAGCAGGAGCATGACGGCCGCGGTCACCAGCGGCAGCAGCACCGGCGCCATGATCAGGTGCGCGCGCGAGGGCAGGAACGCGCTCTCGACGATCATGCCGGGATCGGTCATGGCGGCGGGACCGTCATTCCGCGTCTCCGTCGCCGTCGACGTGGTCGGTGCCGGACAGGCCGCGGGAGGCGAGCAGCACCACGAGGAACATCGCCGTGTTCGCGAAGCCGATGACGATCGCGGTGAGCACCAGCGCCTGCGGCAGCGGATCGGTGTAGTGCGCGAGATCCTGCGGAACGCCTTCCACGATGATCGGCGCCTTGTCCATCGCCAGCCGCCCCATCGAGAAGATAAACAGGTTCACCGCATAGGACACCAGGGTGAGCCCGATGATGAACTGGAACGTCCGCGGCCGCAGCATCAGCCAGACGCCGGAGCCGGCCAGCACGCCGATGGCCGCCGCCATCAGCGCTTCCATGCGCGCCTCCAGGACGGCGGCGCGAGCGCCCGGGATGTGGTCCTCATCCGACGGCCTCCTCTACGCCGACCACGGGACGGGGACCGCTGTCGTCGGGTTGGGTATCGGACGTCTGCGGCTGTGAGCGCGCCGGCCGGCCGGCGCGCAGCGACTGGTGCGCGAGCGCCGTGATGATGAGCATGGTGGCGCCCACCACCACGGCGAAGACGCCGAAATCGAAGAACATCGCGCTCGGCACGTGCACCTCTCCGAAGACCGGCAGCTCGACATGGGCGGTATGGGACGTCAGGAACGGATAGGAGAACAGCGTCGCACCGAGCCCGGTCGCCACCGCAAGCAGCAGCCCGAGCGCGATCCACCGTGGCGGCCGCAGGTTCATGTGGGCCTCGACCCATAGCGTGCCCGCCACCATGTACTGGGCGATGAACCCGATGGCCACCACCAGCCCGGCGATGAAGCCGCCGCCAGGATGATTGTGCCCGCGCAGCAGCAGGTAGACGGCGACCACCCAGGAGAGCGGCAGCAGCAGGCGCACCAGCACGGCCGGTACCAGCAGGTAACCGACCGCGGTGTCCGCGGCGGTGCGCGGATTGATGAGGTCCGTCTTGGTGTCGTCCGGGAATCCCTGCTGCTGGTGCGGCAGCTCGATGCTCTCCCGCGCCGGCCGGAAACGACGCAGCAGGGCGTAGACCGCCAGGGCGACAACGGACAGAACCGTCACTTCGCCGAGGGTGTCGAAGCCACGGAAATCCACCAGCATCACGTTGACCACGTTGGTGCCGCCGCCCTCGGGGAGCGCCCGGGAGAGGAAGAACGGCGAGATGCTCTGCGGGAACTCCCGCGTGAGGACGGCGTACGTGAGCGCCGCGAGACCGCTGCCGGCCAGCACCGCCATGATGAAGTCGCGCACGCGCCGCGCGCGGGCACGCGCGCTGCGACGGCGCGGATCGTCGGGGATCTCGATGCGCTTCGGCAACCAGCGCAGGCCCAGCAGAAGCAGCACGGTGGTCACGATCTCCACCGTGAGCTGGGTGAGCGCGAGGTCCGGTGCCGAGAAGAAGACGAAGGTGATGACGGTGACCAGCCCGGCGCCGCCCCCGAGGATGACCGCGGCGAGCCGGTGGTACTTCGCCTGCCAGGCCGCGCCCACCGCGCAGGCCATTCCGATGACCCAGAGGAGCGCGAAGCTGCCGGAGACCGGCAGCATCGGCCGGCTGCCGGGCGCGAGGCCCTCCGCGACGAAGGGCGCCACGCCGGCCACCAGGGTCACCCCCATCAGGCACAGCATCTGGAACTGCAGGCGCTCGGTCCCGAATAGGCGCAGCCCGCGCCGGCCGAGCCAGCCGAGCGCGATCATGGTGCCGGTGTAGAGGCGCCGGCCGTCGAAGCGACCGACGAGCGGCGGCAGCGGGAAGCGACCGGACTTCAGCCGCGCACGCAGGATCAGGTAGACCGCGAGGCCGCCGGTCATGGCGCTCAGGCTCATCATCATCGGGGCCGTGAGGCCGTGCCAGACGGCGAGGCTGTAGCCCGGCAGCGTGCCGCCGACGACCGGCTCGGCCGCGGCATCGAGGAACGGCCGGACCGAATGCTCCGGAAAGATGCCCACGATGAGGCAGGCGAGCACCAGCAGCTCCCCCGGGACCCGCATCAGCCGCGAAGGCTCGTGCGGGGTGCGCGGCAGCCCGACGGCCGGCGGTCCGAAGAACACGTCGACGGTGAACCGCAAGGCGTAGACGACGCTGAAGAGGCCCGACACCGTCGCGATCAGCGGCAGCACGAACTCCACCCAGGGGACCGAGGTGATGTAGACCGTCTCGGCGAAGAACATCTCCTTGGAGAGAAAGCCGTTCAGCAGCGGCACGCCGGCCATGGCGGCGCTCGCGACCATGGCCAGGGTGCCGGTGATCGGCATGACCGCGAACAGCCCGCTCAGGCGGCCGATATCCCGGGTGCCGCTTTCGTGGTCGATGATGCCGGCGGCCATGAAGAGCGACGCCTTGAACGTGGCGTGGTTCATGATGTGGAAGACCGCCGCGACCGCCGCCATCGGGCTGTTCATGCCCAGCAGCAGCGTGATGAGGCCGAGGTGACTGATGGTGGAGTACGCGAGCAGCCCCTTCAGGTCGTTCTGGAAGATGGCCGCATAGGCGCCGAAGAGCAGTGTCGCCGCCCCGGCGCCGCCCACCAGCCAGAACCATTCGTCGGTGCCGTGCAGCACCGGCCAGAGGCGCGCCATCAGGAAGACTCCCGCCTTGACCATCGTGGCCGAATGCAGGTAGGCCGAAACCGGGGTCGGGGCGGCCATGGCGTGCGGCAGCCAGAAATGGAACGGGAACTGCGCGCTCTTGGTCAACGCGCCCAGCAGCACCAGGACCAGCACCACCCGGTAGAGCGGATCCGCCCGGATGACGTTGCCCGAGGCCAGCACGGCGTCGATCTCGTAGCTGCCCACGATGTGGCCGATCACCAGCACGCCCGCGAGCAGGCAGAGCCCGCCGGTGCCCGTCACCACCAGGGCCATGCGCGCGCCGCGACGCGCGTCCTGGCGATGATGCCAGTAGCCGATCAGCAGGAACGAGAAGAGGCTGGTCAGCTCCCAGAAGAAGACGAGCTGGATGAGGTTGCCCGAGATCACCATCCCGAGCATCGCGCCCATGAACGCGAGCAGGAACGAGAAGAAGCGCGGCACCGGATCGGCCGGCGACATGTAGTAGCGCGCATAGAGCACCACCAGCGCGCCGATGCCCAGCACGAGGATCGCGAACAGCCAGGCGAAGCCGTCGATGCGGAAGACCACGTCGAGCCCGGCATCCGGCAGCCAGGCGATCTGCTCCCGGACGACGGCGCCGTCGCGCACCTCGGGCCACAGCGTCGCCACCTTGACCAGGCCGGTCAGCGCGATCGCGCCGGCGATGGTCGAGGCCACGTTGCGCGCGTGGGTAGGCACGAACGTAGCAACCAGGCTGCCGAGGAACGGCAGCAAGACGAGGAACGCGAGGGACATGCGCCGATTCTACGGGACAGGTTCCACGGTCCCGCCGATCGCCGAGGGACGGTCGCTCACTCGCTCGCGAGCACCGCGACGTCGAAGGTGATCGAGCGGGACGGGGGCCCGGTCGTTTCCCACTGGGTCCGGTAGTCCATCCGGACCTTGGTCCGTCCCGGCTGCATTGCCCGGAAGCGCCAGATCTCGAAGTTGCCCGTGCCGGCAACCCCGCCGCGGATGGTGTCGTCGTGGAACGTCGGGCGGCCCTCCTGGCGCAGCACCGGCGCCACGTCCGAGCCGAGCGAGAGCGTACGGCTCACGCCCGGATAGGAGAGCAGCCGGATCTCCAGCAGCTGGCCGGTTCGCAGCTCGACTGGCCGCGTGCTGTCGTCCGCCTCCACGCGGACGATCGAGGAGGACAGCGACGCGCAGCCCTGCAGCAGCGCGAGGGAGCCGGCGAGCAGGATGCCGCGCCGACCCAGGCGAAAACGGCGGCCGGGCACCCGGCTCACCTGGCGGCCCTCCCCCGCTCCTGGGCGTCGCAGACCGTCAGCGCCGTCATGTTGACCAGGCGCCGGACGGTGGACGAGGTGGTCATGATGTGGACCGGTGCGTCGCAGCCGAGCAGGATCGGGCCGATGGTGACGCCGTTGCCCACGGCCACCTTGAGCACGTTGAAGAGGATGTTGGCGGCATCCAGGTTGGGGCAGATGAGCAGGTTCGCCGACCCGGACAGGTTCGACTCCATCAGGACCTGGCTGCGCAGGGATTCGCTGAGCGCGACATCGCCGTGCATCTCGCCCTCGCATTCGACGTCCGGCATCGCCGCCTGGAACAGCTCCCGCGCGCGGCGCATCTTCACGGCACCGGGCCGCTCCGACGAGCCGAACATGGAGTGCGACAGGAACGCGACCTTGGGCGGCAGCCCGAAGCGGCGCAGCTCGACCGCGGCCATCCGCGCGATGTCCGCCACCCCCTGCGCATCCGGATCCTCGTTGACGAACGTATCGGCCACGAAGAGCGTCTGGGTGGTCATCACCAGCGCGTTCATCGTGGCCAGCGCGGTTGCGTCGGGCGCGAGCCCGAGGGTGCGGCGCACGTGATACAGGTGCTGCTCGAACGGCCCGACCAGGCCGCAGATCATGCCGTCGGCGTCCCCCATGCGAAGCATCATGGCGCCGATGACGGTGTTGAAGCGGCGCAGGTCGGTCTTGGCGGTCTCCGGCGCGACCCCGCTGCGGCCGAGGAGGCGGTGGTACGCCTCCCAGTACTCCCGGTAGCGACTGTCGTCCTCGGGATCGACCAGCTCGAAGTCCACGCCGGGCCGGATGCGCAGCCCCGCCCGCGTGCAACGCATCGCGATCACGGCCGGCCGGCCCACCAGGATCGGCCTGGCGAGCCCCTCGTCCAGGACCTCCTGGACCGCGCGCAGCACCCGTTCGTCCTCGCCGTCGGCATACACGATACGCCGGGGCGAGGCCTTGGCCGCGTCGAACACCGGCCGCATGAACATGCCGGTGCGCGTGACGAAGCGGGACAGCGACGCGCGATATTCCGCCATGTCCGCGATCGGCCGCGAAGCCACGCCGGAGCCGACCGCCGCCTCGGCCACCGCCGGCGCGATGCGCAGGATGAGGCGGGAATCGAACGGCTTCGGGATGATGTAGTCGGGCCCGAAGCGCAGCTCCTGCCCCGGATAGGCCGCCGCCACCTCCACGCTGATCTCCGCCTTGGCGAGCGCGGCGATCTCGCGCACGCAGGCCAGCTTCATCTCCTCCGTGATCCGGCTGGCTCCACAGTCCAGCGCACCGCGGAAGATGTACGGGAAGCACAGGACGTTGTTGACCTGGTTGGGATAGTCGGAGCGGCCGGTCGCGATGATGCAGTCCGGGCGCGCCTCCAGCGCGAGCTCCGGGCGGATTTCCGGCTCGGGGTTGGCCAGCGCGAGCAGGATCGGCTTGTCGGCCATCGAGCGCACCATGTCCTGGGTCACCACGCCGGGCGCCGAGCAGCCGAGAAAGACGTCCGCATCCTTCATCACGTCCGCCAGCGTTCGCGCCTCCGTCGCCCGGGCGTAGCGGCGCTTGCTTTCGTCCAGGCCGCCTTCCCGCCCCTCGTGGATCACGCCGCGCGAATCGCACACGAACACGTTCTCCGGGCGCACGCCGGTAGCGATCATGAGGTCCAGGCAGGCGATGGCCGCGGCGCCGGCGCCGGATGCCACCAGCTTGATGTCACCGACCGACTTGCCCACCAGCTCGAGGCCGTTCAGCATCGCCGCGGTGGAGATGATGGCCGTGCCGTGCTGGTCATCGTGAAAGACCGGGATCGACATCCGCTCGCGCAGCTTGCGCTCGATGTAGAAGCACTCCGGCGCCTTGATGTCCTCCAGGTTGATGCCGCCAAGGGTGGGCTCGAGCGAGGCGATGATCTCGACCAGCTTGTCCGGGTCGCGCTCGGCCAGCTCGATGTCGAAGACGTCGATGCCGGCGAACTTCTTGAACAGGCAGCCCTTGCCCTCCATGACCGGCTTGCCCGCCATGGGGCCGATGTCCCCGAGGCCGAGCACCGCGGTGCCGTTGGTGACCACGCCCACGAGGTTGGCCCGCGAGGTGTACTCCGCGGCCATGGCGGGGTCGTCCCGGATGGCGAGGCAGGCGTATGCCACGCCGGGCGAATAGGCGAGGGAGAGGTCGCGCTGGTTGGACAGCGCCTTGGTGGGCGTGACCGAGATCTTGCCGCGCAGCGGCGTGCGATGGTATTCGAGCGCTGCCTGGCGCAGGGACTCCTCCGCCGGTGACAGCGGCTTCGCCTGGGCACCGATGGTGCCTTCGGCCGCGGCCTTGCCGTTGTTCAACTGCTCCTCCTTTGGCGACGACATCGCGCGGCGGGCATGGCGACCGCCGCCAGCGCAAGCGCCAGCCTACATCGTAGCAAGGAAGCGGCTTGCCGCGACCCGCGAAGGGTCGCGGCCTTCGCGGGACGGCGGCGCCCCTACTGCGCGACCTCGATCGCGGTGGTGCCGTCGAGCTCGAAGATGCGGCCATCCGCCGCGATGGCCGAGTAGCCCAGGATCAGCGATTCCACCTGGTCCACCCCGGGCTCGTCCGGATCCTCGACCACGGTCCGCGCGATCGGCAGGTCCGCGTTGACTCGCCAGATCGGCGGCACGCCGGCAACAGGGTGCACGTCCGCGCTGATCGAGCCGCCACCCGTCGCGGTGACTGTCGCATGGAGCAGTTGACCGTTGCAGGCGACGGCATAGGGCCCGGCGATCCAGCAGATGTCGTCCAGCCCCGCGATGGTCCGCGGCACCGGGACGTCGCGTCCCCACACCACCACCTTGCCGTCCCGGGCCGCCTCCGACGTTCGCAGCAGCGCGCGGCTCTGCTGCAGGTCCTGGCCGCGGGCGAGCATCGCCACCCCGGTGAGCTCGCCGGCAGCGCCGTCCTCCGCCCGCAGGAACGCCTTCTCGCCCGGAGGCAGGGTGGATTCGCCGGTCTCCCCGACGCCGAGCGCACCACGGTTGATGCCCCAGCCCTGCACATTGCCGTCCGAGTACACCAGGTAGCGGTTGCCGAAGTCCTGGAACGCCTGTACCACGTAGTGTCCCGCGGCGCCCTGCGCGACCTGCGGATGATCGTCGAACTCGTCGCAGCCGAGCGTGGTAGCGACGTTCCCGCTGCGCCGAGCGAAGAAGACGTTGTCGCCGCCGAGCTGGTCGGCGGAGAGGCTCTCCGGCAGGATCGACACCACCGGGTCGGTCGGATTGCTCAGGTCGCGGACCTGGAAGTCCTCCGCCAGGCCCACCCGCCAGGTGAAGAGCCGCTGCCCGTCGATCGCGGTCGCGATGAAGCAGTTCTGCCAGGGATCGGGATTGCCGGACGGCGTGCGGGTGGAGCGGTCGAACACGTCGATGCGCACGAAGCGCTGTCCGGCCGGCACCGCGGGCGGCTGCACCGGCGGCCCGCCGGTAGGCACTATGCTCAGGCTTCCGTCCGACAGCAGCGTGAAGATATAGCTGGGGCCCGCCTCGAAACTCGTTCCGGCTTTCCCCTTCAGCCGCTGCACCGGCACCGTCGCGGTCTTGAGGCTGCCGCTGCCGAGCGCCTTGGCGATCGCGCCGGTCTCGCTGGTGAGCCGGGCCGCGAAGGTATCGTACTGGTAGGTTCCGTCGCCGAGCTGCGGGACCGGTGTCGCGGCGTCCTTGCGCAGGTTCAGGACGCCGTCCTCGAGATCGTCCGCGATCTGCTGCTGGATGGCGAGTGCCGGGGCCGTGGAGGTGGGCTGAGAGCGCGCGGCAGCCTTGGCGAGGCCGCCCAGCACCGCCCCATACACGCCGTTCTGGTTGTCCGTCAGCGCACCGGAATCGGGCTGGGCGTTGCCGGGACCGACCACCACCGGCAGCCGCCGCAGATCCTCCAGCCGGTAGATGCCGGGGAGCAGGTCGTTCACCGCGCGCAGGACCTCGTCGTGCGCGATCTGGACCCGCGCCGGGTCCCGCCAGGCATCGACGTCCTTCTCGATCGCCTTGAGCCGCACGCCGCCGTCGGTCGCGACCTGCGCGCCCAGTGCGATCGTCCGGCGCACCATCGCCTCGGTGAAGGGGGTGACGCCGCCGTTGCGATCCAGCCGGGTGAGGATGCCGCGGATCGTCGCGCCTTCGAACGACGCGGGGCTGCCGAGCTGCTCGTCGAAATAGGTGGCGCCGGAGCCGGGCGCCCCGGTGAAGGTGACCAGTACCGGCGCCTGCAGGTTGCACGGCACGAGCGTCACCATGCCGGTGGCGGCATCCACCCGCGTGGGGCCGAAGGTGACGCCGCCCGCGAATTCCGCCGTCACGTCCACGTTGACGAACTGGCCGAGCGATCCGCCCACGCCGACGCCACCCGCAGCGCCATCCCCGCCGCCGTCGCCGGCGCCGATGCCTCCCGGCCCATCTCCGCCCCCGCCGATGTCCGGCTGGCTCACCACCCGGCTGAGCTGGTCCTGCAGCGGCCCGTCGAAGCCGGCGATCATGCCGGGGATGCAGGTGATCTGGTCGGGCGGGACGATGTCGAGGAGCGGGCCGCCCGCGAGCTCGTCGGCCGCCTGGTCCAGCGTCTTGTTCTGCGCGGCCAGGCTCGTCTTGAGCAGCTCCAGCGCGCCATCCATCGCATCGCCCGGCGCCGCGGTGAATGGCGAGCTCACCCAGTCGACCGAGGGCATCTGGGCGCCGATGCGGAGCAACTCGGCCCCCACCCCACCCTGCGCCGCGGAGGCGCCCTGCGCCGTGATCCGCGCGAATGCCGCCGCGTCCGCGCCCGCATAGGCGGCGGCCGGAGAGACGCCGAGCATCCGTGCCGACATGAGGTGGGTGAGCGACGTGACGTTGGCGGTACCGCTGCTTGCCGGCGTGGCCGAGACCAGCGTCGAGCCGCCGCCTTCGGCCTTGAGCAGGCAGGGCGCCTGGGCGCCCGGGATCTCCACCGAGAAGCGGCCGTCGAGATCCGTGCTGGTCCGGCCGCTGCCGGCGGCGCATTTCACCTCGACCGCGGCGTTACGCAGTGGCGCGCCGGTCGCGGCCGTGCCGTCGATGCGGGAGACCGGAGTGGACGGGCCGCTGCTTCCGCCGCCGCAGGAGGCGACGAGAAGCGCCATGACGCCCAGGACCAGTGTATTCCGCATGCCGACCTCTTTGAGTAGACTGCCACACCGACACTGCCACATCGACATCCCGGACCGACCGCCATTCGCACCCAGGCGCTTGCCCGGCGCAGTCGGCGCCCGCCTCCGAAACGGCGCCACTATGCAGGATCGACAGGGTGAAGTAAATACCGAATCGGTGCGATAGCGAGCACGCCGCTTCCCAATGAATCTCGATCTCGAAAAGCAACTGGCCTCGCTCCAGCACCGGGCCATGCGGGCACGCGTCGCGCACGGGCCCGGCTACAAGGCGTTTGCCCTGCGCGCCGCGGGCATCGCGCTCGTCCTGGTGCGAGACATCGCCTTCGGGCAGCTCACGCTGCGCGCGATGAGCCTGGTGTACACCACCCTGCTGTCGATCGTTCCCCTGCTCGCGCTCAGCTTCTCGGTGCTGAAGGCCTTCGGCGTGCACAACCAGATCGAGCCGGCGCTGCAGCGCTTCCTCGAGCCGCTCGGCGACCAGGGCAACGAGGTCACCGCGCAGATCATCGGCTTCATCAACAACATGAACGTGGGCGTGCTCGGCTCGCTCGGGCTCGCGCTGCTCCTCTATACGTCGATCTCGCTGATCCAGAAGATCGAGGTCGCCTTCAACTACATCTGGCACGTGCCGGAGCCGCGCAACTTCGGCACCCGCTTCAGCAGCTACCTCAGCGTCCTGCTGGTGGGACCGCTGCTGGTCTTCTCGGCCCTGAGCATCACGGCAGCCGTCACCAACACCGGGATCGTCCGGGACCTCCTCGCCATCGAGCCGCTCGGCCGGATCGCGGTGGAGGCCGGCAAGCTGGTGCCGTATGCGCTGATCATCGGCCTCTTCACCTTCATCTACGTCTTCATCCCGAATACCCGGGTGGCGCTGGGCGCGGCATTCGGCGGGGCGATCGTGGGCGGGCTCGCCTGGCAGACCGCCGGCTGGGCCTTCGCGAACTTCGTGGCCGGATCGGCCCGCTACACCGCCGTGTACTCCGGCTTCGCCATCGTCCTCCTTTTCCTCATCTGGGTGTACGTAAGCTGGCTCATCGTCCTGGTGGGGGCGAGCGTGAGCTTCTACATCCAGCACGGCGAATACGTCATGGCCCGCGGTGGCGAGCCGGTGCCGAGCGGTCGCATGCGCGAGCGACTGGCGCTCCTGGTGATGCAGGACATCGCCCGGCGCCACGTGACGGGCCAGGCACCGCTCGCGGCGGCGGCGCTGGCGCGCCAGCTCCTGATTCCTTCCTATGCGGTGCGCCAGGTGCTGGAGGTGATGGCTGCCCGGGGCCTGCTGGTCACGACGCGCGCGACACCGCCCACCTGGGTGCCGGCGCGCGATTTCGCCGGGGTGACCGCATGGGAGGTGGTCGAGGCCATTCGTGCCGACGGCGAGGACCAATCCTTCGACGTCTCGCGGCTGCCGCTCGCCGGCCCGGCTGGCGCCTTGGTGGAGTCGTACGAGGACGCGATGGCCGAGAGGCTGCGCGCGCTCAGCCTGCGCGACCTCGGGGAGCCATCGGCCGGCGCGCAGGAGAGCCACACCTCCGCGGCCGCCGTGCCGGGCGCGCGCAAGTCGGCCTGAACGCCGGCGCCGGAGACGCCGCCGTGCCGGCGGCTATCGCTCCTGCGGGATCGAGGCGGCGGCCAGCCCCGCGCGAAGCCCCGCCACTTCGCCCTCGAGCTCGCGCACGCGATCGAGCAGGGCGAGGACGACCCCGACCGCGTGCGGCTCGAGATCCAGCTCCTGCTGCAGCCGGCAGGCGGTCCGGGCGACCGCCACCGTGTCGAGCGTGAACGCGGGCCTGCCGTCGGCAGCCGCGTCCGGCTCCAGGATGCCGAGATCGACGAAGGCCTCGAGCTGGCTCGCCGCCAGGCCCCAGCGCTCGTCCAGCTCGTCCAGCGACAGCACGCGATGCTCCTCGATCCAGACTGCCTCGATTCGTTCCCGCGTCATCCGCCCGCCCCTCCTTGCCTGCCGGCGCGCGGATCGAACTGCGAGCGTTCCGCGAGCCGCTTGTACAGATCCCGCTCCTCGTCGCTCACCTGCGTCGGCACGACGATGCGCACCACCGCGTGGAGGTCGCCAGGCCCGCGCCCGCGCTGCGGCATGCCGCGACCGGCAAGACGCAGCCGGCGACCGGCCGGCGTTCCGGGCGGGATCCTCAGGTCCACCGGGCCGGTGAGCGTGGGCGCCTTCACGGTGGCGCCGAGCACGGCCTCCCATGGCGCGATGGGAAGATCGAAGTGGAGATCGCCCCCATCCTGGAGCCGGAAGACCGGGTGCGGCTTGTACTCCACGATGAGATAGAGGTCTCCGTCGCGGCCGCCGCCATGCCCGCGGCCGCCCTTGCCCGCGAGCCGCAGCCGCTGGCCCTGCGCGGTGCCCGGCGGGATCCGCACCTCGTAGGTGCGCTGGGCGGTTCTCATGAAGCCGTGCGCATCGGGCTCCGGCACGGCGAGGCTCAGGTCGAGCGTCGCGCCGGCAAGCGCATCCTCCAGCGAGACCTGCACCGGTACCTCGTAGTCCTGGCCGGGAATCCGTATCTCCTGGGTCCGGCCCGCGCGGGCGCCGCGGCCGAAGCTCGCGAAGAGATCCGCGAGGTCGATGTCCTCGAACGATTGGCCGGCATCGGCGAAGCGGCCGGACCAGCCCGGTGGTGGCCGGAACTCCTGGCCCTGGCCGACCTGCCCGAGCTCGTCGTACGCGGCACGCTTCTCCGGGTCCTTGAGGGTGCCGTAGGCCTCGGCGATCTCCTTGAACCGATCCTCGGCATCCGGCTCCTTGGAGACGTCGGGATGGTACTTGCGTGCGAGCCGGCGGTAGGCCTTGGTGATCTCCTCGGCCGAGGCGGAGCGATCCACGCCAAGCGCGGCGTAGTAGTCCTTGTATTTCATCGCGCTCCGATTCTAGGACGAATCGCCGTGCCGCGAACCCGGCGCACCGCATCGCGGCGTTCCGGATCGCCAGCCGCTCCGGAACGCCGCCGGCGATTCACGCTCGCGATCCTCAGGCGATCGGCACCGGCACGAAGATGCGCTCGCCGCCGCGTTGGATGAGCAGCGCCGCTGCGCGACTCGAGCCGGACAGCCGCGCGCGCACCTCGTCGGGGCTCGAGACCGGCTTGCCGTTGACCGCGAGCAGAAGGTCACCCGGCCGGATGCCGGCGGTTGCCGCCGGTCCCTCCGCACCCTGCACCAGCAGCCCCGAGTCGACGCCGGCGCGCGCGAGCTCGCCAGGCTGCAACGGCCGTACCGTGAGCCCGAGCCGCGCCTTCGACGCCTCGTCGCCTACCGCGGCCACTTCCTCGCGCTTGGTCGCGTCGCCGAGCCGCGCGGCCACCGCGACCTGCTTGCCGTCGCGCCACACGTCGAGCTTCACCCGCGCGCCGGGGGACATCATGCCCAGCCTCGCCGGCAGCTCGCCCGCGCTCGCGATCCCGCTGCCATCGATCGCGAGGATGACGTCGCCGGACCGGAGCCCGGCCTGCTCCGCCGGGCCGCCTGGCTCGACGCTCGACACCAGCGCGCCCCGTGGCTTCTCGAGCCTGAACGAATCGGCCAGCGCCTGGTTCATCGGCTGGATCGTGATGCCCAGCCGCGCGTGGGATGCCTCGCCGTGCTCGACGATCTGGTCCTTCACCCGGATCGCCACCTCGATCGGGATCGCGAAGGACACGCCCTGGTAGCCGCCGGTGCGACTGTAGATCTGCGAGTTGATCCCGACCACTTCGCCGCGCGCATTGAAGAGTGGCCCGCCGGAGTTGCCGGGGTTGACGGCCACGTCGGTCTGCACGAAGGGAACGTAGCCCCCGTCGGGCAGCGAGCGTCCGGTCGCGCTGACCACGCCGGCCGTCACCGTGTTCTCGAAGCCGAAGGGCGAGCCGATCGCGAGCACCCACTCCCCGGGCTCGAGCGCGCGGGCGCTGCCGAGCTTCACCGTCGGCAGGCCATCCGCATCGATCCTCAGCACGGCCACGTCGGTGCGCTCGTCCGCGCCCAGCACCTGCGCCTTGAACTCGCGCCGGTCGGTGAGCTTGACCGTCACCTGCTGCGCGTCCTTGATGACGTGGGCGTTGGTGAGGATGATTCCGTCCGGCGACACGATGAAGCCGGAACCCTGCCCACGCGTCGGGGCCTGCGCACCCGGCGGTATCGCGAAGCCCGGTCCCTCGAAGCGACGGAAGAAGTTCCAGAGCGGGTCGTCGTCCGGCAGCTCCGGACCCTGCACGGCGGTGCTCGCACGGCCGACCACGCTGATATTCACCACGGCCGGTCCCTGCTCGCGCGTGATCGCCGCGAAGTCCGGGGACTGCCCGCTCGCGGGGCCGCTGGCCGCGGTCGCGGTCGCCGCGGTCGTCGCCTGCGCCGGCAGGTGCCACGCACCTGTCAGTCCCGCGCCGCCGATCAGTCCGGCACCGATCATCGCCAGCGTCAGCTTGCCGATCCGGGTGCGAAACGGCACGGATCGAGTCTGCTTGTCGTGCGCTTCCATGGGTCACTCCTCTGTTGCTGGATTGGAAGGACCCGTACTTTCCCGCGGAAGGCTTAGGGCGGGCTTAAGGCGCCGAAGGCGCATGACCGCGGGGCGGACGCAGGGGCTTGACCGTTCGCGGTGTCGGCGATCGGGTATCTTCCCCCTTTCCGTTCCGATGGCGCGCTCCCCGGCGGGCACCGGATCGGCCCTACTGCCGCCCACGCCACGTCGAGGTTCCCGTGCCACCGTTCACCCAGGCGCTCATCATCGCCAACGTCATCGGCTTCCTGCTTCAGATGAGCTTCGGGGACCTGATGCTGATCCTGTTCGCCCTGTGGCCAGGCAGCGGCAGCGGGCTGGGCGTGCTGCCGCTCACCGCGCCCTGGCAGCTGGTGACCTACAGCCTGCTGCACGGCGATCTCTTCCACATCCTCTTCAACATGTTCGCGGTGTGGATGTTCGGCTCGGCGCTGGAGCAGGTGTGGGGCGCCAAGCGGCTCGCGTTCACCTACGTCGCGGGAGTCGTGTCCGGCGCCGTCGCGCAACTGTTCGTCGGCGCGGCGCTCGGCGCCGCGAGCGGGCCCGTGATCGGCGCCTCGGCCGGCGTCTTCGGCATCCTGCTCGCCTATGCCCTGGTGTTCCCGCACACGCGGATCATGCTGCTCTTTCCGCCGATCCCGATGCCGGCACGCGTCTTCGTGACGCTCTACGCGGTCCTGGAGCTCTATCTCGGGGTGACCGGCCGGCAGACCGGGGTCGCGCACTTCGCGCACCTCGGCGGGCTGGTCGGGGGCTGGCTGGGTTACCGGTTCGGCAGCCGCTTCTCCGGCTACCGGCGCAAGTAGCCGGACGGATTCATCCGGCCGGCGGCGGAAAGTGCACCGCCGCCCGCAATCCGCCGAGCCGCCCGGAGCGGCCGAGCTCGAGCCGCGCGCCATGGCGATCGGCGATCGCCTTCACGATGGCGAGTCCGAGCCCGCTGCCCGCGGCGCTCGATGCCGCCAGCCCGCTGCGGTCGAAGCGCGCCAGCACCCGCTCGCGCAGCTCCGCCGCGATGCCGGGCCCGCTGTCCTCCACGGCCACCACGCCGCCCGGCTCGATCGAGACGTCGACCGCGCCGCCCCGCGGCGTGTACTTGACGGCGTTCTCGAGCAGGTTGCGCAGCAGGATCCCGAGTGCCTCGGGGTGGCCGGTCACCGTCGTCGCACCCGGCTGCCCGGCAATGCCCAGGTCGAGGTCCCGCGAGCGCGCCCGGGGCGCGATGTCGATGATCGCCTGCCGCGCCAGCTCGACCAGGTCGACCCCCTGCCGCGGCTCGGCGCTCGCGACCAACGCTTCCTGCCGCGCGAGCACGAGCAATTGCTCGACCAGCCTCATCGCCCGCTCGACGCCGGCAGCGAGCCGCTCGACCGCGTGGTGACGGGCCGTATCGTCCGGCGCCCGGCGCAGGTTCTGCACCTGGAGCGACAGCGCGGCGAGCGGCGAGCGCAGCTCGTGTGCCGCATCGGCAACGAAGTTGCGCTGCGCCTCGAAGGCGGCGGCCACGCGGCCGAGCAGCAGGTTCAGCTCGCGGACCAGCGGCCGCACCTCGTCGGGCAGGCCAGCCTCGTTCACCGCGGAGAGATCGTCTGCGACCCGGCTGGCAACCTGCTGCCGGACCCGCGCCACCGGGGCGAGCGAACGCGTGACCACCCACCAGGTCACCAGCATCAGCAGCGGCACCATCAGCGCGATCGGACCGATGGTTCGAAGCGCCAGCTCGCCCGCCATGTGGCGGCGCACGTCGAGGTCCTGCGCCACCTGGATGACCCGCGTGCTGGTGCGCATCGAGTAGACGCGGTACTCGCCGTTGCCCGCGCGGATGTCGGAGAAGCCGAGGACGGCACGGTGCGGCAGCTCCAGGGCGCGGCTGGAGCGAAACACGAGGAGGCCATCCTGGGTCCACACCTGCACCGCGAAGTCGAAGCTCCCGAAGGCGTCCGGATCCTCGCCGCTGCCGCGATCGGAGAGCGGCATGCCCGAGCGCAGCGACAGCGCCATCTGCTGCATGTTGTAGTCGAAGATCCGGTGCGTCTCCTCGAGGGCGGTGCGGTAGGAAACGACGCCCTGGATCAGCGCGGCGGCGACGATGGTCGCGAGAAGCGACCACAGCAGCCGCCCACGAAGCGAGCCCGGCAGGAACGACGCCTTCACCGCCCTGCCCCGCGGGCGGCTGACCGGCGGCAGCGTGCCGAGGCCGTCATGGCGACGACGGGTCCCCCTCGTCGTCCGGCACCCAGTAGCCGACGCCGCGGACATTGCGCAGGAGGTCGGCGCCGAGCTTGCGGCGCAGTCCGTGGACATGGACCTCGACCGCGTTGCTCGCCACGCCGTCCTTCCAGCCGTAGAGCTTCTCCTCGAGCTGGGCACGCGACAGCACCGCGGCCGGCCGCGACACGAGCGCCTCGAGCACCGCCCATTCACGTGCCGACAGGATCACCGCGACGCCGTCCTTCGTGACCTTGCGCGAGAGCAGGTCCACTTCCACGCCGCCATGTCGATACGCCGGGCCGGCCCGGCCCGCGGCCCGGCGCAGCAACGCTCGAATCCTGGCGAGGAGCTCGTCGGGAACGAACGGCTTCACCACATAGTCGTCCGCGCCCGCGTCGAGTCCGGCGACGCGCTGTGCCACCGCGTCACGCGCGGTAGCGACAAGGACCGGCACCGTCGATCGGCGCGCCCGCAACCGCCGCAGCACGTCGAGCCCGTCCATGCCGGGCAGGCCGAGGTCGAGAACCACCAGGTCGAATCGCTCGGCGCGCAGGACGTTGTCGGCGTGGCTGCCGTCGCGCACCCAATCGACGGCATAATCCTCTGAACGGAGCAGGTCGCAGGCGGCCTCGCCGATCATTTCGTCGTCTTCAACCAGCAGCAGGCGCATGACCTTGACTATAGAGGCAAATACCGTGGACTGCGGCCCGGCGCCCGGATCCCGATACCGATGAGCGCCGCCTGGGACTACATCGTGATCGGCGGCGGCTCGGCCGGTTGCGTGCTGGCCGGCAGATTGTCGGAGGAGCCGTCGACCCGGGTGCTGCTGCTCGAGGCCGGCCCGCCGGACCGCTCCGTGTGGATCCACCTGCCGATCGGGTACGGCAAGACCATGTGGAGCCCCCGCTACAACTGGTGCTTCCACACCGATCCGGACCCCAACATGAACGGCCGGCGCATCTACTGGCCGCGCGGCAGGACGCTCGGTGGCTCGAGCGCCATCAACGGCCTCATCTACATTCGCGGACAGCGCGAGGACTACGACGGCTGGGCGGCGCTGGGCAATCCGGGCTGGAGCCATCCGGAGGTGTTGCCGTACTTCATCCGCTCCGAAGGCAACGTTCGCGGCGCGAGCGCCTGGCATGGCGGCGACGGCCCGTTGCGGGTCTCGGACATCGGAGCGCGCCACGAGCTGATCGAGGCGTTCATCGAAGGCGCGGAACAGGTCGGCGTGCCGCGCACGGATGATTTCAACGGGCCGGTGCAGGAGGGCGCGGGCTACTACCAGCTCACCACCTGGAAGGGCCTGCGCTGCAGCACGGCGACCGCCTATCTGCGCCCGGCCCGCGGACGCCGCAACCTCGCCGTGCGCTGCGAGGCGCGGGTGACCGGCGTCGTGTTGGAGAACGGGCGCGCGGTGGGCGTGCGCTACCTGCATCGGGGCGCGGAGCAGGTGGCACGCTGCGACGGCGAGGTGCTGCTCGCCGCCGGCGCGATCCAGTCGCCGCAGCTGCTGCAACTCTCGGGGATCGGCCCGGCGGCGCTCCTCGGCCGGCACGGCATCCCCGTCGTCCATGACGCCCCGGGCGTGGGCGCCAACCTGCAGGACCACCTGCAGATCCGGCTCTCGTACGAATGCAGCCGGCCGATCACCACCAACGATCAACTCAATTCGCTCGCCGGCCGCGTCGGCATCGGCATGCAGTGGGTGATGAGCCGATCCGGCCCGCTCGCGGTCGGCATCAACCAGGGCGGCTGCTTCATGCGCGCGCTGCCGCAGGAAAGCGCGACGCCGGACATCCAGTTCCATGTCGCCACGCTCTCCGCGGACATGGCGGGCGGCAAGGTGCATCCGTGGTCCGGGTTCACGCTGTCCATCTGCCAGTTGCGACCCGAATCGCGCGGCCACATCCGCATCCGCTCGGCGGACCCGCTCGAGACGCCGGAGATGCAGCCTAACTACCTCGCCACCGATCTCGACCGGCGCACCGCCGTCGCCGGCATCCGCGCCGCCCGCTCGATCGCCGCGACGCCGGCGCTCTCGGCGTTGGTGAAGCGGGAGATCAAGCCCGGCCCCGAGGCCACCGACGACGCCGCCCTGCTCGAGTTCGCCCGCAACAACGGCGCCACCATCTTCCACCCGAGCGGCACCTGCAGCATGGGGCCGGAGCAGGATCCGATGGCGGTGCTGGACGAGCGCCTGCGGGTGCGCGGCATCGAGGGCCTGCGGGTGGTGGACTGCTCGGCGATGCCGCGACTCGTGTCGGGCAACACCAACGCACCCGTCGTCATGATGGCCGAGAAAGCGGTCGACATGATCCGGGCGGACCGCGCCGGCCGGCCGACCGCCCGCGCCGAAGCGCAGGTGGCGGAAACGTCGGATCAGGGA
Organism: Pseudomonadota bacterium; assembly: GCA_023388075.1. GTDB lineage: Bacteria > Pseudomonadota > Gammaproteobacteria > Burkholderiales > Burkholderiaceae_E > Lautropia. Next base: position 34,626 of record JAEWGX010000065.1, read on the forward strand.
ATCCTGACGAGCCCGTAGCTGCTCAGCTGGGTCGGACGATCGTCCCCCTGGCCAGGCATGAAGGAGCGCGATCCGAGGAAGAACTTCCCGTTGCTCACGCTCACCAGCTCGACGTCGCTGGGCGCCTCGTTGATCGGTCGGATACCCAGGGCGCGGCAACCGGTGACCGACAGGTCCAGCGCGCGTCCTTCCTCGAAATCGCCGCTGCCGCAGCGGCCGTTGAGAAGCGCGAGGACGCCGTCCCGCGTTTCCGGCGTCGCCGCCCAGCGGTGGATCCGGAAGTCGGCATCATAGGCATCGCTGGCGACCTTCGACTTGCCGGTGATGGTGAACGACCCCTCGCCGTGATAGGTGAGCAGCCGCGTGTTGCGCAGGCAGGCCTCCGAGCTGTAGACGGACGCGTCCAGCCGCCAGGTCTTGCGCGCATCGGTGAACTCGTAGACCCGCTTCACGTAGAGCGGCGGGCGGTGCGTCGCACCGGTCAGCGGAATGCACTGGCTGTCGTGCCAGCGGCCGTTGAGCGCGACCGGGCTGGGACGCACCGGCTTCTTGCCGCGGCGGCTGGAGCTCGAGGCGCTCTTGCGGCTGTCCTGCCGGGGCCGCGAGGCCGTGCTGTCGGTGGCGGCCGGTTTCGCCTGCCGTGCCTCCTTCGGCTTGGCGCGGGACGACTTGGGCGGCTGCTCGCCCACCGCGAAGAGTGCCGAGCCACTCTGCGCCGATGCGGGGCCGGCCAGGCCCGCGAGGGCTAGCGCGGCGGCGACCAGCAGGCTGCCCGGCAGCGACCCGCCGAACCCCTCCCGGATCGAGAGGGCGGATTCTCCGCGGGGTATGTCCATGGTCTCGCCTTCCCACATGCTGCCCGCACCATACTGCGCGCCGGAAGGGGCCGGCAAGTTGGCCAGCGGCGTTGCCACGGCAACGAGGCTGTCCGGCCACAGGTGCGTGGTTGTGGTGCCGACGCGCTTCCCGGGAAGGGTACCCCCCCGGTGGTACCCCTGCAACAAAAGTCAGCAGGGGTCCGTGGAGAAAGTCACGGTGCCGATGGCTTCTTAGGAGAGGAGCAGCACGCCCGCCACCGCAAGCGCGCCGAGCACGAGGTTGAGCACGACCAGGCGGCGAATGCCGCCAAGCCGCGGCGCGACCGCAGGGAGGTCGCCCCTGGCGAGCGCCTGGCGCGCCGGACGAAAGAGACCCAGCACGATCCACAGGTAGACGAGCGTCATCACGACACCGATGCCGATCATCAGGTGCCAGCCGAGCGGAAGCGCCTGCGCCTGGAAGGTCGACAGCATGGCGATGCCGCTCGCCCAGATCAGCACGACGCAGACGGCGACCCAACCGAGGAAGCGGCCGAGCGTGGCGGTGACGAGCTCGGCGCGCGTCCGTCCTTCCAGCGCCCCGAGCGACGGATGCAGGCAGACCGCCGCGAAGAACATGCCGCCCAGCCACACGACGACGCCAGCCAGGTGCAGGAGAAGCAGGAAACCTTCCATGTCGCGTCCGCGTCGGGGTGGGCCGTCGATGATATCGTGGCCGCCATGATCGACTCAGCCCTCCGCCGTCTCATGCAGGCGCTCGCCGCCATCGCGCTCCTGCTGTCGTCCGCCTGCCAGCCCCCCGATGCCGGCACCAGCCTGCCGGGTTCCCGTGGCCCGGCGGTCGCCACGCGCCCCGACACTCGCGAGCTCCAGGCGATGCTCGCGGCTCGCGCCGTCCATGTGCAGGACGGCGACTCGTTCGTCGCGGTCGCCGACGACGGCACCCGGCTCACCGTGAGGCTCTCCGGCATCGATGCGCCGGAGCGGCGGCAGCCGTTCGCCGACCGCTCGCGACGAAACCTGCGCGACCTGCTGGAGAAGCAGTCGCTGAGGATCCGCGTCGCCAAGACGGACCGCTTCGGGCGGATCGTCGGCGAGGTGTACGTGGTGCACCCGGACGAGCGGACCGTGGACGCCGGACTCGAGCAGATCGCCGCGGGCTTCGCCTGGTACTTCAGGCGCTATGCCGACGACCTGCCGCCGCCACTGCGCGATCGCTACGCGCAGGCGGAGAGCCGGGCCCGCGACGGCGGCGCCGGCTTGTGGCGTGATCCGAAGCCGGAGCCACCCTGGGACTTCCGGCGACGCGGCAGCCGGGCACGATAGTCACCCAGGCCGTCAACCCCGAGCCGCTGTCGCGAGCCTGCGGCGCACCGTCTCGTACAGCACCACGCCGGCCGCCACGGAGACATTCAGGCTCTCCACCCGGCCGAGCATCGGGATCGATACCAGCGCGTCGCAATGCTCGCGCACCAGCCGGCGCAGCCCCTTGTCCTCGGAACCCAGTACCCATGCGAGCGGTCCGCCCAGGTCCGCCTCGTAGAGCGACCCGGCCGCCTCGTCGGCGGTGCCGATGACGCGATAGCCGCCGAGCTGCAGATCCTCGATCGTGCGCGCGAGATTGGTGACCATCAGGTACGGGACGCTTTCGGCCGCGCCGCTCGCCGTGTGGATCACCACGTCGGTGAGCATGCAGGCATGGTCCTTCGGCGCCAGCACCGCGTCGACACCGGCTCCGTCCGCCACGCGCAGGCAGGCGCCGAGGTTGCGCGGGTCGGTCACGCCGTCGAGCAGCAGGAGCAGGGGCGGCGAGGCATCGGCAGGCATGGGCGCGGCGCCGGCCGCACCTGCGGCGCCCCCCTCCCGTGCCTCATGCCACCGCGTTGCCCGAGCGACGAGCTGCGCCAGGTCCGCCTTCGGCACGGTGGCCTCGGCCATCGCCACCACGCCCTGGTGGCGCTTGCCGGCGCACAGCCGGTCGAGCCGGCTGCCGCTCACCAGGTTGACGACGACCGACTGCCCGGCGGCGAGACGCTGCAGCTCTCGCGCTCGGTGATCGTCGCGGTCGCGGTCGAGATAGAGGGTGCGGATGGTCCCGGGCGCCTGCCGCAGGCGCGCGGTGACCGAATGGAAGCCGAAGAGCAGCATGACGGCCCGTCGAAGGCGGGCGGCGTCAGCGGCCGCGGCGGCCGCGCGCGCGGCCCTCCGCCTTGCCGGCCTTGCGGGCCTCGCGCGCCTCTCTCACCGACTGCGTCTTGGCGGGCGCCGCCTTGCGCCCGCCCTTGCGCGCCTTGCGCCCATTGTCGCCGCTGCGGGCGCCATCCATGCCCTTGCCATTGCGCTCCGGCGACGAGCCGTCGTCGCGGGCGTCGCTCGCGAAGCGCGGGCGCGCATCCTGCACCAGCCGGAAGTCGATGCGCCTGCCCTCCAGGTCCACCCGCGAGACCTGCACGTCGATCTCGTCGGTCAGCCGGTAGCGCTTGCCGGTGCGCTCGCCGCGCAGCTCGTGGCTGGTCTCGCTGTACTGGAAGTACTCGGCGCCGAGGTCGGAGACATGGACCATCCCCTCGACGAACAGGTTCTCCAGCGTGACGAAGATGCCGAACGGCGCGACCCCGGTGATGCGGCCGCGGTACTGCTCGCCCACCCGCTCCTTCATGTACTGGCACTTGAGCCAGGCCTCGACGTCGCGCGTCGCGTCGTCGGCACGCCGTTCGTTCACCGAGCAAAGCACGCCGAGCGACTCCCACACCACGAGCTCGGCCGATTCGACGGCCTCCTTGCCGCGAGGCCTTGCCTGGCGCGTGGCTGCCCCGCCCTTGGCGGCCGCGGCATCCTGCCGACCCTTGCCGGCCCCCTCGCGGACGGCAGGCGTCGATGGCACCGCGACGTCCTTCACCATCACCTCCGGCCGGTAGCGACCACCCCCGAGCAGCGCCTTGATGGCGCGATGGTTGAGCAGGTCCGGATAGCGGCGGATCGGCGAGGTGTAGTGCGCATAGGCCTCGTAGGCGAGGCCGAAGTGGCCGCTGTTCACCGGCGTGTAGATCGCCTGCTGCATCGAGCGCAGCATCATGGTCTGCAGGAGGGCGGCATCGGGACGATCCGCGATCGTCCGGGCAAGCACCTGGTAGTCCTGCGGCGTGGGGTCCTTGCCACGCTCGCCCAGGTGCAGGCCGAGCGTCGACAGGTACTGCCGCAGGTTGGCGAGCCGGTCGGGTGTCGGGCCTTCGTGGACGCGGTAGAGACCGGGATGCTTCATGCGCACCAGGAAGTCGGCCGCGCAGGTGTTGGCGCACAGCATGCACTCCTCGATCAGCCGGTGCGCGTCGTTGCGCTCCTGCGCGACGATCGACTGGATGCGACCGGCGGGATCGCAGATGATCTTCGTCTCCACCGTGTCGAAGTCCACCGCGCCGCGCGCCTGGCGCGCCTTGAACAACGTGCGGTAGAGCTGGTGCAGGTCGTTCAGATGGCCGACCAGGGCCCCCCGCGCCTGGATGGCCGGGGGGTTGCGGCCGGACAGGATGCCCCAGACCTCGTCGTAGGTGAGGCGCGCCGCGGAGTGCATGACGCCCGGGTAGAACTGGTAGGCCTTGGTGCGCCCGCGCCCGTCCACCACCATGTCCGCCACCAGCACCAGGCGGTCGACGCCGGGATTGAGCGAGCACAGGCCGTTGGAGAGCTTCTCCGGCAGCATCGGGATCACGCGCCGCGGGAAATAGACGCTGGTGGATCGCGCCTGCGCCTCCTGGTCCAGCAGGCCGCCAGGCGTCACGTAGTGGCTCACGTCCGCGATCGCCACCAGCAGGCGCCATCCGGCCGCGGGCTTGTCGCGATCGAGCGGCTCGCAGTAGACCGCGTCGTCGAAGTCGCGCGCGTCCTCGCCGTCGATGGTCACCAGCGGGACATCGCGCAGGTCGACCCGGTTGCGGTAGTCCGACGGCTGCAGCACGTCGGGCAGCGTCGCCACCTCGCGCAACAGGTCCTCGCTGAAGCGATGCGGTACGTCGAACTTGCGTACCGCGATCTCGATCTCCATGCCGGGATCGTCGACTTCGCCGAGAATCTCCACCACGTGGCCGATCGGCGGCGTGTGCTGGGTCGGCGGCTCGACGATCTCGACCGAGACCACCTGGCCCGCAGTCGCGCCCATCGCCCCGCCCGGCTGGATCAGCACGTCGTGCTTGATGCGCTGATCCTCGGGCACGACCAGCATCACGCCACGTTCGCTGACCAGGCGGCCAACCAGGGCCCGCTTGGGCCGCTCGGTCACCTCGACGATGCTGCCCTCGGTCCGCCCGCGCGAATCGGTGCCGCTTCGCCGTACCAGCACCCGGTCGCCGTGCATCACCTTCTGCATCTCGCGCGGCGGCAGGAAGATGTCACCGCTCGCGTCGTCCGGCACCATGAAGCCGAAGCCGTCGCGGTGTCCGATCACCCG
>JAEWGX010000038.1 GCA_023388075.1 Pseudomonadota bacterium
GGGCGCTGCCGACGCCCGCCGCCGCCGACGCCGCTCCGGCCACGGCGGCGCCTGCCGCGGCGATGGCCCCGCCCGCTCCGGTCGAAGACGCCTGCGATCCTGCCCGTGAGGCGGCCGCCGCGCCGCCCGACGAATCGGCAACCGGCTGGATCGTGCCGGCAACGACGACAGGCTTCGCCTGCTCGTTTCGATTGCAGCCGGCCAGCGCGACCAGCGCGACCGCAAGGGCCGCCAGCACGGTTGTAGGTTTCATCCTGGGTCCTGGGAACTGCCGGCGACGCGCCGCGATACGAGCGACCAATACTAGCAGTCCACCCCGGGACTCCGCAGGTAATCTCCACGCGGCCAGGAGGCTGTCGCGCGCCGCCGCGACGTCAGTGCGCGCCCTCCAGCGCGGCCACCCAGCCCGCCTTGACGTCCTTGGAGACGAAGGCGGCCTCCAGACTGTTGCGGGCGAGCGTGAGGACCTCGCGCCGTCCCAGGCCCAGGGCCTTCGCCGCCTGGACATAGTTGTCGCCGACGTAGCCGCCGAAGTAGGCGGGATCGTCCGAGTTGATGGTGACGTTCAGGCCCTGGTCCAGCATCCGCTTGAGGTTGTGCGAGGCGAGGTCCGGGAAGACGCGCAGCTTGACGTTGGACAACGGGCAGACGGTGAGGGGGACGCGGCTGCGTGCCAGGCGCTGCATCAGCGCGGGATTGGACTCGCTGCGCACGCCGTGGTCGATACGCTCCACCTTGAGCTGGTCCAGTGCCTCGAGCACGTACTCCGCAGGGCCTTCCTCGCCGGCATGGGCGACCAGGTGCCATCCGAGCGCGGCGCAGGCATCGAACACCCGGGCGAAGTCCGAGGGCGGGTGGCCGCGCTCGGAGGAGTCCAGGCCGACGCCCGCGATCCGGGCCGCATGCGGGCGTGCCTGGGCGAGCGTGCGGAACGCGTCGTCCTCCGGCAGGTGCCTCAGGAAGCACATGATGAGGCGGGAGGAGATCCCGAGCTCCGCCGCGCCGCGCCGGCACGCGTCCTCGAGCCCGTCGAGCACCGTCTCGAACGCGACGCCGCGGCTGGTGTGCGTCTGCGGATCGAAGAAGATCTCCGCATGGACGACGCCGTCGGCGCGGGCACGCCGCAGATACGCCCAGCAGAGGTCGTCGAAATCCTGGCGGGTGCGCAGGACGTCGGCGCCGGCGTAGTACAGGTCCAGGAACGACTGCAGGTTCTCGAACTGGTAGGCGGCACGCACCGCATCGATGTCCGCGTAAGGCAGCCCGACGCCGTTGCGCCGGGCGAGCTCGAACATCATCTCGGGCTCCAGCGTCCCTTCGATGTGAACGTGCAGCTCCGCCTTCGGCAGTGCCCGCACCCACCGGTCGAACTCGTCGGTGCCGCCCATCCCGCTCACGCCGCCTTCATCGCTCATCCCGCACCCCCGGGTACATCGGGCCCCCGGTACATCCGCACCCGGCCCGAGTCCGGTTCATCCTACCATCGGCCGCCCGCGAAGGACCGCCGCCACTTCGGCTCCGACGTCGGCCGCGAAGGCCTCCGGGTCGAAGCCGGCGCCGTGTGCCGCGTCCGCGGCCGCTTCCGCCGCCGAGATCGTCGCCCGCGCAAGCAGCGTGGCCTCCCGTTCGGGCCGCCGCAGTACCTCGGCGAGAAGCGTCCAGGGCACCGGCTCGAGCAGCGCTCCGGCCACGAAGAGGATGCCGTGGCGGCCGCGCCGCTGGGCGAGGCCCACGAGCTTGCGGCCGTCGATCGCGACCTCCCACGGAGACATCCCGGCATAGCAGGCCCACGCCAGCTCGGCAGGCGCCTTCCAGGTCTTGTCCGCGGGCACCGTCTGCGCGATGACGCCGTGGCGGGCCAGGGCGCGCTGGAAGCACTCGCCGAGCCAGCGATAGCTGTCGGGGATGGTGACCCCGGCCACCAGGGGGTGGTCCGACGGCAGGACGATGGAGGCGCCGAGCAGCCAGGGGCCGACCAGCACGGCGCCACCGCCGGCGCGACGCATGATCACCGGCAGCTCGGCCGGCGCGAGCGCGGCCGCGAGCACCTGCTGCGAGCGGCCGAGGACCACCGCGGGTCGCGGGTAGCGCCACAGGCGTGCGACCGGCTCCGATACCGGATGCGCAAGGCGAGCCTCGTTCCAGGCCTGCTCCGCGGCAGCATCCACGGCCAGCACCGGCACGTCGTGGGCGCGTCTCGAGGCGGCCGTCACAGGCGGTCCCGGAACATGAAGTAGGCCGCGCCCACGAGGCAGAGCCCCGCCCACAGGAAGTCCAGCTTGAGCGGCTCCTTCAGGTAGAAAAGCGCGAACGGGACGAAGACCGTCAGCGTGATCAGCTCCTGGAGCACCTTGAGCTCGCCGACGCTCATCACCGTGTAGCCGATCCGGTTCCCCGGGACCTGGAGCAGGTACTCGAAGAGCGCGATGCCCCAGCTCGCCAGTGCCGCGACGAACCACGGGCGGGTGTTCATCTCCTTCAGGTGCGCATACCAGGCGAAGGTCATGAACACGTTGCTGCAGGTGAGCAGCAGGATGGCCTTCAGGGTGGGGCTCAACTAAGAACCTGCGAACCAATCAACTTCTCGATCCTTCGAAACGCCCGCGGCCGGTGCGACACGCCGCGCTCGGTAATGGAATGCAGCGCGATCGTAGCCGATCCGCCGCTAGAATGGCGCGCGGCGGGGACGACCCCGAGCCTTGTCCATCAACGGGGACGGCCCCGAGAGACTGGAGTGCCACCCGTGGCCTGGATCATCCTGGTGATTGCCGGCGCTTTCGAGATCGCCTGGGCAATCGGCCTCAAGTACACCGAAGGATTCACCCGGCTGTGGCCGACGGTCGGCACCGTGATCGCGATGGTGGTGAGCGTCCTTCTGCTCGGCCTGGCGATGAGGTCGCTTCCGGTCGGCACCGCCTACGCGGTCTGGACCGGCATCGGCGCGGTGGGCACCGCCGCGCTCGGCATCGTCCTGTTCGGCGAAGCCGCCACCGTCGGGCGCCTGGTGAGCCTCGCGCTGATCGTCGCGGGCATCGTGGGGCTGAAGCTGGTCACGCCGACGTAGGCCTGCGCCAACCGCGGGCCGCTTCGGCGGGACGTGCTACCGGACGCTCGCGACCAGGCGAGTGTCCGGATCCACGGAGTCGCTCATCCCGCGTCGCGCGGAGCCGCCGTCCACGCGGCGCTTGGCGCTGCCGGACTCGCCGGCCGCGAACTGGATCGGCACCGGATTGAGCTGCCGAGTGATGGCATCGACCGTCGGCAACGAGGCGACCGACCAGGTCACCCAGCGGATGCCGGCGCGCTCGAGCAACTTGCGGCGCAGCTTGGCCTGGCGTCGACCGAGGGAGGCCTCGCCGTCTTCCAGCAGCACCACCGTCGAGATGGTGCCGTCGCCGCGGAAGACACCGAAGTCGGCGCTGAGCGTCTCCAGGCGCCGCCGGTGGCGACCGAGACCGCCGTCCTTGCGCACGGCGACGAAGCGGGTGAGCGGCACGCCGATCCCGATGACGTGGCCGGGCATGGCCGCGTTCAGGCGAGTCCAGAGCTGCCCCTCGGCCTGGCTGAACGCGCGTCGCGTCAGCACGTTGGTACGACCGCGATGAGACCGGCGTCGCCACAGCCACACCGCGACGCCCGCCACGATCACGGCAAGCGCCGCGGTCAGCGGCGCGGCGCCCTTGAGGCCATACTCCACCAGCAGGCCGGCGGTTCCCAGAGGATCGGCCATGAAGGCCTTGAGTGCTTCGTCCATGTTGCGTTCAAGCATCACAGAATCCCGCCCCCCTGCCAAGCGTGACGCCGCGACGCCGTGATCGGTGGCGAGTCTCAGCCGACGTCTGGCGCGGCGTCCCCGTGAACCGGTTCCAGGCGGTCGATGAGCCGCCCGATCGCCGGATGGTCCGGCAGCGCTCCGAAGGCGAGCCCGCTCGCCGGCGAGCCGTCCAGCCGGGCCCGGCAGAAGAGGTCGCCGATGTCCGGGGAATGCCGCAGCAGCAAGGACGCCGACATCGCAAGCGCAAGCTCCGCGACCAGGGCGCGGGCCTGCCCCTCGGTCTGCGCCGACGTGGCCGGATCGGCCGGCACGAGCAGGCGCTGCGCCAGCCGATCGCAGCAGCGGTCGTAGATCGCGTTCGCGCCGCGCGCGAACGCAAGCTCGGCGGCGATCGCCTCGGCCGTCGCCGGCGACCGGCCGAAGGCACGGAGCACGTCCAGGCACATCACGTTGCCGGAGCCCTCCCAGATGGAGTTGACCGGCAGCTCGCGGTAGAAGCGCGCGAGCGGCGCCTCCTCCACGTAGCCGTTGCCGCCAAGCGCCTCCATCGCCTCGAAGGCAAGCGGCGGCCCCCGGCGGCAGACCCAGTACTTGCAGACCGCCGTCATGACGCGGCGGAACTCCGTCTCGGCCGGATCCTCCATGCGGTCGTACGCGCGCGCAAGTCGCATGACCAGCGTCACGGCCGCCTCCACCTCGAGCGCGAGATCGGCCAGCAGGTTGCGCATCAGCGGCTGCTCCACCAGCAGCCGGCCGAACGCCCGCCGATGGCGGGCATGGTGGACCGCCTGCGCGACGCACTGGTGCATGATGCCGGCCGAGCCGAGCGCGCAATCGAGGCGCGTGAAGACGCCCATCTGGAGGATGGTCGGGATGCCCCGGCCCGGCTCGCCGACCAGCCAGGCCACCGTGCCCTCGAACTCGAGCTCGCTCGACGCGTTGGACTTGTTGCCCAGCTTGTCCTTCAGCCGCTGGATGCGGATGTCGTTGCGGCTACCGTCCGGCAGGAAGCGCGGCATGAAGAAGCACGAGATGCCCCGATCGTCGCCCGCCGTCCGCGCGGTGACGAAGAACGCGTCGCACATCGGCGCCGAGGTGAACCACTTGTGGCCGTGCAGGCGCCAGGTGCCGTCGCCCGCCGCCGTGGCGACCGTCGTGTTGGCCCGGACGTCCGAGCCGCCCTGCTTCTCGGTCATGCCCATGCCGACGAGCGCGCTGCGCTTGCCGGTCACCGGCGCGAACGCCGGGTCGTAGTCGCGCGAGTAGATGAGCGGCAGCCATCGGGCGGCGAGGTCCGGCGCCTGGGCGAAGGCGCCCGCGGAGCCGTGCGTCATCGACAACGGGCAGAGCGTGCCGTTCTCCACCTCGGCATGCAGGAGGAACGCAGCGGCCCGCGCCACGTGGGCACCGGGCCGAGGATTCGACCAGGACGAGCTGTGCAGGCCGGCGCCCACGCCCGCGGCCATCAGCTCGTGCCAGGCCGGATGGAAATCCACCCGGTCGACCCGATGACCATAGCGGTCGTGCGTGTGCAGCTCGGGCGGATACCGGTTGGCGAGCGCCGCGAGCTCCTGCATCCGCGCGGTGCCGATGCGTGCCCCGTAGGCGTCGAGCTCCGGGATGGCCCAGTCGGCGTCTTCCCGCTGCACGGCCTCGCGCAGCGCGGGATGGGATTGCCACAGGTTGTAGTCCGCGAGCGGCGGCGGCTGGTTCTCGACGCGATGGGCCATCCTGTCCTCCGGTGATGCGAGGACAATGATGCCACCGTCGTCGCAACCTAGGCGGCTGTCTTCTCCTGCGCCCCCTTGATCGGGACGACCACCTCGGCCGCACCCGCCGCCTCGTCCTGCGGAAGCTGGAGCACGTCCGGCGTCGTGCGGTCGACCACGCGATCCCCTGGCGTCTTGTCGAGCAGCAGCCGCGTGACGTCCGGGCGGGCATAGTGTCCGGCCGGATCCGCCGCCGCCTTCGCGAGCGAGATCATGCCCAGGTCGATCTCCGCGTAGACGATCCCCTCCTGGTCCTCCGGGATGGAGTTGCCGATCGAGGACCCGTCGGGCGCGAAGATGCGGGTGAAGCCGCCGCCGACCTTCAGCAACTGCCGCTTCGTCTCGTCGGTGCACAGCAGCGCCGAGATCTCGGGGGACACCACGGCACAGGGCGCGAGGACGAAGCACTGGCCCTCGGCCGCGTAGACCTGGCTCGCCGCGTTGTTGAGCTCCGGTCCGAGCGCATACGCGGCGCCACGATAGAGCGCGAAGCTCGGCCACGCCGCGATGTGGACCTGCTCGTTCTGCGCGTACATCGCGTACTTCGACAGCGGCTGCAGGTGCTCCCAGCAGCAGAGCGAACCGACGTTGCCGATCGCGGTCTCGCACACGGTCAGGTGGCTGCCGTCGCCCTCGCCGAACACCGTGCGCTCGACATGCGTCGGTTTCAGCTTGCGCCGGGTCTGCACCACCTCGCCCTGGTCGTCGATCAGCGCCTGTCCCATGTAGAGGCTCCCGCCCGCCTTCTCGCTGTAGCCGAGACCGACCCAGATCCCGAGCTCGCGCGCCGCCGCGCAGATCCGGAGGAACTCCGCGGAGCCGACCACCAGCGAGTTGTCGTGGTAGCGCTGGACGAACTGCATGCCCCAGGCCGGCGAATCCAGCCAGATGTGGAAGGGGTAGCCGGGAATCCACGTCTCCGGGAAGGCGATCAGGCGGGCGCCTTCGCCGGCTGCCTGCTTCATCAGCGCGATGGTCTTGTCGATGGTGGCGTCGAGATCGAGGAAGTCCGGCGCGGCCTGGATGGCGGCGACCTTGTACCTTGGATGCTTCCGGCTCATTCTGGGGCTCCTTGCCGCTGCCGCGGGTCGTTGTCGACTTCGTTCCGGTGGCAGTGTAGAGTCGGCCCGGCCAGCAGGCTTGTCCTCGAATCGCAGCATTCTTGACCGCCGATCGGATGCCCCGGGTGGCACGGCCCGACGGACCCGAAGCGGGCGGCGTGCAACCTCCATTCGGGAGACCGCGATGACGCAGCGCTTCACGACCTCGTCGGTGCCGCCGGGAGAGCGCCTGGCCTACTGGACCGACATGATCTGCGACGTCTACGTGCAACTCGACTGCGACGCGGCCGAGCGGTCAGGCTTCCGGGGATCGATCCGCTCGCACCGGCTCGCCCAGCTCGACCTCTCCGTGGTCGACTCGGTGGCGCAGCGCGTCCTGCGCACGCCGCGACAGATCTCCCGCGCGGCCGAGGATTACTTTCTGGTGAGCATCCAGACGCGCGGGCGCGGTGTCGTGAGCCAGGACGGGCGCGACGCGCTGCTGCAGCCAGGAGACTTCGCGCTCTACGACAGCACCCGCCCCTACGAGCTCGGCTTCGGCGGCCGCTTCCAGCAGATCGTGCTGATGCTGCCAGGCAGCCAGCTCCGCAGCATGGTGCGCGGGACGGAGCGGCTCACCGCGACTGCGGTGAACGGGCGGCAAGGCGCCGGCAACCTGATGATCAGCATGCTGCGCACGCTGCAGCGGGACATCGCCGGCCTGCAGCCGGCCTCGGCCAGCGCGGTGGCCAACGGCATCGTCGACATACTGGTGGCGGGCCTGCACACCCTGCCGGCAGCCAACCGCCAGGGCGTGTCGGATCTCACCGGCTACCACCTCGCGCGCATCAAGCGGCTGGTCGCGCAACGCCTCCCGGATCCGCTGCTGTCGGTCGCGACCGTCGCGGCCGAGCTGCACCTGTCGGTCGGCCACGTGCATCGCCTCTTCCAGAACGAGCCGGTGCCGCTCGCGCACTACATCTGGAACCAGCGCCTCGATGCCTGCCATCGCGACCTGCGCGACCCCGCCCTCGCCGGACGCGGCATCGCGGAGATCGCCTTCAGTCACGGCTTCAACGATGCCGCGCACTTCAGCCGCAGCTTCCGACGCAGGTTCGGGGTGTCGGCGCGGGAGCATCGGGCGGGAGGCCGGGCCGGACGGCGAGCGTGAGCGCGCAGACTCGCGTCGCTCAGTGCCTCGCGCGCGCCACCTTCTGCAGCAGCTCGATGAGGAGCGCCCGTTCCGCCCCGGTCAGGTGACGGACCAGGTCGCGCTCCATCCCCAGCGAGATCTCGCGGATCTCGCGCTGCAAGGCGGCGCCGCGGCGCGTCAGGCGCACGTTCTGGGAGCGGCGGTCGTTCTCGTTGCGCACCCGCACGATCAGCCCGCGCTCGCTCAGGCGGTCGAGCAGCGTGGTGACGGCGGGCGCGGCGACCATCAACGCCTGCGAGAGCTGCTTGTGGGTGGCGTCCCGGTTGTTCGCCACCAGCATCAGGATGGTGAACTCCACGGGGCTCAGGCGATAGGGCGTGCCGATGTGCCGCATGAACACCTTGCGACTCGGCACGTTGGCCTGCGTGATGTGATAGCCCAGGAGATGCGCCATGGAGGACTGGTCCAGGCCTCCCGGTGAAGCCGGCCCGTCGCGCGCGACACTCCCGGCATGCACGTCGGCACGCGTCCCGTGCAGCTCCTGCTCCTCGGCCGCGGAGCTCACTTCCCCTCGCGCTCCACCGCGCGCAGCCCCAGGTAGCTCGCGATCACCTTCTCGTCGGCCATGAGCTCGCCCGCGCCGCCGGAAAGGGCCACCTCGCCGCTCTCCAGCACGTAGCCGTAGTCCGCCACCTGCAGCGCGGCGCGGGCATTCTGCTCCACCAGCAGCACGCTCACCCGGCGCGAGCGCAGGTCCGCGATGACGTGGAAGATCTCGCGAACGATCAGCGGCGCGAGCCCGAGGCTCGGCTCGTCCAGCATCAGCAGCCGCGGCGCGGACATCAGCGCCCGGCCGAGCGCGAGCATCTGGCGCTCGCCGCCGGAGAGGGTTCCGGCGAGCTGACGGCGACGCTCCCGCAGGCGCGGGAAGAGGCTGTAGATGTCCTCGAGCGCGGCATCGAGGCCGCGCTCGCCGCGCCGGCGACGGGTCAGCCCGCCAAGCTCGAGATTGTCCTGCACCGTCATCTCGGCGAAGAGCTCGCGTTTCTCCGGCACGAGGCAGACGCCGTTCGCGACCCGCTCCTCCACGGTCACGCCACGCTGGTCCACGCCGTCGATGAGGATGCGGCCGGTGGACGGCAGCAGCCCCATGATCGCCGCCATCAGCGTCGTCTTGCCGGCGCCGTTCGGCCCGACCACCGTGACGATGCTGCCGGCATCCAGTCGCAGCGAGACGCCGTGGACCGCCTCCACCTTGCCGTAGCGCACTGACAGATCCTCGACCGCGAGCAGCGGTGCATCCGCGCCGCCGCGCTCAGACGCCGCCAAGATAGGCCTCCAGCACCGCCGGGTTGCGCTGCACCTCGGCCGGTGCGCCTTCGGCGAGCTTCTCGCCGAACTGCAGCACCACCAGCCGGTCGGTCAGCCCCATCACGAAATCCATGTCGTGCTCCACCAGCAGGATGCTCATGCCCTGCTCGCGCAACGCGCGCAGCAGCGCCGCGAGCTCCTGCTTCTCCCGAAAGCGCAGGCCGGCCGCCGGCTCGTCCAGCAGCAGCAGCACCGGGTCGGCCGCAAGCGCCCGCGCGATCTCGACCACCCGCTGCTTGCCGAGCGGCAGGCTGCCCGCCGGCTCGTGCATCTGCTCGTCCAGGCCGACCCGGCGGATCTGGGTGGCTGCCTCGCGCAGCAGCGCGGCCTCCTCGTCGCGGTCCATGCGCAGCGAAGTCGCCAGGAGGCCCCTGCTGCCACGCAGGTAGGCGCCCATCGCGACGTTGTCGAGCACGCTCATGCCGGCGACGAGCTGCACGTGCTGGAACGTGCGCGCGATGCCGAGCGCCGCGATGCGGCTCGAGCCGAGGCCGGAGATGCGCTGCCCGTCGAAGTGGATCTCGCCGCCGGTGAGCGGCGCATAGCCGCTGATGAGGTTGAAGAGCGTGCTCTTGCCGGCCCCGTTGGGGCCGATGAGCCCCAGGATCTCGCCGCTCCTCATCTCGAAGCTGACCCGGTTGACGGCCACCAGGCCGCCGAACCGCTTGCTCGCCTCGCCGACCGTCAGCAGCGGCCGGCCGGAGGTGCCGGGAGGCCGCGACGGCAGGCCGGAGGCGCCGCTCACGGCGCGCGGCGCCGGCGCGGGCAGCAGCCGCTGCACGAGAGGCCAGACGCCGTCGCGCGCGTAGTGCAGCAGCACCACGATCAGAATCCCGAAGACGATGATCTCGAACGGGCCCGACTGCCCGATGAGGCCGGGCAGCGTTGCCTGCAGCAGCTCCTTGAGCAGCGTGATCAGCAGCGCGCCGAGCACCGCGCCCCAGACGCTTCCGGCGCCGCCCACCACCGCCATGAACAGGTACTCGATCCCCATGTTGATGGAGAACGGCGTCGGATTGATGAAGCGCTGCATGTGGGCGAAGAGCCAGCCCGACAGCGCCGCGAGCACCGCGGCATAGATGAACACCTGGATCCGCAGGCGGGGCGGCTGCAGCCCGAAGGCCTCGGCCATGCTGGCCCGGCCTCTCAGCGCCCGGATGGCGCGGCCGGTCCTCGAGTCGAGCAGGTTGGCCGTGGCCCAGAGCGCGGCCAGCATCACGCTCCAGACGAGGTAGTGGTAGCGGCCCAGGTCGGTGAAGCCGAAGCCGCCGATCGCAAGCGGCGGAATGTCGCTCAGCCCGCCGAAGCCGCCCAGCCACGGCACGGTCCCGAAAAGGTAGTACAGGCTGATGCCCCAGGCGATCGTTCCGAGCGGCAGGTAGTGGCCGCTCATGCGCAGCGTGATCAGCCCGATGAACCAGGCGACCAGGCCCGCGACCACGAGCGCGATCGGCAGCGTCACCCAGGGTGACAGCCCCGACTGGGTGGTGAGCACGGCAGTGGTGTAGGCACCGACCCCGACGAAGGCGGCCTGCCCGAAGGAGATCTGGCCGGCCACCCCGGTGAGCAGCACGACGCCGAGCGCGACGAGGCCATACAGCCCGACGTAGTTGAGCAGGGTGATGTAGAACTGCGGCAGCACCCACGGGGCGACAGCGAGCAGCCCCACCACGACCACGAGGGCGCTGCCGGCGCCTCGCGCGCCGCTCACGTCGCTCACCCTCCTGTCGCTGGCGCGACATCCTCCCCGAGGCAGGGGAGCGTCGCCTTCGGGCGGCCGGGCGGCGCCGCTCACTCCTCCTCCTCGTGATGGGTGCCGGTGAGCGAGAGCCAGATCAGGACCGGGATGACCAAGGTGAAGACGATGGCCTCCTTGTAGCCGCTCGCCCAGAAGGACGAGAAGGCCTCCAGCACGCCGACCAGCACCGCTCCGAGTGCGGTGAGCGGATAGCTGGCGAGCCCGCCGACGATCGCCGCCACGAAGCCCTTGAGGCCGATCACGAAGCCGCTGTCGTAGTAGATGGTGACCACCGGGGCGATCAGCACGCCCGAGAGCGTGCCGAGGAAGGCCGCAAACGTGAAGGTGAGCGAGCCTGCGCGGTTGGGGGAGAAGCCGATCAGTCGCGCCCCGGTTCGGTTGAACGCGGTCGCGCGCAGCGCCTTGCCCGTCAGGGTGAAGGTGAAGAACAGCCCCATGGCCACGATCAGCAGGAGCGTGACGCCGTAGATCCAGAGGCTCTGTCCGCTGAAGACGAGCGCGCCGAGCGAGAGCGAGCCGTCCGAGAACGCCGGGGTGCGAAATCCCTCGGCACCGAAGAAGACGAGGGCGAGGCCGGTCAGCACGAAGTGAGCCGCCACCGCGGCGATCAGCAGCACCAGCACCGACGCGTCCGCGATCGGCTGGAACACCGCCCGATAGAGCAGCGGGCCGAGTGGCGTGATGATGGCGAGCGTGAGGGCGACCTGCGCGAGAAGCGGCAGCTCATGCGGCGCGAGCCACCAGGCGACGAGCGCGATGACCGCCGGCAGCGCCAGCGTGCGCGCGGCCACGCGGCCGGCGCCCACCGCACCGTCCTCGCGCACCGCCTCGGGCAATTCCAGCGCGGCCACCACCACGGCAGCCACCAGCAGCAGCCACACCGACCCGGGCACCAGGCCCGCCTGCAGGCTGGCGAGCGTGAGCGCCCCGAAGGTGACGAACTCCCCCTGCGGGACGAAGATCACCCGCGTCACCGCGAACACGAGCACGATCGCGATGCCGAGCAGCGCGTAGACCGCGCCATTGGTGAGGCCGTCCTGCAGCAGCAGGACGGCGATCTGCCAGTCCAAGCGCCGGCTCCGGTGTGGCCGCCGCGGGACCTACTTCAGCAGCTCCCAGTCGCCCTTGCTCACCTTGACCATCACCGAGCCGCGCTCGTCGAGGCCGAAGTGGTCCTGGGACGTGAAGTTGTACACGCCGTTCACGGCCGCGATGTCCTTGACCGACTCGATGGCCTCGCGCAGCGCCTTGCGGAACTCCGGCGTGCCGGGCTTCGCCTTCTTCTTGGCCACCGGCACCGCCTTGTCGAGGATCAGCATCGCGTCGTAGCTGTGCGCGCCGAAGACCACCGGCGACTTGTCGCCGAACTTCGCCTGATAGCTCTTGACGAACTCCTGCACCACCTTCTTGGACGGGTGCGAATCCGGCAGCTGCCGCGGAACGAGCACCGGCCCGATCGGCAGGATCGTGCCTTCGGCCGACTTGCCGGCGATGCGCAGGAAGTCGCTCGAGCCGGCACCGTGGGTCTGGTAGACCTGGCCCTTGTAGCCGCGGTCGGCCAGTGCCGTCTGCGGCAGCGCGGCCCCGGTGCCCGAGCCCGCGATCAGGATCGCCTCGGGGTTGGCCGAGACCAGCTTCAGCACCTGGCCGGTCACGCTGGTATCGGCGCGGCCGTACTTCTCGTTGGCGACGATCTTGGTGCCCGATCCCTCGAGCCCCTTCGAGAGCGCGTCATACCACTGCTCGCCCCACGGATCCGAGAAGCCGATCATGCCGATCGTCTTGAACTTCTTCGCCTTGATGTCCTTCACCACCGCATCGGCCATGAGCTTCACCGACTGCGGCACGACGAAGGACCAGGCGGTCTTGTCGCCGGCGAGCGGGATCGGCGCAAAAGCCATGTGGACGGTCTGCGTCTCGTTGGCCACCGTGGCGAGCGCCATGCCACCCGGCGTCTGCGTCGAACCCAGCATCACGTCGACGTTCTCCTCGCTGGCGAACTTGCGGGCGTTGCGGGTCGCCTGCGAAGGATCGCCGGTGTCGTCGAGGATGATCAGCTTGACCTTCTCTCCGCCGATCTCCGCCGGCCAGAGCTCGAAGCCGTTCTTCACCGGTATTCCGAGCGCCGACCCGGGGCCGGTCAGCGCGAGCGAGACACCGACGGTCAGGTCGGCCCAGGCGGGGGTGGAGATAGCCAGCGATACCGCCAGCGGCAAGCCAAGGCGGGCCAGCCGCGACGTCAGGGATGCGCGTGTCATCGATTGTCTCCTCGTCGTTCGGTTGCGTCAGGTTGCCGGCCTGTCCGGCAGGTACACCTCGACGGCGCGGGATGCGCCGTCTCGGTAGATCTCGTCCACCAGCGCCGCGCGATGGGTCAGCACCGCCCGCTGGTTGATGGAGCCCTTGTCCGTGACCTCGCCGCGGTCGATCGACGGCGGCTCGCGCAGCACATGGCCGCGAGCCACGCGGCTCGCGCTGCCGGTGCCCTCGCGCCAGAGACGGTCGGCCAGCTCCTGGAAGAACTGCCGCACCGCCGGCGCGGCAAGCACCGCCTCGAGAGGCGACTCCGCGTCCATGCCGGCGAGCCGACGGCACTGGTCGAGCCGGGGAAAGAGCAGCATCGCCACTTCGGGACGGTCCGGGCCGGCGAGCACCACGTCCTGCACGTACGGCGCGGCCGCCGCGATGATCCTCGCGCGCAGCGGGCCCACGCTCACGAAGGTGCCGGTGGCGAGCTTGAAATCCTCCGCGATCCGGCCGTCGAACAGAAGGCCCTTCCCGGGCGCCCTCGGGTCGACCCACCGGACCGCGTCGCCGGTGCGATAGAAGCCCTCCTCGTCGAACGCCTCCGCGGTGAGCTCGGGCTCGCGCCAATAGCCACCCATCACGTTCGGGCCGCGGAATCGCACCTCGGTCTTGCCATCCACCGGCACCAGCTTCACTTCCACTCCAGGGCACGGCAGCCCGATGTGCCCGGCACGCAGCTCGCTCGACTTGACCGCGAAGGTGCAGCTCGGGGAGGTCTCGGTCATCCCGAGACCGGTGATGATCGGGATGCGCTCGCCGACCGTCTCCTCCGCGATCCGGTCGAGCTGGTCCCACACCACCTGCGACAGGCCCGCCCCGGCGAACATGAACGCCTTCACCCGTGCGAGCAGCGTCGCGCGAAGCTGGGCGTCCGCCTGCATCGCGGCCGCGATCTCCTCGAAGCCGCGCGGCACGTTGAAGTAGATCGTGGGCGAGATCTCGCGCAGGTTGCGCAGCGTCTCGCCGATGCCCTGCGGCGTCGGCCGGCCGTCGTCGATGTAGAGCGTGCCCCCGTTGTAGAGCGTGATCCCGACGTTGTGGTTGCCGCCGAAGGTATGGTTCCACGGCAGCCAGTCCACCAGCACCGGCGGCTCGTCCGCGAGGAATGCCATCGCCTGGCGGATCATCTGCTGGTTCGCGCACAGCATCCGGTGGGTGTTGATCACGCCCTTTGGAAGCTTGGTGGAACCGGAGGTGAACAGGAACTTGACGATCGTCTCGGGGCCGACCCGCTCATGGGCGGCATCCACCTCGGCGCCGGCCGGGGTGTCCCGCAGCAACTGGAACGGCGTGACCTCGCGTCCGAGCGATGCGTCCGGATGCGTCATCACCACCTCGACCGTCTCGTCCACCGTCGCGGCGATCGCCGCGGAATAGGCCTCGCCGGAAGCGAACACCAGGCCCGGGGTGGTCCGCGCGAGAATGTGGCGCAGCTTGCCGAAATCCTTCGAGATCAGCGAGTAGGCGGGCGAGACCGGCGCGAACGGCACGCCGACCCACATCGCGCCCAGGGCCAGCATCAGGTGCTCGAGCCCGTTCTCCGAGAGGATGGCGATCGGCCGCTCCGTGGACAGGCCGCGGGCGAGCAGTGCCTGGCCGATCGCTCGCGCCCGGTCGCGCATCTTCGCGTAGGTGATGGGCTCCCACTGCCCGCCGCCGCGCCGCTGCGCGACGAAGACCCGATCCGGCACGGCGGCCGCCCATTCCTCCAGGCGATCCGTCAGACGATCCGGATACGGCTGGAGCTCCGCGTCCGGGAGCAGCAGCACCGTGCCGTCGGGGCGCTGCGAGATGCGCGCCGAGCGGCACGCGTCGACGCGGGCAGACCGGTAGCGCGGCCCGCCCGGCGACTCCGCTGCCGACAGCGCCGGAGTGGCGATGCTCACTTCTTCGCCCCCTGGGAATTGCCTTGCGGCTTCGACCCGGACGAGCGCCGCACCTTGGCCGCCTTGCCGGAGAGGAACTCCTGCATGCGCGCCTTGGCACCGGGATCGTCCTGGGCGATGGCCGCCACCAGGGACTCGACGAAGAGCCCGTCGCCTTGCGTCATGCCCGCGATGCGCGGCAGGGCCTGCACGATGGCGAAGTTGGAAAGCGGCGCGTTGCGGGCGATGCGGCCGGCCAGCTCCAGCGCGAGCGCGAGCCCTTCGCCCGGTCCCACCCGGTAGTTGGACAGGCCCACCCGGTGGCCTTCGTCGGCATCCAGGACCCTGCCCGTCAGCATCATGTCGGTCATGACGGATGCCCCGGCCAGACGGGGTATGCGTGCGGACCCGCCGCCGCCCACGAAGAGCCCGCGCTGGCCCTCCGGCAGCGCGTAGTAGGTGCTGTCCTCGGCCACCCGGATGTGGGCCGAGCTGGCGAGCTCCAGCCCGCCGCCGATCACGCCGCCCTGGAGCACCGCCACCACCGGCACCCGACCCATCTGCACCGCCTCGAACGCCTGGTGCCAGAGGCGAGAGTGGGCGATGCCGCCGGCGACGTCGTGCTCCGTCAGCTCCGTGAGGTCCAGGCCCGCGCAGAAGTGCTCGCCTTCGCCGCTCAGCACCGCCACGCGCGCCTGCGGGGGCAGGTTGGTGAAACAGGCGTGGATCTGCCCGATCAGCGCGTCGCTGATCGCATTGCGCTTGGCCGGGCGATTGAGCCGGACCTGGACGATCGGGCCATCCAGGGTGATGCGAAGCAGGTCGAGTTGGTCGAGCACGGGCGCGGCTTCTCCTCCGGTCCGCGCCCGTGGACGGGCGCCGACAGATAGTTATGAATGTTAACTAACTGGCCCGGCCCCGGAAGTAGGTAGTAACCCGCACCGCCGCGGCCGGCCGCATATACTGCCGACGATTGCCGAAGCGCGCCGGGGGCGGCGCAGGCCAGGAGCCGCATGAAGCATCAGGATCTCGTCGCGATCGACATCCACACCCACGCCGAAGTCTCGTGCTGGAACCCGTTCGACAAGTACGGCGAGGAGTACGATCGAGCCGCCGATCGGTACTTCCGCTCCAGCCGCCGGCCCACCATCGCCGAGAGCGTCGCCGCCTACCGCGAGCGCAACATCGGCTTCGTCATGTTCACCGTCGACGCGGAGACCCAGCTGGGACGCCGCCGCATCCCCAACGAGGAGATCGCCGAGGCCGCGCAGCAGAACGCGGACATCATGATCGCCTTCGCGAGCATCGATCCGCACAAGGGGAAGATGGGGGCGCGCGAGGCTCGCCGGCTCGTCGAGGAGCACGGCGTCAAGGGGTTCAAGTTCCATCCGACGGTACAGGGCTTTCATCCCTACGACCGCATGGCCTGGCCGATCTACGAGGTGGTGGCGGAGTACGGCATGCCGGCCATCTTCCACAGCGGCCACTCCGGGATCGGTTCGGGCATGCGCTGCGGCGGCGGGCTGCGGCTCGAGTACTCCAATCCGATGCACCTGGACGACGTCGCCATCGCCTTTCCCGACATCCAGATCGTGATCGCGCATCCGTCCTGGCCCTGGCAGGACGAGGCGCTCTCGGTGGCGATGCACAAGCCGAACGTGTGGATCGACCTGTCGGGGTGGAGCCCGAAGTACTTCCCACCGCAACTGGTCCAGTATGCCAACACCCTGCTCAAGGACCGGGTCCTGTTCGGCTCCGACTATCCACTCATCACGCCGGACCGCTGGATGAAGGACTTCGCCGAAGCCGGTTTCAAGGACGAGGTGCGGCCGCTGATCCTGAAGGAAAACGCGGTGCGGCTGCTGCGTCTGGGCGCCGGCCACTGACCATTGCCGCAGTCGAACGCAACGCGGAAGCTCCGGCCTCTCCTCGGCTACCTGGTCGCCCAGCTCGCCTTCGGGCTGGTGGCGATGACCATCTGCATTCCCTCGATGCAGCGGTGGGGCGCGATCTTCGATGCCAGCCAATCCAGCGTGCAGCTCACCTTCAGCGGCTTCGTGGTCGCCTATGGCAGCCTGCAACTGCTCTACGGGCCGCTCTCGGACCGGCTCGGGCGGCGACGCATCCTGCTGGTGGGTCTCGTGCTGGCCGCGGCCGGTTCGGTGTTCGCCGCGCTCGCGACCACCTTGCCGCTGCTCACCGCCGCCCGCGTGCTGCAGGGCGCGGGTGCGGCGGCCGGGATGGTGGTGGGCCGCGCGATGGTGCAGGATCTCTTCGAGGGATCCCAGCGCACCCGCGTCATGGCCTACATCGGGATGGCGATGGGGCTGTGCCCGCCGCTCGCGACCATCGTCGGCGGACAGATCCACGTGCAGCTGGGATGGCAGGCGAACTTCGTGCTGGTCGCGATCGCGGCTGTGATGCTCTTCGCCGCCGGCTGGCGTTGCCTGCCCCGCGAAGTGCCGCCTGCGGCCGAACCGGGCAACTGGCTGCGAGCCCTGCTGGATTCCTACGCCCGCCTCGCGCGGGAGCCGTCGTTCCCGTTCTTCGTGGTGATGCTCGGCATGTCGACGGCGACCTTCTATGCATTCCTCGCCGGCGCGCCGATCGTGCTCGGCAGCTACGGCGTCGGACCCGAAGGGGTCGGCTTCTACATCATGTGCATCCCGGCCTCGTACATCGTCGGGAACTTCCTCGCGAGCCGGCTCGCGCGACGGGTCGGCGAGCGTCGCCTGATGGTTGCCGGACAGATCCTGACGCTTCTCGGCCTCGCCGTCATGCTTGCGCTCGGCTTCGCCCAGGTGAACACCGCCCCGGCGCTTGCGGTGCCGCTCATGGTTCTTGGCCTGGGCCACGGCATCCTGGTGCCGCCGATGCTCGCCGGCACCGTCGGCCTGGTGCCGGCGCTGGCCGGCTCCGCCGCCGCGGTCGCCGGGCTGATGCAACAGATGATGGGGGCGCTGAGCGGCTACGTGGTGGGCCTGGTGGAGCACGAGGGCGCCGTCAACCTCGGGCTGGTGATGCTCGCCTTCGCCGGCACCGGCGCGATCGCGCTGACGCTGCTGCTTGCCAGGCAGGGCCGGGGCCGGCGTGGTGCCTTGCCGCGGTGACGCCCGCGCCAACCGCCTGACGGGCGTCGCGATCGGTCAGGGGCGAAGTCGCGCCACGCTGTCCGATCCAGCCAGCGGCAGGCGTACGAGGTCGGACACGCCATCGGCCTTCGCCGTTGCGATGGTCAGTGCCGCGACGCTTCCGGCGATCTCGAGCGGGCGTCGGTTGACCTCCCTGCTCCAGTCGCGGACCGCGCGGCGGTCGGGGCCCGCCCCGATCGTGATGTGCGGCACGAACGGAATGTCTCGTCGCAGGTGCGGGGCGAGCACGCCGCCGTTGAGCGCATCGTGCAGGCGGCACAGGTCGCCGTAACCCTCATCGGGAACGAGAAACAAGTACGCGAGGCCTTCGCGTTCGAACCATGGCATCGCGCGCCGGCAGACGAAGCGCAGCGGCGGCATCGCCCGGCAGACGCCCCGCACGTGCGTCGTGTAGGCGGAATTCGGGACAGCGCTGCACCCGAATACCAGGGTGAAGTGCGGCGGGACCGTGCGATGGCGCGGATCGTACGCTTGCCGAATTGCCTCGATGCGCGCCGCATCGTCCGGGGCAAGGGAGGGATAGGCCAGCGTATAGAGGGTTTGCATCGATTCGTCGCCCCGCGTCCATCGCACGCGCCGCGACCGCCATCGTACCGGCGGTTCCGGCTCGCTGGCCAGCGCGGATGGCACGCCTACTGCGGCCGCGCCGCAAGCGGCTCGGCGTGCCCTGCCCGCCGTCCGGGCGTTCTCGCCACGTTCATCAGCCAGCAGACCATGGCGAAGTAGCCGACAAGGCAGGACAGCTCGACGACGCCACGCTCGCCCCATCGCGACAGCGCGGCATGGTAGGTCGGATCGCTGACGCCGTGAGTGGCCAGCAGCTCCGTCGCCAGGTCCAGCGCCACGGCCTCGT
Organism: Pseudomonadota bacterium; assembly: GCA_023388075.1. GTDB lineage: Bacteria > Pseudomonadota > Gammaproteobacteria > Burkholderiales > Burkholderiaceae_E > Lautropia. The sequence goes on from JAEWGX010000038.1 coordinate 19,045, forward strand.
CGTCGGCGAGGCAGCCGGGCCGGGCACCCAACCGCAGGCACTCCAGCGCGTCCACTGCGACCCCGGCCTGCCGTGCCAGCGGCGCGTGCATCAGCCATTCGAACTGGTTGCAAGCATGCCGCGCGACCGCGCAGGTGACCAACTCGCGGATCCGCGCATCCAGGCTGCTGCCGAAGCGCAGCTGCTCACCGAGCGCCGCGACACGATCGAGCAGGTCGGGACAGCGGAGCAGGGGCACGAACGGACCGAAGACGCCCTTGCGCGGTCCTTCGACGAGCGCGCGCACGGCGGCGAGCTGCGCCTCGTCCATCGATTCCTGCGGCGGCATCGGCAGCCGTTCGGCGTTGGACGGTCCGAATCCCTGGGGTACGACACTGGTCTGGTTGGCGGGCATGCTCAGCTCCTGTGGCTTGGCGAAGAATCCGCCTGGCACCATAGCCAGGCGGCACTGAATGCAAGCAATGCCGCCGCTGCCTCGAGGCAGCGGCCCATGGCAGTGGGCGCCAGCGCTGGCTGCGCGAGCAGCAGGGCGGCGGCAGCTGGGCCGGCGATCTGCCCGAAGGCAAACGACGCGGTGAGATAGCCGACCCAGGCGGCCGCGTCGCCCGGCATTCGCGCCCGGATCTCCTGCACGCCGGCAAGCGTCACCACCATGAAGGTGCTCCCGACCAGCAACGCCGACAGCAGGATGGTCGTCGCGCTGGCGACGAGGGCCGGCAGCAGGGCGCCGATCGCCATCAGCAGCTGGCAGACAGCCCAGACGTGCAGGCGCGACGTCGAGCGCATCGCGGGTCCGGCCACCAGCGTGGAAACGGCCGCTGTCACGCCGAAGAGCGGCCATGCCGATCCGAACACGGACGGGTTCGCGTTCACTTCCCGGGCCATCACCGGCAGGAACGTCGCCGGCAGTATGTAGCCGAGGCCCATGATTCCATAGCAGCCCACCAGGCCGGCGGTGCCCCGCGGCGGAGGTCCCGGCTCCGGCCGGCTGCCGACGGCGCCCATCGGGAAATCGGCCAGGCGGCGCACCACGAGCACCACCGGCATGGACAGCCCGGCGGCGAGGAGGCCGAGGTGGAGCCAGACCAGGTCGCTCGGCCAGCCACGGATGCCGGCCCACAGGCAGTAGCCGCCCGCTGTGGCGATGCCGACGCCCACACCCGCATAGACGGCCGGACCGAGGTCCTGGCGCTGCATCCTGTCGAGTGCGCCGAGGCACCAGACGCTGGTCGCGACGAACACGCCGGCCGAACATGCGCCGGCGACGAAGCGAAGGGCCAGCCAGCTCGTAGCGGCGTGCAGAGTCATCGCACCGGTCGTTATCGCGATTCCCGCCAGGGACAGCCACGTCAGTCGGCTGGCGCTGGCGGCGACGCGGGCGGCAGCCACCGCGCCTACCAGGTAGCCGAGATAGTTCGCGGCGGCCAGCCACCCACCCGCCGCAACCTGCAGGTGACCGTCCCGGATCATGAGTGGGAGCACCGGCGTGAACGCGAAGCGTCCGATCCCCATCGCAGCGGCCAACGACAGCATTCCGGCGAGGCTGACGACGATCGCGGAGGGCGGCCGGGTTGTCATGGGAAGACATTGGAACCAGAATCCCTTTCGGCATCAATTGAATTCTTTCCTTGGAAGCTTCTCGCCATGAGAACGATCGACCTGGCAAGCCTGGAGGTGTTCCGCGCCGTCGTCGAGGAAGGCGGAATCGTCCGCGCTTCCGAGCGACTGAACCGCGTCCAGTCCAACGTCACCACCCGGATCAAGCAGCTCGAGCGCCGCTTGGGGCGGCAGCTCTTCAGAAAGCAGGGACGCAAGCTGGTGTTGTCCGCGGAGGGCGAAGTCCTCCTCGCCTACGCGCAGCGGCTCTTTCGACTCGCCGACGAAGCGGAAAGCGCGCTGCGAGGCGGCCAGCCGGTCGGGGCGTTTCGCATCGGGTCACTGGAGAGCACGGCCGGAAGCCGACTGGCACCGATCCTTTCGCGCTTCCACCGACGCCACCCGGCGGTCGTGGTGGAGCTGGTCACCGGCACCACGGGATCGCTGGTGCAGCGGGTGACGAGCTTCGAGATCGAGGCGGCCTTCGTGTCCGAACCGTTCACCGCCCCCGGGCTCCAGGGGATGAAGGTCTTCGACGAGGAGCTCGTACTGATCACGCCACGCGGCATCCCCGCGGTCCGGCGCGCGGCCGATCTCGCCGGGATGACGGCGATCGCGTTCGCCAACGGATGCTCGTACCGTCGGCGTCTCGAGGACTGGCTGGGAGCCGCCGGGATCATGGCTGCACGAACGCTGGAGTTCGCCTCGTACCAGGCGATGGTCGCTTGCGTGGCCGCCGGCACCGGCTACGCGCTGGTCCCGGGATCGCTGCTCGCCACGCTTCGTGCGGCCAGCGAGGTGGCTCGGCACGACCTGCCCGATCGCGTGCGACGCAGCGGCACGCATCTCGTCTGGAACGGCGCGCCCTCGCTCGCGCTTCAGCGCCTGCAGGCGCTGCTTGGCGATTACCCCAGCCGCCGCCATCCTGCCGGGCGGCTTCGCCCTGCTCGCTGACGCTCCGCTCGCTCCCGGCGGGAGATGGACATGCGTGCTAAGGTTCAGCCAGGACGATCGCGCATGGGACTCGAGGCATGAACGCAGCTTCCATTGACTACGGCGACCATGGCGAAGCCATGCGCGCCTACCTCGCCGATGGCGAGCGGCGCGCGTTCGCGCTGGGAAACCGCGGCCCGATCCGCTTCACCGTGTCGGGCGAGCTGCATCCGGAGATCCTCGAGGCGTACTGGCGCTGCGGCTTCTACGTCTTCGAGGGCGTGCTCGGGCGCGAGGAGCTGGCCGACATCGAGGCGGACGTGAAAGAGATCCTCGATCGCCTGCCGGTACGACGGGGCGCCCCGCTGGACCGGCACGGCCGCCCGGCGCTCGGCGTCGACAACCGGGCGAACACGCTCATGTGGTCCCGGCCGCTCGGCGATCCAGCGGGGGGAACGGACTTCGCCAACGGACGGCACCCGGTCAAGATGTATGAGCCACGGGCTGGCGACGACGCGCCGGAGGAGATCGTCTACCTCATCCTCGGATCGCTGCAGTTCTCGGAGGCGGCCCTGCGGGTCTACGGCCATCCCGACCTGCTGGCCGTGGCGGCCGCGGTCAACGGTGACGACTTCGTGCCCTTCAACGAGGCGCTCTTCATCAAGGCCCCCGGCCTCGGCGCCTCCGTCGCCTGGCACCAGGACGGGATCACCCACTGGGACTCGCCAAGCTACGACCCGGGCAGCCACGGATTCAACTTCATGGCGCAACTCTACGGCTGCACCGCCGCCAACGGCGTCTGGGTGGTGCCGGGATCGCATGCCCGTGGACGCGCGGACATCAGGGCGATGGTGGCGAGCGCGGGGTCGGAGCGGTTGCCGGATGCGGTGCCGATCGTGTGCGGCCCGGGAGACGTCGCGATGACGAATCGGCAGGCGGTGCACGGTTCGTTCGCGAACACCAGCCGCGACTGGCGAGTGACGGTGAACTTCGGATTTCACCGTCGCCGCTCCGTGCTGGGCGTGCACGCGCCGGCCACCCTGCACGGCAGCGCCGGCGTCTACGACGAGGCACGGATCGCGCAACGGGCGCGGGCCATCGGCTATGCCATCGACGCGCGCCGCCAGCGGTTCCCAACGGAGCGACCGTTCGCCTACCGGCCCCACGCCGAGGCGGGCATCGCGCTGTCGTGGGACGACGCCGCCCACGCGTCGATGAAGGACTACAACCTGCTCGACCTCAGCATCTGACCTGCCTGGATCTCACCGTGGCGCGGAACGCGGTCGCGGCGGCTCGCCGCCGGGCAGCAGCCCGAGCGAGGCCAGCGTGTACACGTCCGGCTCGCCACGTGGGTCCAGCCCGTGCCCCCGCTGGAATTCCCGCAGGGCGTTCTCCGTGCGATCGCCCCAGGTGCCGTCGACGCCGACGTCGTAGCCGTTGCGCCCCAGCGATTGCTGGATGAGCCGGACCGCAGCCGGGTCGAGCTGGGCCGGCGTCAGCCGCTCGCCGCGCCGCCATTGGTCGGCGCGCGCAGTGCCGCCGGGGAGCAGGCCGAGCAAGGTCAGCGTGTACGCATCGGGCTCACCGGAGGCCGGCATGCCGCGGGCGCGCTGCAGGTTGCTGATGGCGGTCGTGGTCCGCTCGCCCCAGGCGCCATCGACCGGACCGACCTTGAACCCCTGCTGGTCCAGCGCACGCTGGATGGCAAGGACGGTATCGCGACCGAGGTCCCGCGGGGTCCAACGCCGCGCCGGAGGCGTCGGCATTCCGGCGCGGTCCGCGCCGTCCGGACCGTCGGCGGTGACGCCGAGCGCGGCCCGTGTCCGCGAATCGGCACGGCCGGTCACCGGCAAGCCTTTGACGCGCTGGAACTCGCGCACGGCCGCGGCGGTGCGCGGGCCCCAGACGCCGTCCGCCGCGTCGACGTCGTAGCCGCCCTGCATCAGCGAATGCTGGACGCGACGCACGGTCGCTGCCGAGAGCCCGTCCGGGCCACTGGTGGCCGCCCGTGGTACCGGCTGATCACCGGACGGCGGCGAGACGCGTGGCATCGGTTCCGGCTTGCCCGGCAGCGTCTGGGCGCCCACGTCGACGCAGGCAAACAGGATTCCGGCCGTCAGCAGGCCAAGGTAGGCAAGTGCAAGACCGGCGCCGCCGCGGTGGGATCGCACGGCACGCAGGCTCATCGGGAAGACGGGACCACCCAGCGGTTTCCGGCTCATGATCGCTCTCCAGGCATCGGCCGGACGGACGCCGTCCAGCCAGGCGCCGGCAGCGGGCAGCTTTCGTGCCTACCAGAGAGCGACCCGGCGGCCCGTCGCTCAGCCAGCCAGGCCGACGGTCATGCCGCCGCAGACGTAGATGACCTGGCCGGTCACGAAGCCGGCACGGTCGTCGAGCAGGAACGCCGCGGCGTGGGCGATGTCGTCCGGCGTGCCGAGCCGCCGGACCGGCACGCCCTCCACGATCGCCTTCGTGCGCGGGCTGTCGGCGGGATTGGCGCGGTGGAAGAGCTCCGTGCCGATCGGCCCCGGCCCGATGGCGTTGACCGTGATGCCGTCCGAGGCGAGCTCGAGCGCCCAGGTCTTCGTCATCCCGATCAGGCCCGCCTTGGTGGCCGCATAGACGGTGCGCAGCTCCTTGCCGAGCGCCGCACGGCTGGCGATCCCGACGATGCGGCCGAACCGTGCCGCCCGCATCGCCGGCAGCACCGCCTGCGCGCACTGGATGGCACAACGCAGGTTGAGCGACACCACCGCATCGAGGTCCTCGATGGTCACGTCCTCGAGCGATCCGGGACGGACGGTGCCGGCATTGTTGACGACACGCGTCGGCGCGTATCGCGCCACCACTTCCGCAAGCGCGTCGCTCGTGGCCGCCGCGTCGGCGAGGTCCACCTCGATGCAGGTCTCTCGCGGCAGCAGCGCCGCCGGCGGGTCGCGGTCGAGGTTGACCACGGCGTAGCCGTCCTGGACCAGGCGCGTGGCGATGCCGCGGCCGATGCCGCGGCTCGCGCCGGTCACGAGCACCGTTCGCTCAGCCACCTGCGCCCTCCTCCAGCGGAATGTCCATGGAATGAAGCACCCGCGAGACGCAGACGTAGAAGCTCGCGGTGAGCGTGAGCTCGATGACCTCGGCCTCGCCGAAGCCCTGCCGGCGCAGGCTCTCGATGCAGCCGGCCGAGGCGCCGGGGGCGCGAGTGACCTCGTCGGCGAGCCGCAGCACCGCCTTCTCGCGCTCGTCGAAGCATGGCGAGGCTTCCCAACCGTCGTTCAGCGCGTCGATCTGCGCCTGGGTCACCCCCGCCGCCAGTGCCATCGGCACGTGGTGGAACCATTCGTAGCGGGTGCGCGAAACCTGCGATCCGCGAAGGATCAGCAGCTCGCGGATGCGGCGATCGGTCCTGGCCCGCAGTCGCAGGGGCCAGGCGAAGTCCAGCCATGCGCGCAGCATCTCGGGCGAATGCCCGAGCACGCGGTAGAGGTTCGGGATCTCCCAGCCGCGCGCCCGGACCTCGTCGAACATTGCCGCCACCGCCGGGTCCGCCGGTTCGAGCGGCAGCATCGGCAGCCGCGGCATGGGCGCCTCGATTGCGCTCAATCGATCTTCGCGCCGGAGGCCTTCACGATCGGCGCCCAGCGTTTCACCTCGTCCTGGATCATCGATCCCATCTGCTCGGGCGAGGTATTGCCGACGATGCCGTAGCCCAGGTCGCCCAGGCGCTGCGTGAAGGCCGGCGCCTGGGCCGCCTGGCGGCCGGCGGCGTTGAGCTTCGCGACAGCGTCCTTCGGCGTGCCGGCCGGAACCACGAGCCCGAACCATACCGTGGACTCGTAGCCGGGCACGCCGGCTTCGGCCATGGTGGGCAGGTCGGGCAGCGCCGCGTCGCGCTTGGGACCCGTCGTGGCGAGCCCCCGCAGCTTGCCGCTGCGCGCGTGCGGGACCGAGGAAGGAATGTTGTCGAACATCATGTCGACATGGCCGCCCAGGAGGTCGGTGACGGCCGGGCCGCTCCCCTTGTACGGGATGTGGGTGATGTCGAGTCCCATCTTCTGCTTGAACATCTCGCAGGACATGTGAATGGTCGAACCGCTGCCGCTCGAGGCGCAAGTGAGCTTCCCGGGCCGGGACTTCGCGAGCGCGACCAGCTCCTGTACCGAATTCGCCTTGACCGACGGGTTCACCACCAGCACGTTCGCCACCGAGGCGAGCACGATCACCGGCGCCAGGTCCTTGTTCGGATCGTACGAAAGCTTGGAAAAGAGCACCGGATTGATGCCGTGCAGGCTGCTTGCCGACATCAGCATGGTGTATCCGTCGGGCGCGGCGCGCGCCACCATCTCGGCACCGAGGTTGGCGCCTGCGCCCGGATGATTCTCCACCACGACGGTCTGGCCGAGCGCCTTGGTCATCTCGGCGGCGGCCGCGCGGGCGATGATGTCCGTGGCGCCGCCTGTCGCGTACGGAACGACGAGCCGCAGGGGCTTCGACGGGAATCCCTGCGCCGCTGCCTGGAAAGGCAGCGCAACCACGCCGACGACGGCGGCAACGCAGGCGAGCACACCCAGCTTGGTCTTCATTCATGTCTCCTGGTGAAGGCTTCGCGGCCGGTCGTCTGCGCGCCCTCGGCCGGGATGTCGATCCTACCGTATCGGCCCGCCGAGCGGGCCGCCAGGCCGGCCGCTTCCGACGGCGCCGCCCGCCGCCGGCCCCGGCGATCTCACTCGGCCACGATGCCCGCGGCCTTGATGATCCTGCCCCACTTGCCGGATTCAGCGGCCTGGAAGGTGGCGAGCTCGGCGGGCGTCGATGAAACCGGCTCCGTACCGGTGCTCTCGTAGAACTGCCGGGCTTCAGGGCTCTTCACCGCGGCGACGAGCAGCTCGTTCAGCTTCCCGACCACTGCCTCCGGCGTACCGGCCGGGACGTAGGCGCCGAACCAGTAGCCCATTTCGTAGCCCTTCACGCCGGCCTCGTCGATCGTCGGCACGTCCGGGGCGAGGGGCGAGCGTTTGCGGCTCGAGACGCCGAGGGCGCGCAGCTTGCCGCTCTTCACCTGCGGAAGCCCGGTTGCCGCGTCGGTGATCATCATGTCGATCTGTCCGCCGAGGAGGTCCGCGACACCCATGGGATTGCTCTTGTACGGCACATGGACCAGCTTCACGTCGGCCATCTGCTGGAACAGCTCGCCGGCGATCCGGCTGGAGGAGCTGCCGCTTCCGAACGTGCGCTTGCCGGGCTCACGCTTGGCGAGCTCGATGAACTCGCCGACGGTGCGTACCGGAAGGTTCGGGTTGACCACCATGATCTGGCCGCCGGTGCCGAGGAGCGTGATCGGCTGGAAATCCTTCACCGGGTCGTAGGGCAGCTTCTTGTAGAGATGCTCGTTCGCCGCATGGGTGGTGTTGGTGGTGATGAGCACGGTGTACCCGTCGGCCGGCGCGCGGGCCGCCGCCTGCGCGGCGATGAAGCCGGAGGCGCCGGGCCGGTTGTCGACCACCACCGGCTGCTTCGTCTGCGCGGTGAGCGACTGCCCGATCGCGCGCGCGAGCTGGTCGGTTGCGCTGCCCGCGGCAAACGGCACGAGGAACGTGACGCTCTTCTCGGGGAATCCCTGCGCGCCGGCAGGACCCGCGAGGCAGGCGCCAAGGGCCATCGCCGCGGCGATGGTGCGCAAGGAAGGACGGAACATGAATGTCATCGTTGGTCTCCGGTGGGGTTGGTATCCTGGTTGGAAGGGCGCGGCACGCCCTCGTCCGCTTCGATTCCCGCGCCTCCCGACAGCAGCGGGACCAGGTCCTGCGGCACCCGCACCCGCAGGTCGAGCAGCAGGAACGAAAGCGCCTTGCCGTGGCTGTCGAGGTTCAGGGAGTCGTTCACACCGCCGTCCAGCACGCCGTCCATCACGAAGTTGAGGGCGCACAGCCTGGGCAGGAGATAGCGGGTGACCGCCTGGGGCCGGCGGAAGGCGAAGCGCTCCGACACTGCCTGCTCGGTCACCTGCTCGACCAGGATCGGCCAGAACGCCTCGCGGTAGGCGATCACGCTGATGCTGCTGCGATCGCCCTTGTCGCCGGTCCGGCCATGGGCCAGGCGACGCAGCGGGACCAGCCGATTCCGGGAGCTCATGGCGCCAGCATCCGATAGGAGGTCACCACCCGCTCGCGCGGCACGAAGCACGACAGCGTGCGCAGCCTCGGGCGGATCGAGGCGCGCACCCCTCCGCCGCCGGCCGGGCCGCAGGTGTAGAGGGTCGTGAGCTCCCGGCAGATGCGCTCGGCCTCGTCGCGCACGGGCGGCGCGCCGGCGATGCGCAAGCGCACGTCGCGCCCATCGCCGACGGCCGTCGACTCCAGCAGCCGGCCCCCGTCATCGGCGAGGATGCTCACCACGCCGATCAGGTCGATCCTCAACGGCACGCCGCTCAGGCGCTTCCTGAGGATGTCCGCCGCCAGCCTAGCCCGCCGCTCCGCGCCGGCTCCGGCGTAGGAGATCTCCGCCTCGGCCAGCCATCCGCCTTCATGGAAGACGTTCACCTTGAGGGTGTCGGGTCGCGGGTGCCCCCTCACGCCGGTCAGCGCCACGCGATCGGTGCCGACCTCGCTCACCTGCGCCTCGCCGAGGTCGGCGACGACGTCGGGCGTCAGGTAGGCCGCGGGGTCGTGAACCTCGTAGAGGAGCTGCTCCTTCACTGTCTGCAGCGTCACCATCCCGCCCGTCCCGTCGGCCTTTGAAATCACCGCGTTTCCGTCCGGATCCAGCGTGGCGATCGGATAGCCCACCGACGCCAGGTCCGGCACGTCCTTGTAGCCGGGGTCGGCAAAGTAGCCGCCGGTGACCTGGGCGCCGCACTCGAGCAGGTGACCTGCCATCGTCGCGCGCGCGATGCGATCCCAATCGAGCGCCGACCAGCCGAAGTGCCATCGCGCCGGCGCGACCGCCAAGGTCGGATCCGCGATCCTGCCGGCCACGACGATCTCCGCGCCGGCGTCGAGCGCGTCGACGAGGGCGTCGGCACCGATGTACGCATTCGCGCTCACGATCTCGGCCCGCTCCAGAGATTCACCGAGGTGCGCCTTCAGCATGTCGCGGTGCTCGGGCCCGGACAGGTCGTCGCCGGTGACGACGGCAATGCGTGGCGCGCGCAGCCCCAGCTCCCGGGCCAGGTCGGCGATGCGCCGCGCGGCGCCCCCCGGATTGGCCGCGCCGAAGTTGCCGATGATCCGGATCCCATGGCGCAGGCACTCCGCGAGGACCGGCCGCAGCAGCGAGTCGAGTTGCGGCTCGTAGCCGCCGGCGGGATCGCCGTGCCGCCTGAGCTGCGCCAGCGCGAGCGTGCGTTCGGCCAGGGTCTCGAAGACGAGGCAGGCGGCTCCGCCGCGTTTCACCAGCGTACGGACGACGGGTTCGGCGACGTCCGTGCGATCGCCGGAAAAGCCGGCGGCGCAACCGATGTTGAGCGGCGTTGAAGCCATGGATCTCCTCTCGACCTCGGCGCGATTCATGGCGAATCGACCGAACCCGTGAGACCTAAGGCGCGACGACTCATCTGTACAATTCAATCTTTGGGACGACTTATCGAATCCACCGATGAATATCTCGGCGCGCGACCTGCGTGCAGTGCTCGCGCTCGTCGACGAGGGCAGCTTCACCGCTGCCGCGCGCCGGCTGCACCTGTCCCAGTCCGCTTTCAGCACGCTGGTCCAGGGCATCGAGTCGGCCTTGGGCGCGCGCCTGTTCGATCGCAGCACGCGCCGCGTCCAGCTCACGCCCGATGGCGAGATCTTCGAGCGATCGGCGCGTCGGGTGCTGCAGGACCTCGATGGCCTGGTGGACGACTTCCGCGCGCATGCGCAGATGCACAAGGGACGCGTCTCGCTGGCGGCACTGCCGTCGCTTTCGGCGGGATGGCTCCCGGGCGTCCTCGCCCGGTTCCGCGGCCGGTTTCCCGGGATCGAGCTGGTGATGTTCGACGCGCTGTCGGACCAGTGCCTCGCCCTGCTTCGCGGCGGACAGGTGGAGCTGGCCCTCGCTTCCGCCGGCCCCGATGAAGTGGACCTGGCCACGACGACCCTGTGCACCGACCGGTTCAACCTGGTCTGCCCGCGCGGACATCCGCTCGCCGGGCGGGTGGCCCTGCGGGTGGAAGACCTCGCGGCCTATCCGTTCATCCACCTCGCCCGGAACAGCAGCGTGAGGCAGCACCTGGACGCGGCGTTCCACCCGCAGCAGTTGCGCGCGGTGGCGGAGGTGGAGCATCTCGCCACCGTCGCCGGCCTGGTCGAAGCGGGGCTGGGAATCACGGTCGTCCCCGAGCTGACGCTGTTCCACTTCAGGCGGCCGGGCCTGGTGATCAGGCCGGTCACCCTGCCGGGGCTGGTGCGCCGGATCTTCATCGTGAAGCAACGCAACCGCTCGCTGTCCTCGGCCGCGCAGGCGCTGCACGACCTGATGTTGGCGATGCGCCCGCGGCCGGCGAGGACTCGACGAACCTGACTTTGGCCGGCGCGGTGGTGTCGAGCGCTATGCCGCCGCTGCACCGGACCGGGCGGGTCGCCCGGCGCCCGGCGGCAGGCGCTTGCGCAGCCCCATGCCGAGCAGCATGCCCAGCGTGCAGAACAACCAGAACACCCAGCCCGAGGCGGCGCCTGCCATGATGCCGGACAGCAGCGTGCCGACGGTGCAACCGAGCGCGACCATGGCGCCCCACCCCATCAGGACGCCACCGGCCAGGTTGCGCGCGATGGCCCCCGCGGTCGGCCACGTGGGGCGGAAATCGCCGGCCACCAGCGCCGAGGCGAAGGCGGCCAGCACCAGGCCGGCGACGAAGACGCCGTTCTCGGAGAGGATCGCATCCTTGATCACGGTGGCGCAGCCGGAGAAGCCGTCGAGCCCCTCTAGTCGCGCCGGCAGCAGGGACGCCGCATCCGCCATGGTGCGCGAGAGACTGCCCAGCTCGGCGGTCACGCCGAGCGGGCCCACGCGGAAATAGGCGATGACCCCCAGCATCCCGATCAGGCAGCCACCGACGTAGGTTGGCCAGCGCCGTCGCCAGAGCGCCTCGGTCAGCGTCGGCGCGGGCGCTTCGGCCGGCTGGCGGCGCGAGAAGCGCACGAGCAGCCAGGCGACGAGCGAGAGCGCCGCGAGCTGCAGCAGCACCGAGGCGCCGTATCCCGCGAACGCCGGCAACCACACCACCGGGGCCGCCTGCACCGCCCCCAGGTAGAGGGCGTTCCAGGTGAGGAACCCGAGGGCGAAGCCCGCGAGCGCCCCGAGCAGCGCGAACGGCGATGCGGTGGCGCCCTCGCCGAGCCGATAGAGATGCGCGCTGATGCACGAGCCGGACAAAGCCATGCCGACACCGAAGGCGCCGGCACCGGCCGCGAGCACCCAGCTGACCGGGCCGATGTGCGCGTCGGGAGGGAGCCGGCCGACGCCGGGATCCGGGAGGAAGGCGCCGAACACGGCGTGATAGCCGAGCGTGCCGACCGCAAGCGCCGCCACCAGGCCGAGCAGACCGCGCGCGTCCCGGCGCTCGAAGAAGTCGCGGCTGATGCAGAAGAAGCAGAACCGCGATCGCTGCAGCAGCAGGCCGAACACGGCGCCGAGCACGAGCGAGATCGCGAGCGGACCGCCGCCCGCCCCCCCCGCGGCAAGATGGAACGCCCAGAGCACGATGCCGGTCGCGACGATCGCCGCGGCGACAAGGGCGGCCCGTGGCGGACGCGGCAGGGCGGCGCCCTGCCCACCCGCTTCGGTCAAGGACCGCGACGGACCGACCCCGAGGGCCGGCCCGTCGGTGAGGGGCTCGTGCAGCCTACTTGCCACCCCAGACGGTACCGGCGTTGTTCACCACCGGCACGCCCACGCTGTTGCCATACTCGGTCCAGGAGCCATCGTAGTTGCGCACGTCGTAACCGAGGATCTTCTTCAGCGCGAACCAGGTATGCGAGGAACGCTCGCCGATCCGGCAGTAGGTGATCACGGGCTTGCTGCCGTCGATGCCCACCGCGGCGTAGACCTTGCGCAGCTCGTCCTTCGACTTGAACGTGCCGTCGGCGGCGACCGCCTGCCCCCAGGGCACGTTCACCGCGCCGGGAATGTGGCCCGCTCTCACGGCCAGCTCCTGTACGCCCTGCGGCGCGAAGACCTTGCCGTTGTATTCGTCCGCGGAGCGGATGTCGACGAGCTTCGCGTCGCTGCGCTGCTCCGCGGCGGCGAGCACGTCGGGCAGGCGGGCGCGCAGGGCGGTATTGGCCGGCTTCACGGTGACGTTGCCGGGCGCCTGGGCTCGCGCCCGGACGTCCAGCGGACGCTTCTCGGCTTCCCACTTGGCCCGGCCACCGTCGAGAAGCTTGACGTTCTCGATGCCGTAGATGTCAAAGATCCACGCGCCCCAGGCGGCGAACCAGTTGTTGGTGTCGCCGTAGATCACCGTGGTCGAGTCGGCGTTGATGCCGGCCTGCTGGAGGAGCTTCTGGAAGCTCTCCGGCGAGGCGATGTCACGCCTGACCGGATCGACCAGGTCGCGATGCCAGCTCAGGTTGGTCGCACCGGGAATATGGCCGCGCTCGTAGACACCGGGATTGACGCTGACCTCGACGACGCGGACCTTCGGATCGGCGAGGTTCTTCTCCAGCCAGTCGGTGCTGACGAGGAAGTCGCTGGCATGAAGGGTTCCGGACAGCAGAACGCCTGCTGCCAGCACGATGCTCCTGATGGACATTGGTGACTCCAGTAGGGGTTGACAGGTATCCGGGGAAGCATCGCGCTCCCGGCCGGACGGTGACATCCCGATGAAATCTATCGACTTGGCGCCGATTCGGCCAATGCCTAATCGCAATATGCTAATTACTCCAGGGCGATCTTCGTCGATCCTCGTGGCCGGCCCCGGACCGCCTCGCCCTACTTCCGTATCGCCTCAATCTGGATCAGCAGGCGCACCTGGTCGGGCACCCCCATGTCGATCCCCCAGTTCATCCCCCATTGGCTGCGCCGGATGGTCGTCTCGAAGTCGCCGCCGCAGACATGCACCTTCAACACCGGCTGGTCATAGCAGTTGAAGCGCGAGCCGGTCAGCGTGACCGGCATGGTCTTGCCGAGCAGCGTGAGCTCGCCGGCGACGCTGGTGACCCTGTCGCCGTCGAATCCGAACTCCTTGCCGACGAACCGTGCCTTCGGCGCCTTCGCGATGTCGAGGAAATCGGGGCTCTTCAGGTGCGCATCGAATTCCGGCGTGCCCGAACTGATCGAGGCCAGGTCGATGTCGATGTCGGCCTGGCCGGTCTTCGCCTGTCGATCGAGCTCGATGAAACCCTCCACCTTGTCGAAGCGGGCCCTCAGCGTGGACGTCTGGAAATGGACGACCTCGAAGTTGACGAAGGTGTGGGTCGGCTCGATCTCGTAGCGGACACGCTCGGCGTTCGCGGCGCCGGCAGCCATGCCGAGGACGGCCGCACCCAGTGCCGCCAGGCGAACGACTAGAGGCTGTTGCATCGGACTTTGCTCCTTGAGGTGATCGGCACTCGGGATGGAAGGACCCGCGGCGCGGAACGCATCAACCCCATACCGACCGCGCCACGTCCACGACGAGCTTCAGCTTGTCACGCTGCTGCTCCACGGCGATCTTGTTGCCGTGCACCGTGCTGCTGAATCCGCACTGCGGGCTGAGCGCGAGCTGCTCGATCGGCGCGTACTTCGCGGCCTCCTCGATGCGGCGCTTGAGATCGTCGGGGTTCTCGAGCTGGCCGAGCTTGGTGGTCACCAGTCCCAGCACCACGGTCTTGTTCTTCGGCAGGAAGCGCAGGGGCTTGAAGTCCCCGGAACGCGCATCGTCGTACTCGAGAAAGTAGGCATCGACGTCCATCTCCGAGAGCAGCGCCTCGGCCACGGGCTCGTAGCCCCCCTGGGCCGCCCAGGTGCTCTGGAAGTTGCCGCGGCAGAGGTGGATCGCCAGCGTCATGCCGGCCGGCTTCTGCGCCACCACCCGGTTGATGAATTTCGCGTAGCGATGCGGCAGCTCGTCCGGATCGTCGCCGCGGCTGCGGGCGGCCTCGCGCAGCTTGTCGTCGCAGAGGTAGGCGAGGTTCGTGTCGTCCATCTGCACGTAGGTGCAGCCGGATGCCGCGAGCGACCGCAGCTCGTCGCCGTAGGCGGTGGCGACGTCATCGTAGAAGTCCGGCTCGAGCTCGGGATAGTGCGTCTTGCTGATGCCGGCACGGCCGCCCCGGAAGTGCAGCATGGTGGGCGAAGGGATGGTGACCTTCGGCGTATGGCCTGCCGAGACCTGGCTCTTGAGGTACTCGAAGTCCGCCTTCTGTATGTCGCGCGCATGGCGGACCTTGTCCACCACCCGCATCACCGGCGGGGCGAGCTCCTGAGTGCCGTCGGGCTTGGTGATCGTCACCGGAATGTCGGTCTTCACGCCGCCGAGCTGCTCGAGGAAATCGATGTGGAAGTACGTGCGGCGGAACTCCCCGTCGGTCACGGATTGCAGGCCGACGTCCTCCTGGAACTTGACGATCTCGGCGATGGCCTTGTCCTCGACCTTGCGCAGCTCCTCGCGCGAAAGGGAACCTTTCGCCGCTTGCTCGCGCGCATCGAGCAGGTATTTGGGGCGCAGGAAGCTGCCGACGTGGTCGGCGCGAAAGGGCGGGGTCGATCGCTGGGTCATGAAGGTCTCCTGGAATCCATGACCGCCACTATAACGCCGAAAGGCGGAGCCGGCCGTGGCAGCCGCCCCGGGGGCCGGCACCCTGGAGATGCGGCCTGGACTATCCTTGCACTATGATTGCGTTCCGGACTGATCCCGGTCCGGACCCGATTGCGATCCCGACCGACCCGCGGAGACGAACATGACAAGAAGCTTCGTGCGCAGCGTCCTCGCCGCAGCAGCGCTCGCCACCGCCGCCTTCGGCGCCCATGCCCAGGAGCCGCTCAAGATCGGCCTGATTCTTCCCATGACCGGTCCGTTCGCCTCGACCGGGCGCCAGATCGACGCGGCCACCCGCCTCTACCTCGCCCAGCACGGCGACACGGTGGCCGGGAAGAAGATCGAGATCATCCTGCGCGACGATGCCGGCACGGCCGACACCACCCGGCGAATCGCCCAGGAGCTGGTGGTCAGGGACAAGGTGGTCGCGCTGGCAGGATTCGGGTTGACACCGCTCGCGCTCGCCACCGCCCCCATCGCGACGCAGTCGAAGACGCCCATGGTGGTGATGGCGGCGGCCACGTCCAGCATCATCAAGGCGTCGCCGTTCATCGTGCGCACCAGCTTCACGCTGCCCCAGGCAACCGTCGGCGTCGCCGAGTGGGCCGCCAGGAACGGACTGAAGAACGTGATGACGCTGGTGACGGACTACGGTCCGGGCATCGATGCAGAGAAGGCCTTCAAGAGCCGCTTCACGCTGAACGGCGGCAAGGTCCCGGCGGAGTTGCGCGTGCCGCTGAAGAACCCGGACTTCGCGCCGTTCCTGCAGCGGGTGGTGGATGCGAAACCCGACGGCCTCTTCGTCTTCATGCCTTCGGGGGTCGGTGCGCAGTTCATGAAGCAGTTCAAGGAGCGCGGGCTCGACCAGTCCGGCATCCGGCTGATCGGCACGGGTGACGTGACCGATGACGACATCCTCGACGACATGGGCGATGTCGCGCTGGGCGTCATCACCTCGCACCACTATTCCGCCTCCCACGACTCGCCGCTCAACAAGAAGTTCGTCGCCGAGTTCGGCAAGGCGAACAACGGCATGCGGCCGAACTTCATGGCGGTGGGCGGATACGACGGCATGCGCGTCATCATCAAGGGCCTGGAGCAGACCAAGGGCGAAGGCGGACAGGCGCTGCTGGATGCGATGAAAGGCCAGGCCTTCGAGAGCCCGCGCGGGCCCATCATGATCGATGCGCTCACGCGGGACATCGTCCAGGACATCTACATCCGGAAGGTCGAGCGCGTCGACGGTCACCTCTACAACGTCGAGTTCGACAAGCAGGCCGCCGTGAAGGATCCGGGTGCCGAGTGACCGCGCCGTGCGGCCGCGCGCCACACCGTGCTGAAGCCGCCGGCCCGACCGCCCGCCGCCTGAACGGGCACGGCCTGCCGGACCCCGGCCGGACCTGCCTCGCGCCGAGATGCTGACCCTGCTCTTCGACGGCATCGCGTACGGGATGCTGCTCTTCGTGCTGGCGGTCGGGCTGGCGGTCACCCTCGGCCTGATGAACTTCATCAATCTCGCGCACGGCGCCTTCGCGATGGGCGGCGGATACGTGACCGTGCTGCTGATGGACCGCGCCGGCTGGCCATTCCTCGCCACACTGCCGGCCGCGTTCCTCGTGCCCGCCGTGGCCGGCGCGGTGCTGGAGCGCTTCCTGTACCGCCCGATGTATCACCGGTCGCCGCTCGACCAGGTGCTCTTCTCCATCGGCCTGGTGTTCATGGCCATCGCGGCGATCGACTGGCTGGTCGGATCGCAGCAGCAGAACCTGCACTTGCCGCAATGGCTGCAGGGTCGCTTCGAGGTGGCCGGAGTGGGCATCGGCCGCTACCGGCTCTTCATCGTGGTGGTCTGCGCGGCACTCACGATGCTGCTGCAATGGGTGCTGTCGCGTACCCGCTTCGGCAGCCGGCTGCGGGCCTCGGTCGACGACCGGCGCGTCGCCTCGGGCCTGGGACTGGACGTCAATCGGATCTTCGCGTTCACCTTCGCGGCCGGCTCGGGCCTTGCCGGCCTCGGCGGCGCCCTCGGGGCCGAGGTGCTCGGGCTGGATCCGTCCTTCCCGCTCAAGTTCATGATGTACTTCCTGATCGTGGTCGCGGTGGGCGGCACGACCACCGTCACCGGACCGCTGCTCGCGGCGCTGCTGCTGGGCGTCGCGGACGTGATGGGCAAGTACTACGTGCCGGAGCTGGGCGCGTTCATCGTCTACACCGTGATGATCGTCGTGCTCATGCTTCGCCCGGAGGGCCTGTTCAGCCGGAGCGTCGCGCGATGACCGGCGCTGCGCAAGCGCTTGCCGCGGGGTCCCGCTGGCGCTGGTGGGAGGTCGCCATCCTCGCGATCGCGGTCGGCTCGTGGTTCGCGCTGCCCGAGCAGGCGCTCCTGCTCAACGAGATCGCGATCCTCGCGCTCTTCGCGTTGTCGCTCGATCTCATCCTCGGCTACGCCGGAATCGTCTCGCTCGGCCATGCCGCGTACTTCGGCGTGGGCGCCTATTCGGCCGCGCTCTTCGCCAAGCACCTGCTGCCGGACCCGCTGGTGGGGCTCGCGGTGGCGATCGTCGTCGCCACCCTGCTCGGGCTTGCCACCAGCGTCCTGGTGCTGCGCGGCTCCGAGCTCACGCGGCTGATGGTGACGCTTGGCATCGCCTCCATCTTCTACGAGCTTGCCAACCGGTTCGACTGGCTGACCGGAGGCGCCGACGGGCTGCAGGGTGTCGTCATGGGCCCTCTGCTCGGGCGCTTCGAGTTCGACCTGTATGGCCGGACCGCCTATGCCTATACCCTGGTGGTCCTGGTGATCGCGCTGCTCGCCTGCCGCCGGCTTGTCCACTCGCCGTTCGGCGTCTCGCTGCAGGCGCTGCGCGACAACCCGCTGCGGGCAGGCAGCATCGGACTGTCGGTGCCGCGGCGGCTGGTGGCGGTCTATACCGTCTCCGCCGGCCTTGCCGGAGCGGCGGGCGCGCTCGTCGCTCAGACTTCCGGCTTCGCTTCGCTGGACGTGCTCGACTTCCACCGCAGCGCCGACGTGCTGCTGGTGCTCGTGATCGGCGGCGCGGGCTACCTCTACGGCGGCATCCTCGGTGCCATCGCATTCAAGTTCCTGCAGGACACCTTCTCCATCCTCACGCCCCAGTACTGGACCTTCTGGCTGGGCCTCTTCCTGGTCATCCTCGTGCTGGTCGGCCGGGACCGTCTGCTGCGCCCCTGGACCTGGTACCGGAGGCGTCCGTGAGGCCGGCGGCCGCGGTGACGACGCCTGCGACGAGCGCGGCGGAGATCGTGCTGGAGACCCGGGGGCTGACCCGTCGCTTCGGCGGCATCACGGCCGCCGACAACGTCTCGCTCGCCATCCCGAAGGGCGCGCGACACGCGCTCATCGGACCGAACGGCGCCGGCAAGACCACTCTCGTCAACCTGCTCACCGGCGTGCTCGCGCCGAGCGCCGGACGCATCCTGCTGCACGGCGAGGACATCGGCCGGCTGGCGGCCCACCGTCGGGTCGGTCGCGGCCTGGTGCGCACCTTCCAGATCACCCAGCTCTTCGACGGCCTCACGCCGCTGCAGTCCATCGCGCTCGCGGCAAGCCATGCCGCCGGCCGCAGCGGACGCTGGTGGCGGCCGCTCGGGCAATCGGCGGGCGCGGACGTCGCCGCGACCTGCGACCGGCTGGTCGCGGACTTCCACCTGGGCGACGTTCGCGACCTCCCGGTGAAGAGTCTGCCGTACGGCAAGCGGCGCCTGCTCGAGATCGCCATCGCACTCGCCTGCCGGCCGCGCGTGCTGCTGCTCGACGAGCCGGTGGCAGGCGTGCCCGAAGGCGACCGGCGCCAGATCCTGGAGGCGATCGACGCCCTGCCGGCCGACGTCACGGTGCTGCTCATCGAGCACGACATGGACCTGGTCTTCAGCTTCGCCCGGACCGTCTCGGTGCTGGTGAACGGCGCGGTGCTGGTGGAAGGGCCGGCTGCCGCGATCGCCGCCGACCCCCGGGTACGCGCGGTCTACCTCGGCGAGTCCGGCGGGCATCCGCAGGAGGGGGCGGGCGGGGCGGCAGGGGCGAGCCATGCCTGACATCCTCGAGGTGACCGGGCTGCGCGCCGGCTACGGTGAGTCGGTGATCCTGCAGGACATCGACCTGACGCTGGCGGCCGGGCAGTCGCTCGCGCTGCTCGGTCGCAACGGGACCGGGAAGACCACGCTCATCGGGACGCTGATCGGCGTCACGCGCCGGCACGCCGGTCGGATCGCCTTCGCCGGAAGGGACGTCACCCGCCTGCCCGCGCATCGTCGCGCGGCCGCCGGCATAGGCTGGGTGCCCCAGGAGCGCAACATCTTTCGTTCGCTCACGGTCGAGGAGAACCTGACCGCCGTGGCGCGGCCGGGGCGCTGGACGCCCGCGCAGGCCTACGAGATGTTTCCGCGCCTCGCGGAGCGCCGCGGCAATCTGGGCAACCAGCTCTCGGGCGGCGAGCAGCAGATGCTGGCGGTGGCGCGGGCACTGATGCTGAACCCTCGCCTGCTCCTGCTCGACGAGCCCCTGGAGGGACTCGCGCCGATCATCGTCGAGGAGCTGCTGCGTTCCATCGCGCGCATCGTGCGAGACGAGGGGCTCTCGGCGATCATCGTCGAGCAGAACCCGCGGCTCGTGCTCGGCATCACCGACCGCGCGGTGGTGCTCGACCGCGGCCGCATCGTGCACCGGGCGGGCAGCGCCGAGTTGCTCGCCGACCGCTCGCGTCTCGACTCGCTGCTGTCGGTTTCCGCCTCCGGTGCCGACGGCGACCGATTACCTGCGACGTAATTGCCGGCCAGGCGCGCCGGCCCGAACATCCTCTTCAGGAACAACGACCTGACAGAGGAATCGCAATGGGTACGATCGGATTCGTGGCACTCGCCTGCGGGCTCATCATCGGGCTCGGCGCCGTCGGCGCCTGCCTCGGCATCGGCCTGATGGGCGGACGCTTCATGGAGGGCGCGGCACGGCAGCCCGAGCTGATGGACCGGCTGCAGGTGAAGATGTTCCTGCTCGCCGGCCTCATCGACGCGAACTTCCTGATCGGGGTCGGCATCGCGATGATGTTCGTCTTCGCCAATCCCTTCGGCGGTTGAGCGCCGGCCCTGCGGTGCGGATCGTCCGCTCGCGGAGCGCCACGCCCTCGGGCCGAGCGGGCGACGATGCCGACGTGACGCGGGGTTCCGGTCATCGGCGCACCTCGTCGCGGCGGTCCCGACAGGCCTGCCCGAACGCATCGAGCAGCCTGATCGACACCGGACTCGATGCGGCGTTCCACTCGGGATGCCATTGCACCGCCAGCGCGAAGCCGCGCGCCCCTGGCTTCGACACCGCCTCGATTACGCCGTCGGGTGCCCGCGCTTCGACCCGCAGCCCGTGCGCCAGCCGCGCGATCGATTGCGAATGCAGGGAGTTCACCTGGAACGTGGAACAGCCGGCAATGCGTTCCAGCAGCCCGCCCGGCGTCACCGTGACCGGGTGGGCAGGGTCGCCGTACCGCCGCTCGATCGGCAACCCGGGATCCGCACGGTGGTCGCCATGGCCGGGAACCTCGTGCACCGCCTGGTGCAGGCTGCCGCCGAGCGCGACGTTCACTTCCTGCATCCCGCGGCAGATGGCGAACAGCGGAATCCCGCGAGCGAGCGCAAGCGGGATCAGCGGCAAGGTCCAGGCGTCACGCAGCGGGTCGAGCGGGGCGGACGGATCGTGCACCGCCTCGCCGAAGTGCGCCGGCTCCACGTTGGAAGGCGACCCCGTGAGGAAGACGCCGTCGGCCAGGTCCAGCAGCTGCGCGAGCTCGTCGCCCTGCGCCGACGGCACGACCAGCGGGATGCAGCCGGCGAGCCGTACCGCCTCGGAGTACTGCCGGCCTGCGATGTGGAAATCCAGGCCGCCAAGGCGCCGGTTGCAGGCCGGGACGAGGACGACCGGGCGCTGCGCAATGCCGGCGTCCCCCGCGTCCCCGCCGCGCGCAGCCGGATGGACCGGATCAGGGTGCGGCGTCCGCCGCCGAGCTTCACCCATCGGCGCTACTTCCGATAGTCCCGCAGCCGGGCGAGGTCCGGGATGGTGATGACCCGGCCGCGCACCTTCACCAGGCCCTGCTCGGTCAGGTCGTGCAGGATCCGGGAGAAGTGCTCGGGAGTGACGTTCAGCCGCGAGGCCACCACGGACTTGCTCGCCTGCAGCGTCACTGCTTCGCCGTCGCGCTGCGCTTCCTTGAGCAGATAGCCGATCACGCGCTGGGTGCCGTTGTCCAGGGAATAGGCGTTCACGTCCTGGATCAGTCCGTGCAAGCGACGACTCAGCCCGGCGAGCATCCGGCGCGAGAAGGCGGGCGAGCGTTCCAGCTCCGCCATCACCGCCGGCTTGGACACGTGCAGCAGCATCGAGTCCGCCACCGCCTGCGCGGTGACGATGTAGGGCTTGTCCATGAACATCAGCGCCTCGCCGAAGCTCTGCCCCGGGCCGATGATCTCGACCACCTTCTCCGCGCCGTTCGCCGCGGTGAATGCGAGCTTGATGCGCCCATAGACGATGCAGTGAAAGCCGTTGCAGGGGTCGCCCTGGTGGAACACGACCTCGCCCTTGGCCGGGTAGATCACGCGGGTGTCGTCGGCCATCCGGTCCAGCTCCGCCGGCTCGAGGTCGCTGAAGAGCGGCAGCCGTGAGAGGAACTCCGTCAACTTGATGTCGGTGAGACGTGGGCGCATCGAACCTCCGTATCAACGTCCGATCGCGCGGGCAGCGAAGCTGACCGCCGCGGCGATCAGCGTCACGCCCACCACGCGGGAGAGGGCCAGCAGCGGCAAGCTCCGCGCGACGCGGCGTCCGCACAACGCGCCCGGCAGGAGCAGCAGTCCGATCGCGGTGGCGGCACGGACGTCCACTTCGCCGAGCACCAGGTTACCCGCGCTGGCGGTCAGCGCGATCGGGAGCTGCACGAGCTGGCCCATCAGGATCGCCGCCAGCAGCGGAGCGCCCTGCCAGAGCAGCAACGGGGTGAGGACCATCGGGCCGCCGGTTCCGGTGAGCGCCGAAGCAAAGCCGGTCGCGAAGCCGAGAGGAAGGGACCGGGCCGAGCCGGCGCCCGTCGTCCTGCGCGCAGATGGCTGGATCGGGGCCGGGCCGGCGACGAGCACGCGCAGCCCCACCCAGCCGGTCAAGAGCGCCAACAGCGCGAGCGCCAGTCGGGACGGAATCACCGAGAGGGCCAACGCGCCCGCGAGCGCGCCGGGTACCGTCGCGACCACCAGGCTCCAGTCGACGACGCCGGAATCCCCGGCGTGGCCCGACCGGCCTGCCACGAAGATCGCCGCCGCGCCCGTTGCGATGAACGCGAAGCTGCTGATCATGATCGCTTCGCGCACCGGCAGGGCCATCACCTGGGTAAGCCAGGGCGTGAGCAGCACGCCGCCGATGCCGATCGTGCCGATCAGCAGTCCGATCAGGAGTGCCGCAAGCGCCGTCGCGCCGAGCTCCGCCGGACTCATGGCGCCGGCCGATGTTCTGCCATCTCTCCGTTCCCGTCGATCTCATGCCGCCGTGCCGCGGCGCCGACGATGATAACCGCACCCCTTGACAGGGTCCGCCTGCTCCGGCACGATTTGAACAGTTGTTTAATCCAAACGGACAAGGCGAATGGAGAAGGAGGCGAGGGGCAAGGTATCGGGTCGCAGCGGTGCTCGTGGTGGCGCGCGCGGGGGCGGCGAGGGAATGCAGTCGGCGGCGCGTCCGGGGTTGCTCGCGGCGCTGGATCGCAACGACACCAAGTCGCGCATCCTCGACGCCGCGTATCGCCGGCTGGCGAGTGACGGCTACACCGCGCTCAGCGTGCGCGAAATCGCCCGTGATGCCGGCGTGAATCACGCGCTCATCAACTATCACTACCGGACCAAGGACCAGCTGGTGATCGCCGTGCTGGACGAAGCCAACCGCCAGCTCCTCGAGCGCCAGCGACGAATGTACGAGCAGCCCGGGGACTTCGCCCGCAAGTGGGCGCGGGCACGTCGGTTCTATGCCGACGATCTCGCCTCCGGCTTCGTGCGGTTGCAGGCCGAGCTCTGGGCCGCCAGCATCGCCAACGCCGAGCTGCGCGTCAAGTTCCTGCCCCGGCTGCGGGCCTGGAACCAGGTCGTCCTGGACGCGGTTCGTGACGCCCTCGCGGCGCTGGAAGCAAGCGGCACTCCCCTGCCGCCGCCCTTCAGCGCCGAAGTGCTCGCCACCTGGATCGCGGACTTCTGGCTCGGGATGGAGTTCGTCGACCTGATCGGGACCAAGGAGGAACGCAACCGCCACAAGCTGGCGCTGGACGCCATCCAGCGCCTTCTGGAGGTGCTTGACGCCAAGGTGGCGGCTGCGCCGGCAGCCGTCCCACGGGCAAGGAGAAAGCAAGCATGACCGCATCCCTTCCCGAGTCGATCCGCAGGATCGTCGGGCCGCTGCCGCCTGCCGGCGCGCTGCCGGCCGATGCGCCCTACCCGTTCGAGACGGTCCAGCCCACGCGCGACGGCTACGTCGACCGCGGCGGCGTCCGCTCCTGGTACGCCGTCTGGGGAGACGCAGGGCCCTGGCTCGCCTTCGCGCCGGTCTACCAGATCACGCATACCGGGTTCCTCAGGCTGGCGGTTCCCTACCTGTGCCGGCACTTCCGCGTGGTGACGATGGATGGCCGCGGCAACGGCCGCTCGGATCGCCCGTCCGATGCCGGGGCCTACTCCTTCGACGACTACTACGCCGACTTCGTCGCCGTCCTCGATGCGGTCGGCGCGGATCCCGTCGCGCTGGTCGGTATCTCGGCGACGGCGATGACGGTGCTGCGGCTGGCCGCCGAGCAGCCGGCGCGGGTGTCGCACCTGATCGTTGCGGGCGGATTCGCCGAGTTCCGCCTGGATACCCCCGAGCTCGCCGAGCTCGGCCGCAGGCAGCTCGACTCGATGCGCCAGGACTGGCCAGCCCACGTCGACAAGTTCTTCAGGCAGCTCTTCACGGAGCCGCACTCCACCAAGGCCTTCGAGGATGGCGTGCGCTTCGCATGGGCGAGCACCGGGGAGACCGTGGCGAACTGCCGGGCGGGCTGGATGAACACCGACGTGCGCGAGCTGGCCAGGAGAATCTCCTGCCCGACGCTGGTCATCCACGGCGACGACGACCAGCGGGTGCCGTATGCGAAGGGCGAAGAGATCCATGCGCTGGTTCCCGGCGCGCAGCTCCTGACAGTGGCCGGCGGCGGACACATCACCGCAGTGCGCGACCCGGTCGTGTTCAATCGCGCGGTGCGGGACTTCGCCGGCGCGCCGGGGTCGCGTCGCACCTGGACGCGGGGGATGAGCCGGGGCCGCCGGGCGCTCTTC
>JAEWGX010000051.1 GCA_023388075.1 Pseudomonadota bacterium
GACAACGCGCCGGAGGAGAAGGCGCGTGGGATCACGATCAACACGTCGCACGTGGAGTACGAGACGAAGACGCGGCACTACGCGCACGTGGACTGCCCGGGTCACGCGGACTACGTGAAGAACATGATCACGGGCGCGGCGCAGATGGACGGGGCGATCCTGGTGGTGAGCGCGGCCGACGGACCGATGCCGCAGACGCGCGAGCACATTCTGCTGGCGCGCCAGGTTGGGGTTCCGTACATCATCGTGTTCATGAACAAGTGCGACATGGTCGACGATGCGGAGCTGCTGGAGCTGGTGGAGATGGAGGTGCGGGAGCTTCTGTCGAAGTACGAGTTTCCGGGCGACGACATTCCGATCATCAAGGGCAGCGCGCTGAAGGCGCTGGAGGGTGACAAGGGCGAGTTGGGCGAGCAGGCGATTCTGCAGCTGGCCGATGCGCTGGACACCTACATTCCGGAGCCGCAGCGGGCGATTGACGGGACGTTCCTGATGCCGATCGAGGACGTGTTCTCGATCTCGGGCCGGGGTACGGTGGTGACGGGTCGGATCGAGCGCGGGGTGATCAAGGTCGGCGAAGAGATCGAGATCGTGGGCATCAAGGACACGGTGAAGACGACCTGCACGGGCGTGGAGATGTTCAGGAAGCTGCTGGACCAGGGGCAGGCGGGCGACAACGTGGGGGTGCTGCTTCGGGGCACGAAGCGCGAGGACGTGGAGCGTGGGCAGGTTCTGGCCAAGCCGGGGTCGATCAACCCGCACACGAAGTTCGAGTGCGAGGTGTACGTGCTGTCCAAGGACGAGGGGGGGCGGCACACGCCGTTCTTCAACAATTATCGGCCGCAGTTTTACTTCCGGACGACCGACGTGACGGGGTCGGTGACGCTGCCCGAGGGCACGGAGATGGTGATGCCGGGAGACAACGTGAAGATGACGGTGCAGCTGATCGCGCCGATCGCGATGGAGCAGGGGCTGCGGTTCGCGATCCGCGAGGGCGGACGCACCGTGGGCGCCGGCGTCGTCTCGAAGGTCATTGCATAAGGCGGACCGGGAAGTTTCAGCAGTACAGCAGGGGCATAGCTCAACTGGCAGAGCGTCGGTCTCCAAAACCGAAGGTTGGGGGTTCGATTCCCTCTGCCCCTGCCAACCGATGATGCCGGGACGCCAGGCCCGGGAACAGGAACGATGGCCACCCAGAACGTTCAAGACGTAACGAGCGCCGCCGACCGCGTGAAGGTGGCGCTTGCGATCGCCATCGCCCTGGGCGGGGTGGTCGCGTACTACGCCCTGCCGGGCCAGCCGCTGGTGGTTCGCCTGCTCGCGATCGTCGCCGGCCTGGTCGCGGGCGGTGCCGTCGCCTGGTTCTCGGAGCCGGGGCGGCGCTTCCTCGCGTTCGTGAAGGACTCGTGGAACGAGACCAAGCGGGTGGTCTGGCCGGACAAGAAGGAAACGTGGACGATGACGCTCTACGTCTTCCTCTTCGTCGTGGTGATGGCGATCTTCCTGTGGCTGGTGGACAAGAGCCTGGAATGGATCCTGTACGACCTGGTCCTGGGCTGGAGAGGTTGATGGCTGAGAATACGCCGACTGAGAGCACGTCGAACAAGCGCTGGTACGTCGTCCATGCCTACTCGGGCATGGAGAAGAGCGTGGCGCGCGCGCTGCAGGAACGCATCGACCGCGCCGGCATGCAGGACAAGTTCGGCCGCATCATGGTCCCGACCGAGGAGGTCGTGGAGATGAAGAACGGCCAGCGCACCATCAGCGAGCGCCGCTTCTTCCCGGGCTACGTGCTGGTCGAGATGGAGATGAACGACGACACCTGGCACCTGGTGAAGAACACCAACAAGGTGACCGGGTTCGTGGGCGGGTCGGGCAACCGCCCCGCGCCGATCTCGCAGCGCGAGGTCGACAAGATCATGAGCCAGATGGCCGAGGGCGTGGAAAAGCCCAAGCCCAAGACGCTCTTCGAGATCGGCGAGATGGTGCGGGTGCGCGAAGGCCCGTTCACCGATTTCAATGGCAACGTGGAAGACGTGAACTACGAGAAGAGCCGCCTGAGCGTCTCGGTCACGATCTTCGGAAGGGCCACTCCGGTCGAGCTCGAGTTCGGCCAGGTGGAGAAGCTGTAGGCAGCAATGCCTGCACGAGGAGCCCAAGTAGGGCGGCGGCCATGTCGGCCGTCGCGGCGAACCGGCGCTAGCACTCGACGAGATAGGAGCCGCCAGACATGGCTAAGAAGATCGTCGGCTTTGTGAAGCTGCAGGTACCTGCAGGCAAGGCCAATCCGTCACCCCCGATCGGCCCGGCGCTGGGCCAGCGTGGCCTGAACATCATGGAGTTCTGCAAGCAGTTCAACGCGCAGACCCAGGGGATGGAGCCCGGCCTGCCGATCCCGGTGGTCATCACCGCGTTCGCCGACAAGAGCTTCACCTTCGTGATGAAGACGCCGCCGGCGACGATCCTGCTGAAGAAGGCGGCCAAGATCGACAAGGGTTCCAAGGCCCCGCACACCGACAAGGTGGGGACGATCACGCGCGAGCAGGCCGAGCAGATCGCGAAGACCAAGCAGCCGGACCTGACCGCGGCGGACATGGACGCCGCGGTACGCACCATCGCCGGATCCGCCCGCAGCATGGGCATCACCGTGGAGGGCGTGTGATGGCCAGGCTCTCGAAACGCGCCAAGGCGCTGCGCGCCAGGGTCGAACCCAACAAGGTGTACGCCGCCCCGCAGGCGCTCGAGCTGGTGAAGGAATGCGCCACGGCGAAGTTCGACGAGTCGGTGGACGTCGCCGTCCAGCTCGGCATCGACGCGCGCAAGTCGGACCAGCTGGTCCGCGGCTCGGTCGTGCTGCCGGCAGGCACCGGCAAGACGGTGCGGGTGGCCGTGTTCACCCAGGGGCCGAAGGCCGATGAAGCCCGTGCCGCCGGCGCGGACATCGTCGGCATGGAAGACCTGGCGGAGAGGGTGCGGGCCGGCAACCTGGACTTCGACGTGGTGATCGCCTCGCCGGACGCGATGCGCGTGGTGGGGTCCCTCGGCCAGATCCTGGGTCCGCGGGGCCTCATGCCGAACCCCAAGGTGGGCACGGTCACGCCGAACGTCGCCGAGGCGGTGAAGAATGCCAAGTCGGGCCAGGTCCAGTACCGGACCGACAAGGGCGGCATCATCCACTGCACGATCGGCCGCGCCTCTTTCGGCGTGGAATCGCTGCAGCAGAACCTGCATTCGCTGATCGATGCGCTGGTGAAGGCCAAGCCTGCGGGCTCCAAGGGCGTCTACCTGCGCAAGGTCGCCGTGTCGAGCACGATGGGCGTGGGCGTGCGCGTGGACGCCGCCACCATCGCACCGCAAACCGCCGCCGCCTAGCGGCTGCAGGGCGGGGGCAGGGCAGGAGGCTGCTTCCCGCCATGGATTGAAGGCGAAGGCCGGTCCTTCGCCGAACGAGCTTTGGGCCGCACCTCCGGGTGCGGGTTGTCAAAGACCGTAAGGGGCCGCAAGGCCTTGATCGCCGGTTCGACCCGTCCCTCGGGGCGGCAAGCGCCGGCGCCTTACGCAGATGGCGGTCCTGAAGGCGGAAGTTTTCGATTGCATCGTGCGCGTGGCCCTCGCGGGCCGTGGTCGCGGTGCCGGTAGACGCTTCACACCTGGTCGCCGTGTTATGGACGACGCGAGCATTCCGATGCGGACGTCATTTGCTGGAGCAAGACCGTGGCTCTCAATCGTGAAGAGAAAGCGGCCGTCGTCGAGGAAGTGAGCGCCCAGGTGGCGCAAGCCGGCTCGATCGTGCTGGCCGAATACCGTGGTCTGGAAGTCGAGAAGATCACCCACCTGCGCAAGCAGGCACGGGAATCGGGTGTGTACCTGCGCGTGTTGAAGAACACGCTGGTGCGCCGTGCCGTCCAGGGCACGCCGTACGAGAAGCTGTCCGATCGCATGGTCGGTCCGCTGATCTACGGCATGTCCTCGGATCCGGTGGCGGCGGCCAAGCTGCTGGCCGGCTTTGCCAAGGGCAACGAGCAGCTCGTCATCAAGGGTGGCGCCATGGCGGATTCCGTCATGGACGACAAGGGCGTCCAGGCGCTCGCCACGATGCCGAGTCGCGAGGAGCTTCTCGCGAAGCTGATCGGCACCATGCAGGCGCCGGTCGCGACCTTCGTGCGCACCTTGAACGAGGTGCCGGCGAAGTTCGTCCGCGGCCTCGCCGCCGTGCGCGACAAGCAAGACGCGCCGGCCTCCTGATGGCACACCGATCGACTGACAGACATTCACCGCACACAAGCAATCGAACTGGAGAAATCTAGATGGCCCTGAACAAGGAAGAAATCCTCGACGCAGTCGCAGGTTTGACGGTTCTGGAACTCTCGGAACTGATCAAGATGATGGAAGAGAAATTCGGCGTCTCGGCGGCTGCGGCTGCCGTGGCCGTGGCGGCGCCCGCCGGCGGCGGCGCCGCTGCCGCCCCGGCCGAGGAGCAGACCGAATTCACCGTCGTGCTGGTCGCGGCCGGCGAGAAGAAGGTCGAGGCGATCAAGGTCGTCCGCGCGGCCACCGGCCTCGGTCTCAAGGAGGCCAAGGACCTGGTCGACGGCGCGCCCAAGCCGGTCAAGGAAGGCATCTCCAAGGCCGACGCCGACGCGCTCAGGAAGCAGCTCGAGGACGCCGGCGCCAAGGTGGAGGTCAAGTAAGGTCTTGAGCGGCCAATCAAGGCTGGCATACCGCCGGGTATTGACATTCCCGGCGCCCGCCCCTACTTGCGGTAGAGTATCTGTCGCCAGGGGCGGTGCCGGCCTTGAACCCTCGAGTCCCTGCAGGACGATCCTCTCCGGAGCGTCGCCCTGCAGGGGCTTGCATCCTCCCGGGTTCGCGGCCCGGGCGCAGGCCGGAATATTCGCGTTTCGCCGACGCCACCCGTTCACCAGCCGGTCCCGACCGGTCCAAGCCGACTTGCCCCATTCACACGAGGCCCCGCCTTTCGCCGCACATCCTGGCCGGATGGCGTCGCAGGCGGCCCAGATGCCTTCGGTCGAGATCCGCCCGGTCCGAGCGCGCCTTGGCGCGACCATCCGGGTGGCGCAGGCCGTGGCCATCCCGCATTCCGCATTTCGCGTTCCTTGTGACCCCGACGTATCCACGGAGAGTCCATGACTTACTCGTTCACCGAAAAAAAGCGCATTCGCAAGAGCTACGGCAAGCGTCGCGTCGTCCAGGAGGTCCCGTACCTGCTGGCGACGCAGCTCGAGTCGTACTCCGCCTTCCTCCAGGACGGCACGCCGCCTGACCGCCGCAAGGAGGAAGGACTGCAGGCCGCTTTCAAGTCGATCTTTCCGATCTCCTCGCACAACGACATGGCGCGGCTCGAGTTCGTGAGCTACGTGCTCGGGCACCCGGCCTTCGACGTCAAGGAGTGCCAGCAGCGGGGCCTCACCTACTGCGCGCCGCTGCGGGCGCGCGTGCGCCTGGTCATCATGGACCGGGAGGCGAGCAAGCCCACCGTCAAGGAGGTCAAGGAGCAGGAGGTGTACATGGGGGAGATTCCCCTGATGACCACCACCGGCTCGTTCGTGGTCAACGGCACCGAGCGGGTCATCGTCTCGCAGCTGCACCGCTCCCCGGGCGTGTTCTTCGAGCATGACCGCGGCAAGACCCACAGCTCCGGCAAGCTCCTCTTCTCCGCGCGGATCATCCCCTACCGCGGCTCCTGGCTGGACTTCGAGTTCGACGCCAAGGACATCCTGTACTTCCGCGTCGATCGCCGCCGGAAGATGCCGGTGACCATCCTGCTCAAGGCGATCGGCATGACGCCGGAGCAGATCCTCGCGCACTTCTTCGTCTTCGACAGCTTCCGGCTGATGGACGAAGGCGCGCAGATGGAGCTCGTGCCGGAGCGGCTGAAGGGCGAGACCGCGCGCTTCGACATCAGCGACCGCGAAGGCAAGGTGATCGTCGCCAAGGACAAGCGGATCAACGCGCGTCACATCCGCGACATGGAAGCGGCCGGGCTGAAGCTCATCTCCGTGCCGGAGGAGTTCCTGGTCGGGCGCACCCTTGCGCACAACGTGGTCGATCCCGACACCGGCGAGATCCTCGCGAAGGCCAACGACGAGCTGACCGACGAAGTGGTCGGGCGGCTGCGCGAGGCCGGCGTGCGCGAGTTCCGCACCATCTACACCAACGACCTGGACGCCGGTCCGTTCATCTCGCAGACCCTGCGCCTGGACGACTCCGCCGACCAGATCTCGGCCCGCATCGCGATCTACCGGATGATGCGTCCGGGCGAGCCGCCGACCGAGGACGCGGTGGAGGCGCTCTTCAACCGGTTGTTCTACAACCCGGACACCTACGACCTGTCGCGCGTCGGCCGCATGAAGTTCAACCGGCGCGTCGGTCGGGACGAGCCGAACGGCCCGATGACGCTCGAGGACGACGACATCGTCTCGGTCATCAAGATCCTGGTGGACCTGAGGAACGGCAAGGGCGAGATCGACGACATCGACCACCTCGGCAACCGCCGGGTGCGCTGTGTCGGCGAGCTGGCCGAGAACCAGTTCCGGGCCGGGCTGGTGCGGGTGGAGCGTGCGGTGCGCGAGCGACTCGGCCAGGCCGAGACCGAGAACCTGCTGCCGCACGACCTGATCAACAGCAAGCCGATCAGCGCGGCCATCCGGGAGTTCTTCGGCAGCTCGCAGCTCTCCCAGTTCATGGACCAGACCAACCCGCTGTCGGAGATCACCCACAAGCGGCGTGTCTCGGCGTTGGGCCCGGGCGGCCTCACGCGGGAGCGGGCCGGCTTCGAGGTGCGCGACGTGCACCCGACGCACTACGGCCGGGTCTGCCCGATCGAGACGCCGGAAGGTCCCAACATCGGGCTGATCAACTCGCTCGCGCTCTACGCGCGGCTGAACGAGTTCGGCTTCCTGGAGACCCCGTACCGCAAGGTCAACGACGGCGTCCTGACCGACCAGATCGACTTCCTGTCGGCGATCGAGGAAGGCCGCTACGTGATCGCGCAGGCGAACGCGGCCGTGGACGAGAACGGCAAGCTGACCGGTGACCTCACCTCGGTGCGGATCAACGGAGAGACCCAGCTCGTCTCGCCGGACCGGGTCGAGTACATCGACGTGGCGCCGTCGCAGATCGTCTCCGTGGCGGCCTCGCTGATCCCGTTCCTCGAGCATGACGACGCGAACCGCGCGCTGATGGGCTCCAACATGCAGCGCCAGGCGGTGCCCTGCCTGCGGCCGGAGAAGCCGCTGGTGGGCACGGGCATCGAGCGCACCTGCGCGGTGGACTCTGGCACGGTGGTGACCGCGCTGCGCGGCGGCGTGGTCGACTATGTCGACGCCAACCGCGTGGTGGTGCGGGTGAACGACGAGGAGACCGCCGCCGGCGAGGTGGGGGTCGACATCTACAACCTCATCAAGTACACCCGCAGCAACCAGAACACGAACATCAACCAGCGGCCGATCGTGAAGAAGGGCGACCGGCTGGTGGCGGGCGACGTGATCGCGGACGGGGCCTCCACGGACCTCGGCGAGCTCGCGCTCGGCCAGAACATGCTGGTCGCGTTCATGCCGTGGAACGGCTACAACTTCGAGGACTCCATCCTGATCTCCGAGAAGGTGGTCTCGGACGACCGCTACACCTCGATCCACATCGAGGAGCTGTCGGTGCTCGCGCGCGACACCAAGCTCGGGCCGGAGGAGATCTCCCGCGACATCTCGAACCTCTCCGAGGCCCAGCTCGGCCGCCTCGACGACTCCGGCATCGTCTACATCGGCGCCGAAGTGAACGCGGGCGACGTGCTGGTGGGGAAGGTGACGCCCAAGGGCGAGACCCAGCTCACGCCGGAGGAGAAGCTGCTGCGGGCCATCTTCGGCGAGAAGGCGAGCGACGTGAAGGACACCAGCCTGCGCGTGCCCTCGGGCATGAACGGCACGGTGATCGACGTCCAGGTGTTCACCCGCGAGGGGATCACCCGCGACAAGCGCGCCCAGTCGATCATCGACGACGAGCTCAAGCGCTACCGGCTGGACCTGAACGACCAGCTGCGGATCGTCGAGAACGACACCTTCAGCCGGATCGAGCGGCTGATGGTGGGCAAGGTGGCCAACGGCGGGCCGAAGAAGCTCGCCAAGGGCGCCACGATCACGGCGGAGTACCTGCAGGACCTGGACCGCTACCACTGGTTCGAGGTGCGCCTTGCCGACGAGACCGCCGCCAACCAGCTCGAGGCGCTCAAGGAATCGGTGGAGCAGAAGCGCCACCAGTTCGACCTCGCCTTCGAGGAGAAGCGCAAGAAGCTCACGCAGGGCGACGAGCTGCCGCCGGGCGTGCTGAAGATGGTCAAGGTGTACCTCGCGGTCAAGCGCCGCCTGCAGCCGGGCGACAAGATGGCGGGCCGCCACGGCAACAAGGGCGTGGTCTCGCGCATCGTGCCCGTGGAGGACATGCCGTACATGGCCGACGGAACGCCGGCGGACATCGTGCTGAACCCGCTCGGCGTGCCCTCGCGGATGAACGTGGGACAGATCCTGGAGACTCACCTCGGGTGGGCCGCCAAGGGGATCGGGCTGCGGATCGGCGAGATGCTGGACCGGCAGGCCAAGATCGCCGAGCTGCGCCGCTACCTGGAGACGGTCTACAACAAGGACGGCGAGAAATCCGACCTCGCGTCGCTGTCGGACGACGACCTGCGCGAGCTCGCGGTGAACCTGCGCAACGGCGTCCCGTTCGCCACGCCGGTGTTCGACGGTGCCTCGGAATCGGAGATCCGCAGCGCCCTGAACACCGCCTTCCCGAACGACGACGCGCAGACGGCCCGGCTCGGGTTCACGCCCAGCAAGACCCAGGTCACGCTCTACGACGGCCGTACCGGCGATGCCTTCGACCGCACGGTCACGGTCGGATACATGCACGTGCTCAAGCTGCACCACCTGGTGGACGACAAGATGCACGCACGCTCGACCGGCCCGTACAGCCTGGTCACCCAGCAGCCGCTGGGCGGCAAGGCCCAGTTCGGCGGGCAGCGCTTCGGCGAGATGGAGGTGTGGGCGCTGGAGGCATACGGCGCCGCGTACACCCTGCAGGAGATGCTGACCGTCAAGTCCGACGACGTGAACGGCCGCACCAAGGTCTACGAGAACCTGGTGAAGGGCGAGCACACGATCGATGCCGGGATGCCGGAATCCTTCAACGTGCTGGTGAAGGAGATCCGCTCCCTGGGCATCGACATCGACCTCGAGAGGAACTGAATCCATGAAAGCATTACTTGATCTCTTCAAGCAGGTCGAGGAAGTCGAACACTTCGACGCGATCAAGATCGGGCTCGCCTCGCCGGAGAAGATCCGTTCCTGGTCCTTCGGCGAGGTGAAGAAGCCGGAGACGATCAACTACCGGACCTTCAAGCCGGAGCGCGACGGCCTGTTCTGCGCCAAGATCTTCGGCCCGATCAAGGACTACGAGTGCCTGTGCGGGAAGTACAAGCGCCTGAAGCATCGCGGCGTCATCTGCGAGAAGTGCGGCGTCGAGGTCACGCTCGCCAAGGTCCGGCGCGAGCGCATGGGCCACATCGAGCTGGCCAGCCCGACCGCGCACATCTGGTTCCTGAAGTCGCTGCCGTCGCGCCTGGGCATGGTGCTCGACATGACGCTGCGCGACATCGAGCGCGTGCTCTACTTCGAAGCCTACGTCGTGGTGGAGCCGGGCATGACCCCGCTCAAGCGCAACCAGCTCCTGACCGAGGACGACTTCCTCGCGAAGACCGACGAGTACGGTGACGAGTTCGAGGCGTCGATGGGCGCCGAGGGCATCCGCCACCTGCTGAAGTCGATCAACGTCGATCGGGTGGTGGAGCAGCTGCGCGAAGAGCTGCAGGTCACGACCTCTGAAGCCAAGATCAAGAAGATCGCCAAGCGCCTCAAGGTGCTGGAGGGCTTCCAGCGCTCGGGCATCAAGCCCGAGTGGATGATCATGGAGGTGCTCCCGGTGCTGCCGCCGGAGCTGCGTCCGCTCGTGCCGCTCGACGGTGGCCGCTTCGCCACCTCGGACCTGAACGACCTGTATCGCCGCGTCATCAACCGGAACAACCGCCTGAAGCGGCTCCTGGAGCTCAAGGCGCCCGAGATCATCGTGCGCAACGAGAAGCGCATGCTGCAGGAGTCGGTGGACTCGCTGCTCGACAACGGCCGCCGCGGCAAGGCGATGACCGGCGCCAACAAGCGCGCGCTCAAGTCGCTCGCCGACATGATCAAGGGCAAGGGCGGCCGCTTCCGCCAGAACCTGCTCGGCAAGCGGGTGGACTACTCCGGCCGCTCGGTGATCGTGGTGGGTCCGCAGCTCAAGCTGCACCAGTGCGGACTGCCCAAGCTGATGGCGCTGGAGCTGTTCAAGCCCTTCATCTTCAACAAGCTGGAGACGATGGGCGTCGCCACGACCATCAAGCAGGCGAAGAAGTTCGTGGAGAACCAGGAGCCGATCGTCTGGGACATCCTGGAAGAGGTGATCCGCGAGCACCCGGTGATGCTGAACCGGGCGCCGACACTGCACCGGCTGGGCATCCAGGCGTTCGAGCCGGTGCTGATCGAGGGCAAGGCGATCCAGCTGCACCCGCTCGTCTGCGCCGCGTTCAACGCGGACTTCGACGGCGACCAGATGGCGGTCCACGTGCCGCTGTCGCTGGAGGCGCAGCTCGAGGCGCGCGCGCTGATGCTGGCTTCGAACAACGTGCTCTTCCCGTCCAACGGCGAGCCGTCGATCGTGCCGTCGCAGGACATCGTGCTCGGCCTCTACTACACCACTCGCGAGCAGATCAACGGCAAGGGCGAGGGCATGATCTTCGCCGACGTCAAGGAGGTCCAGCGGGCCTACGACAACAAGGAGGTCGAGCTCGCCACCCGCATCAAGGTGCGGCTGGTGGAGTACGAGAAGGACGGCGACGACTTCCGGCCGAATCGCCGGATGGTCGACACCACCGTCGGCCGTGCGCTCCTCTCGGAGATCCTGCCGAAAGGGCTGCCGTTCGAGCTCATGAACAAGGCGCTCAAGAAGAAGGAGATCTCGCGTCTCATCAACGCCTCCTTCCGGCGCTGCGGGCTGCGCGCGACGGTGATCTTCGCCGACCAGCTGATGCAGACGGGCTTTCGCCTGGCCACCCGTGGCGGCATCTCGATCGCGATCGACGACATGCTGGTCCCGCCCAGCAAGCCGGCGATCCTCGGGGCCGCGGAGAAGGAGGTCAAGGAGATCGAGCAGCAGTACACCTCGGGCCTGGTGACCCAGGGTGAGCGCTACAACAAGGTGGTGGACATCTGGTCCAAGGCCGGCGACCAGGTCGGCAAGGCGATGATGGACCAGCTCGCCACCGAGGACGTGATCGATCGCGAAGGCAAGCAGGTCAAGCAGGAGTCCTTCAACTCCATCTACATGATGGCGGACTCCGGCGCTCGCGGCTCGGCTGCGCAGATCCGCCAGCTCGCCGGCATGCGCGGCCTGATGGCCAAGCCCGACGGGTCCATCATCGAGACGCCGATCACCGCGAACTTCCGCGAGGGTCTGAACGTCCTGCAGTACTTCATCTCCACCCACGGCGCCCGCAAGGGACTCGCGGACACGGCGCTGAAGACGGCCAACTCGGGCTACCTGACGCGCCGCCTGGTCGACGTGACCCAGGACCTGGTCGTGACGGAGCTGGACTGCGGCACCACCAACGGCGTGGCGATGCGGGCCCTGGTCGAGGGCGGCGAGGTGATCGAGGCGCTGCGCGACCGCGTGCTCGGCCGCGTCGCGGCGGTGGACGTGGTGAACCCGGAAAGCCAGGAGACGATGTTCGAGGCCGGCACGCTGCTGGACGAGGACACCGTCGAGCAGGTGGAGCACGTCGGGATCGACGAGATCCGGGTGCGCACGCCGCTCACCTGCAACACCCGCTACGGGCTCTGCGCCAAGTGCTACGGACGCGACCTCGGCCGTGGCTCGCTGGTCAACGTCGGCGAGGCGGTCGGTGTCATCGCCGCCCAGTCGATCGGCGAACCCGGCACGCAGCTCACCATGCGGACCTTCCACATCGGTGGCGCGGCTTCGCGAGCCGCGGTGTCGAGCTCGGTGGAGGCCAAGTCCAACGGCGTGGCCCGCTTCACCCCGACCATGCGCTACATCAGCAGCACCAAGGGTGATGCGATCGTGATCTCGCGCTCCGGCGAGGTGATGATCACGGACGACAACGGCCGCGAGCGCGAGCGCCACAAGATCCCGTACGGCGCGACGCTCCTGGTGCAGGACGGGCATTCGGTGAAGGCCGGCCAGCAGTTGGCCAGCTGGGATCCGCTGACGCGGCCGATCATCACCGAGTACGCGGGTACGGTGAAGTTCGAGAACGTCGAGGAGGGCGTGACGGTTGCCCGCCAGATCGACGAGGTCACCGGCCTCTCGACCCAGGTGGTCATCGACGCCAAGCGCCGCAGCACCACCAGCGCCCGCAACGTGCGCCCGACGATGAAGCTGATCAGCGAAACCGGCGAGGAAGTCAAGATCGCGGGCACCGACCACTCGGTCCAGATCGGCTTCCCGGTCGGCGCGCTGATCACGGTTCGCGACGGGCAGCAGGTCTCGGTCGGCGACGTGCTGGCCCGCATCCCGCAGGAGACGCAGAAGAACAGGGACATCACCGGCGGTCTGCCGCGCGTGGCGGAGCTGTTCGAGGCGCGCTCGCCGAAGGACGCCGGCATGCTGGCGGAAGTCACCGGCACCGTCTCGTTCGGGAAGGACACCAAGGGCAAGCAGCGGCTGGTCATCACCGACCTCGACGGCAACGCCCACGAGTTCCTGATCCCGAAGGAGAAGCACGTCCTGGTCCACGACGGCCAGGTGGTGAACAAGGGCGAGATGATCGTCGACGGTCCGGCGGATCCGCACGACATCCTGCGCCTGCTCGGCATCGAGGCGCTCTCGCGCTACATCGTCGACGAGGTGCAGGACGTCTACCGGCTGCAGGGCGTGAAGATCAACGACAAGCACATCGAGGTGATCGTTCGCCAGATGCTGCGTCGCGTGGTCGTCACCCAGCCGGGCGGCACCGACTTCATCGTCGGGGAGCAGGTCGAGCGCAGCGAGATCCTGGATGCCACCGACAAGATGGTGGAGCAGGACAAGCTGCCGCCGGCCTACGACAACATCCTGCTCGGGATCACCAAGGCCTCGCTGTCGACGGATTCCTTCATCTCCGCCGCGTCGTTCCAGGAGACCACCCGCGTCCTCACCGAGGCCGCGATCATGGGCAAGCGGGACGATTTGCGCGGCCTGAAGGAGAACGTCATCGTCGGTCGCCTGATTCCGGCCGGTACCGGCCTTGCCTACCACCGTGCTCGCTACGAGAAGGAGTCGGTGGAAGCCCAGGAGGCCGCCGCGCTGGCGGCCGCCGAGGCGGCGTTCGCGCCGATCGAAGAGACGGTCGGGGCGGATGGCGAGTCCGCCGGCGAGGGTACCGTCTCCTCGGAAGGCGAGTCGGGAGGCCCGGCCGAGGGTGGCCCCTCGGTCGAGTAAGTCACGGCCCCGGGCCCGGATAGACCGGGCGCCATCGAAGCCCGGCAATTGCCGGGCTTCTTTTTTTTGGCGGGCGCCGACGGCGGCAGAGGCGACGGCGCCAGGAGGACGAAGTACTTGTCCCCTCTCAGCGGATCCGGTAACGTATACACTAACGTCACCACTATTCGAGTACGACCCCTGCCGTGGCCCTGCCCGAGATCCCGCTCCCGACCGTCGCCCAAGGCTTGGTGAGGCCCGAGTGTGTCCTCGCGACTCGCGCTGGGCATCTCTACACCGCGGATTTCAGGGGTGGCGTCGCGCACATCCACCCCGACGGCAGCACCGCTCTCTACACCGGCAGCAAGCCCGACGGCACTGAGCTGAAGC
Source organism: Pseudomonadota bacterium (assembly GCA_023388075.1). Classification (GTDB taxonomy): domain Bacteria; phylum Pseudomonadota; class Gammaproteobacteria; order Burkholderiales; family Burkholderiaceae_E; genus Lautropia. Next base: position 13,912 of record JAEWGX010000051.1, read on the forward strand.
CGAACGGCATCGCGCTTCGCCGCGACGGCTCCTTCCTGATCGCCGATCTGGGTGCGGAAACCGGCGGTGTCTTCAACCTGCATCGCGATGGCCGGGTCGAGACGATCCTCGATCGCCTCGACGGCAAGGCACTGCCGCCGACGAACTTCGTGACCGAGGACCGCGACGACCGGATCTGGGTCACGGTCAGCACGCGCCTCGTGCCCCGCGCGCTGGGCTACCGCAAGACCTGCGACGACGGCTTCGTCCTGCTGATCGACCGCCGCGGCGCGCGGATCGTCGCCGATGGGCTGGGCTTCACCAACGAATGCGCGATCGATCCGCAGCATCGCTGGCTGTACGTCAACGAGACCTTCGGTCGTCGGCTGTCGCGCTTCGAGCTTCGTCCCGACGGCCTTGGCCGGCGAGAGACCGTAACGGAATTCGGCGCCGGCACCTTTCCGGACGGACTCGCGTTCGACTCCGAAGGCGCGCTGTGGGTCACCAGCATCGTCAGCAACCGGGTGATCCGCGTGATGCCGGAGACGGGCGAGCAGCGCATCGTGCTGGAGGATTCGGATCCGGAGCACCTGTCCTGGGTCGAGCAGGCGTACCAGGCGGGCGAGCTGGGGCGTCCGCATCTGGACACGGCGCGGAGCAGGCAGTTGCGGAACATCTCGAGCCTGGCGTTCGGCGGGCCGGACCTGCGCACGGCGTACCTCGGCTGCCTGCTCGGTGACTCGATCGCGACCTTCCGTACCGGGATTGCCGGCGCGCCGCCGGTGCACTGGGAATGGTGACGCCCCGATGAACCGCCCGCAGTCCCTGGCGGACCCTTCCCGGTCGCTGTCGGAGCAGGCCTATCAGGAGATTCGCTCGCGCATCATCACGAATCTGTGGCCGACCGGCCATCAGGCGCTCGAGCAGGCGATCGCGCTCGAGCTCGGCATGAGCCGCACGCCGGTCCGTGAGGCACTGATAAGGCTCGAGAAGGAAGGCCTGGTCGAGGTGGTGCCTCGACACGGAATGCGTGTGCTGCCCGTCTCGGCGAACGACATGCGCGAGATCTACGAGATCCTGACGGCGCTGGAGTCGATGGCGGCCGAGCTGACGGCACGGCGAAAGCCATCGAAGGTGGAACTGGCCCCGCTCGAGCAGGCCTCCCGCGACATGGAGGAAGCGCTCGCGCGCGACGACCTGGATGGATGGGCGGATGCGGATTCGCGCTTCCATCGCCATCTGCTCGACCTGTGCGGCAACCGCATGCTGGCCGATGCTGTGATGCGCTACTGGGACCGTTCCCACCGCGTCCGGATGATCACGCTGCGTATGCGACCGCCGCCGGTCAACTCCACCCGTGAGCACCGGGAGATCGCGGCCCGGATCCGGGACGGGGATGCGCGTGGCGCGCATGAGCTGTACCGCGAGCATCGACAACGCGCGAGCCGGGAGTTGCTCGGCGTGCTCGAGCGCTTCGGGCTCCATCAACTGTAGAGCCGGCCGGGATCCAGCAACGACATTGGATGATGGTGGGGTGCAGCAGCCCTCAGCGACACGAAAACAAGGAGACATAGAAGCATGCCTGGCAGCACCCGCCTCGAAATTCGCGACGAAGACTTCTGGATCAATGGTCAGCCGACATACCAAGGACGCCACTGGAAAGGTCATCGCGTCGAAGGTCAGCTGATGAACATTCGCTGCGTCAACGCCATCTTCGATGACTTGAACCCCGACACACGCGGTCGGTGGGCATACCCAGATACAGGAGAGTGGGATCCGGAACGGAATGTTGGCGAGTTCCTCCAGATGCTCCCCGAGTTTCGCCGCCACGGGATCCTCGCGGTGACCGTCAATTTGCAGGGCGGCTCGCCCGAGGGCTATTGCGACATTCAGCCGTGGATCAATACCGCCTTCACCGCGTACGGCGAGCTTCGGCCGTCGTATCTCGACCGGCTGTCGCGCGTAATTGATCGGCTCGACCAGCTTGGCATGGTCTGCATCGTGAGCCTGTACTACTTTGGCCAGGACGAGCGACTGCTCGACGAGAGCGCCATCCGCAACGGCGTCGACAAAGCCGTAGGTTGGCTCTTGGACTCCGGACACACGAACTTGATCATAGAGATCAACAACGAGTGCGGGATCGGCAGCTGGCATCACGAGATTGGTTTGGTACGTGATCATCAGCCGGAGGTCGACCCCAGGCTTGCGGGGAACCGCTACGAGCATGAGATCCTGAGGCCTGACCGTGTGCATGAGCTGATTGCCCAGGCGCGCGGGATCTCGCGCGACGGTCGAAGGCTGCCCGTGGCGACAAGCTATCGCGGCGGGATGATCCCGAGCGAACAGGTGTTGGAAGTCTCGGACTTGGTGTTGCTGCACGGTAACGGGACGCCGACTCCCGCTGGCATCTCGAAAGCGGTCGCCCGCGTCAAGGCGCTGAGAAACTGGCGGCCAATGCCTGTCGTCTTCAACGAGGACGACAACACCGATTTCGACAAACCGGTCAACGATCTCATCGTTGCGGTCGAGCAGCACGCGTCTTGGGGTTTCTACGATCCTGGCGAAGGTGCACGCGGTTTCCATGTACGTGGAAACTATCGCGACGGCTTCCAGAACGTGCCGATCGACTGGACAATCGGCACCGAACGCAAACGCCAGTTCTTCGCGCTTATGCGGGAGATCACCGGGGGCACTTAGGACTGCCTGCGACACTAGCCACAATGCACAGCTTCCAGGAACAGACATGACGGCACCCCAGATGAAAACCTTTGGCATTGCGGTGCTCCCCGGCGACGGCATCGGCGTCGACGTGATCGACGCGACGCTGCCGTTGCTCGACAAGGTCGCGTCGGGCGGCGGCTTCTCCCTGCGGTTTGCAACCCATCCGGCCGGTGCGCATCACTACAAGGCCACCGGCGAGGCACTGCCTGAAGCCACCGCGCAGGCCTGCCGCTCTGCCGATGCCATCCTGTTCGGCGCAATGGGCTGGCCGGCGATCCGGTATCCGGACGGCACCGAGATCGCGCCGCAGCTCGACCTGCGGGTGCGGCTCGAGCTGTACGCGGGCGTGCGGCCGGTACGCGCGATTCCGGGCATCCCGTTGCCGCTCGCGGATCCTCGCGCTCGCGACATCGACCTGGTGGTGGTGCGGGAATCGACCGAGGGCCTGTTCGCGTCGCGCGGCAAGGGGGTGATCGAGGACGATCGCGAGGCGCGCGACACGATGGTGATCACGCGCGCCGGCTCCGAGCGCGTGCACGAGTTCGCGTTCGGACTTGCCAAGCGGCGTGCTCGCGCCCGCATGCGGCGCAATGCGGCGTCGCCCGCGGATGCGCACCGTGGGCAAGGCACGCAGGCGAGCGGCACCCGCCGCCCGAGCGTCACCTGCGTCGACAAGTCCAACGTGTTCCTGTCGATGGCGTTCTTTCGCGGCATCTTCGACGAGGTCGCCTCCCGGCACCCGGACGTCGACGCACGGCACAACTACATCGATGCAACCGCGCTCGACCTGATCCGCAAGCCGTGGAGCTTCGACGTGATGGTGACCGAGAACATGTTCGGCGATATCCTGTCGGACGAGACCGCAGCGCTGGTCGGGGGCATGGGAATGGCGCCATCGGGCGACATCGGCGACAACCACGCGATGTTCCAGCCCTGTCATGGCTCCGCGCCGGACATCGCCGGACAGGGCAAGGCCAACCCGACGGCCACCATCCTGTCGGCCGCGATGATGCTCGATTGGCTTGCCGACCGGCATGATGCGCCGGCACTGGCCGAGGCAGCCGTCAAGCTGGAGCGTGCAGTCGACGAGGTGTTCGGATCGGGCAAGGTGCGCGCGTTCGAGTTCGGCGGAAGCGACGGCACGAAGGCGATCGCCGCCGCGGTAATGTCGAACCTGTAGTCATCCGGCGGACCGGAGGGCAAGGGAGGAGGCCAGAGTGGCAGTTCTGCGGGTTGCGGGCGTCGGCGCCGGCTACTTCAGCCAGTTCCATGTCGACGGGTGGACGCGCTTGCCTGGCGTCGAGTACGTCGCGCTGTGCGACACCGACGCAGGGAAGGCCCGTGAGATGGCGGATCGCTTCGGCGTGCCGCGCGTCTACGCCGACGCTGCCCGGATGCTGGACGAGATGCGACCGGACCTGTTCGACATCGTGACTCCGCCGGCCACGCACAGGGCGCTGGTGCACCTGGCATGCGAGCGTGGGATCGCAACCGTGTGCCAGAAGGCACTGGCGCCGACCTTCGAGGAGGCGCAGGCCATCGTCGACGACGCGGAACGCGCCGGAATTCCGCTCGTGGTGCACGAGAACTTCCGCTTCCAGCCGTGGTACCGGGAAGCCAAGCGGCTGCTGGAGAGCGGCACTGTCGGCACGCCGCATTCGATCGCGTTCCGGCTGCGCCCGGGCGATGGCCAGGGGCCGCGCGCGTATCTGGATCGACAGCCGTACTTCCAGAAGATGGAGCGCTTCCTGGTCTACGAAACCGCTATCCACTTCATCGACACGTTCCGCTACCTGATGGGCGAAGTGCGGGCGGTATACGCGCAACTGCGGCGGATCAATCCGATCATCGCGGGCGAAGACGCGGGCTACATCGTTTTCGAGTTCGCGCAGCCGCGGGCCCCGGGGTGGTCTTCGACAGGTGGCCGCGGTGAGCCGGCGATCGCGGCGCAAGCTGCCTCAGCCGCTACAGGGCTGTTCGACGGCAACCGCCTGAACGACCACGCGTCCGACAATCCGCGCCGGACCATGGGCGAGATGTGGCTCGAGGGCTCGGCCGGCGTGCTGCGGCTCGACGGCTCGGCGCGCCTGTGGTGGAAGCCGCACCAGCAGGACGAGAGCGAGCACCGCTACGACCGCGGACCGGACGACACCTTCGGCGGAGGCTGCGTCGCTTCGCTGCAGGCGCATGTCGCGCGCCACCTCGCCGAAGGAAAGCCGCTGGAGAACAGCGGTCGCGACTACCTGGCCAACCTGCGGGTGCAGGAGGCCGTCTACCGCTCGAGCGCTCAGGGCCGGCGCGTCGAGATCGACTAAAGGCCACGAGACATCGACAACTGGAGGAGCACATGAAACCAACGACATTGCTACGCATCGGCCTCGCAGGATTTGCGATCGCCGGGCTCGCGTCCACCACCTTCTCCGCGCCGGCCTCGGCGCAGACGGTGCTGAAGTTCAGCCACAGCGACCAGCCGGGTGGCGCGCGTCAGAAGGCCGCGGAGCAGTTCGCGCAGAAGGTCGAGCAGTACACGCAGGGCCGCTACAAGGTGCAGGTCTATCCGGCGAGCCAGCTCGCCAACGACCCGAAGTCGGTCGAGCAGCTCCAACTGGGTGGCATCGACTTCACGGTGACCGGGACCGGCACGTACGCCACGCACATTCCCACCCTGAACCTGACCGCGCTGCCCTACCTGATCGAGACGTACCCGCAGGGCTGGAAGCTGTACGACGAGTCCAAGTGGCTGCAGCAGCAGTTCGACAAGGGGCCGGCGCGCGGATTCCGCTTCCTCGCGACCTGGGAAGCCGGGCTGCGGATCATGAGCACCAGGGAGCCGATCCTTTCGCCGGCGGACGCCAAGGGCAAGAAGCTGCGCACGTTCCCGAACGAGATGATGCGCTGGACGCTCGAGGCGATCGGATTCAACGTGCAGATCCTGCCGATCCCCGAGGTGTACCTCGCGATCCAGCAGGGCGCCGTGTCCGGCCAGGAGAATCCGATCGACACCACCTACGCCAACAAGTTCTACGAGGTCGCGCCGAACCTCTCGCTGACCTATCACGTCTACAACGCGATCCCGTTGACCATCTCGGAGAAGACCTGGCAGAGGCTCTCGCCGGCGGACCGCGACGCCGTGACCCGGGCCGGCCGCGAGGTCGCCGACTGGATCCGCAAGGAGATCGTCGCGAACGAGGATCGGCAGCTCCAGGAAATGCAGAGCAAGGGCGCGAAGGTGCATCGGCCCGACCCCGCGCCGTTCCGCAAGGCGGTGGAATCCGTCTACAGCCGCGCGAAGGAGAAGTACGGCGCGGACCTCGACGCGATCGTCGCCGACGCCGAGGCGATCCGCAAGGCTGTACCGGCCCGCTGATCGATGGCGGCGCAGCGCACCGGGCCTTCGGCGGGCGCGGCAGGGCCGTCAGCGGGCAGCATGGCCGACGGCGCGCGCATCGCTGCCGCTGACTCGCGGCGGCGCGCGGCCGGCCTCTTGCCGCCTGGCCCGGCGGCGCCTGCTCCGATCATGGCGCTCGGCTGGGTGGTCGACTGGGCGGTCGTGCTCATGGGCGGATTCATGGTCGCGCTGGTGTTCACGAACGTCGTGCTCCACGCGTTCCAGCGGGATATCGCATGGACCACGGAGCTGTGCGAGCTGATGATGGTCTGGGTGACCTTCCTGGGCGCGGCCGCGGCCGCCCGTCGCGGCGCCCACATGGCGATCACCGAGATCGTCGACCTGACGCGAGGCCGGGGCCGATTGGCGCTGGAAGCGACGATCCAGCTCGGCGTCACGGTCGTGCTGGCGCTCCTCACGGTGTACGGCTGGAGCCTTGCCAACAGCATGTGGGGGACGCTGCTGACGGTACTGGACTGGCCGATGGCGGTGCAATACCTTGCGTTGCCGGTCGGTTCGGCGCTCGCGCTCGTGTTCACCGTCTGGGACCTGGCCCTGATCCTTCGAGGCCGCAGCCGCGCGGAGCGCATGGACGCCAGCATCAGCAGCGGGGCCTGAGCGATGGCGCTTCTCGAGATCGTCGTCATCTTCTTCCTGCTGGCGCTGGCCGGACTGCCGCTGGTGTATGCGATCCTGACGACGACGGTCGGTTACATCGCCTGGAAGAGCCTCAGTCATCCGATCGAGTCGATCCTGCTCACCTACATCGGCGGCGTCGAGCCGTTCGTCCTGATCGCCGTGCCGCTGTTCATCGTCGCCGGGGAGCTGCTCTCCCGGGGCGGAGTCGGTGAGCGGATCATGCGGTTCGCACGGACCCTGTTCGGCTTCCTGCCCGGCGGCCTCGGCGTCGTCACGGTCGCGTCGTGCCTGCTGTTCGGGGGCGTATCCGGATCCGCCATCGCCGGAGCCGCCGCGGTCGGCTCGGTGATGATCCCCGCGATGGTGGCCCACGGCTATCCCAAGTCCTTCGCCGCGGCGCTGGTCGCCTGCGCCGGGACGCTCGCGGTCATCATCCCGCCGTCGATCCCGATGCTGGTCTACGGCTTCGTGGCCGGCGCATCGGTTCGTGACCTGTTCATCTCCGGGATCGTTCCGGGCATCCTGTTCGGCGCCGCGATGATGCTGGTGTGCGTGCACTACGGCCGGACGCGCGACTGGGATCGCGGCGGCAAGCGCGCGTCGCTGCGCGAGATCGGCGTGGCGTTCACGGGCGCGCTCCCGGCGCTGATGATGCCGGTGATCATCCTGGGCGGAATCTGGACCGGCTACTTCACCCCGACCGAGTCCGCCGCGGTGGCTGTCGTCTACGGGCTGCTGATCTCCGTGGCCTACCGTGACCTGGCCTTGCGACACCTTCCGGAGGTGTTCCTGAACGCATTCATCACCAGTGCGGTGGTGATGGTGGTGATCGGCGCAACCGCGGCGCTGGGCTGGCTGATCACGGTCGAGCAGATTCCCGTCCAGGTCACCGCGATGGTCAAGGAGGTTGCCGGGAACAAGTGGGTCTTCCTGCTGCTGATCAATATCGTGCTGCTGGTCCTGGGGATCTTCCTCGAGCCCCTTCCGGCGCTGATCCTCACCGCCCCGATCCTCGTCCCGATGGCGCGCGACTTCGGCATCGACCTGGTTCACCTGGGCCTGCTCGTGACCTGCAACCTCGCGATCGGCCTGTACACGCCGCCGGTGGGCGGCACGCTGTTCGTGGCCGGTCGCATCGCCGGCGCGGGTATCGGCCCGATCAGCGTCGCTCTGATCCCGCTGTTCGCCGTGACCCTCCTGGTGATGGCCGCGGTCACCTACATCGAGGTGCTACCGATGGGGCTGGTCTGGCTGCTCAGGTAGGCCGGAACCGCGATGATCGCGGCTCGCGTCGCGATCCGGCTCTCGCGGCCGGTTGAGGATCCTGGGCCGCTTGCCGCTGCGACCCTGGACCATGGCGCCGCGCCGGACTACTCGCACCCGCACGCCGGCGAGCCCGAGCGACTCCAGGTAGCGCATCATCGCCTCGCGCGCATTGCGCGCCGCCGGCGCGTCCAGAGTGACAGGAACCGCGAGTTGCAGGGAGCGCGGGCCGCGGCACACCAGCTGGAAATCGCAGATGCCGCCTTCCTCCTCCAGCACCGTCGCCAAGGCGAGCGGCAGCAGCGGCACCTCGCGTCCTTCGCGGGTGAGCAAGGTGAGGGTGTCGTCGACCCGTCCTTCCACTTCGATCGTCGGCAGCAGCGAGCCGCAGGCGCACGGCGCAGCGGCTATGCGGACGCGATCGGAAATGTCATAGCGAATGATGGGCTGGACATGATTGGCCAGGTTGGTCAGCAGCGTGGTGGCGCCGACCTCGCCGCGCGGCACCGGCCGGTGATGCTCGTCCACGCATTCCAGGATGGCCCAGTCCTCGTTCAGGTGCAGGCGGCCCGCGGGACATTCGGCGGCGAGCGCGAGGAACTCCGAGGCGCCGTAGCTTTCCAGCACCGGGCAGCCGAAGCCGCGTGAGATCGCGGCGCGTGCAGTCCGTCCGAGCGCCTCGCCGCCGGTCCAGGTTTCGGCGAGCGGGAGCCGCATCCGACCCGCGGCCGCCTCGGCCGCCAGCATGACCGCGGTGGAGGGGTAGGTGGCGAGCACCGTCGGCTGCCAGTCCTGCAGCTCGACCGCGAGCGATTGAATGGGCTGGAGGAACGAGAAGGCCCGCATGCGCCGTGCCATGCCAGGCACCTCGCGCCGGATGCGCTCGAAACTGACGATGCTCGCGAAGTGGCCGTCGATCGCGCCGACAAAGGCGATGCGCTCGTTCGCATACAGGGGATCCAGCCAGCGCTGCCAGCTCGGTGGCCGACGCAGCGCCTCGAGCGCATCGTAGATCTCCATCGCCGCGGCGTCCTGCACGAAGATGCCCGGCACGCCGCTGCTTCCGGAGCTCTCCCATGCGTACCAGCGACCGGCGAACGGCTTGCCGATGTTGGCCGGGTCGGCGAGGAAGCGGCGCAGCTCCGCGAGACGGATGCCGGGATCCGTCACCCACTCGTCGAATCGCGCCATCAGCTCCCGCTTGCCGACCGGTCGCATGTGCTCGTGGACGCCGTGCGCGCTGTCCAGGCGCTCGGCATAGACCGGCGATGCGCGCGCCACCTGAAACAGGGCCTGGAGGCGTACTGCGCGATGCCATTGCAGCGCCAAAGGCCCGAGGGAGGTCGCGGCGAGCACCTGCCATGCCGCCAGTCCGGCACGCCACTGCGCACGGGTCGGCGTGACCGGCATCTTCAGCTCACTTCACCGCCCCCGGGCCGCGCACCAGCAGCAGCGGCGCTAGCGGATGATCAGCAGCGGCACCCGGCACCGCGCCAGCACCTTCGTCACCACCGAGCCCAGCGCGACGCCGGCCACGGACGAGTGTCCGTGCGATCCCATGCAGATCAGGTCGTACTTCCCTTCCTCGGCGCACCTGGCGATCTCCACCGCCGCGTCGCCGACCTGGGAGAGGCAGGCGAGCTGCCAGCCGTTCTGCCGGGCGAAGGCCTGGACTGGCTTGAAGACCTCCGCGGCGGTCCATTCGTAGTAGTCCTGGACGATCTCCCTGGCGATCTGGCTGTGGGCGCGCGGGGCGATGGGTGGAACCACGGTCAGCGCCGTCATCTCCTTGCTGCTGCCCAAGAGCTCGTCGTGCACCGCCAGATAGGACAGCATTCGCCTGGTAAAGCTGCTGCCGTCGACTGCAAGCAGGATCTTCATGGTGGTCTCCGGAGGAGGCGGATCGGAAGGGATTTCGTTCCGATTATGGGCAGCGCCGACCGGCGAACCTTGATCCTTCGCAATTGCGCTTCGGGCAACGCCCGCGACCGCGGTCATCGGCCGCCATGACCGTGCCAGGCGTCGGAATAGTGGCGCCCGGGACCACGTCAGGATAGGATGGCGGCATGCCCCCTGGTTTCACTTCGGAGGAGCGCCGATGACCTCACCTACCGACACTGCCGATCGCCCCGCGGGCGGCAACCATGCCTGCGGCGCGCCGCACGCCGATTCCTTCTGGTCCACCAGCTGCTGGTACATCGCCGCCACCGTGGTGGCATTCCTGGTGTTCTGGCCGGTGGGCGTGGCGATGCTCGTCTGGGCCTTGTGGCATCGCCAGATCCGGGCGTCGTCCTGGTGGCAGAGCCTGCGTGGCGCACGCGCGCCGACGATGGACGACCTCGCTGCCTTCTCGCGACGCCGCCCGAGCAACGAGGCGCTGGCGGCGTATCTGGAGCGCGAGCAGCAGCGCCTGCGCGAGGAGCAACAGAAGCTGGACGACCTTGTGAAGGCGTTCGAGGCGTTCAAGGAAGCCGAGCGCAAGGCGAACGACCAACGCGACTTCGAGAACTTCCTGCGCAGCCGCGAGAGCTCGTAAGACGCCAGGTGCCTGCGGCTACAGGCTCCGCGTGTACTCCCGCAGGTAGGAGAGCGTTCGCATCGGCGTGAACGACGGCACCGTGCAGCCGGGCGAGAGGATCAGCCGGCTTCTTCCCGCCTGCGCGATGGCGTCGTCGATCTCGGCAGCGACGAGCGGCAGCGAGCGCTCCTGCACCTTCGTCTCGTCGATGCCGCCCATCAGGCACTTGTCCGTGAAGCGGCGCAGGTCCGCGAGCGTCGGGTTGCCGGCAAGCCGGTCCGATACGCTCAGCACGTCGTAGGGGTAGTCAGCGATCCTCGCGAGATCGATGCCCGCGCCATGAACGTGCAGTATCCGCACCATGCCTTCGGCGGCAGCCAGCACCGCCAGGTCGAACGGCTTCTGGAAGGTGCGGTGCACTTCCTCGCTGACGCCGCGCGGATTGCCTTCCCGGATGGCACCGTTGATCGAGAAGAAGAGCGCGTCGGCGCCGGCGGTCCTGGCCGCCCGGACGTAGTCGCAGGTGGTCTGGGCGACGGTTTCGATCGCGGCCAGCGCCTCGCGCCGATGCTCCAGGATGTACGGAGCCTGGTCGAAGCCGACGTTGCGCATGATCTGCTGGTAGGGATCGAAGGCGGTCTCCACCAGCGGCACGGGCGCGCCAAGCGACGCGCGCAGGCTGCGCAGGCAGTCGAGCTGGCGCGCGAATGCCGGCTCGTCCAGGCCCAGCACCCGAAACGCCCGCAGGGACGCCGGGTCCTCCAGGTTCATCACGCCGGCCGGCACGGGGTACCGGTAGTCGTTCATCACCTTGACGAAATCCCAATCGTAGGCGGCGAAGAAGCGGCGGTGCAGCTCCGCCACCGCCTCGCCGTCGAGATGGTCCGAGAGGAAATGCACCCAGGCGGTGACCGGTGGGCGGTCGACCGTCCCTCCGGAGACCGCCGCCTCGAAGCGTTCGCGCCTGTTCATGGCCGGGTACCGCCCGGAAGGAACGGGAGGAAGCAATGCGTCATCGCGAGTCTCGTGGTCATTGCGGCTCGATGCCGGCGTCCTTCACCAGCTTGGCCATCCGTTGCATCTCCGCGGCCATGGATTTGCGGAAGGCAGCCGGAGACTCGCTCGGGTCGACGAACATGGCGCGCTCGGCGAAAGCCTGCTTCACGTCCGGCATCGCGAGGATCTTCACGATCTCGGCGTGCAGCTTCTGGAGCACCGGCTCCGGCGTGCCGCCCGGGGCCGCGAAGCCGACGCGCGTGGCGAACCGGTACTCCGGCACGCCGGCCTCGGCCGTGGTGGGAACATCGGGCAGCATGTCCAGGCGCTCCTTGCCGGTGACCGCGAGCGCGCGCAGCTTGCCGGCCTGGATCTGCGGCAGCGGCGTCTGCGGCAGGTCGAACATCACCTGGATGTTGCCGCCGACCAGGTCGATCAGCGCCTGCGACGCGCCCTTGTACGGCACGTGGTTCATCTTCACGCCGGCCACCGACGAGAACACCTCGCCGCCCAGGTGCAACGTGTTCCCGACGCCGGCCGAGCCGTAGTTGAGCTTGCCGGGGTTGGCCTTGGCATAGTCGATCAGCTCGCGCAGCGTCCTGGCCGGCACGGAAGGGTTGACCACCACCACCAGCGGGGAAGCGATCGCGTTGGTGATCGGGGCGAAGTCGTCCATCGGGTGGAAGGGCAGCTGCTTGGAGAGGGCAGCCACCGACGAATGGGTGAGCTCGCCGATCAGCATCAGCGTGTAGCCGTCGGGTTCGGAGCGGGCCACGTGGTCCGCGGCGATCACGGTGTTGCCACCCGGCCGGTTCTCCACCACGACGCTGTGTCCGAGGCTGTCCCCCAGCTTGGCCGCGACGGTGCGCGCGATGAAGTCCGAGCTGCCCCCTGCGGTGTATGGAACCACGATGCGGATGGGACGGTTACCCGAGGGATAGTCCGCCGCCGATGCGACGTGGGTCAGGGCAAGGGCGGCTAGGCCCCCGAAGCCGGCGAGGATGCGCCGGCGTGTGAGCTGCATCATGTCTTCCTCTGCTGCGACGGTGGAGGCTGCCGGATGGCTGGCCCAAGGGTCATTCTATGCCGCGTTGCCCAGAGCCTGCCGCAGCCAGCCGATTGCCGCGGACAATGCCTCCAGCAGGGCGGGCTCGTAGGGGTCGTGGCCGCCACCCTCGACCCAGGCGAGGCGGCTGCCGGCAATCGCGCGGTGCACCTGCCATGCATTCGCCGGCCGACAGACCCAGTCGAGATCCCCGTGGACGATCGCGACCGGCATTGGCGGCAGGGCCCGCGCCTGGGCGAGCAGCCGTTCTTCCCCGAGGAAGCATTCGTTCACCAGGTAGTGGGCCTGGACGCGATACTTGTGAACGAGCGCCGCGGAAGCCGGGGCGGCGCCGCCCGGACCCGGGCTCGGGCTCGGGCTCGGGCTCGGGCTCGGGCTCGGGCTCGGG
>JAEWGX010000102.1 GCA_023388075.1 Pseudomonadota bacterium
CGCGAGCGTGCGCGTCATGGCGATCATCGCGGCCTTGGTGGCGTCGTAGAGCGCCATGCCCTTGCGGCCCTTGACGGCGTAGCATGAAGAGACGTTGACGATCGCACCCTTGCCGGATTGCCGCAGCAAGGGCAGGGCGGCGCGACAGAAGTTGGCATTGCCGATCATGTTGACGCCGACCACCGCATTCCACTCGTCCGGCGTCGCGTCGGCAAACGCTGCGTAGTTGCGCATGGCGGCGTTGTTGACCAGCACGTCGATGCGGCCGAACGCCTCGCGGCACCGGTCTGCCGCCTGGACGGCCGTAGCCGGGGCGGCCACGTCGCCGTCGAACAGTTGCGGCATGGCACCCGGTACGTCCTGTGCAATGGCTCGCGCCGTGCGTTCCAGCGCCCCCCGGTCCATGTCGACGAGAAACACTTTTGCGCCCTCGGCGCAGAACAGCCGCGCGGTGGCCGCTCCGATGCCGCCCCCGCCCCCGGTGATCAGGGCGACCTTGTCCTGCAGTCGCCCGCTCAAAGTGAGTACACCGGCTGGTCCTCGCCGTAGACCAAATGGGCCGTGGCCCATTCCTGCGGCTTCTGCTCGAGCGGAAGCAGCACGCCGGCCGCGCGCACGCGCTGCGACCGGGACGCCAGCGCCGGCGGCTCTCTGCCTTCCTCGAGACCTGTCGTGGCATCGAAGAGCATGCGGCGGGCCATCACGATGGCCCGGTCCGAGGGCAGCAGCTTCTCGGCGTCGTGGTCCTGAATCGGTCCCATGCTCTCCTGCAGGGAGGCGTCCTGCGCGGCAAAACCCATCACGCCGCTGAAGCTGCGCCGCTCCCTCTGCGCCTGGCGATCGATCAGGTAGTCGTTGTCCTTGTTCGCCTTGGGCCGCCACGTGCCGCCCGGGACATTGGTGCCCGGTTCGTATTCACAGTGCACTCCGCGCCCTTCCTCGAGGTGCCTGCGCTCTTCGGACGACAGCGGCTTGTCGACGCGGAAGTTGATGCTCCAGGCCCAGCAGTTGTGGTCGTCGATCGGTACCCAGACGTGGCCGCCGAGCGCATGGTCGCCAAAGGGCGGGATCAGGTTGTACCAGGGGAAGATCCACTGCGTAACGCGCCAGTAGTAGGAGTCGGGTTCGCCTTTGCGCCGGCCGAAGAGCGTCAGTCCGCCATCGTGCCGTTCGACCTCGAAGACGACGTTGCCGTCCTTCTTGATGTACTCGTTCGCCCGCGTGCCCTGGTGGAAGGGATCATTGTCCACCTCGAATCGGTGCACGAACGAGACGTGGCTGGTGTCGATGCCGCCCTCCATCGCCTGCAGGTAGTTGCACTCCTGCAGCCGCTTGGAGACGAACACGTGGCTGTCCGGCAGGTTGGCCCATTCCACGCCGGGCGGATCCGGCTGCTTGTCCTTCGGGCCCATGTACGCCCACACGATGCCGGCGCGCTCGATGCAGGGATAGCCGGTGATCGACATGCGCTCGCATACCTGGGGCGCCTGCGGGACATCGACGCAGCGGCCGGTGATGTCGAACTTGAGTCCGTGGTAGCTGCAGCGGATGCCGTTGTCCTCGTTGCGGCCGAAGAAGAGCGAGACGCCGCGGTGCGAGCAGAACTCGCTGATGAGGCCCGGCCGACCTTCGGTGTCGCGGAAGGCGAGCAGCTTCTCCCCCATGATCTGAATCCGGACCTGAGGCCCGTCCGGCTCGGCGATTTCGCTGGAGAGCAGGATGGGAACCCAATAGCGGCGCAACAGGTTGCCGGTCGCGGTACCGGGTCCGGTACGCACGAGGGTCTTCATCATGTCTTTCATGGCTGTCCGTCCAACGGTGATGTTGTCCATTCTATGGACGAGCTAGATCGCGGGTCAAGCGGGATGGCGGCCGCCCAGCGCGACGGTGATCCGGTCCACCAGCCGGCACAGCACGCGGCCGAACTCGTGCACCCGCGCTTCGGCGAGGCGCACGTCCGGACCGAACACGCCCAGCGAGCCGGCCACCGCACCGGTGCCGTCGAAGAAGGGTACGGCGACGGCGTAGGCGCCCTGGATCAGCTCGTTGTGGCCCAGGGCATATCCGCGCTCCCGGGTGACCGGCAACTGCCCGCGCACCCATTCGACGTCGACGCCAGTCCCGGCGGCGTACGCCTCCAGCTGGCCCGGCTCCATCGGTGTGAAGGCCAGGATGGCGCGGCCGCTGGCGCCCTTGACGAGCTTTTCGCTGTAGCCGATCCCCCGCCGGTAGCTGAGCGCCTGCGGACTCTGGATCTCGGCGATGCACAGCCGCATGTCGCCGCGCGGGACGTACAGTGCCACGGTCTCTGCCGTGAAGGTCCAGGCTTCCAGCATCACCGGTCGGGCGATGGCGCCGAGATCCATCGTGGTGCTCCACACGTGGGCGAGGCGCGCCGCGGCCGGTCCGAGCCGGAACCGCTGCGGCTCCCCGGAGGAAGCCACGTAGCCCTTCTTCTCCAGCGTGTGCAGCAGCCGGTACAGGGTCGGACGGCTGAGCCCCACCCGCTTGACGAGGTCTGCGACCAGCAACTCGCTGTCACCGGGCGAGAACGCCGCCAGCACGTCCAGCGCCCTTTCCACGGCGCGTACGCCCTCGCCACTCTTGTCCTGCTGGGCGGCCGCTTGCGATTCTTGTTCCATGCTCGATGGTCCTCTGCCGACCTCGGATACTGACAACAGATAGGTGTTGTCTCAAGAGAATTGTCCGCTTCTTGGTTCGCCCTGCGGCGGGCCCGCCCGATGGCTACACCATGGTGCTGCCCGTCATGGCCTACGCTGTCAATCGCGCGACCTATCGCGACCCTCACCGATATCTGCCAGGTGAGCGGACGACGGTTCTAGTCAAATGGAGAGTGGATGATGCCGCACACAC
>JAEWGX010000098.1 GCA_023388075.1 Pseudomonadota bacterium
ACTTGAACACCTCGCCGTCGATGGCGTCGCCGCGTCCGACGAAGGACTGCAGCAGGATGTTGCCGTCGGACATGATCCGCGGCAGCACCGCCCGCGAGACCGGCGTCGAGAGGAAGTCGAAGACCATGACACCCTCTCGCTTGAGCCGCTCGTAGCACTCGATGCCCCGCTGCGGCTCGTTGCCGTGGTCCTGCGCGATGATCTCCACCGGATGGCCCTCGATTCCGCCATCCAGGTTCATGATCGCGGCATAGTCCTTCGCCGCCTGGACCACCTGCGGCGAGATGAAGGTGTAGGCCTTGCTGAGGTCATAGCACATCGCCAGTTTCACCGGCTCCTGGGCTCCCGCCGCCTGCGCCGACAGGAGCAGTGCCAGTCCCGAGAGGGTGGAAAGCAGACGTCTCTTCATGTCAATGTCTCCTGCGTACGATTCGAAAGCCGTCCCTGGTCACCAAGTACGCTCATGCCGGGAACGGGGATGGGAAGCCGGCGCCCGATTCATGTCAACCATCGCTTGCGCCGGCTGTAGTGCTTGATGTCGTGGAAGTTGCGGCCCTGGGAGCCGCCCAGGTAGAACTCGCGGACGTCGGGGTTGCGCTTCATGGCCTCGGCGCTGTCGTGCATGACGATACGCCCGTTCTCCATGAGGTAGCTGCGCGACACGACCTCGAGTGCGGCGATCGCGTTCTGCTCCACCAGCAGCACCGACAGGCCCTCCTGGCGGTTGACGCGGCGGACGATGTCGAAGATCTCCGCGACCAGGTAAGGGGCGAGGCCGAGGCTCGGCTCGTCCAGCATCAGCAGGCGCGGCTGCGTCATCAGCGCACGGCCGATCGCAAGCATCTGCTGCTCGCCCCCCGAGAGGAAGCCGGCCGCCGCGGCGCGTCGCTCGTAGAGCCGCGGGAAGTAGGTGTAGACCATGTCACGATTGCGCCCCATGTCATGGCGGCTCGCCACCGCCGAGGCGGCGACCAGGTTCTCGTCCGGAGTCAGGTGGTCGAAGACCCGGCGGCCTTCCAGTACCTGCACGATTCCCAGCTTCACCCGGGCCTGCGGCGAGAGCGCCGCGAGGTCGCGGTTGCGGAAGCGGATCTCGCCGCGGGTCACCAGCCCCCGCTCCGGCCCGAGCAGCCCGCTGATCGACTTCAGCGTGGTGCTCTTGCCGGCACCGTTGGCACCGAGGAGCGCCACCATCGCCCCCGGCTCGACGTCGACCGAGACGCCCTTCACCGCGAGCGCCACCCGGTCGTAGATGACCTCGACGTTGTTGAGCACGAGACCGTCGTGCGCTCCCGGCGCCGCCGACGATGCGGTGGTTGCGCTATCCGTTTCCCGGGCGGCATCCATCTCGCGTCGCCTATTTCCGGACGTAGCCGAACGGCCAGACCATCAGGTAGTTGCGCACGTTGCCGTAGAGCTTGCCGAGACCCATCGGCTCGATCAGCAGGACGATCACGATGAGCGCGCCGTAGACGACGTGCGGGATGTGCGCGAGCGCCTCCACGCCGATGGACGCGCCCAGCGCCTGCGCAAGCCAGGCGATGAAGGCGTTGATCTGGCCCGGCAGCAGGAGGATGAACGCCGTGCCGAAGTAGCTGCCGATGATGCTGCCCAGGCCGCCGACGATCACCATCGCGAGCAGCTCGATCGACACGTTCACCGCGAACTGCTCCGCGGTGACCGCATGGTAGAAGCCGAAGATCAGCATCGCCCCGCTCACGCCGCCGATGAACGAGGAGACCGCGAAGGCGACCAGCTTGAAGCGGAAGCTGTGCACGCCGATCACCGCCGCCGCATAGTCCTTCTCGCGCACGGCCACCAGTGCCCGCCCGAGCGCGCTGCGGCGCAGGTTCAGCATGAACAGCGTCACGCAGACGCACCAGGCCAGCACGACGTAGTACACGCCGGCCTCCGAGGTCACCGCGATTCCGAGCAGCCGCATCGCCGGCGCCTGCAGCGTCGCGGAGACCCCGCCGCTGATCGCCGGGACGTGCGAGATGACCCAGTCCATGACGAACTGCATCGCAAGCGTGCTGAGCGCGAGGTAGAGCCCCTTCACCCGAAGCGCGGCAAACGCGAAGACGGCGCCCACCACGGTCGCCATCAGTCCGCCGAGCACGACCGCGATCTCCCACGGCACCCCGTTGCGAGTGGCGTGTACCGACGCATAGGCGCCGATGCCCATGATGGCGGCATACCCGAAGTGGAACTGGCCCGCCCACCCCAGGATCAGGTTGAGACCCAGCACCGCGGAAGTCCAGATCAGCCACGGCTTCACGTAGCTGGTGAGTGCGAGCGAGCTCAGCACCCACGGCGCCGCAAGCGCGAAGACGAGCAGCGCGATCATCGCCCGCCGCTCGAACGGAATGGTGAAGAGCGCCCCGTCCGACGCGTAGCTGGTGTGGAAGATCCCGGCCTTGCGGTAGAACATGTCAGTATCCGGCTGCCCGAAGCCACTGACGGGCCCGCTTGGGGGCCAGCGAACGCACCGAGCGTGGGTGTAGCACCATCAGATCCTCTCTATGTCCTCGCGGCCGAACAGCCCGTGCGGGCGGATCATGATGGTGAGGATGAGCACCGCGGCGACGACCAGGTCCCGCGTGCCGCCGCCCAGCAGCGGATCCAGGAAGCCGGCCGCGACGCTTTCGAGGACCCCGAGCAGGAATCCCGCCAGGACGGCGCCGCCCAGGCTGTCCATGCCGCCCAGCACCGCGACGGTGATCCCCTTGAGCAGCAGCAGGGAAAGCGACTGGTCGACGCTCTGGATGGAGCCGAAGAGCACGCCGGCCACCGTCGCGACAACGGACGACAGCGCCCAGGAAAGCGCGACGCCCCGCTCCACCGAGATGCCGACGGACCACGACGCGACGTAGTCGTCGCTGATGGCGCGCAGCACCACCCCGCGCCGGGTCCGGAAGAACAGGACGAACACCGCGAACAGCAGCAGCGCGACCACGGCCCCAGCGACGTACGAGCGATTGAGCAGCAGCGGCCCGAGGAAGAGCGGGTCGTCGCTGATGCCCAGCCGCAGCGGCCTGCCGGTGCCCCCCCAGATGGAGAGCGTGACCGCGCGCAGGAAGATGTCGACCCCGAGGGTCATCATCAGGATCATGATGATCGGGCGCCCAGCGAGCCGGCGCAGGGCGACGCGCTCGATTCCCATGCCGAGAAGAAACATGGTCACCATGGCGAGGGGGATTGCCGCCCAGAGCGGCAGGCCGAGGCCCGCGGCGAGCGCCAGCACCACGTAGGCGCCCACCATCGCGAGCGCGCCCTGCGCCAGGTTGGGAACCGACGAGGACTTGTAGATGAGCACGATCCCCATGGCAACCAGCGAGTACATCAGGCCGGCCATGCCACCGTTGATCGCCAGCTCCAGGAAGTACATCAGGTCCATTTCAATCCATCCGAGTCGACAACCTCCGCGACCGTGAGCTCGCGCTCGATCGTGCCTGTGGCACCGGTCTCGTATGTCACCTGGGCCTTCAGCACCACCGAGCGACGCCCGTCGTACAGGGCGGCGATGAGGGGCTCGTAGCGCTCCTCCACCACGTTTCGACGCAGCTTCCGGGTGCGGGTGATCTCTCCGTCATCGGCATCGAACTCCTTGTGCAGGCTGGCGAACCGGCGCAGCCGCAGGCCCTCCGGCAAAGTGGCGTTGACGCGACGGATGGCGTCGGCGATCAGCGCGATCACCTCCGGCTTCTGCGACAGGTCGGCGTAGGACATGTACGCAATGCCGCGCAACTCGGCCCAGTGGCCGACGGTATCGCGGTCGATGCAGACGATCGCCGCGAGCCAGTCCCGTCCCTGCCCCAGGACCGCGACGTCGCGCACGTACGGGCTGAACTTCAGGCGGTTCTCGATGTAGTTGGGGATGTAGCGCTCGCCGCGCGCGGTATGCACCACCTCCGACAGGCGACCCAGCACCACGAGCTGCCCGTCCGGCTCCAGGTAGCCCGCATCGCCGGTCCTCAGCCAGCCGTCGTCGGCGAGCACCTCGCGGGTCGCGGCCTCGTTGGCCTGATAGCCAGAGAAGACGCTGGCCGCCCGCAGCAGGATGGCGCCGTCCTCGTCGATGCGCAGCTCGACGCCCGGGAGCGCGCGCCCCACGGTGTGCAGCCGCACCTCGTCGGGTGACTGCATCGCGTTGAAGGCGCTGTTCTCGGTCTGGCCGTAGAGCTGTCGCAGCCGCACGCCGAGCGCGCGGTAGAACACGAAGGTGTCCTCGCCGATCGCCTCGCCGCCGGTCAGGGCGTGCTCGAGCCGCGCGAGCCCGAGCTGGTCCTTGATCGGTCCCATGATCAGGAGCTCTCCCATGGGCCTCAGCAGCCGCTGGCCGAGGGTGGGACGAGCGCCCTCGAGCCGGCGCCGCTCCGCCGCGATCGCCGCGTCCATGAACAGCCGGTAGAGCCCGCGCTTGAGGGGCGTGGAATCCTCCATGCGTACCTGGACCGTGGTCAGCATGTTGTCCCAGCTTCGCGGCGCCGCCAGGTAGAAGGTGGGCGCGATCTCGCGCAGGTCATGCAGGACGGTCTCCGGACTTTCCGGGATGTTGACGCGAAAGGCGAGCGCGATGCCGGCGCCGACGGTCACCGCGAAGTCGCCGATCCAGGCCATCGGCAGGTAGGCGAGCACCTCCTCGCCGAAGCCAAAGCCCTTGCCCTGGAACGTGTTGCGCACGCCGGCAAGGATGTTGCGGTGGCTGAGCACGATGCCCTTGGGCTTGCTGGTCGTGCCGGACGAGTGGATCAGGACCGCCGGATCGGCCGGGGTGGCCAGCCCTATCAGCGCCTCGCGCAGCGAAGGATCCGCTTCGAGCCGGGCGGCGCCCGCCTCCTGCAGCGACTGCCACGAGGAAAGCCCCGGCGCGCGGTAGTGCGCGAGGCCGCGGGGGTTGTCGTAGACGATGCGCCCGAGCGCGGCGCCGCGCTCGCGCAGCTCCAGGGCCTTGTCCACCTGCTCCTGGTCCTCCGCCAGCACGGTGTGGATCGGCACGCTTCGCGTGACGTGCAGGACCTCCTCCGGCGTCGCATCCGGAAACACGGGCGTCGCGCAGGCTCGTACCGCGCCGGCGGCGACCATGCCCATGTAGAGATGGGGCCGGTTGTCGCCCAGCACCAGCACGCCCTCGCCGGGGCCCAGGCCCTGCGCCTGCAGGCCTGCCGCGCAGCGCAGCACCCGCTCCAGCACTTCCGCCCAGGTCAGCTCCTGCCAGATTCCGCGGTCCTTCTCGCGCATCGCGACCTGCCGGGGGAAGTCCGCCGCGTTGGCGGCGAGCCGGCGCATCAGCGTGGTGTCGATGTCCAGATCCCATGATGGAGCCGCGGCGCGCGCGCCGGCGAACGCCCAGCGACGCTCGCCGGCGCACGGTGCCGGGGCTGGCGCGGAATGCTCCCCGGGGAACGGGTGGCGCCGCGTCCCGGCGACCGTGCGGCGGCGCTCAGGCCGCGACATGCGCGCCTCCCAGGTAGGCCTTCACCACGCGCGGGTCCGCGATCACCTCCCGCGGCACGCCCGACTCGATCACCTCGCCGTAGCTCAGCACGAGCATCCGGTCGCAGATCCCGACGATGATGTCCATGTGGTGCTCGATCAGCAGGACGGTGACGCCGCGCTCCTCGCGGGCATCCAGCACGAAGCGCGCCATGTACTCCTTCTCTTCCTGGTTCATCCCCGCCATCGGTTCGTCCAGCACCAGGAATCGAGGTTCGGCCACGAGGGCGCGGGCAAGCTCCACCCGCTTCTTCAGGCCGAGCGGCAACACGTCCACCGGTTCGTCGCGCACCCGCTCCAGCTGCATGAAGTCGATCACGTCTTCCACCACCCGACGGTTGGCGATCTCCTCGGGGAGCGCCAGCCAGGGGTAGAGCGCGGTGCGCAGCACGCCGGGACGCATGTGAACGTGGCGACCCAGGAGAATGTTGTCCAGCACCGTCATGCCGTTGAAGAGGGCGAGGTTCTGGAAGGTGCGGGCGACGCCGCGCCGGGCGATGCGGTGCGGCGCCTGGCCGGTGATGTCTTCTCCGTAGAGGTAGATGCTGCCTCGCTGCGGCGGGAAGAAACCGGTGACGGCGTTGATCAGGGTGGTCTTGCCGCTGCCGTTGGGTCCGACCAGCCCGAAGATCTCGCCGCGCTCCACCCGCAGGTCGACGCCGGCGAGCGCGACCAGGCCGCCAAAGCGCCGCTCGATGGAACGGCACTCGAGAGCCGGCACCTGGACAGGCGCCTGAGCCGGTACCCCCTCCTTCTCCTCCAAAACCCTGGTCCCGGACATCGATCGCCTCGAAACGTCCCCCGGGCCTTGCGCTCGACCGGCGTGCGCTGGCCTCACTTACGACAGTATGTTTCCTATGCTAGACACGATCCCACGCCCTCGCAAGCCTCGCCCGGCGCTCCCCGGATCATCGAATACCCTAGGGGCACACGTCCGGCAGGCGCGCCCTCGCCACGTCGACCCGGCGCCCCGCGCCGGCACGTGGAGTCGAACATTTAGGCAACATGCTGCATAAAGCGCACGACTGCACCGGCGTTTGCGCCGCCTGAACGCTCCATGCTAGGCTGGGTCGCACCGATCAACCGCGCGCGGCGTCTCGCCCGCTATCCATTCCAAGCGATCCAAGCCATGTCCGGCCTCTACTTCGAGCAGTTCGTCGTGGGACACGTGTTCCGCCACGCAGTGACCCGCACCGTCACCGAAACGGACAATACGCTCTTCTGCGTGATGACGCTCAACATGCAGCCGCTGCACCTCGATGCCCACTTCGCCGGCAAGACCGAGTTCGGCCAGCGCCTCGTCAACAGTATCTTCACGCTCGGCCTGGTGATCGGCATCAGCGTGACCGACACGACGCTCGGCACCACCATAGCCAACCTCGGCATGTCGGACACCCGCTTCCCCAACCCGGTCTTCCACGGCGACACCATCCGGGTGGAAACCGAGGTGAAGTCGGTGCGCGAGAGCCGCTCGCGGCCGGATGCGGGCATCGTGGAGTTCGAGCACAGGGGTTACAACCAGCGCGACGAGCTCGTCTGCACGTGCATCAGGTCGGCGTTCATGAGGCGGCAGCCGGCGCAGGGCTGAGGGGCGGCGTCCCCCCATGTCAGGCTATTCCGTCCTGCTCCTGCTGCACCTCTTCGCGGCGATCGCCTTTGCCGGCACCGTGTTCTTCGAGGTCGTGATGCTAGAGGGGGTGCGCCGCCACCTGCCCCGGGAGGTCGTTGCGCAGGTGGAGCGCGCGGTCGGTGGCCGCGCGGTACGGATCATGCCGTGGGTGCTCCTCGTACTCTACGGCGCCGGCATCGGCATGGCGCTCAGCTACCGCGAGCTGCTGGCGCAACCCCTCGCCAGCAGCTTCGGGCTGCTGCTCGGCCTGAAGATCCTGCTCGCCGCGAGCGTGCTGCTGCACTTCGCCACCGCCATGGCCTGGCGGCGGCGCGGCGTCCTCACCGGGCGACGCGCGCGCCGGCTGCACGCAAGCATATTCGCGCATCTCCTGCTCATCATCGTGCTGGCGAAGGCGATGTTTCACCTGGCCTGGTAGCAGGGCGGCCCGAGCCGCCCCGCCGCTACTTGCTGCCGACCAGGCCGAACGCAGCGCCCTGCGGATCCAGGGCGTTGATCACCCACTCGCCGCCGGGCACCTCCTGCGGGCCCACCAGGATGGTGCCGCCTGCCGCCTTTATGCGTCCGACCGCGGCGTCGACCCCCGAGACGCGGAAGTAGTAATTCCACGTCACCGCCGGCGCTTCGGCGGGCTTGTCCATCACCGCGCCGATCATCGTCCCCTGGTGGTTGATGAAGGTGTAGTCACCGAGCTCTCCCATCGGCATCGCGCCGCCCTTCTCCCAGCCGAACATCGCGCCGTAGAACTCGAGCGCGGGTCCCTGGGCGGCGGCGTACAGCTCGTTCCAGGCGCAGTGGCCGTCCGACAGGGGTGCGAACGCGGTGCTGTCCTCCTCGCTTGCGCCACGCATGAGATAGAACATCCCGCCCTGCGGATCGGCGACGAAGGCCATCCGGCCGACTCCCTGTACGTCCCAGGCCGGCCGGTGCACGGTGCCGCCCAGCTCCTTCAGCTTCAGGACCGCGGCGTCGACGTCACTGACGCCGACGTATCCCAGCCATAGCGCGCCCGTGGGCATCGGGTTCTTCATCAGGCCGGCGACACCTTCCGATCCGGCCGAGAGGACCGTATAGGGCTCGGCGTCGGGCGCGGACTGCGGAAACGACGACGCGGTCCAGCCGACCACCTTGCCGTAGAAATCGGCTGCCGCCGCCACGTCGGTGGCAAGCAGCTCGTACCAGATGTGTGTGCCGTGGGCATTGGCCATCGTTCCTCCTACCGGTCGTAGATGGCCTGGAAGCCGCCATAGATCATCCGCTGGCCGTTGAAGGGCATCTCGCCGTCAGGCTGCATGCGCTCGTCTGCCATGATCTTCGGCCAGGCCGCGTCGCGCGTCGCCTTGTCCGGCCATTCCACCCAGGAATAGACGACGTTCTCGTCGCCCTCGGCCTTCACCGCGCGCCGGTGGTCCGTCTGCTTGCCCTCGGGCACGTCGTCGCCCCAGGCCTCGACGATGCGCGTCGCACCGTATTCCTTGAAGATGGCGGCTGCCTTCTGCGCGAGCTGCCGATACGCCTCCTTGTTGGCCCTGGGTACCGGGACCAGAAACCCGTCGATGTAGCCGCTTCCAGCGCCGGAGCGCTCGTCCACCAGCGACTCGAAGCCACCGAAGATCATGCGCATCCCGTCGTACGGCATGTCCATGTCCTTCATGCGAGGGTCTTCGCGCATCTTGCGGTTGGCGGCATCACGGGTCGCCCGGTCGGGATATTCCAGCCAACCGAATACCACCGCCTCGTCCTCCCGGGCCTGGACCGAGCCCTTGAAGTCCGTCACCTTGCCATCGGGTACGTCGTCGCCCCATCCCTCGACATGACGGGTCACGCCGAGATCCTCGAACACCGGCCCGGCCTTGCGTGCGCTGGCCAGATAGGCCTCCCGGTTCGCCTTGGGTACCGGAACCACGAATCCTTCGACATACGTCATCCACTTCTCCTTGCTTCACCGGGGGGCCATCCCCCGATCTCTCCAGGCATTGCGCCCGTTCCAAAGAATCTGCGCCGATCCGGTCCGGGGCCGGGCTTACCCGGCAGCTGCCTGCCGGTCCGTGCGGAAATCGGCCAGCTGCGCAGCGAGCGCGCGCCCGAAGCCGGGTCGTGCTTCGCAGCGTTCCCGGTAGGCGGCCAGGTTCGCGTGCCGTTCGACAAGGCCCTTCCCCTCCAGGCTCCTCAGAACCGAGGCCATCATCAGGTCGCCGACCGTGAACCGTCCCTCCAGGTACGGCTTGTCACCGAGTGCGTCGGCAAGGCGGGACAATCGCGCCGCGATCATCTCGATCACTCCCGGGCGGCGCAGCCGAGCCCATTCCTCGCCGCGGGCGAAGATGTCGATCGTCGACAACTGCATGCAAAAGGGCTCGACGCTGTTGAGCGCCGCGACCAGCCAGGCGGTCGCGCGGGCCCGGGCGGGCGTGTCCCGGGGCAGCAGGGACTCGCACTGCTCGCCGATGTGGAGCACGATCGCACCGGTCTCGAAGAGCGAGACCTGCGCATCGCGGTAGCTCGGCACTTGGCCGAACGGCTGCTCCTCCAGGTAGGCGGCCGGACGTTCTTGGGTGGCATCCAGCTTCGTCACGGCATAGTCGATGCCGGCCTCTTCCAGCGCCCAGCGCACGCGCAGGTCGCGCACCTGCCCCCTTGCGAAGTCCGGCACCCAGTCGAATGCGCTGATCGTGACGGGGGAAGCGGGAACCACGGCCATTCGTCTCTCCTTGGCGCCCCGGGGCGCCGCACTGCGGCGCTGCCACCAGCGCAGTGCTATACTTTAAGTTGATATCAACATACTAGCTCAAGCCCGGAAAGAATGTCGAGCAAGGTGTCTTTCGGCACCACCCTGGAGGTACGCGACTCGTGCCTATGCCTGCACGTCCAGCGGGCGGCCCGAACGCTGGCGCGGCGGTTCGATCAGGCTCTCCAGCCACTGGGACTCACCAACGGCCAATTCTCGTTGCTGATGTCGCTCAACCGTCCGCTTCCGCCCGCCATCGGACAGGTCGCGAGCACGCTCGGGATGAACCGCACTACCCTCACCGCCGCGCTGAAGCCGCTCGAGCGGGAAGGGCTGGTCGCGATCGACGTGGATCCTGACGATCGCCGCGGCCGCCGGCTGCGCCTGACCGAGGCTGGGCATGTGGCGCTGGCGCGCGCCGTCCCGATCTGGCGACGCGCGCACGCCGAGGTGGAGGCCTCGCTGGGGACGGATGGCGCCGATGCGCTTCGCTCGGCGCTGCTCGCGCTCTCCTGACCGCGCCTCGCTCGCTTCGGCGCCCGGGTACGCGGACCTTCGACAAGGTGATAGGCTAGCCGAAAAGGCGCCGATGCCTGGGCGCACGCGGAGAGATCGGATGGCCATCTCGTTCACCCCAGCCTCGCTCACCCGCACCGCGGCCATAGGCCGGTTCCGCGCGGCACTGCCCCGCGGCCTGGGTGGCGCAGTGGCGGCGCTACTTCTCGGCTGTACCTCGATGTCGCAGCCCGCGAACCCCGCAATCACCGGCACGCAGTGGCGGGTCGTGGAGTTGGACGGACAGGCGGTTCCAACTGACGTGAGGGCGACGCTCGCCATCGCCGACGATGGGCGGGTGAGCGGCTCCGATGGCTGCAACCGGTTCGTGGGGGGACTGGTGCTCGAAGCGCACGGCAAAGTGGCGGAGTCGCCCTCGCCCGGCATCAGCACGAAGATGGCCTGCCCCGGCGCGCGGGACGGCGTCTCGCGCCGCTACAACGCGTTGAGAGGCGAGGCCGTCGGGTGGCGTATCGAAGGCGAGACGCTCGTCATCTCCACGGTCGGCGGCCGGAGCATCACGCTGGTTCGCCCGGATTGACGGCGGGGCCGCTCGAGAACGCGGCCGCCATCGCATCGTCCACGGTCTCCAGCCACACGAACTCCAGGCGGCTTCGCGCATCCTCCGGAATTTCCTCCAGGTCCCGGCGATTGCGGGCCGGAAGAAGCACCCGGGTGAGGCCCGCCGCGGCGGCGGCCACTGTCTTCTCCTTGATTCCGCCCACCGGCAGCACCAGCCCCCGCAGGCTGATCTCTCCGGTCATCGCGGTATCGCTGCGCACGGTGCGGCCGGTGAGCAGCGATACCAGTGCGGTGAACATCGCCACGCCGGCGCTCGGGCCGTCCTTTGGCGTCGCGCCCGCCGGCACGTGGATGTGGATGTCGGTCTTCCCGAGCGTTTCCTCCGAGATGCCGAGAGACGCGGCCCGGTTCTTCACGATGCTGAGGGCTGCCTGCGCGCTTTCGCGCATCACGTCGCCGAGCTGTCCGGTCAGGATGAGGTTGCCCTTGCCGGCGGCCTTCGTCGCCTCGATGAAGAGGATGTCCCCACCTACCGGCGTCCAGGCAAGCCCGGTGGCGACGCCCGGCACGCTGGTGCGCATGGCCACCTCGTTCTCGAAGCGCCGCGGCCCGAGAATCGCAGGTACGCTCTCGAGATCGATGCGGACCTCGGTAGCGCTGCCCTCGGCGATCTGTACCGCGGCGTGGCGCAGGGCGCGGCCGATCTCCCGCTCCAGGTTGCGCACGCCCGCTTCGCGGGTGTAGCCCCTGATGATCTCCCCGAGCACGCCCTCCTCCAGCGTCACCTGCTCCGGCTTCAGCCCGTTCGCTTCGAGTTGGCGTCGCACCAGGTAGCGCTGCGCGATCTCGAGCTTCTCGTTCTCGGTGTAGCCGGCCAGCGTGATGATCTCCATCCGGTCGCGCAGCGGGCCAGGGATGGTGTCTAGCATGTTGGCCGTGGCGATGAACACGACGCGCGAGAGATCGAAGGGCACGCCCAGATAGTTGTCCCTGAACGTTCCGTTCTGCTCGGGATCGAGCACCTCCAGCATCGCGGCCGATGGATCGCCCTGGATCCCGCTGCCCATCTTGTCGATCTCGTCCAGCATCATCACGCAGTCGCGGGACTTTGCCTTGCGGATGGCCTGGATGATGTTGCCGGGCATGGCTCCGATGTAGGTGCGACGGTGGCCGCGGATCTCCGCTTCGTCATGCACGCCGCCGAGGCTCACTCGGGTGAACGGGCGGTCCATCGCCCGGGCGATCGACTGGCCGAGCGAGGTCTTGCCGACTCCCGGGGGGCCGACGAAGCAGAGGATCGGCGCCTTGCCCTGTGGGGCCAGCTTGCGGATCGCGAGGTACTCGACGATACGCCGCTTGATCTTGTCGAGCCCGTAGTGATCCTCGTCGAGGATGCGGCGAGCCTCGGCGATGTCGATGGTCCGCTCCTCGGGCAGGCCCCAGGGCAGCTCGATCAGCCAGTCGAGGTAGGTGCGCACCATGCCCGCCTCGGCTGCCGCTTCGGGCATCCGCTCGTAGCGGCGCAGCTCCTTGCGGGCGACTTCCTCGACCTCGGCCGGCATGCCTGATTTGGTGATCGCCTCGGCAAGCTCCGCGGCCTCCTGGTTCTTGCCTTCGCCCTCGCCGAGCTGACGCTGGATGGCCGCCATCTGCTCGCGAAGGATCGCCTCGCGCTGGCGCTCGTCGAGCGACGCCTTCGTCTGCCGGCCGATCTCGCGGGTGAGCCGCAGGACCTCGATGCGCCGCGCAAGCAGGCGCATCACCTTGTCCATCCGCGCAACGACGTCGACCGTCTCCAGCAGGGCCTGTTTCTCCTCGGCCGAGATGTCGATGTAGGCGGCGACCAGGTCGGCCAACGCGCCGGACGCGGTGGTGGTCTGTACCGCGGCAACCAGCTCCTGCGGAACCTGGGGCAGCAGCTCGAGCGCCTCCAGCGCCTGCTGGCGCAGGTGAAGCGTCATCGCTTCGACCTCCGCACTGCGGGTCTCGGGTTGCGGGATCGGCCGAACGCGTGCCGCGATGAACGGGCGCTCCTGCAGGAACTCGGTCACCGTGAAGCGCTGCTCGCCCTGCAGGATCACGTGATGGGTGCCGTCGGGTCCGTTGACGTAGCGCAGGATATTCGCCACGGTGCCGGTACGATGCAGGTCCGCCGGGGTCGGCTCCGCCACGTCCGCGTCGCGCTGCATCAGGACGCCGACCGGCCGCTCCTCCCGCAGCGCCTGCTGCGCGGCGAGGATCGTGCGCTCGCGGCCGGCGACGATCGGAAAGACCGTGCCGGGAAAAAGCACGGTGTTGCGCACCGGCAGGATGATGAGCGCGTCCGAGGGAAGCTGGGTACCCTCGCCCGCGTCCTGGCTACCCGGCGCGGCCGGCCCCGGTTCGCTGGCGCCGGATCGCCGAGGCGAGGGTGAGTCGGCCTGGCCGGACTCGGCCATCCGCTCCGGATTCGCGGGGCGGCCGGCAAGGCGGGCCGGATCGTCGGCTGCGGGCATCGGGTCTCCTTCTGGAAGCACGTGTGACTAGCCGGCCTTGAGCAGGCTCAATACCAGGCAGCCGTTGGCGGCGCTGCGATGGACCGCGCTGTAGCGGCCCGGCGGCAACGCGACGCGGCGGGCGAATCGCCCCTGAGGCAGCTCGAGGCGGTGGATGACGGCGGTGCGCAGCTCCGGCGGCAGAATCCGGCGGCCGGTGACCACCAGCGCGCCATCCTCGATCGCCACGTCGACGCGGTCGGCATCCACCCCGGGCAGCGCCATCAGGACGAGCACCGCGTCTTCGAGCTCCAGCACGTCCACCGGCGGCTCCCATGCGGCCTCGCGCTGGGCCGAGCGGGGCTGGAAAAACTGACGGTGCAACTGCTCGGCGCGCGTCAGCATCGCGATCGCTTCCGACCACATCCAGTCCTGAGGGTCATCCCGCCTCATAACGTCTCCGGGGATGGCGCCACGGGCGCCGTTGCAGGGCAGCCGCATCGACGCGGCCGTCGTCGCGTGGAAGCGGCCCCCGACGGCGGCCACTGGCTTCCAACCCGGATATCCTAGCGCCGGCGCCGGTCCCGCGTCCAACCATGCCCCCGCGCGATGAGCGTATCGGCTCAGGCGCACGCGGCGTACGCACTGCTCGCATCGCCGCGAATCGCCCGCAGGCCGCCTGGCAGGAACGAACCTTGCCATCTGCTGCGATCACCCACCAGGAGAGCGGGAGAAGGCGATGAAGACGGAGCAAGGCGAACGGACCGGGACGCGCGTCGACGCGGGACGACAGGAAGGCGCGAGGTCCGGCGAAGAGGTGCTCGACGAGTCGCTGCACGAGACCTTTCCGGCGAGCGATCCGATCGCGTCGTCAGCAGCGGAGGACGACGCTTCGCTGGGCTCCAGCTTCAGCAGGACCCGCGACCCTGCGTTGGCGGACCGTGCCCGCGGCGTGGATCGCGGTCCGATTCAGTTCCCCACCAGCGACGACGGGCGCTGGGGCAGCGACCGATCCGGCCGCTCCGGACATTCGCGATGGAGCCTGCGGGAGGCGTCGTCGCGGGTGGGAGAGGCCGTGTCGAGGCTCTCGCCCACCATCACCAACATGATCCGCATGGACCACACCCACGTGGTCGCCACCTGGCACCAGTACGAGGCCGATGCCTCGCCCGGGGCGAAGCGGGCCATCGCCAACACCATCGGCCTTGCGCTGGAGGTCCACGCGCAACTGGAGGAAGAGATCTTCTATCCGGCTTTGCGCGAGCTCGACGTGGACATGAAGGTGCTGGACAAGAGCGAGCCCGAGCACGACGAGATGCGACGGATGATCGCGGAGCTCGACGATCTGGATCCGCACGACCAGGCCTTCGACGAGGCGCTGGCCGCCTTGATGCGCGATGTCATGCACCACGTGGCCGACGAGGAGTCGGTCCTGCTTCCGGCCGCCGAGCGCATGCTCGGCCCTCAGCGTCTGTCGGAGCTGGGCGCCCGGATGACACGGCGGCGGATGCAGCTGATCGGCCCCCGAACCGGCGAGCTGGTACGGAACCACGCGCGGGTATTTCCGGCGAGCACCGTCCTGCTGACGGTGGCGGCGGCGACTGCGGGACTGATGCTGGTTCGTTCGCTTCGGCACCGCGCCGCCTGAGGCTGCGCGCCGGTCCGCCCGACCGGCGCCACCCAGGCGGGCGCCTACGCGGTGGCCGACACGCCGTCGCGCCGTGGCCGGCGCATCCAGTCGGCCATCGCGTCGAGCAACTCCTCGATCACCGCGCCGTCGCCGCGGGGACTGCGGGCCGGGACGTGAAACCCATGGTCCGCGTTCTCCACCATTCGCAAGTCGATCGGCCCGCGATGGGCCCCGACCACCTGCCGGATCAGCCCGGCGTCTGCCAAGGCGTCCCGGGTACCCTGGAGCAGCAACATCGGCAGGCGGATCGCCGCGAGGTGCTCCGCGCGCGCCATCGACGGCTTGCCGGCGGGGTGCAGGGGGAAGCCCACCAGCACCAGGCCGCCCACGCCGGGAAGCGGCTCGGCCGCCTGCGCCTGCGTGGTCATGCGACCGCCGAAGGACTTGCCCCCCGCGAAGAGCGGTAGCGTCCCGGCCAGCTCCCGAGCCGCGGCTGCCGCTGCCCGGACCGCGGCGTGGGCGACCGCCGGAGAGTCCGGCCGGCGCGACCCTCGCTCCATGTACGGGAACTGGAAGCGAAGCACCGCGATGCCGCGCTCCGCCAGCCCGGCCGCCAGCGCACTCAGGAACGCGTGCGTCATTCCGGCGCCCGCCCCGTGCGCGAGGACGTACCAGGCGTCGCTGCGCGGCGGCTCGTCGATCAGGGCGCTCACCGTGGTTCCGTCGCCAAGCGTGACGACGTGAGGCACCGGCGTGACGGAGCTACCTCGCATGCCCGTCCAGCCGGACGACTTCATCGCCTGCTTCCGGCAGGCAGCCGTCGGGAATCGGTCGCCAGCCCGAGCGGATGACCACCCGGCTGCCGTCATGGCAGAACTCCACGCGTCGGGCCTGGGGTAGCCGATCGCGCACGAAGTCCTCGATCGCCTCCGGCATGCTGATCTGGAATGCCATCCCGTAGCGGGCATCCGGCGGGTGATCGTCCAGGTGCACCAGCGGCATGAACGGCGCGGCAAACTTCACCCAATGCGAATCCACCACGACCTCCGACGGCCGGTAGTCCGCATCCGCCAGCCAGGCCTGGGCGCGGGCGCGCAGATCCGCGCCGTCGGACAGCTCGCCCCAGGCCGTGGCCAGAAGCTCCACCACCCACTGATTGCAGTTCTGGTAGCGCACGCTGAAGGGATAGGCGTTGGCGCTGTAGCTCGAGGCGAGCAGGCGCAGCGCGAGACGATCGTCCAGTGCGGCGCGCCGCACGGCCATGGCCGGCTCGTCCGGCAAGAGGACCACCGAGACGTGGCCGATCCGCGGCTCGTCCGTGTTCATCAGGAAGCCGCCGATGCCCTGCTCGTAGAGCTGGGGGCGACGCTCGTCGCAGGCATAGTAGAGCTGGCGTACCGACCATGGCACGCCGCCCCCGTCGCGTACCGCGAGGCCACTGTGGGAGAAGCGCACGTCGAAGCGGTCGAGATCGATTCCGGTTCGGGAGATCAGGGCGGCTTCGGCACCGGAGTCCTCCAGCCGGGTGCGCACGACAGCGGCGAAACGCAGGAGGCGATCCTGCTGGGTGGCGTCCTGGACCTTGGGTGGGTCACAGAACCGCGCCGAGAGCGACACGGGCGATAGCGTCCAGGCACGCTCCGCTGGAGGCGCCTTCCCCGGAGTCGCCTTACCGGGAGGCGAAGATGCGCAGCCGGCCAGCAGCAAGGCGCCGAGAAGGAGCACGACGTCGCGGGCACCGCCGCCGTACCGGTCACGGCGCCGGCGCCCCCTTCCGCGTCCGCCGTGGCCCGGAGGCCCGCTCAGTTGGCGATGACCCGGGTTTCCAGGTCGCGATGCCACGCGTCGATCAGCACCAGGAAGAACGCCTGACGGGTGTCGCGTCGCGCGAACTCGATGCCGTAGGGCCGATGCTGCGCGGTCACCACGTCGCCGGCCGCGATCCCGCGCGCGTCGAATGCGTGGTCGGGCAGCACGAGCGCGAAACCGCCGGCCGCGGCGGGTTGCAACGGCTCCATCGTGAGCCGGAGCATTCCGGGGCGCGCCGCGATCGCTTCGACCGCGGTGACGCGGTAGTCACCTTCGGCCACCTGCCTGTCGTTGCGCGAGCTGTCGCTCGAGTTCTCGATCGAGTTGGACGAACCGCGCAGCGAGGCCGAGCCGGCGCTGGACGCGGAAGAGGCGGCGCTGGAGGCGGAGGTGGCCAGGCTTTCCGCTCCGGCTGGGGCGGTGGCGAGCAGGCCGAGCGATGCGAAGGCGAATGCAGACCGCAGCGCGGCCGCGAACAGGCTTAGGCGGAGCGGGGGGGCGGATCGTACCGGTTGGAAGCTCATGGGCTGGGTCCAGGGCGGAAGCGTTGGCGACAGTCGGAGCATATCGCGAACCGCCCGCCTCGGTGACGGACCACCCCGTCACCGGACGCGCGAGCCATCATTCACCGGAGCGCCGGCGCCGGTCGCCGGCCTGCGGGCGGACGCGCCACCCACCGCTTGCAATCAGCGCGCCGCGGCAACGCCGGTTTCGTCCACCGCCAGCGCCTGCAGCTCGATCCGGCGCCCTTCTCCGGCAAGCGCACTCACCAGGAGCATGGTGTTGGGTGGGCAGGCACCCTCGGGGAACATCTGCCCATAGCGGGCGACCCGCCATGCGTTGAACGCGGCCACGTCCTCGGCGCGCGTCAGGTAGGTGGTGAACTGCAGCACGTGCTGCCAGCCCAGACCTTCGTGCTGCAAGACCTGCAGGACGCGCCCATAGGCGCTTTCGCACTGCTCTTCGAACTCGTCGCCATCGCCGAGCATGCCCGCGATCGAAAGCAGCCCGCCGGCCTTGGCGGCGTGGCAATAGAACGGCGATGGTTTCCCGAGCGATGGAACATTGAAGCGGCGCATGTCGTGTCTCCCTCCGGACCGGTTGCTGCCCGCGAACTATACACAGCTTCGCGGCCCGGAAGGACGAGCTGACTGCCGGGACGCCGCAGACGGTGCCTGCTCAGAAGGTGATGTGCACCGAGTCCGTGCTGCGCCGGGACTCGCCGTGATAGACCGCTTCGATGTTGTTGCCGTCCGGATCGAGCAGGAATGCCGCGAAGTAGCCCGGATGGTACGGGCGCTCGCCCGGAGCGCCGTTGTCCCGGCCACCCGCGCGCAGGCCGGCTGCGTGGAACGCCTTCACCATCTCGGCATCCTTCGCCTGGAACGCCAGGTGGTGGCGGCCCGTGAGGCTGCCTAGCGCGGCGGCGCTCTCCGCCGACGAGACGAAGAGCTCGTCCGCCCAGAAGTAGTCGTCCGCCGATCCGCCGATCGGTATGCCCAGTACATCGAGGACCGCCTCATAGAACCGGCGACTCGCGCCGAGGTCCTTCACGACGAGTTGGATGTGATCGATCAGCCGCCCGCGATGCAGCTCCTGTGCTTCCATGCCTGCTCCCATTCGTTTCAGGTCGCCCGATGCGGCCTGCTGCTGCAGAGAATAACGGTCGCGGTGGCCGAGCCGCCGGGTGACATCGTTGCCTTCGGGGCTCCTAGCCGGCCGTGCCTCCCACCAGACTTTCGACCAGGGCCACGGCATTGGCCAGGCCGTCCTCCTCGCGCATCCGCCTGCCGACGTCGGCCGCGCGTGCGCGGATCTGCGCGTCGGCCGCTTCGTCGAGCGCGCGGCGCAGTTCGCCCGGGCCCGCGGATGCGTCGAGGCGCCGGGGCGAAACGCCGATGCGCACCAGCCGCTCCGCCCAGAATGCCTGGTCACCGGCAAATGGCAGCACGACCGAGGGCACCCCGGCGCGGCATGCCGAGTGACTGGTACCGGAGCCGCCGTGGTGGACGACCGCTGCAACGCGGGGAAACAGCCAGTCATGCGGAGCCTCCACGACGACGTGGAAGTTGGATGGCAGCGACCCCACGTCCATCCCGCTCCAGCCGGGATTGAGCAACGCCCGGCGGCCGGCCACCGCCTCGATGACGCGCTCGCGCATCGACCGTGGATCGAACCCCTGCATGCTGCCGAAGCCGACGTAGAAGGGAGGCTCGCCTGCGTCCAGGAAGGCCTGCAGCTCTCGCGGCGCCGCCCAGTCTCGAAGCGGGCGAATCCACTGGCCGCAGACATGGGCGTTCGACGGCCAGTCCCCCGGCGGCGGCAGCAGCTGGGGCGAGATGCCGTAGAGCATCGGGTGCCCCTGCCATAACGTGCGGCGCGGGGGCAGGCCGAGCACCTGCCTGCGCGCATGGTTGGTCTCGCGCCGGAAGGCGCTCCACAGGAGCCGGTTGACCAGCGCCTGGCTGGACCGGTTGAGGAAGGATGGCACGCGTCCAGGCGGCAGAAACGGCGAGGCGAACTCGCGGGTCGGCGTGATCGGTATCATGCCCAGCCCGATCGCCGGCACGCCAAGGTGCTCGGCGACAGAAAGTCCGATGAAGCCGGCAAGCCCTCCGACGAGAAGGGCATCGCAATCGCTGGCCGCCTCCTTCGTCGTGGCGCTCCACGCGACGGTGTTGCGGTTGACGATCCCGGCGAGCGCCTTGGCGGCGCGCGAAAGAGAGCCGCCTTCCCTGACCACGCCGGCGATCGCGCCCTCCTGGTCCAGCACGCCGCGAATGTCGCCGGACAGTGGCACGCACGGCACCTGCAGCGAACGGGCCGAACCCAGCGTGGCGCTGTCCGCGAGGAGCAGCGCCTCGTGGCCGGCATCGACGAGCGCCCGACACAGGAACGCGAGCGGGCGCGCGTCGCCTTCGGTGCCGTATGTCAGGACCGCGAATCGCATGCGGCCAATGCTAATACCCGTCGCCAGCGCGGCGGATACCTGCCCTCGCGCAAGCGTCTTGGCGAAGCGACAACGAGCGCGAGAGGCCATCCATCCGCGCTACGCTTCCGGCAGATGGATGCCCTCGTCTCCGCCTCCGCGCGGGCGCTCGCGGCCGGCGACCCGCTCGGCGCCCTCAAGCGCATCGCCCTGCGCGACGACCCGGCGGCGCTCGCCCTGCGCGGCATCGCCATGGCGCAGCTCGGCGAGTTGCCGCGCGCGCGCGAGCTCCTGCGCCGCGCCGCCCGGCGCTTCGGCAGCCACGAGCTCCGCTCGCGCGCCCGCTGCATCGTGGCGGAGGCGGAAGTCGCGCTGGCCATGCGCGACCTTGTCGGTTCGCCGCGCTCGCTCGCCGCGGCGGCCGACGCGCTCGCTGCCCGCGGTGACCACGCGAATGCGATGCACGCGCGGCTGATCGCCGTGCGCCGGCTCCTGCTGATCGGGCGGCTCTCGCATGCCGCGACGACGCTGGCAGCCCTGGCGGATGTCCGCCTGCCGCCCGCGCTCGAAGCGGTCGTCCATCTGTGCGCAGCCGAGCTGGGATTGCGGGAGCTGCGCACCACCGCGGCGCAGGCGGCGCTCGACCTCGCGCACGCGGCGGCGGTGCGGTCGGGCATTCCCGCGCTCATCGCCGAGGTGGCGCAGACGCGCGCGAGCCTGCAACGGCCGGCTGCGCGGCGCCTGTCCGGAGGTGGTGCCGAGGCGCTGCGGCTGGCCGAGGTCGAGTCGCTGTTCGCGTCCGGTGCGCTCGTCCTCGACGCCTGTCGTCGCGGCGTGCGCAGGTCGGGCGCATGGCTGCCGCTTGCTCGGCGGCCGGTGCTGTTCGCGCTGGCACGGGCGCTCGCACAGGGCTGGCCGGGGGACGTCGGACGCGCGGAGCTGATCGACGCCGCCTTTCGCATCCGCCGTCCGGACGAATCGCATCGGGCACGGCTGCGCGTCGAGATCGGGCGGCTGCGCTCGCTTCTGGCGGGAATGGCTGGCGTCGAGGCGACCGCGCGCGGCTTCGTGCTGCGGCCGATCGGCGGAGGCGGGGTCGTCGTGCTTGCGCCGCCGATAGAAGGCGAGGAGGCCTCCTTGCTGGCGCTGCTGGCCGACGGTGCGGCGTGGTCGACCTCGGCCCTTGCGCTGGCCCTCGACTCCAGCCAGCGGACCGTGCAGCGCGCGCTTGGAGAGCTCGAGGCCGCCGGTCGCGTACGATCCCTGGGGACGAGCCGGAACCGGCGCTGGCTCTCGCCACCGATCGCGGGATTCACGACGATCTTGTTACTCCCCGCTGCGCTACCGCTCGAGTAGATTGACTTCCTCCACGCCGATGGTCGGCGTACCGCAAGGAGTCAGAATGAATCGCAAGACAGCCAACGAGTTCGAAACGACCGTGGATGCCGCGGAGATCGTGCGCGAGTACGGGCCGTTGCCCGGCGCGGACCAGGTGCACGGCGTCACTCACGACGGTCGCCGTGTCTGGATCGCGACCGGTGACCGGCTGGTCTCCTTCGATCCCTCGAGTGGCGAGCCGGGCACCGCGCTCGACTGCGCCTGTGATGCCGGCACCGCTTTCGACGGCAGCCATCTGTACCAGCTCGCCGAAACGCGGATCGACAAGATCGATCCAGCCACCGGCAAGGTGCTCGCCTCGATACCGGCGCCGAGCATTGCCGGCTGCAACTCCGGACTTGCCTGGGCCGAGGGCAGCCTCTGGGTGGGGCAGTACCGCGATCGCCTGATCCATCAGGTGGACCCGGCCGACGGCAGGGTGATCCGCACGATCGAATCCGATCGCTACGTGACCGGCGTGACCTGGGTGGACGGCGAGCTGTGGCACGGCACCTGGGAAGGCGACGCGAGCGACATCCGCCGCATCGATCCGGAAAGCGGCGCCCTGCTCGAGCGACTGGAGATGCCCGCCGGCACCGGCGTGACCGGCCTCGAATCCGACGGGGCCGACCTCTTCTACTGCGGCGGCGGCACGAGCGGCAAGGTGCGCGCGGTGCGTCGGCCCGGGCACTGAATCGCCACGCCGGCGCGCATGGCCCGCGCCACCAAGGAGCGACACCTGGTTGACAAGGTTGCTTCGGGCAATAAACTAGTTGCCTTGGGCAATTTCTCGCGCCGCGGGTACGGCACCGGTGCGAGACCAGGGGAGACCCACATGACCGCAGCAGATCTCGTCCGGCGAGCCGAACAGGTCCGGAACTTCAACCGGTTCCACACGCGCCTGGTCGGCGCGCTCGACGAGCATCTCCTGGACAGTCCCTATTCGCTCACGCAGGCGCGAATCCTTTACGAGCTCTCGCACCGGCCGGCGATGACCGCCGCCGACCTGCGTCGGGAGCTGGCCCTGGATGCCGGATACCTGAGCCGCGTGATCACCGGCTTCGAGCAGGACCGGCTGCTGGTTCGCAGGCCGTCACCGGACGATGCCCGGGCCAGCTGCCTCGAGCTGACGCGACACGGCCGCGCCGCGGCGAAGCGCCTGGACGATGCCTCGCGCAGCCAGGTGATGGCGATGCTGGAACGGCTGCCGCAGGCGCGGCAACGCCAGCTGGTGGATGCAATGGCGACGATCCGGACGCTCCTGGTCGACGAGCACCCGTCCTGGCTGCTGCGCGATCCGCGGCCCGGGGACATGGGCTGGATCGTGCATCGCCAGGGCGTGCTGTACGCCGAAGAGTACGGCTGGAACGCCGAGTACGAGGCGCTCGTCGCCGAGATCGTCGCGCGCTTCGTGCGGGAGCTCGATTCCGCCCGGGAGCGATGCTGGATCGCCGAGGCCGGCGGCCAGGTCGTCGGCTCGGTGTTCGTGGTGCGACAGGACGATGCCACCGCGAAGCTGCGCCTGCTCTACGTCGATCCGTGCGTGCGCGGGCTCGGGATCGGCGGTCGGCTGGTGGACGAGTGCCTTCAGTTCGCAAGACGCGTCGGCTACCGGCGAATCGCTCTCTGGACGAACAGCGTGCTGACGGCAGCCCGTCGGATCTACGACAAGGCCGGATTCACGCTCGTCGAGGAGACGCCGCACCACAGCTTCGGCAAGGATCTGGTCGGCCAGGTGCTCGCAAGGGATCTGTAGCTGGCCTCCGCTGGGCTCGCTACTTGCTGCGAGACGCGCTTGGCCGCCGTGGCGTCCACATAGGAGGAGCTTGCCCGTGTCCGCCCTGATCGATCGCCGCTACGCCGCCGTGATCCACCCGCTTCACGCGGTGCTGCTCGCGGGCACGGTGCCGCTCTACCTGGGCGCAGCCCTGAGCGACGTCGCGCACGCCGTGACCTACCAGATCCAGTGGAACAACTTCGCGTCATGGCTCCTCGTCGGAGGTCTCCTGTTGAACGGCATCGCGCTCGTCTTCGTGCTGCTCGACGCCTTCCGGGCCCGGACGCGCGGCCGCGGGATCCTCGCATACGCCGGGGCCATGGTCGCCGCCTGGGTGCTCGGCTTTCTCGACGTCCTGGTGCACGCCCGAGATGCCTGGGCGAGCATGCCCGCCGGCCTGGTGCTCTCGATCCTCGTCGCCCTGCTTGCCTGCGCCGGAACCTGGTTCGGCTTTCGTGGCCGGCGCCTCGGAGTCGAGGCATGAAGCACCCTCCCCTCTGCGCCTTCCTCGCGCTCGCGTTCGTCCTCGCCGGCTGCAGCGGCGGTGACGCTCCGCCGCTACAGTACGGGCCCAATCCCGAGCTCCCGGAGCCGAAGCGCGGCCTGCTGCCCAACATGACCATCTCCGAGCCGGCCGAATGGGGCGATGGGCTGCCTGTCGTGCCGCAAGGCTACGAGATCCGGGCGATCGCCACGGATCTGCGGATTCCCCGCCAGACGCTGGTGCTGCCCAACGGGGACATCCTCGTGGCCGAGGGACGAGGCGGCAACGCGCCGGCCTTGAAACCCAAGGACGTGATCGCCGGGATCATCAAATCCAGAGGAACCACCTCGGTCCCGGGCGGCGACCGCCTCACGCTGCTGCGTGACGCCGACGGCGACGGGCAGTACGAGCTGAAGACCGTCTTCGCCGAGAACCTGAATGCGCCCTACGGCCTGGCCCTTGTCGACAATCGGCTCTACGTTGCCAACCAGGACGCGCTGGTGCGGTTCGACTACCGCGAGGGACAGACCAAGGCGGAGGGTCCGCCGATCAAGGTCACCGACCTGCCCTCGGCGATCAACCACCATTGGACCAAGGCGCTGACGGCCAGCGCGGACGGGCGCTTCCTGTTCGTCGGCATCGGCTCCAACAGCAACATCACCGAACGCGGCATGGTGGCCGAGGTCGACCGCGCCGTCGTCTGGCAGGTCGACGCGCAGACCGGCGCGCACAGGACCTATGCCACCGGCCTGCGCAACCCGACCGCCCTCACGATCCAACCCGAGACCGGGCAACTCTGGGCGGTGGTGAACGAACGCGACGAGATCGGGCCCAACCTGGTGCCCGACTATCTCACCGCGGTCCAGGAGGGCAGGTTCTACGGATGGCCGTACAGCTACTGGGGCAAGAACGTCGACGACCGCGTCCGGCCGCAGGATCCGGAGAAGGTGGCGTCGGCGGTCGAGCCCGACTACAGCCTGGGCGCCCACGTCGCGGCACTCGGCGTGCACTTCTCCAATGCCGCGGTGGGTGAGCGCTTCCGCGAGGGCGTCTTCGTGGGCATGCACGGCAGCTGGAACCGCCCGGTTCCGGTCGGGTACAAGGTGGTCTTCGTTCCCTTCCGCGACGGTCGCCCCTCCGGGCAACCGATCGACTTCGTCTCAGGCTTCCTCGGCGACGACGGCAAGGCACGCGGCCGACCCGTGGGCGTCACGGTCGATGCGAAGGGCGCCGTGATCGTGGCCGACGATCTGGGCAATGTCGTGTGGCGCGTGACGCCGGTGCGCTAGCTCAGGCGGCGAGCGGCTGCACGTCGGTGAAGAGGCCGTCGATGGTCGTGAGCTCGGGGGCGCACAGGAGCGGTGCCTCGGCGGCGTCGGCGATGAACTGCAGCAGGCGCTCCGTCATCGCGCGCGCCGGCGGCAGGTGGCTGCCCAGGATCGTCGTTGCCGCCAGCCGACGGATCGCCTCCAGCGAGCCGACGAATGCCCTGCGGTCCTGCCTTGCAGGCGAGCCCGCATGGGCTCGCGCCCACGCTGCGGTACCGAGCTTGAGGAGCACGTTGCCGACCTGACTCGCTTCGGCGACCGGCGCGGGGAGGACGGCGCCGAAGCAGTCGGCACTGAACAGGACCCCGTTTCCGGTGTCGAGCAGCCCCGTCGTCTCCGCGGTGTCCATGATCGGCGGCTCGACGGCGAGGAGCTCGCGGTCGCCGACCTGCAGGCGTTGCCCCGGATCGAGCAGGAACAGTCGCTCGCGCGCCAGCGGCAGCCGCATCGCGGCCAACGTGCGCAGTCCGTGGCGGCTCGCCACCACCCGCGCGTGCGGGGCCCGCTCCAGCACGGCTCCCAGGTTCCCGACATGGTCGGCGTCGGGGTGCGTGATCCAGATCCAGCGAAGCGAGGCAGGGTCGATCGTTTGCTCGAGCACCGCCATGAACCGGCCGCCGAGGGCCGCAAGGCCTGTGTCGACCAGTACGGGCTCGCGTGCGTGGATCACGAACGAGTTGACCGCCAGCACCCCGTGCCCCGGCACCGGCGCCCATGCACCAAGCAGGTCGACGTCGGAGGTCACGCGGCGGGGTTCATGCATCGTCGGGGCTCGCATGGCGATTCCTCTCAGAACTCGATCGGGTACGGGGCGAGGTCGCCGCGCTCGTAGCGCTCCGGAAGGTCCGGCGTCGCGTTCTCCCAGACGTACAGCATCGAGCGCTTCGGCGAGTACCCCTGGTGCCGGATGTCGGCGGGCATCGCGGCGACGTCGCCGGCGCGCATCACCACTTTCGCGCGGGGTCGCCCTGTCTCCTTGTCGGTGACGTCCCAGTAGATCTCGTCGGAGAGCTGGATGAACCACTCCACGCGGTCGTTGCCGTGGATCACCGGCAGGGTCTGCTCCTCGGTGGTGGGACACGCGAGCGACGCCTTGCAGACGCCGGTGACCGATGGGTTCCAGGTGACATCCGAGCGGCTCAGGTAGGCGAACAGGTTGAAGGCGTGCAGCTGGCCTTCGAAACCCGGCTCGGTCCTGACCACCGGCTCGTCCTGGG
Source organism: Pseudomonadota bacterium (assembly GCA_023388075.1). GTDB lineage: Bacteria > Pseudomonadota > Gammaproteobacteria > Burkholderiales > Burkholderiaceae_E > Lautropia. The sequence goes on from JAEWGX010000098.1 coordinate 25,957, forward strand.
GCACGTCGGCGAAGCCGCGGTTCACGCGCCGGCCAGCGGATCGTCACGAAGTACTCGTCCCGCTCGAAGGTGAAGCCGCCGGCGGCGAAGGTCCGGTAGCCGGCGGTCCGGTTGGCTTGCCGCGGCGTCTTCTCCGTGCCGGCAGGTTGCTGGATCACAGCACTCATGATTTCTCTCCTCGTGTCTATCTGATGATCAGTGCAGGCAGATCCCGGCCCACTTCTGGACCGTCAGGTCGCCGAGCATCGTCTGGACGAGCAGCACGCCGGGGCGGCTTCCTTGCGCCATGAAGCGGTAGGCGCAGTCCCGGTTCAGCAGCGCCTGGTGACCGCGTCGCAGCGCGACGGCCCCCATCCGGCGGCCTTCGGGCTCGCCGGGCACCTGGACCGCACCGCCGCGGTCCTCGGCCGCGAGCCTTCGCGGGTTCGCCAGCTGCACGTATTCGACATGCACCTCGCCGTCCATGCAGATGGCGAACTCGTCGTGCGCGCAGGCGAACCACGGTGACACGCCTTCGGCGGGCACGACCTCCTGCACGTACTCGAGGTTGCGGGCGACCGCGATGCGGTCCCACGGGCGGCTAGTGGCCGCCACCTCGAAGAGGTTCGAGAACGCGTACTCCTTCCGGCTGCCAGAGATGAGCTCGATCTCGCCCTTGCGGAAGTCATCGAGCGACGCGAAACGGGTCTGTGACATCATCGATCTCCTTGATTGCGGCCGGGGTGGCCTCGCCGTGCCGGCGTCCGTTCGGAGGGCGGCGCAGGCTTCGGCGACAGGGTCATTGGACACGCCCGATGACGCGTGGCGCAGGGACCGCGGTCCCGGAACGTGGCCGCATCGCTCGCCCCGGCAGGGACAGCAGTCCCTGGGGTGCGTGGCGGAGATCGAACGGAAGTGCAGGCAGGCCCGGAACCGGCCCGTCAGCGCTGTCCGAAGCCGGCTTCGCGTGCCCTGACGATCGCCTGGGCGCGGCTTTCCACGCCCAGCTTCTCGAAGACCCGGGTGATGGTGTTCCTGACCGTCTTCTGCGCGAGGCCGAGGTGTGCCGCGATCTGGGCGTTGTCCAGCCGACGTGCCAGGTGATCGAGCAGCTTGCGCACCTTGGGCGTCAGCGCGGAGAAGGCCTGGGGCGCCGTGCGCTGCGGTCCGGTGGACAGGAAGGCGCGCAGCTCGCTCGCGAACACGGCCCAGGCGGGCTCGTCGTGGAGCAGGACGTGGTTGCGGCTGTCCAGCGGCACGAAGCGCGCGCCGGCGATGCCCGACGCCAGCCTGCAGCCTTCCTCGAACGGCACCCGCGCGTCGGCACGCGCGTGGAAGACGAGGGTCGGGCAACGGACCAGCGGCAGCGCGGCGCTTGCGTCGAACTCCGCCGAAGCGGCAATCAGGCGGGCCGCCTGCTCCGGTGACGTCGACAACCGCTGCATCTCGTTGAACCGGCGGGCGACCTCGGCCGTCGCGTCCGGCATCATCTGCGTGGTGAAGAGCTGGTTGAACGCCGGGTTCGCCTGGTCCCAGCCGAGCCGGATCAGCTGCACGGTCAGGCGCGCGGTCTCCTTGACCGTCTCCGGCACGTCGCGCTTCAGCACGCCCTTCGCGAAGGCGCCGACCAGGACCAGGTGGGACACCCGTTCGGGGTGCCGGGCGGCGTAGCTCACCGCCAGCGCCCCACCCTGCGACACCCCGATGAGCGCGAAGCGCTCGAATCCGGCGGCGTCGGCGACCGCCTCCAGGTCCGCGACATGCGCATCGAGCGACACGTCGACGACGTCGTGGTCCGACAGGCCGCAGCCGCGCTCGTCGTAGCGCACCAGCTGCCCGATCCGCGACACCTCCTCGATCCAGGGCTGCCATGGTGGCGACAGCAGGTCGAGCTCGATGTGCGTCAACCAGTTGGCCGCCTTGATGATCGGCATGCCGCGGCCGGTGCGCGCATAGGCGAGGCGGGTGCCGTCGGCACCGATGCAGAAGCGCAACTCCTGGGGGATGGCCATGGCGTGTCCGGGGGCCGGCGGTTGGTGTGGCGCCGCCTCGCGGCGCCGCCGGCCGGTATGGTAGCGCGCTCGATCATCGGCAAGATCTTGACGCGGATCAATCCTGGATGCTCCCGTTCGCTGCAAGCTATGGTCGTCGCAGCCACGGTCCTCGGACAGCCAGCTCCTCCGTCGCGCGCATTGAAGAGGAACCCGGTCATGCGTATCTACTGCGTCCTGCGCCGAGGTCTGTTGGCCCTGTCGGTCGGCCTCGCAGCCGCTCCCGTGTTCGCCGACGACTGCGACGCTCCGGTACAGCAGTGGCAATCCCGCGAGGACTTGCGTCGGATGGCCGCGGCCCGTGGCTGGGAAGTGGAGCGGGTCAAGATCGACGACGGCTGCTATGAGATCCGCGGCACGGACGCCAATGGTCTTGACTTCAAGGCGAAGGTCGACCCGGAGACCCTGGAGGTCGTGAAGTTCAAGCAGCGGGATCGCGAACGCGATCGTGCGCGTGACCGCGGCCGTACCGCGGCTCAGCGTGCGCCCTCCGATTCGCACGGCCGCACCGAGTAGCCGAAGGAAAAGTCGAAGGAGCGGTTCGTGTCCAAGCCCGTATTCCCCATCGTTGCCTTGGCGGGCCTGCTCGCCTTGCCTGGCCTCTCCCAGGGTCGGCCGGTGACGCTCACCGCCCAGCTCAAGAACTACGGTGGCGACGGAGCCTACCTGGCGGTGTACCTGACCGATGCCAAGGGCGCCTATGCCCGGACGCTCTGGGTGGCGGGTGGCAAGGCCAAGTACTACAAGCACCTGGCGGACTGGAACCGGCTGTCCGCCAAAGATGCCAAACGCCTCGACGGGGTGACCGGCGCCAGCGTCGGCGCAGGCCGCACGCTCAAGGTGACCGCCGAGCTGGCCGATGCGCTGATCGATGCGGGCTACGAGATCCGCATCGATGCGGCCGTCGAGGACATGCGCGACAGCCCCGCCGAGATTCGCGTGCCGATGTCCACCCAGAATGCGGCCAAGCCGCACCCCGGCAAGCAGTACATCCAGTCCCTGACCTTCCAGTTGCAGTAGATCGCGGATGGGTTGGAAAGTCGTCCACCGCTGGCTGGGCCTCGTCGCCGGCGGCCTGGCCATGGTGCTGGGCGTCACCGGCGCCCTCCTCGCGATCGAACCGCTGCAGCAGGCTCTGCAGGCGCCCCCGGCCCCGGACGAGCTGTCTGTCGCCATCCTCGCCGACCGGGTACGGCAGGCCATGCCGGGCGTGGAGGAGATCCGCCGCCTTCCTGCGGGTGCCCTCGTCGCCTTCGGTTTCGAGGATGACCGGCCCCACGCGTCCTACGTGGATCCGGCCGATGGCCGTGCGCTCGCCGCCTACCGACCCTCGCCACTGCCGCGCTGGGTGAAGAACCTGCACCGGTCCCTGCTGCTGGGCGATGCCGGCCGCTGGGGCGCCGCGGGCATCGCACTGGGCATGGCGGTGATATCGCTCTCGGGGCTGGTGCTGCTGTTGCGGCGCATGGGTGGCTGGGCCCGCCTCGCCGGGCCGGTAAGAGGAACGGCGGCGCAGCGCCTGCATGTGCTGGTCGCGCGCGTCGTTCTCGCGGTGCTGGGACTGTCGTCTCTCACCGCGCTCTACATGAGCGCGACGACCCTGGGCCTGGTCGAGCTCGAGGCGGAGGCGGAGCCGGACGTGGTCTCGGAGGCGGGCAGCCAGCCCGGGCTGGCCCCGGCCCAGCTGCCGGCCCTGCAGGCCCTCACGGTACGGGACCTGCGCAAGCTGGGCTTTCCCGCTGCCACGGACCCCGAGGACGTCTGGGAGGTCGCGACCCGCCAGGGCCAGGCGTGGATCGACCGCTACAGCGGCCAAATGCTGGCCTGGCAGGACAGCCCCACGGTGCAGCAGCTGTACGACTGGGCGGTGGTCCTGCACACGGGCGAGAGCGCGTGGCCGTGGGCCGTGGTGCTGGGTCTCGTGGGAGCTTTCGTCGTTCCGCTGTGGCTGTCGGGCCTCTTGATCTGGTGGCGGGAACGACGGGAGGCCGTTCGAATCACCGGCAACAGTCCACTGGCGCAGGCTGACGTGCTGGTCTTCGTGGCCAGCGAAGGCGGCACCACCTGGGGCTTTGCCCAGGCGCTGCATGAGGCACTGGTCCGATGCGGACACAAGGTACACACGGCTGGCCTGGAAGCCTTCCAGACGGCTCCGGCGACGCGCCGGGTGCTCATCCTCGCCGCCACCTACGGTGATGGGCAGGCACCGACTCATGCCGCTGGCGCCCTGGAGCGGATCACCCGCCACAACGGACCTGTCGTTCCGGTGGCGGTGCTGGGCTTCGGCGAGCGGCAGTACCCGGCCTTCTGCGGTTTCGCCCGGGCACTGGAGGAAGCCCTGCGCATGAAGGGTTGGCCGGTACTGGTGCCGTTGGAGTGCATCCATCAGCAGTCGAGCCAGGAGTTCAGTCGCTGGGGCGAGCACCTGGCACAGGCGCTGGGCGAACCGATCGAACTGAAGTACTCGCCCCGGCTGCCGCCGCGCACCACGCTCACGCTGGTATTCCGTCGGGAATATCCCGGCCAGGGTGACAGGCCCGCGACCATCCTCCGTTTCACCTGGCCGCGCGCCCGCTGGGTCGACCGCCTGTTCGGCCGCGGCATCGCGCGCTTCGAGGCAAGCGACCTGGTGGGCATCCTGCCGCCCGACGCCGGCGTGCCGCGCTATTACTCGCTGGCGTCGGGAAGCAAGGACGGCTTCCTGGAGATCTGCGTTCGCCGACTGCCCGGCGGGCTGTGCTCGACGTACCTCCATGACCTGCAGCCCGGGGACACGGTCCAGGCCTTCATGCGCCCCAACCCCGGCTTCGCCCTGTCGGCCTCCCGGCGGCCCGTGGTGCTCATCGGCGCGGGGACCGGCGTGGCGCCGCTCGCCGGCTTCATCCGACGCAACGACCGGCACCGTCCGATGCACCTGTACTTCGGGGGCCGGAACCCGACGCAGGACTTCTATTTCGAGCAGGACATCCAGCGCTGGCTCGATGAGCATCGCCTGGCCTCCCTGCACACGGTGTTCTCCCGCGTGCCAGGCGGCGGCTACGTGCAGGATGAGCTGCGCCGCGACGCCACGCACCTGAGAAACCTGCTGCGCAGCGGCGCCTCGGTGCGCGTGTGCGGCAGCCGCCCCATGGCGCGCGGCGTGGCCGAAACGCTCGACGGCATCCTGGAAGCCCTGCACCTGAGCGTCCAGCAGCTCAAGGCGAAGGGGCGCTATGCCGAAGACATCTTCTGACCCGCATCCCGGGCGGCAGGGCACAGCCGGCGGGCTGCGCCTTCACCTGCACGGCCCGACGATGGGCACCCGATGGTCGGTGAGCTGTGATGCAGGTCCGGACGCGGATACCGTGGGGCTGCATGCGGCCCTGCAGGCGGCAGTGGAGCAGGTGGATACCCAGATGTCGCCCTGGCGCCCCGACAGCGACCTGGTGCGGCTGAACCGCGCGCCTGTCGGCACCTGGGTGGACCTGCCCGCGGACACCATGAACGTGCTGGCACGATCGCTGGACGTCTGCCGCCTCAGCGACGGCGCCTTCGACCCCGCCGTCGGCGTCCTGGTGGACGCCTGGGGCTTCGGTGCCGTCCGTGACGAACCCGATGCCCAGGCGATCCTCGCCGCCCGCGCGCCCGCCCCGTGCCCCGCGCATCAGGGCCTGGAGATCGACCACGGCCGGAGCCGCGCCTGCAAGCGGGAACGCCTGCAGTTCGACCTGTGCGGCATTGCCAAGGGCTATGCGGTGGACCGCATGGTGGCGACTCTGCGGCAACACGGCATCCGCAACGCACTGGCGTCCCTGGATGGCGAGCTGCGCGCCCTCGGTCCCCAGGCCGGCGGCCTGCCTTGGGCCGTGGCGCTGGAGAGCCCCCGGGCCGGGCAGCGGGCAGCGCATGGCGTGATCGAGCTGCAGGACCTGGCCGTGGCCACCTCGGGCGACTACCGCCGCTTCATGCGGCTCGGGGACGCGCGGGTGGCGCACACCATGGACGCCCGCCGCGCGCGGCCGGTGCAGAACGACGTCGCCTCGGTCTCCGTGCTGGCACCCGATTGCATGGATGCCGATGCCTGGGCCACGGCGTTGCTGGTGGCCGGGCCGGGTGACGGCCTGGTCATGGCACAACGCCTTGGGCTCGAGGCCCTGTGGTTGCTGCGTCGCGAAGGCGCGCTGGTGGAAATGGGGCTGGGGCGGTTCGGAAGATCTTGAGCGCCAATGCCGGGATCACTCCCCCCTTGTGGGCTCGCCCGTGAAGCGCGACATCAGCCGGCCCAGATAAGCGGAGACGGAGGGATCGGCGGCCAGCTCGCGGAGCGTGTCGGCGAACAGCAGCCTGCTGCGGCGCTGCTCGTCCTTGCGCATGAACATGTAGCGGTCGCAGACCTCGTCCAGGATGTCCAGGTGGACCGGGTCGTTCGGGTGCAGGCACAGGAACACCAGCTTGCCCTGCGCCCGCAGGCGGCGGAAGAAGTCGAGCATGAAGCCGATGTAGCCGTCCTGCGTGTTGAACTGCGGCTCGTCGAACAGGTGCACCAGCGCGCGTTCGCTGCGGGCCCGCTCCAGCATGAACGACGGCTTGGTGCGCCTGAACGCGCGCACCTGGTACGACTGGTGGTAATGCAGCGCCAGCCGGTCGCGCTGCGCATAGCGCACGTTGTGCACGTCCTGCCCGGCCACCAGCACGCGCCCCGCGGTCGGCTGGTTGCCGCCGGTGATCAGCTCGAACATCGTGGTCTTGCCGGCGCCGTTGGCACCCATCACCCCGACGATGGCTGGCGCAGCGACCTCGAAGTCGGCCCGCATGTCGAAACTGATCTCGCGCGTCAGCCAGCCGCGCCGGTACTGCTTGACCAGGCCTTGCACGCTCAGCAACGGCACCGACATTCAGACCCCCAGCCAATGGCGCTGCAGTGCGGCGTCGGTGCGCATCGCCTCGGCCGGGCCCTCGTGCACGATCAGGCCGTCTCGCATCACGCACACACGGTCGGCCACCTCGAGCGCGCTGCGCACGTTCTGCTCCACCAGCAGCACGGCCACACCTTCGCTCTTCAGACGCAGCACGGTGGACATCACGTCCTGCACCACCTTGGGCGCCAGGCCCTGGCTCGGCTCGTCGAAGAGCACCAACCCCGGCCCGCCCATCAGCACCCGGGAGATCGCCACCATCTGCATCTCGCCGCCGGACAGGTTCTCGCATTCGCGCGCCAGGAGGTATTCCAGCGCCGAGAATATCTCGAAGCACTCGCTCAGCCGCCAGGCGCGAAAGCGCGTCTTCTTGCGCGCGATGTCCAGGTTGCGGGAGACCGTCAGCGTAGGAAAGACGCGGCGATCGTCGGGCACCCAGCCCACCCCCATCGCCGCGATCCGGTGCGTGGGCACGTCCGTGATGTCCTGGCCATCGAAGCGGATGCGGCCGCGCCGCGGTGGCGTCAGCCCGAGGATGGAGCGCAGCGTGGTGGTCTTGCCCGCGCCGTTGGGGCCGAGGAGCGCCAGCACCTCGCCCGGCACCACGTGCAGCGACACGCCGAACAGCGCCTGTGTCTCGCCATAGAAGGTGTGGATGTCCTGCACCGTGACGATCGGTTCCGGCCCGGCATGGGTCCGCAACTGCGCGCTCATGCCTTCAGCGTGCCCAGGTTGGAACGCCGCACCCACGGGTTGTCACGCAACGCCTCGGGCGTGCCTTCGGCGATGACCTGGCCCCAGTGGATGACCGAGATCCGGTCGGCCAGTCCGAACAGGAAGTTCATGTCGTGCTCGATGATGACGATGCTGAGCGTGCGTTTGAGCTCCTGGATCAACTCGGTCAGCCGTGCGCTGCCTTCGGCGCCCAACCCGGCGGTGGGCTCGTCCAGGAACAGCAGCCGCGGCTTCGCGGCCAGGGCCAGCCCGATCTCCAGCGCGCGGCGCTCCCCGTAGGACAGGCGCTTGCAGGGCACGCGCTCCTTGCCGGCCAGGCCGACGCGCGCCAGCACCGCCGCGGCCTCGTCGTGGGCGGCCGAGTCGCGCCCCAGGTCGCGCCACATCGACCAGCCGCGCTCGCGCACCGCGGGCAACGCGATCAGCACGTTGTCGATGGCGCTGTCGGCATCGAACAGGTTCATGATCTGGAACGAGCGCGACAGGCCCTTGCGCGCGATTCGCCGCGGCGACCGACCCGTGATGTCCTCGCCGGCGAAGACGACGCTTCCCCGGTCCGGGGCGTAGCGGCCGGTCAGCACGTTGAAGCAGGTGGTCTTGCCGGCGCCGTTGGGACCCATGATGCCGGAAAGCTGGCCTTCCTCGAAGGACAAGGAAATGTTCTCCAGGACCACCTGGTCGCCGAAGCGCTTGTGCAGCTCGCGGGCTTCGAACAGTGCCACGCTCAGGCCTCCCGAGGGTTGGACAGCGCGCCATGCTCGCCGCCCGCCGCGGCCACCCGGCGCCGCGCGCGCCAGGCTTGCCAGGCGCCGGCCACGCCCTCGGGCTGGAACAGCACCACGGCCATGAACAGGAGGCCATACCACAGCAGCCACGTCTCGGTGTAGGCGCCCAGCAGGTCGCGCGCCAGGATGAAGAGGGTCGCACCGATCAGAGGCCCCCAGAAGCTCACGAGGCCCCCGCCGATGAGCACCATCATCACCACGAAGCCGGAGTTGTGCAGGCTCATCACGTTCGGGTAGGCCGACTGTTGCGCCAGAGCGAACAGCCCGCCGGCCAGTCCCGACACCGCTGCCGAGATGCCGAAGACCGCCCATTTGTAGAGCCACACGTTGTGGCCGACAAAGGCCGCGCGCATTTCGTTCTGCCTGATCGCGCGCAACACGCGTCCGAAGGGCGAATGCACCATGCGCCACAACAGCACCAGCACCAACGCCAGCAGCACCAGCACGAAGTAGAAGAAGGCCTGATTGCCGCTCAGGTCGATGTCCCGACCGAACAGCGACAGAGGCAGCCGCTTGATGCCGAGAAGCCCGTCCTCGCCGCCGGTGACGGTGTGCCATTTGATGGCCACGAACCAGAACACCTGGCCGAAGGCGATGGTCAGCAGCGCGTAGTAGATGCCGCGCCGGTGCGAGATGAACAGCGCCACGACAGCGCCCAGCAGCCCGGCCGCCACCAGCGCTCCCAGCAGGCTGGTCAGCAACCCGGCATCGGCGCGCTGCTGCAGCAGCCCCACCGCATAGGCCCCCAGCCCGAAATAGGCACCGTGGCCGAAGCTGGGCAGGCCCGACTGACCCATCAGCAGGTTGTGCGCCATCGCGAACATCATCCAGATGATGATCTCCAGCGCCAGGTACTGGTACAGCCCCACGGCGCCCAGCCAGAGCGGCGTGCTCGCCAGCACGGCAAGCGTCGCCACCATCGGCAGCGGGAACAACGGGGCGGCTTGCGGCAGCGGGCGGGCCATCGGCGGCGGATTCTTGAAAAACACGCTGGACAGTTGAGGAATGTATGTTCTATTCTGGAACTGTGCAAGAACAAATATTCCTCCACGCGTTCTGACAGCCCCCCAGGGTTCTCCGATGAGCCGCAGCCGCACCTACGAACAACTGAAGGACGCGATCGCCGCCGCCTACCCGCGCCTGTCGCCGCAGCTGCGGCAGATTGCGCGCTTCGTGCTGGAGCGGCCCAACGAGCTCGCGCTGGGTACGGTGGCGGCGGTGGCCGAGGCCGCCGACGTGCAACCTTCGGCGCTGATCCGCTTTGCCAACGCGCTGGAGTTCGACGGCTTCAGCGACATGCAGCAGCTGTTCAAGACGCGGCTGCTCGAGCGCTCGGGCAGCTACCGCGAGCGCATCGATCGCATGCAGCGTGCCACGGGCGGTTCCACCGCAGGGGCGGATGCCGGCGTGCTGCACCGGTTCGTCGGCGATGCGATCGAAGAGCTCAGCCACCTCGAGAACAACGTGCGCGCTGCCGACCTGGCCGCCGCCGCGCGCCACATCTGCGCGGCGCAGCGCGTGCACGTGCTGGCGCAGCGCCGCGCCTTCCCGGTGGCCGGCTACCTGGCCTACGCGCTGGGCCAGCTGGAGCTGAGGACGCACCTGCTCGACGGGGTCGGCGGCATGCTCGGCGAGAGCCTGCGCGCCGTCGATTTGCGCGACATGCTGTTGGTGGCCAGCTTCCAGCCCTATTCGCCACAGGTCGTCGAAGCCGCGCGCGACTGTGCTGCGCGTGGCGTGCCGGTGGTGGCCATCACAGATACCGCGCTGTCGCCGCTGAAGGCGCCGGCGAGCGTCTGCTTCGAGCTGGGCCAGGGTCCGAACCCGGCCTTTCGCTCGCTGGTGGCGCCGCTGTGCGTTGCGCAGGCGTTGGTGGTCAGCGCGGGCACCCGCCTGACTGCGCCGAAGCCCGCCGTTCCCAAGGGCGGCGGCAAGGGCCGGCGCCGCGCTGCCGACAAGGGAGGGCACCCATGAGCGCGCTTGGCCGCTTCCGGGCGTTGCTGCCGCGACGCGCGGCTGGAAGGGTCGTCCAATGAAGACGCTCGACCTGATCTGCATGGGGCGCGCCGCGGTCGACCTGTACAGCGAGCAGGTCGGCGCGCGGCTGGAGGATGCGAGCAGCTTCGCCAAGTACCTGGGCGGCTCGCCGGCCAACACCGCGGTCGGTGCATCGCGGCTGGGCCTGCACGCGGCCATGCTCAGCCGTGTAGGTGACGAGCACAACGGCCGCTTCGTGCGGGAGACGCTGGCGCGCGAGGGCGTCGACGTGTCCATGCTGCGCACCGACCCTTCCCGCCTGACCGCGCTGGTGTTCCTGGGCCTGAAGGACCGCGACACCTTTCCCCTGCTCTTCTACCGCCATGACTGCGCGGACATGGGCCTGTGCGAAAACGATGTCGACCCGGCCCGCATCGCCGAGGCGCGCGTGCTGCTGGTGTCGGGCACGCACCTGTCGCAGCCAGGCCCGCGCGCGGCCTGCCTGAAGGCCATGAGGGCGGCACGCGAGGCCGGCGTGCGCGTGGCGCTGGACATCGATTACCGGCCGGTGCTGTGGGGGTTGACCTCGCCGGGGCTGGGCGAGCGGCGCTATGTCCCGTCCGACGCGGTCAGCGCCAGCCTTCAGGAACTGCTCCCGCTGTGCGACCTGCTGGTCGGCACCGAGGAGGAGATCCGCATTGCCGGCGGCGCAGGCGACGACCTGGCCGCGCTGTGCCGCATGCGGGCGCTGACGCCGGCGCTGATCGTGATGAAGCGCGGGCCGATGGGCTGCATCGCCTTCGCCGACGCCATCCCGGCGCGGCTGGAAGACGGTCTGTGCGGCCCGGGCTTCCCGGTCGAGGTGTACAACGTGCTGGGTGCCGGCGACGCGTTCATGGCCGGACTGCTGCGCGGTTGGGTGCGCGGCGAGCCGCTGGCCGATGCGCTGCGCTATGCCAATGCGTGCGGCGCGCTGGTGGTCTCGCGCCACGGCTGCGCGCCGGCCATGCCGAGCTGGGCCGAGCTGTCGCATTTCCTTGCGCACGGTTCGCAGTTCCGGCGCCTGCGCGACGACGTCGGATTGGAGCAACTGCATCGCAGCACCACGCGCGGCAGCGATTGGCCGGCGCTGGCGGTGCTGGCCTTCGACCACCGCGCGCAGCTGAAGGAGATCGCATTGCGCCACGGCGCGTCGCGTGAACGCATAACGGCCTTCAAGCAGCTGGTGGCGAGTGCGGCCGAGAAAGGCTACCAGGCGGCACGCGCGCAGCATGGAGCCGCGTCCGACTTTCCTGCCCCGGGCGTCATCGTCGATGGCACCTACGGCGAGGAGGTGCTGTGCCGGTTCAGCGGCAGCGGCTCGTGGATCGGCCGCCCCGTGGAGGTGCCGGGTTCGCGGCCGCTGGCTTTCGAGGAAGGCATGAACGTCGGACTGGCGCTGCGCGGCTGGCCCGCCGAGCAGGTGGTCAAGTGCCTGCTGTCGCTGCACCCCGACGATCCGGCGCCGCTGCTGCAGCAGCAGTTGGCCAGCGTGTCCGCGCTGCAGCAGGCCTGCCACGAGACAGGGCACGAGCTGCTGCTCGAGCTGATTCCGCCGCGCGACATGCCCGGCGGTTCCGACTCGCTGTCACGAGCCATGGAGAAGGTGTACGACGCCGGGATCCGCCCCGACTGGTGGAAGCTGGTGCCGCCGCCGGATGCGCAGGCCTGGGCGGCCATCAGCGGCGTCATTCTGGCGCACGACGCGCATTGCCGCGGCGTGCTGCTGCTCGGCCTGGAGGCCAGCGAGGATCTGCTGGCGCGGGGCTTCCGTGCCGCAGCCGGCGAGCCGCTGTGCAAGGGCTTCGCGGTCGGTCGGTCGATCTTCGGCGATGCCGCCCGGGCCTGGATGGCCGGCCAGCTCGACGATGCCGGTGTGGTGGCCGATGTGGCCAGTCGCTACCAACGCCTCATCACGCTGTGGCTGCAGTCTCGAAACCCGGACGCCGTTGCGTCGAAGGAGGCACGCGCATGAGCAAAACCATCGGATTCATCGGCCTGGGCATGATGGGCCACGGCATGGCCAGGAACCTGTTGGCCAAGGGCTACGGCTTGCGCTTCATGGCGCACCGCAACCGCGCCAACCTGGCCGACCTGCTGGCGGCCGGCGCGGTGGAATGCGAGAGCCGAGCCGATCTCGTTCGTGGCTGCGAAGCGGTGATCCTCTGTGTCACCGGTTCGCCTGAGGTGGAGAGAATCGTGCTCGGCGACGGCGGCCTGCTGGAAGCGTCCACGCCGGGGCTGCTGGTCATCGACACCTCGACCGCCGAGCCGGCGTCGACGCAGCGGCTGCGCGAGGCCTTTGCCATGCGCGGCGCGAGCCTGGTGGACGCACCGATGGCGCGCACGCCGAAGGAGGCGGAGGAAGGCCGCCTGAACACCATGGTCGGCGCGAGCAAGGCCGGTTTCGAGCGTGCGCAACCGATCCTGGCCGCCTTCTGCGAGAACGTCATCCACGTCGGTCCGCCGGGCCACGGCCACGTGCTGAAGCTGATCAACAACATGCTGGCCATGACGACGGCCGCGGCCATTGCCGAAGCGTTGGCGGTGGCCGCCAAGTCGGGGCTGTCCTTGCAGAAGCTGTTCGACGTGGTCTCGGCCGGCGGTGTCAACTCGGGCATCTTCCAGATGATGGTCGGGCCGATGCTGGCCGGCGACCTGGGCGGGCTGAAGTTCGCCATCGACAACGGCCGCAAGGACCTGCGCTACTTCACACACCTGAGCGAGACGCTCCCGACCGGCAGCCACATCGCCGAAGCGGCCCACCAGTGCTTCGTCGCGGCCAGCAACCTGGGCTACGGCGAGTCCTTCATTCCGTCGCTGTTCAAGGCGCAGGAGCAGCTGAACTCCGTCAGCATCGTGCCCCGCAGCGATTAGCCCCGGCGGCAAGCCGCCGCCTGCCGTAGCCCTGTACGTTCAACATGAATGGAGACAAGATCATGAGCGACAAGACCCGGACCCTCAACTCTCCCGATTCGCTCGACAACGACATCTCGGCGCCGCGGCGCCGGCTGATCACCGGTACTGCCGTCGCCGGCGTGGCCGGCTTCTTCGGCCCCTGGAAGGTCCATCACGCGTGGGCGCAGGCGGCACAGGCGAAGCCCCTGGTCATCGGCCTGACCATGGACGCGTCAGGCCAGTACGGTGCCAGCGGCGGCATGGAGCGCCTGGGCGCGATGATGGCCATCAAGGAGTTCAACGACAAGGGCGGAGTTCTCGGCCGCCGCATCGAGGCGATTCACATGGACACCGAGACCACGCCGGCGACGGGATCGCGCGTGGCCGAACGCATGATCAGCCGTAACGATGCGGCCTTCCTCATCGGCGCGGTGCATTCGGGCGTGGCCAATGCCATCTCTCAGGTGGCGCAGAAGTACGGGTGCATTTTCCTCAACACCAACTCCAGCTCGCCCACCGAATCGGGCAAGGACTGCCACCGCGTCAAGTTCGTATGGGACGGCAACGGCACCAACTTCGCGCTGGCGATCGTCAAGAACGCGATCAAGGTCAACGGCAAGGACTGGGTGCTGATGACCAACGACTACGTCTGGGGCCACAACACCTCGAAGACGACGCGCGCCATCGTCGAGGCCAACGGCGGGCGCATCGTCGAGGAGCTGCTGGTGCCGCAGAACACGCGGGACTTCTCGTCCTTCCTGCTCAAGGTGCAGCAGCTCAAGCCCAACGTGGTGGCCACCGCCATCGGCGGCGACGACATCAAGGCGCTGCGCCAGCAGGTGGTGCAGCTCGGTCTGCAGCAGAAGATGGCCTGGGTCAACAACCAGCAGGACTGGCCGGACGTCTACGGCCTGGGGCCGGAGCAGATCTTCGGCGTGTTCGGCACCACCTGGTACTACCGGCTGGACCTGCCGGGCGTGAAGGAGTTCGTGGCCGCCTACCAGAAACAGTTCCCGGGGCAGCCGATCCGGGTGCCGGGCAACGTCTACTATAACGGCTACATGGCTACGCGCGAGCTGCTGCGTTGCGTGGAGGAAGCGGGCTCGACCAACAGCATCGCCGTGATCAAGAAGCTCGAGGGCCGAAAGATGACGGCGCGCGACCGCATGCAGCACTTCGACGCCTGGATCGATCCCGACACGCACCAGGTGCAGCAGACCATCTACATGGCCAGCTACAACGACAAGCCGGCGGAGAAGGACGACTTGTTCCGCATCCTCACCCAGGCCGAGCCCAAGGACGTGATCGACTCCGGCGCACGGACGAGCTGCAAGCTCGAAAGCTACGAGGCCACGCCGAGCTACGATCAGTAGGCGCCACATCGCTCCTGCTAGACGATGAACGCCGTGCTCGACCTGCTGCCACACCTCGTCAACGGCGTGTCGCTCGGCCTGCTGTTCGCGCTGATCGCGTTGGGCTTCATGCTCATCGTCGGCCTGATGGAGACCATCAACCTCGCGCACGGCTCGCTGTTCGCGCTGGGCATGTATGCCGCGCTGTCCGTCATGGTGCCTCAGCTGGGCTGGTTCCCCGCGGCGCAGGCCGCCTGGATCTCGCTGCCGGTCGGCACGCGATACTTCCTGGCGCTGCTCCTGGCACCGGTGCTGGTGGGGCTGTTCGGCCTGCTCCTCGAGCTGTGCCTGCGCCGCACCTACGGCCGCGACCCGCTGTACGGCCTGTTGCTGACCTTCGGTGCGGCACTGGTGATCGAGGAAGGGATCCGTGTGGTGTGGGGCTCCACCGAGAAGCAGCTGCCGCTGCCCGAGGCGATCTCGGGGGCCTTCGTCTTCGGCGAGCTGCTGTATTCGAAGTACCGGCTCTTCGCCACCGGCATTGCCATCGTCGCCATCCTCGCGCTGTGGCTGTTCCTGGAGAAGACCCCCTACGGAGCCATCATCAAGGCCGGTGCGCACGATAGCGAGATGGTGCGCGCTCTGGGGATCAACCTGGGCCGGCTGCGTTCGGCGGTATTCGCGCTGGGCGTTGCACTGGCCGCGGTGGCCGGCGTGGTGATGGCGCCGATCTGGGGAATCCGCCCGCAGGTCGGCGTCGACGCGGTGGTGCCGGCGTTCCTGGTGATCGTGCTGGGAGGCGTCGGCTCGCTTTGGGGGGCGGTGATCGCCGGGCTGCTTGTCGGCCTGGTGATCGGGCTGACGGGGGCCTATGCCTCCGAATGGTCGCTGATGTCGATGTACCTGCTGTTCATCGCCGTGGTCACCTTCAGGGCGCGCGGGCTGTTCGGCAAGAAGAGCGTGTTGGACCTGTGAGACCGCACCCGTTGCAGGGCAGCCCGGCCTACGTGCGCACGCCGATGGTCACCGAGCAGCTCGACGAGGCGCAGCGCCAGGCGCTGTTGACGCAGATTCCGATGGGGCGATTCTGTGAGCCGGAAGAGTTCGCGCACGTGGTCTGTTTCCTGGCCTCGCCGCTGTCGGGTTTCATCACCGGCGAGGTCATCGACCTCAACGGTGGCTTGTTGATGGATTGATTCCCCATGCATGACCTGTCCCCCGGCGCGTTGTTCGATCTGAAGAACCGCGTGGCGTTCGTGCCAGGCGGCTACGGAGACATCGGCACTGCCATCGCCCGCGGCTTGGCGCTGGCCGGCGCTCGTGTGGCCGTGGCCGGGCGCAGCCTGGACAAGGCGCAAGCCCTCGCCGCGATCCTGCGCGACGAAGGCCATGACGCGCTGGGCCTGGCGATGGACGCGCACCGGGTCGATGACATCAGGCAGGCCGTGGACACCGTGGCGGCGCATTTCGGGCGGCTGGATCTCTTGGTGAACTGCGTGGGCATGCAGCGCGAGCAGCGGTTCGATGAGGTCAGCGAAGAGGCCTTCGACGAGCTGCTGCAGGTCAACGTGAAGGCAGCAATGTTCCTGGCGCAGGCCGCCGGGCGGCATCAGGTGGCCGCCGCGCAGGCCGGCCATGCGCCCGGGCGGCAGGTGCACATCCTGTCGGTGCGTGCCATGCTGGGCATGCGCGACCGCGGCTACTCGGCCTATTGCGCCACCAAGGGCGCGCTGGTGATGCTGATCAGGCAGCATGCGGTGGAGCTGTCGGCGCATGGGATCTGCGTCAATGGCGTGGCGCCGACCGTCGTGCGTGGAACCATGGGCAGCCACTGGCTGGCCAACCCGGCCACCCGCGATGCGCTGCTGCAACGCATTCCGCTTGGCCGCGTCGCCGAGCCAGCCGACGTGGTGGGCGCGACACTACTCTTCTGCAGCCCGGCCGCGGCCTTCGTCACGGGCCAGGTGCTCTACGTCGACGGCGGTCTTACGGCGACGCAGTAGACCGACTTGCCGCGTTCTCGTCCGTGACCGTCACTCCCACTCGATCGTCGCCGGCGGTTTCCCGGAGATGTCGTACACCACCCGGTTGATCCCGCGCACCTCGTTGATGATGCGGCTGGACAGCCGCGCCAGCAGCGTGTGCGGCAACATCGCCCAGTGCGCCGTCATGAAGTCCTGCGTCTGCACGGCGCGCAGCGCGGTGACGTACTCGTAGGTTCGGCCATCGCCCATGACGCCCACGGACTTGACCGGCAGGAACACCGCGAACGCCTGGGACGTGAGGTCGTACCAGGCCTTTCCGACGTCCTCCTCGGCAACCAGCCCGGCGGCGACGTCGGCCTGGGTGGCGACGGTGCCGCGCAGCTCCTCGATGAAGATCGCATCCGCCCGGCGCAGCAGGTCTGCATAGTCCCGCTTCACCTCGCCCAGGATGCGCACGCCGAGGCCCGGGCCGGGGAACGGATGGCGGTAGACCATCTCGCGCGGCAGGCCGAGCGCGACGCCGAGCTCGCGCACCTCGTCCTTGAAAAGGTCCCGCAGCGGCTCGAGCAGCTCGAGGTGCAGCGTCTCCGGCAGGCCGCCCACGTTGTGGTGCGACTTGATGGTCTTCGCCTTCTTGGTCTTGCCCCCGGCCGATTCGATCACGTCGGGATAGATGGTTCCCTGGGCGAGCCAGCGCGCGTCGGTGAGCTTGCCGGCCTCCTGCTGGAAGACGGTCACGAACTCGGCGCCGATCGCCTTGCGCTTGGCCTCCGGATCCGTGATGCCCGCGAGCCTGCCGAGGAACTTCTCGCTCGCGTCCACGTGGATGACCCGCACGCCGAGGTGGTCCGCGAAGGTCTTCATCACCTGCTCGGCTTCGTTCAGGCGAAGCAGCCCGTGGTCGACGAAGACGCACGTGAGCTGGTCGCCGATCGCCCGATGGATCAGCGCCGCCGCGACGGAGGAATCGACGCCGCCGGAGAGCCCCAGCACGACCCGGTCGCTGCCCACCTGCCGACGGATAGCGCCAACCGCGTCGTCGACGAAGTTTGGCATGGTCCAGTCGCCGTCGCAGCCGCAGATCTCGCGCACGAAGCGGCGCAGGATGATCTTGCCCTGGCGGGTGTGGGTCACCTCCGGATGGAACTGCACGCCGTAGAAGCCGCGGCCTTCGTCGGCCATGCCGGCGATGGGGCAGCTGGCGGTCTCGGCCATCAGCTTGAAGCCGGGAGGCAGCGCGGTGACCTTGTCGCCATGGCTCATCCAGACGTCCAGCAGCCCATGGCCTTCGGCGTTGGTGCGGTCCTCGATGCCGTCGAGCAGGCGCGTGTGGCCGCGCGCCCTCACCTCCGCGTAGCCGAACTCACGGTGATCGGAGTACTCCACCCTGCCGCCAAGCTGCTCGGCCATCGCCTGCATGCCGTAGCAGATGCCGAGCACCGGCACGCCGAGCTCGAACACGTCACGCGCCGGCCGGATGGCATCGGCCTCATAGGCGGAGGCATGGCTGCCGGACAGGATGATGCCGCGGGCGCCGAACTCGCGGATGAAGGAGGCGTCGACGTCGCCCGGATGGATCTCGCAGTAGACGCGAGCCTCGCGCACGCGCCGGGCGATGAGCTGGGTGACCTGCGAGCCGTAGTCGAGGATCAGGATCTTCTGGTGGTGCACGGGGGCCCCGTCAGTCGACGTGGTAGTTGGGCGCCTCGCGCATGATCTGCACGTCGTGGACGTGTGATTCCCGCATGCCGGCGCTGCTGATCTCCATGAACTGCGCGTTGCGGTGCAGCTCCTCGATGGTGGCGCAGCCGCAGTAGCCCATGGCCGCCTTCACGCCGCCGCAGAGCTGGTAGACGATGGGCACCACCGATCCCTTGTAGGGCACGCGGCCCTCGATGCCCTCGGGCACCATCTTCTCGGCCGCGCTGGAGGCATCCTGGAAGTAGCGGTCTGCGGCGCCGTCCTGCATCGCCCCGAGCGAGCCCATGCCGCGATAGGCCTTGTACGACCGGCCCTGGAACAGCATCACCTCGCCCGGCGCCTCTTCGGTGCCGGCGAACATCGAGCCGAGCATGACGCAGTCCGCGCCGGCGGCGAGCGCCTTGGCGACGTCGCCGGAATAGCGGATGCCGCCATCGCCGATCAACGGTACGCCCGTTCCTTCCAGGGCCTTGGCAACGTCATGGATGGCGGTGATCTGCGGCACGCCGACGCCGGCGACGATCCGCGTGGTGCAGATGGAGCCGGGCCCGATGCCGACCTTCACCGCATCGGCGCCGGCGTCGAGCAGCGCACGCGCGGCCGCGCCGGTGGCGATGTTGCCGGCGATGACCTGCAAATCGGGATGCTGGCGCTTGATCCGGCGCACCCGCT
Source organism: Pseudomonadota bacterium (assembly GCA_023388075.1). GTDB lineage: Bacteria > Pseudomonadota > Gammaproteobacteria > Burkholderiales > Burkholderiaceae_E > Lautropia. The sequence goes on from JAEWGX010000098.1 coordinate 45,026, forward strand.
CGATCACTCCGCGCGAGTGCCCATGGGCGGTGTCGACGACCACGACGTCGACGCCCGCGGCGACCAGGCGCTCCAGCCGCTCCTCGCTGTCGCCGCCGGTGCCGATCGCGGCACCGACGCGCAGCTTGCCGGCTTCGTCCTTGGATGCGTTCGGGTGCTCGGTGGACTTCAGGATGTCCTTCACCGTCATGAGCCCGCGCAGCTCGAACGCGCCGTTGACCACCAGCACCCGTTCCAGGCGATGCTTGTGCATCAGCGCCTGCGCCTCGTCGATGGTGGCGCCCTCGCGCACGGTGATCAGCCGCTCCCGTGGCGTCATGATCGTGCCCACCGGCTCCCCGAGGCGGTGCTCGAAGCGCAGGTCCCGGTTGGTGACGATGCCGACGACCTTCTTGCCGTCCACCACCGGCAGCCCGGAAATCTGGTGCTCGCGCGTGATGGCCATCACCTCGCGCACGGTCATGTCCGCGGTCACCGTGATGGGATCCGCGACCACGCCGGACTCGAAGCGCTTCACCTTCGCGACCTCGGCCGCCTGATCCGCCGGCGGGAGATTCTTGTGGACGATCCCGATGCCGCCCTCCTGCGCCATGGCGATCGCCAGGGGACTTTCCGTGACGGTGTCCATCGCCGCCGAGACCAGCGGGATGCTGAGTTGGATCGTTCGGGTGAGCCGCGTTCGGAGGGACGCGTCGCGCGGCAGGAGCTCCGAGTATGCGGGGACGAGCAGGACGTCGTCGAACGTCAGAGCCTTCTTGGCCAGCTGCATGCAAGTACCTATCCGGCAAAGCGACATTATAGCGGCGCCAAGGGCGGGTCGGGCGGAGCCCGGCCCCGGGGGCATTCGAGGTCGCCGCACCGCCGGCAGCGCCGATCCGTCCGCCCGTCGGCATGCCCGATGCGGCCTGCCGGAGCCGCCCGGACAATGACGAGAGGCAAGGACACGCCCAAGGGCTGCCGACATGAACCGACGGAACAGATCACTTCCGACCCCGCGCCCTGCCCGGATCGCGATCGCTGCGGCTGCCGCGCTTTCCCTCCTGGCGGCCGCGGCGGCGCAGGCGGCCCAGTATCAGTGGCGCGACGGCAAGGGGCGCATGGTCTATTCGGACCTGCCGCCGCCCATTTCGGTCTCCCCCGACCGGATCATTCGCGCGCCATCGTTGCCCCAGGCCCGATCCGCGGAAACGCCGGCACCGTCGGCGGATGCGGATTCCGCCCCGAGCGCCGATGCCGCTGCAGGCGACGCGCCGGGTCAGGCTTCGGCCGCGCCCCTTTCCGCCGCCGAGCGCGAGATGGCCTGGCGCAAGCGCATGGACGAGCGCGCCGCCGCGGACAAGAAGGCGGCGGAGGAGTCCAGGCGCGCCATGGAGCTCGCCCAGGCGTGCAGCGATGCGCAGGCCGACATCCGGCTGCTCGAGAGTGGCCAGCGCATCCAGCGCGTCGGCACCACGGGCGAGCGGGAGTACCTCGGCGACGACGAGCGTCGCGAACGGCTTGCCAACGCCCGAAAGCGCGTGGGCGAGCGCTGCTAGCTTCCGGGCTCCCCGTCTCCCCTTCGCCGGCCGGCCCGTTCCGCGGCGACCCGCTGCCGGCGCGCGGCTCGAGCGTCGGCCCGAACCGGCAGCACCATTTCCACGCGCGTGCCGTCGACCAGCCGATCGTCGAGCCATGCGCGACGACCATGGCAGCTCAGCCCGAGCGATCCCGCCGTGATCCGCTCGGCCACGCCGGCGAATCCGGCCCCGTCGAGCAACTGCCGGATTGTCGTGCCTTCCGCGACCCGGTGCTGCTGCCGGTAGAGAGCCGTGCCTTCCTGCAGCACCGTCTCCACCCGGATCATGGCTCGGAGGAGAGCGCCTCCGCCCGGCTCACGAACGCATCCACCATGGTCTGCGCGATCTGGTCGAATACCGGCCCGAGCAGACGCGCGACGAGGCCGCTGCGCATCTCGTAGTCCATCATGAGGTCCACCCGGCAGGCGTTGGGCGTGAGCGCCTTGAAGGTCCAGCGCCCCTGCAACCGGGAGAACGGGCCGTCGCGCAGCCTGAGCTCTATGCTCTCCGGTCGGTTGTGGCGGTTCTCCGTCGTGAAGGACTGCGAGAGGCCCCGATAGGCGATGCGGACGGTGGCGACCATCCCCTCGTCGCTGCTCTGGAGCACCTCGGTCCCGCCGCACCACGGCAGGAACTCGGGATAGGACGAGACGTCGGCCACCAGGTCGAACATGGCGGGGGCGGGGAACGGGACGAGGGCGCTTTTCTGGACGATAGGCATGTAGGTCACCATCCTCGGATCCGGCTGGCGCCGCCTGGCCGGCGGCATCCACCCGTGCGAGGGGGGGCGCCACCGGCGCCCGGAGGGTTGGCCCCATAATCCGCTGGGTCGCGGTGAGAAAGTGTGGTTTCCAATGAATCAGCGGTCGAGCATCACGGAGAACCGGAAGGCCGGCTTCAATTATTTCATCGAGGAGCGGCTCGAGGCGGGCATCGTCCTCGAAGGCTGGGAGGTCAAGGCGATCCGGGCCGGCCGGGCGCAGCTGAACGAGGCCTACGTGATTGTACGATCGGGCGAGCTGTTCCTGATCGGCGCCCACATCTCCCCGCTGGTGGACGCATCCACCCATGTGAAGCCGGATCCGGTGCGCACCCGCAAGCTGCTGATGCGCGCGGAGGAGATCGAGAAGCTGATCGGGAAGGTCGAGCGCGCCGGCTACTCGCTGGTGCCGCTCGACCTGCACTACACGCGCGGCCGCATCAAGCTGGCGATGGGGCTCGCCAAGGGCAAGAAGCAGTTCGACAAGCGTGCGACCGAGAAGGAGAAGGACTGGAAGCGCGAGAAGAGCCGGCTGCTGAAGACCGCGAGCCGCTGACGCCGCGCGGCCTCAGCGCGATCCGGGCAGGGGCGGCTGCACCGCCCCGCCCTCGCCCGCCGGCGTGCGCTTGACCACCGTCATCGCCGAGGCCACCAGTCCGCTCAGGTCGGCGAGGTTGGACGGGATGATCAGCGTCGTCCCTGCCCGCGCGATGCCGGCGAACGCGTCGACGTAGCGATCGGCCACGCGCAGGTTGACCGCTTCCAGGCCGCCGGGCTTCTGCGCGGCGGCTGCCACCCGCTCGATCGCCCGCGCGGTGGCATCCGCGATCGCCGCGATCGCCGCCGCCTCCCCCTGCGCCCGGTTGATCTCGCCCTGGCGGTCGCCCTCGGAGCGCTGGATCGCCGCCTCGCGCTCGCCGGAGGCGATGTTGATCTGCTCCTGGCGACGGCCCTCGGAGGTGGCGATCACCGCGCGCTTTTCCCGCTCGGCCGTGATCTGTGCCTGCATGGCGCGCAGGATCTCCGCGGGCGGCGTGAGGTCCTTGATCTCGTAGCGCAGCACCTTGACGCCCCAGTTGGTCGCGGCCTCGTCCAGCGCCGCGACGATCGCCGCGTTGATGTGCTCGCGCTCCTCGAAGGTCTTGTCGAGCTCCATGCGTCCGATCACCGAGCGCAGCGTGGTCTGGGCGAGCTGCGTCACCGCGGAGACGTAGTCGCTGGACCCGTAGGAGGCGCGCATCGGGTCGGTCACCTGGAAATACAGCACGCCGTCCACGGTGAGCTGGGTGTTGTCACGGGTGATGCAGACCTGGCTCGGCACGTCGAGCGGAAACTCCTTGAGCACGTGCCGGTAGGCGACCCGGTCTATGAAGGGCACGATGATGTTCAGCCCGGGTGCGAGCGTGCGGTCGTACTTGCCCAGCCGCTCGATCACCCATGCGTGCTGCTGGGGCACGATCTTGAGCGTCTTGACGGCGAAGACGATGGCCAGGACCAGGACGAGGAAGGCGATGACGCTGGCGTCGGTGAGCATGATCGGGTCGGACCTCCGGTGGTAAGGAAGACAGTTGGCAGGCTTGAAGGCGGCAAGCGCTCAGGGCTGGGCCTGCGCGCCTTGGCCGGCGCGCGCGAGCCGCAGCCGGTTGCCTTCCACCTCGCGGATGACGAACCGGCCTGGAACCGCCGGTTCCCCCGGCATCAGCTCCACGTCCCAGAGGGCGCCGCGGTAGGGGGCCCGGGAGCGTCCGTCGGCATTCCACTGCGCCACGTCCACGGGCTGGCCGATGTCCAGGTTGACGTCCGGATTCCGGTGCGCGGCCTCGGGCCGGCCACGCAGCCGCCGGACGAGCACGGCGCCGCCTGCGCTCACCAACGCCGCGCAGGTGAACTGGGCGGCAAGGCCGAAGCCGACGAACGCGACGACGCCCGCGGCCGCGGCACCGGCCGCCAGCACCAGCATGTAGAAGCTGCCGGTGGCCAGCTCGGCGATGCCGAGGGCCACTGCGAGCACCCACCAGACGAAGTGCATTGCCATGTCGCGGCTCTCCGCACGCAAGTCGACCCCCGCGCAATCCGGCCGGTGGCGGGTAAACCCTAGGCCTGCCCAGTGCCGGCCCGGGCCGGCGGCCGCCCCTCCGGCGGCGCGTTGGCGCCGGCTCGGCCAGGCGCCATTGTGAGGCCGGCGGTCGACACGTCAAGGAAGCGTTGCGTCGACGGTCAGCCCAACCGGGAGCGCTGTTCCGTCGGCGCGCCCGCACCGCGGTCACGCGGGTTTGGCCGCGTTGCCCGGCCCGAAGATTTCCGGCTAGTATCCGAGCGTGTGAGCACTCGGGATTTCCCCCTTTCTCGCCATTCGAGGAGCGATAGATGAGACTTCAAAGACAAGTGCTGGGGCTGGCGATCGGCGGGTTGTTCGCCGCCACGGCGATCGGCGCGAGCGCCCAGACCGTGGTGCGGATCGGCCACGTCGCGCCGCTGACCGGCGCCATCGCCCACCTGGGCAAGGACAACGAGCTCGGGGCGCGCATGGCAATCGACGAGCTGAATTCCAAGGGCGTCAAGCTCGACGGCAAGGCCGTGAAGTTCGAGCTGATGTCGGAGGACGACGGCGCCGATCCCAAGCAGGGCACCGCCGCGGCCCAGAAGCTGGTGGACAACAAGGTCGCCGGTGTCATCGGCCACCTCAACTCCGGCACCACCATTCCGGCGTCGAAGATCTACAGCGACGCCGGCGTTCCGCAGATTTCGCCGTCTGCAACCAATCCGAAGTACACCCAGCAGGGCTTCAAGACCGCGTTCCGGGTCGTGGCCAACGACGGTCAGCTCGGCGGCACGCTCGGCCGCTACGCCGTGAACGAGCTCAAGGCCAAGTCGATCGCCATCATCGACGACCGCACGGCCTATGGCCAGGGCGTCGCGGACGAGTTCCGCAAGTCGGTGGTATCGGCCGGCGGCAAGGTGGTGGGCCGCGAGTTCACCAATGACAAGGCCACGGACTTCAACGCGATCCTGACCAAGCTCAAGGGTGCCAACCCCGACCTGATCTTCTTCGGCGGCATGGACGCGGTGGGCGGACCGATGCTGCGCCAGATGAAGCAGCTCGGCCTGAACGCCAAGTACATGGGTGGAGACGGGATCTGCTCGCCCAAGCTCGCCGAGCTTGCCGGCGACGCGCTCGGCGAAAGCCAGGTCTTCTGTGCCGAGGCAGGCGGCATCACGCCGAAGTACGAGCCGGGCATGAAGGCATGGCGTGACAAGTTCAAGCAGAAGTTCAACGCGGACGTGCAGATCTACGCGCCCTACGTCTACGACGCCACCATGACGCTGGTCGCCGCAATGCAGAAGGCCGACTCCGCGGATCCGAAGAAGTACCTGCCGGAGCTCGCCAAGATCGAGCACGAAGGCGTGACCGGCAAGATCTCCTTCGACAACAAGGGTGACATCAAAGGCGGCAACCTGACGATCTTCACCTACAAGGGCGGCAAGCGCGTCCAGCTCGCGGTCGTCCAGTAGCCGGAAGGCCCCGCTGCCGCAGGGCCGGGGCCTTTCGTCATATCCGGAGCACGGGCCCGCCAGCCGGCGGCGCCCTTCCGGCATCGGGCCGTCTTCGCAGGCGGCCCGATGCTTTCCGGCGGTCGCTCAGCCGCCGGCCCCGAGCCGCTGCCAGGTCGGCACCACCGTATCGGGGTTGAGCGAGATGGAGGAGATGCCTCGCTCCATCAGCCATTGGGCCAGGTCCGGATGATCCGAGGGGCCCTGGCCGCAGATGCCCACGTACTTGCCCTGGGCCTTGCAGGCGCTGATCGAGCGCTCGATCAGCGCCATAACGGCCGGGTCGCGCTCGTCGAAGCCGGCGGCGACCAGGCCGGAGTCCCGGTCGAGCCCGAGCGTCAGCTGGGTGAGGTCGTTGGAGCCGATCGAGAAGCCGTCGAAGTACTCGAGGAACTTCTCCGCCAGGATGGCGTTGGACGGCAGCTCGCACATCATGATGAGCCGCAGGCCACCGTGGCCGTTCTCGTCGGCGCCGTCGCCGCGGCGCAGGCCGTGGCGCGCCAGCAGCTCGACCACCTGGGCGGCTTCGCGCGTGGTGCGCACGAACGGCACCATGAGCTCCACGTTCACCAGGCCCATGTCCTCGCGCACCCGCTTCATCGCCTCGCATTCGAGCTGGAAGCATTCACTGAAGTTCGGCGCGACGTAGCGGGAGGCGCCCCGGAAGCCGAGCATCGGGTTCTCCTCGTCCGGCTCGTAGCGCGTGCCGCCGATCAGCTTGCGGTACTCGTTGCTCTTGAAGTCCGAGAGCCGCACGATGACCGGCTTCGGCCAGAACGCGGCGGCGATGGTGGCCACGCCTTCGGCGAGCTTCTCCACGTAGAAGGCGCGCGGGCTCGCGTAGCCGCGTGCCACGCTTTCCACCGCCTTCTTCAGGTCCGCGTCCACCGCGGGATAGTCCAGGATGGCCTTGGGATGGATGCCGATGTTGTTGTTGATGATGAACTCGAGCCGCGCGAGGCCGACGCCGTCGTTGGGAAGGCTGGCGAACTCGAAGGCGAGCTGCGGGTTGCCGACGTTCATCATCACCTTCACCGGGACCTCGGGCATCACGCCGGTCTCCACCTCGGTCACCTCAGTGTCGAGCATGCCGTCGTAGACATAGCCGGTGTCGCCCTGCGCGCAGGAAACCGTCACCAGGTTCTCGCCGACGAGGCGGTCGGTCGCGTCACCGCAACCCACCACCGCCGGGATGCCGAGCTCGCGGGCGATGATCGCGGCATGGCAGGTGCGGCCGCCGCGGTTGGTGACGATGGCCGAGGCGAGCTTCATCACCGGCTCCCAGTTGGGATCGGTCATGTCGGTGACGAGGACGTCGCCGGCCTGGACCCGGTCCATCTCGGAGGAGTCGGCCACCACACGGACGGGCCCCGCGCCGATGCGCTGGCCGATGGCACGGCCGCTCGCCAGCACGTCGGAGCTGCCCTTGAGGGTGAACTTCTGCTGGCGGCCTTCTCCAGCCTGTGACTTCACCGTCTCCGGCCGGGCCTGCAGGATGAAGATCTGGCCATCGCGACCGTCCTTGCCCCATTCGATGTCCATCGGGCGCCCGTAGTGCGCCTCGATCGTCATGGCATAGCGCGCGAGCTGGATCACGTCATCGTCGCTCAGGGAGAAACGCGCGCGCAGGTCCACGGGCGTCTCCACCGTCCTCACAGTGGCCTTCTCGCCCGCGGGAGCGAACTCCATCATCTGCAGCTTCGAGCCGAGCTGGCGCCGCACGATCGGGAACTTGCCGGCCTGGAGCATCGGCTTGTGCACGTAGAACTCGTCGGGGTTCACCGCCCCCTGCACCACCGTCTCGCCAAGACCGTAGGCGCTGGTGATGAAGACGACGTCGCGAAAGCCCGATTCGGTATCCAGCGTGAACATCACGCCCGCCGCGCCGAGATCGCTGCGGCACATCCGCTGGACACCCGCCGACAACGCGACGCCCTCGTGCGAGAAGCCCTTGTGGACCCGGTAGGAGATGGCGCGGTCGTTGTACAGCGACGCGAACACCTCGCGGATGCGTTCCAGCACCGCCTCGATGCCGACCACGTTGAGCACCGTTTCCTGCTGCCCGGCGAAGGAGGCGTCCGGCAGGTCCTCCGCGGTCGCGCTGGAACGCACGGCGAAGGAGAGCTCTTCCTCGTTGCCGTCGCAGAGGCGCTGGAAGGCCTCTCGGATCGCGCCTTCCATCGCCGGCGGAAACGCGGCCTCCCGCACCCAGCCGCGGATGTCGGCGCCCGCCTGGGCGAGCGCCTTGATGTCCTCGGTATTGAGGCCGGCGAGCCGGTCGGCGATCCGCTCGGTCAGTCGATTGTGCGCGAGGAAGTCACGAAAGGCCTGGGCGGTGGTCGCGAAGCCACCGGGAACCTTGACGCCGGCCTGGGCCAGCTGGCTGATCATCTCCCCCAGCGAGGCGTTCTTGCCGCCGACGGTTTCGACGTCGGACATGCGCAAGGCCTCGAAGGGGACGACGAGCCGTCCTTCGAATGTGCTCATGGTTGTATTGGAGGATCATGGTTGGAAATCTTCGCGGGCACGCGCCGGCCGCAAACGCGGGGCGCGCCGATGGGCTGTAGTGGCATGACTGGCGATCGCGGGGGGCGATCGACGTGTCCAGACAGGCGACTGCAGCTCACCTGGATGGCCGGGCACAAGCAAGTTCAGGGCCCGGGCACCCGGAGGGCGCCTAGGGTTATTCTAGCGACTGGGCCCCGTGCCCGATTGCGAAAATTCCGCTCGCCGCGAACGATACAAGCCGATAACAGGCGGTTGCATGGTGCCATCCCCGATGCCGACCCCGGTCCCGCAGGCCACCCAGCCGGCCACGGACGGGCCTTCCGGCAGCCCCCCTCCTCCTCCCACGCCCCCGGAACGGACCGCCTTCTTCGTCTCGGACGGCACGGGAATCACCGCGGAGACCTTCGGTTCGTCGCTGCTCAGCCAGTTCGACGACGTCCGGCTTCGCCACGTCCGCCTCTCGTTCATCGATACCGAGCAGAAGGCCTCGGAGGCGGTCGTCCGGATCGAGAACCAGGGGCGGATCGACGGCAAGCGGCCGATCGTCTTCTCGACGCTGGTCAATCCGCGCGTCAGCGACATCGTCCAGAAGGCGAACGCGCTCTACCTGAACCTGATCGAGAACTTCGTCGGCCCGCTGGAGGCCGAGCTTGGCCGCAGCTCGTCGCACGGCGTGGGGCGGTTCCACAGGATCACCAGCCAGGACAAGTATCGCGAGCGGATCGAGGCGATCAACTTCTCGCTGTCGCATGACGACGGGCAGATGCACGCGGAGCTGGACAAGGCCGACGTGATCCTGGTCGGGGTGTCCCGCTGCGGCAAGACGCCTACCAGTCTCTACCTCGCGATCCAGCATGGCATCAAGGCGGCGAACTATCCCCTTGTCCCGGAGGACTTCGCCCGCTGGCGGCTGCCGGAGGTTCTCTATCGCTTCAAGGACAAGCTCTTCGGGCTGACCATCACCCCGGAGCGGCTCCACGAGGTTCGCAGCGAACGACGCCCGGGGAGCAAGTACGCGTCCATGACGAGCTGCCGCGCCGAGGTCGCCCAGGCCGAATCGATGATGCGGCGTGAGGGCATCGCGATGCTGTCGAGCACCACCAAGTCGATCGAGGAGATCGCGGCCACCATCCTCACGGTCATCCAGCTCGAGCGTGAGTAGCGGCGCGAGCAGCCGCGGCTATCGGTCGGCGCCGCGTTGCCGGCGCTGCTCGAAGAGGCAGACCGCGGCGGCAGCCGCGACATTGAGCGATTCCACCGCTCGCACCTGCGGGATGGTCAGGCGCCAGTCCAGCCGCCCCGCGACGCCGGGGTCGATCCCCTCGCCTTCCGAGCCGAACACCCAGGCGCACGCCGGCACGAGGTCGTGGCCGTAGAGCGGATCACCACCATGCGCCAGCGTGCCCGCCAGCGGTACGCGCAGCAGGGGCACCAGCGTCTCCCAGGGCTGCGACTCGTGCACCGCGAGCGCGAAGTGCGCGCCCATCGCCGCCCGCAGCACCTTGGGCGCCCAGCACCAGGCGGTGCCCGGGGTGGTCACCACCCGCGCAATGCCCGCCGCCGCCGCCGTGCGCAGGATCGCGCCGACGTTGCCGGGATCCTGGACCCTGTCGAGGATCACGGTGTCGGTGTCCAGGGTCGCGGGTAGAGCCGGGGCCGGGGTCGGGACGACCGCGATCAAGGGAGCCGGCGACGGCATCGTGCCGAGGCTGTCGAAGAGCCGATCCTGCAGCACGAGCGGGGCGACATCGGCGCGGGCCAGCAGGTCGCGCACGGCCGGGTTGCCGAGCGCCCGTCGGGCCACCGCAAGCTCCAGGGCAGGCGGCGCCGGCGACCCGGCCGCCAGCGGGCGGCCCAGCCAGCTCTCCACCAGGTGGATGCCCTCCAGGACCGAGCGGCCCTCGCGATGCCGGTCCCTGGACGATGCGATCAGGGACCGCAGGCGACGAAAGCGCGGGTTGGCCGGGGAGGTGACGAGGTCGGCATCCATCGCCGGCGGGCCGCGTCGGCGGCTGCTCAATCGACGGACGGCTGCGCGTCGGCGGCCGTCGCGGGCAGGAGGTCGAAGTCGAAGAGGGAGCGGCCCCGCAGCATGGCGATCCGCACCGGCGCGAAGCTGCGCCGATGGATGTCGCACGGCCCGAAGCGGTCGAGCGCGAGCAGGTGATCCTGCGTGGCGTAGCCCTTGTGACGGGCAAAGCCATAGTCTGGGTAGCGCGACTCGAGGTCCTCCATGATCCGGTCGCGCGTCGTCTTCGCGAGGATCGAGGCGGCGGAGATCGCCGGGTCGGCGTCGTCGCCGCCCACCAGCGTCTGCACCGTGCAGGAGAGGTCGGGGGCCTGGTTGCCGTCCACTCGCGCCACCTCCGGAACGACCGAAAGCAGCGCGACCGCCCGTTGCATCGCGAGCAGGGAGGCGCGCAGGATATTGAGGCGATCGATCTCCTCGACGCTCGCGTCCGCCACCGCCCAGGCGAGCGCCCGTTCCCGGATCTCGGCGGCGAGCAGCTGGCGCTGCGCCGGCGTGAGCTTCTTGGAGTCGCGCAGCCCCCGGATGCGCCGACGCGGCGCGAGGATCACCGCGGCGGCGTAGACCGGTCCCGCCAACGGCCCCCGCCCCGCCTCGTCCACGCCGCAGACAATGGTGGTGGGTGTGGCCATTTCAGCGCCGTCCCGGCGACCGGGCGAGCTCGGCAAGCATCGCCTCGGCCACGCGATCGGCGCAGCCGCAGGCGAGCGATCGATGCAGCTCCCGGAAGCGGTCGAGCAGCCGCTCGTTGCCGGCACTGTCCTGCAGCCGGCTCGCCACCGCGTCGGCGAGCGCGGCCGGCGTGGCGGCGTCCTGGATGAACTCCGGCACGACGAAGTCGCCGCAGAGAATGTTGGGAAGCCCCACGTAGGGCAGGTAACCCCTGCCCTTCATCAGCCGGTAGCTGAGCCCCGCCATGCGATAGGCGATCACCATCGGGCGCTTGAATAGCGCCGCCTCCAGCGTGGCGGTGCCGCTCGCGATCAGTGTGATGTCGCAGGCGGCCAGAGAGAGGTGCGACTGGCCGAGCAGCACGCGCACGTCGGCCCGAAGACGCCGTCCCGCCAGCATGCGCTGCAGTTGCTGGTAGCGCTGCTCCCCGGCCGCCGGCACGACGAAGCGCCACCCGGGATTGCGCTCGCCGAGCAGGCGCACCGCGTCGAAGAACACCGGCCCGATGTGCGCGACCTCGGCCGCGCGGCTGCCCGGAAGCACGGCGACGACGGTGTCCGACGGTGCCAGGCCGAGCGCACGCCTCGCGCCTTCGCGATCCGGCTCCATCGGTATCTGGTCTGCCAGCGGGTGGCCGCAGTAGAGCGCGGGAATCCCGGCGTCCCGGTAGATCGCCTCCTCGAAGGGAAACACGAGCAGCATGCGATCGACCGCGCGGCGGATGGTCTCGATCCGTTCGCGGCGCCATGCCCAGATCGACGGGCTCACGAAATGCAGCGTCCTCACGCCCGCCGCGCGCAATCTCGCCTCGAGCCCCAGGTTGAAGTCCGGTGCGTCGACCCCGACGAAGAGCCGCGCCGGCCAGCTCTCGAGCCGCTCCGCGAGCCGACGCCGGATCGCGAGCAGCTTGGGGTATACCTTGAGCGCCGCCGCGTAGCCGTGCACCGCGAGCAGCTCCGATGGCCACCAGCAGTCGAAGCCGCGCGAGCTCATCTCCGGGCCACCGATGCCGGCGAGGGCCAGGGCGGGCGCGGCCGGGCCGCCCTGGCGGCGCAGGCTGCCGAGCACGCTTGCCGCGAGCAGGTCTCCCGAAGCTTCGCCGGCCACCATCCCGATGCGATGCTCAGCGGACAATGCCACGGGTGACCGTGCCGAGGAACGCGAGCAGCGGCGCGAGACTGCGGCCGGCGGCCGCGTCGGCCTGGGCCTCGGAGGCAAGCGCCTGGCGGGCCTCGTCGAAGCCCAGTCCCGAGCGGTACAGGGTCCGGTAGGCGCGCCGGATCGCGGCGATCTCTTCCGCGCCGAATCCGCGTCGCCGCAACCCCTCGCTGTTGATGCCGTGCGCCGCCGCCGGGTTGCCCGAGACCATCACGTACGTCGGGATGTCCTGCAGCACCACGGTGCCGACCCCGGTCATGGCGTGGGCGCCGATCTTGCAGAACTGATGCACCCCGGTATAGCCACCGAGGATCACCCAGTCGCCCAGCTCGACGTGCCCGGCCAGGTTGACGGTGTTGGCAAGGATGGTGTGGCTGCCGACCTGGCAATCGTGCGCGATGTGCACGTATGCCATGATCCAGTTGTCGTCGCCGATCCGGGTGACGCCGGTATCCTGCACCGTGCCGCGATTCAGCGTCACGTACTCCCGGAAGGTGTTGTCGTTGCCGATCTCGAGGCGGGTCGGCTCGCCCGCGTACTTCTTGTCCTGCGGATCGCCGCCGATCGCGCAGAACGCGTGAAAGCGGTTGCCCCGCCCGATGGTGCTCGGGCCCTCGATCACCGCATGCGGACCGACGCTGCAGTCGGGCCCCATCCGGACGTCCGGACCGATGATCGCGTAGGGGCCGACCCGCACGCTCGAGTCGAGCTGCGCGGCGGAGTCGACGATCGCGGTGGGATGGATGCGCGCGGTCATGACGCCGTTCGTGCCCGGTCCGCTGCCGTCACGCCGCGCCCTCGGGCGTGGCGATCGGCTCGCGGCCCGCGATCTCGCGCAGGGCGCACATGAGCTGCGCCTCGGCGACGACCTGTCCGTCGACGCTCGCGCTGCCCTTGAACTTCCAGAGCAGCCGCGACTTGCGCAGGATGTCGACCTCGAGGCGAAGCTGGTCGCCCGGTACCACCGGCCGCTTGAACCGCGCCTCGTCGATCCCGGCGAAGTAGAAGACCGAGTTGTCGTCGGATCGACGCCCCATCGTGGCGAAGGAGAGCACGCCGGCCGCCTGCGCCATCGCCTCCACCACCAGCACCCCCGGCATGACCGGCAGGTGAGGGAAATGTCCGACGAAGTACGGCTCGTTGATGGTGACGTTCTTGATCGCGACCACGCGCCGGTCCGGCTCGAGCTCCAGCACCCGGTCGATCAGCAGGAAGGGATAGCGATGCGGCAGGTATCTCAGGATCTCGTTGACGTCGATGGTCTTGTTCTGCGCCTTCATTCTCGATCCTCTGCCCGATTGCCCGCCGAAGCCGGCCCTGCCCTCGTCGCGGCCGCATCCCGCGGCTCGCCTGCGGCCAGCTGCCGCTCCAGTTGCCTGACCCGCTTGCGCAGCTCCGGCAGGTGGCGCACTATGGCGGCCGCCCGCTCCCATTGCGCGTTCTCCATCGACGGAAAGATCCCGCTGTAGAAACCCGGCCGCGTGACCGAGCGCGAGATGAGCGTCATGGTGGAGATGATCGCATCGTCGCAGACCGTGATGTGGCCGGCGATGCCCGAGGCACCACCGATCTGGACCCGCTTGCCGATCACGGCGCTGCCGGCGATGCCGGCGCAGGCGGCGATGGCGGTGTCCTCGCCGATGCGCACGTTGTGCGCCACCTGGATCAGGTTGTCCAGCTTGCAGCCGTCCTCGATCACCGTGTCGTCGAGCGCCCCGCGGTCGATGCAGCAGTTCGCCCCGATCTCGACGTCGTTGCCGATCACCACCCCGCCGAGCTGCGCGATCTTCTGCCAGCCGGACGGCTTGCGGGGCGCGAACCCGAATCCGTCCGCGCCGATGACGGTGCCCGAGTGGATGATGGTCCGCTCGCCGATCTCGCAGTCGTCGAGCAGCGTCACGTTCGGATGCAGCCGAGCGTTTGCGCCAATGCGGCAGGCTCTCCCGATCACCGTGCCGGCGCCGATCCAGGCCCCTTCCTCCACCACCGTGCCGGCGCCGATCACCACCGCCTCCTCCACCGTGGCGGCCGGACTGACGGAAGCGCGGGCGTCGATGAGCGCGCCGGGGTCGATGCCGGGTGGCGGCCTGGGGTGCATGCGCCGCGCCACGACCTCCGCGAGCCGCGCGTAGTAGAGATAGGCGTCTGGCGCGACCACGAGGTTCGGCTTGTCCGCGAGCCCGGGCGCGAGCGCCTCCGAGACGATGATGGCGGCGGCCCGGCTCGCGAGCGCCGCCTCGCGCTGTTGCGGCCGGGCGAGAAAGGTGATGCTGCGCTCGTCGGCGCCTCTCAGCGTGGCGAGCCGCTCGATGCGGGTGGCCGGATCACCGCGCAGCTCGCCGCCAAGCTGCCCGACGATCTCGCCGAGGGAGAACGGGGGGTTCAGCCTGCGCCGCATGGCGTCGGGACCCGGACTTCCGGAGGCCGCTGCTGCGGGATCGCCACAGGCCGCGGCGGCTAGCGGCCGGCGTTGAGCTGCTTCACCACCTGGTCCGTGATGTCCAGGCGCGGGCTCACGTAGACCGCCTCCTGCAGGATCAGGTCGAACTTCTCGCGCTCGGCGATCTCCTTGATCGCCCGGTTCGCCTTGTCCAGCACGGCGGCGAGCTCCTCGTTGCGCCGCTGGTTCAGGTCCTCCCGGAACTCGCGCTGGCGACGCTGGAAGTCCCGCTCCATGTCCGCGATCTCCCGCTGGCGGCGCGCCCGGTCCGACTCCGCGAGCACCGCGGCGTCCTTGTCGAGCTTCTCACCCGCGCTGCGCAGGCGGCTGCCGAGCTCCTGCAGCTCCTTGTCGCGCCGGGAGAAGTCGCGCTCGATCTTGGCCTGCGCCTCCTTGGCGGGGTTGGAATCGCGCATGATCTTGTCGGTGCTCACGAACCCGATCTTGGGCGTGGCTTGCTGCGCGAAGGCCGTGCCGGGGAGCGTGACCGCGCCGGACACCGCGAGCGCGAGGCCGGCGAGGAAGGTGCTCGCCCGCGAGCCGCGGCTGGCCGGGTGGGTGCGCGTAGCTTTGTTCATGGGGTCTATTGCCCTCCGTCTTGGTGAAACCGACGAATCCGCCAGCCCCCGATTTTGGCACATCCGGCAGTGCGGCCCGTGGCGCCCGCCGGCGGCATCGGGCAGCGCCTCCC
Organism: Pseudomonadota bacterium; assembly: GCA_023388075.1. GTDB lineage: Bacteria > Pseudomonadota > Gammaproteobacteria > Burkholderiales > Burkholderiaceae_E > Lautropia. The sequence goes on from JAEWGX010000098.1 coordinate 60,392, forward strand.
GGCTCTCAGAATCCGGTGCCGATCTGGAACTGGACACGTTGCAGGTCGTCGCCCGGCTTCTTGCGAAGGGGGTAGCCTACCGAGAGCTTGAGCGGACCGATCGGCGACAGCCAGTTCAGGCCGATGCCGAAGGAGTAGCGCAGGTCGTCCAGCGCGATGGTTCGATCGAAGACGTTCCCCGCGTCGAAGAACAGGAACGAGCGGATGGTGCGGTCGTTGCCGGTGCCGGGCAGCGGGAAGAGGAACTCCGCGCTGGCGGCGAAGTGCGCCAGCCCGCCGATCGGCAGGTTGTCGTTGACGTCGCGCGGCCCGAGGCTGTTCGGCCCGAAGCCGCGTACCGAGTTGATGCCGCCGGCATAGAAGTTCTTGAACACCGGGTACGGTCTGTCGCCGATCGCGCGCCCGTAGCCGATGTTCGCGCTCAGCGCGAACGTGTAGTCCTTGGTGATCGGCATGTACCAGTGATGCAGGTAGGTCGCCTTGGCATACTGCAGGTCCTGCCCTGGGAAGGTGACCTCCAGGTTGAGGCGCTGCTGGCGGCCGCGCGTGGGCGAGAGCGCGCTGTCGCGGGAGTCCCGCGTCCAGCCCAGGTTGGCTAGGAAGGCACCGCTCGACTCGCCGTACTCGGCGATGTGGTCGATGTAGCGTTGCGGCAGCAGCGCCGATCCCGGCAGGATCTTGTTCTGCTCGTAGGTCACGCCGAAGCTCAGCCGGTCGAGCTCGGTGTACGGGATCCCGAAGCGCAGCCCGATCCCGGCGGAGCGCAGCCGGTAGTCGCCCAGCCCCAGGTTGTAGGAATTGAAGGTGCGCGAGTAGACGTCCAGGGCGCGGCTCACGCCGTCGGGCGTGAAGTACGGCTGGATGAAGGAGAGCGCGGCGGTACGCTGGGTCTCGCCGGTGTTGACGTCCATGGCGAGCGTGTTGCCGGTGCCGAGGAAGTTCGGTTCGTTGATCGAGGCGGACACCAGGAACTTGTCGGTGCTGGAGAAGCCGACGCCGAACATGAAGCTGCCGGTCTGTCGCTCGGTCACGTTGACCTGAAGGTCGACCTGGTCCGGGGTGCCCGGCACCGGCTCGGTATTGATCGTGACGTTCTGGAAGTAGCCGAGCCGCTCGACGCGGTCGCGGGACAGCTTGATCCGCTCGGAATCGAACCAGGCCCCCTCGAACTGCCGGATCTCCCGCCGAACCACCTCGTCGCGCGTGCGCTGGTTGCCCGAGATGGTGATCCGACGCACGTATGCGCGACGCCCGGGGTCCACGTTGACGGTGAAGGACACCTCCCGGTTGACCCGGTCGATCTGCGGCACCGGCGTCGCACTCGCGAAGGCGTAGCCGATCGCGCCGAGCGCATCGGTGATCGCCTTGGTGGTCTCGGTGAGCCGCTCGCCGGAAAAGGTGTCGCCCGGCTCCAGCCGGAAGAGCTTGCGGAACTGCTCTTCGCGCCCGAGCGTGTTGCCGCCCAGGCTCACGTCCTTGACGGTGAAGCGCTCGCCCTCGTCGATCGTGAGCGTCACGTAGACGCCTTCGCGATCGGGGTCGATCGAGACCTGGGTCGATTCGATGGCGAACTCGAGGTAGCCTCGGTTGAGATAGAAAGAGCGCAGCGTCTCCAGGTCGCCGGCGAGCTTCTCGCGCGAGTACTGGTCGGTCTTGGTGTACCAGGAGAGCCAGGTCGGCGTGGTGAGGTTGAGCTGGTCGAGCAGCGTCGCCTCGCTGAAGGCGCGATTGCCGATGATGCGGATCTGCGCGATGCGGGCATTGCCGCCTTCCTCGATCGCCATCGCGATGCCGACCCGGTTGCGCTCCAGCGGAGTGACGGTGGAGGTGATCTTGACCCCGTACTTGCTGCGTGACAGGTACTGGCGCTTGATCTCCTGCTCGGCGCGATCGAGGAGCGCCCGGTCGAAGATCCGTGCCTCGGCGAGGCCGGTGTCGGCGAGCGCCTTCTTGAGCGCCTCCACCTCGAACTCCTTCGAGCCGCTGATCTCGATCGAGGCGATCGCCGGCCGCTCCTCCACTGTCACCACGAGCACGTCGCCCTCGGCCGCGAGGCGCACGTCCTTGAAGAAGCCGGTGGCGAAGAGCGCCTTCACCGCCTCGGCGGCGTTGGCTTCGGTAACCCGGTCACCCACCCGGATCGGAAGGTAGCCGAAGACCGTGCCTGCCTCGGTCCGTTGCAGGCCCTCGACCCGGATGTCCCGAACCTCGAAGGGCTCGAAGGCCCAGGCATGGGCGGTCACGAAAAGAGCCGCCACGCTCAAGCACCTGGCGGCTCCCGCGAGCAGCTTTCCCGTAATCGAGATCGAGGACTTGATACGTGATATCCCGGCGGGCCCGCGCCCGATTGCGCGCGCCGCGTTCAGTGACGAAGAACGCCGGGAAGGATCGTCTCAGCTGAGCAGACGCGAGAGGTCGTTGAACAGCGCGACGATCATCAAACCGGCGACCATGGCAAGTCCCACCCGCTGGGTTACTTGCATGAAGCGCTCCGACAGGGGACGACCCTTGATCGCTTCGAGCGCGTAATATACCAAATGGCCACCGTCCAGAACCGGCACCGGTAACAAGTTGAGAACACCGAGACTCACGCTCACCAGCGCGAGAAACCCGACGTAGGCGAACCATCCGATCCGGACCGACTGCCCCGCGTAGTCCGCGATCGCCACCGGGCCGGACAGGTTCTTCCAGGACAGGTCCCCGGTCACCATCTTGCCCAGCATGCGCAGGGAGAAGATCGACATCTCCCAAGTCTGCCGTGCGCCATGGCCCAGCGCCTCGATCGGGCCGAGGTCGAGCGTCACCATCTCCACCCGCTGCTGGAGAGCCGCGCCGATCCTGCCCACTCGGGCGCTGCTGCCGTCGGCCGCCGACTCCACCTCGCCTCGCGGCGTCACCGAAAGCGCGACCTCCGCGCCGCCCCGTCGGACCAGGAAATCAAGCGGCTCGTCCGGGTTGGCCCGCACCGCCTCGATCAGGTCCCTGGCCCGGCGAATGGGTTGGCCGTCGATGCTGACGATCTCGTCGTTGGCGAGGAGTCCGGCGGCTTCGGCGGCACTGCCGCCCAGGACGTTGCCGACCAGGACCGCGCCGGCGCGCAGCTCCAGGCCCAGGGTGCGTCCGAAGTCCCGCTCGAGCTCGCCTTCGGGCAGGCCGCGGGTATCCAGCGCGACCTGCCGCGAGCCCTCGCGCCCATCCACCTGCAACTGCACAGCGCGCTTGTCGACGATGCCGTCGATCAGGCGCAGCCGCACCTCGTTGAACGTCTCCACCGGAGAGCCGTCCACCGCCACCACGCGATCGCCGTCCATGATCCCCGCGACAGCCGCGGCGCTGCCCGCGGGCGGTGCGCCCAGCACCGGCGCCGGCTCCTGGAGCCCGGCCATGCCGAGCACGCCGTAGAGCACGATGGCGAGCAGGAAATTCGCCGCCGGACCGGCCGCGACGATCGCGCTGCGCTTGGCGAGCGACTGGCGGTTGAAGGCACGGTGGGCGTCGGCCGACGCGAGCTCGCCCTGCTCGCGCTCGTCGAGCATCTTCACGTAGCCGCCGAGCGGGATCGGCGAGAGGCTCCACTCCGTGCGGTCGGGCCCGACCCGCCAGGTGGCGATCGGCTTGCCGAAGCCGATCGAGAAGCGCAGCACCTTGACGCCGCACCAGCGGGCGACGCTGTAGTGCCCCAGCTCGTGGATGAACACGAGCACCGCCAGGGCGAAGAGGAACGAGAGTAGCGTCGTCATGTCAGTGGCGCCGTGGGGGGGAGTGTCATTTCCTGAGCCTCCGCAACTGCCGGCCGGCTTCCTCGCGGGAATGCCGATCGAGCGCCACGGCCTCTTCCAGGGAGGCGGGGGCGCCACTCGATTCAACGGCCTGCAGCACGGCTTCGTTGATACGGGCAATGTCGCTGAAGCGCAGGTTCCCGGCAAGGAATTCCGACACGCCGACCTCGTTGGCCGCGTTGAGGACACACGGGGCGCCGTCGCCGGCGGCCAGCGCCTCCCGGGCGAGCCGCAGGCAGGGGAAGCGGCCTTCGTCCGGCGCCTCGAAATCCAGCCGGCCGATGGCCGCCAGGTCCAGCGGGGTCGCCCCGCTGCCGATGCGCTCCGGATAGCCCAGGGCATGGGCGATCGGCACCCGCATGTCGGGATTGCCGAGCTGCGCGAGGACCGAGCCGTCCAGGTACTCCACCAGGGAATGCACGACGCTCTGCGGATGGATGAGCACGTCCAGCCGCTCCGCCGGCATGTCGAAGAGGTAGTGCGCCTCGATAAGTTCCAACCCCTTGTTCATCATCGTCGCCGAGTCGACCGAGATCTTGCGGCCCATGCTCCAGCGCGGGTGCGCGCAGGCCTGGTCCGGCGTCACCCGGTCCAGCTCCGCCACCGGCGTGGTCCGGAACGGGCCGCCGGAGGCCGTCAGGATCAGCCGCCGGACGGCCTGCGGGGCCCGGGTCCCCGAGCCGGGCGGCGGCAGGCACTGGAAAAGCGCATTGTGCTCGCTGTCGATCGGCAACAAAGTCGCCCGCGACTGCCGGCAGGTCTGGATGAACAGCCGGCCGGCCATGACGATCGCCTCCTTGTTCGCGAGGAGGACGGTCTTGCCGTGGCGGGCTGCCTCCAGCGTCGGCGCGAGCCCGGCGGCGCCGACGATGGCGGCCATGACGCAATCGACCTCGGGTGCGGCACTGACCGCGGCGATCTCGTCCGGTCCGACCGCCACTCGGGCACCGAGCCCGGCGGCCCGGGCCCGCGCCTCGAGGCCGCCGGCGGCGGCCGGGTCGGCCACGCCGATCACGGCCGGCTGGTGACGTCGGGCCAGCTCGATCAGCTTGTCGACGTTGCCGTTGGCGGTCAGGGCATGCACCTGGTAGCGGCCGGGATTGCGGGCGATCACATCCAGCGTGCTGTCGCCGATGGAGCCGGTGGCACCGAGGATGGTGATGCGCTTCATCGCGCGAGCGCCTGCCAGAGCAGCAGGCAGGCGGGCATGGTGGGGACCAGGGCATCGATGCGGTCCAGCACGCCGCCGTGGCCGGGTAGCAGTCGGCCGCTGTCCTTCACCCCCTTGGCCCGCTTGAGCAGCGATTCGTAGAGGTCGCCGACGATCGAGAGCGCGACGATCGCCGTGAGCGCGAGCGCGGCGAGCGACAGGCCCGCCCGGCTTGCCAGCAGGTTGCTCAGCACCGGGGCGTCCGGCCAGGCCCACCACGCGAGCGCGGCGATCACGAGGACGGCCGCCAGCCCACCCCACGCCCCTTCCCAGGACTTGTTGGGGCTCACCCGTACCGCGAGCTTGCGGCGGCCGACGGCACGACCCACGAAATACGCGCCGACATCGGCGAACCAGACGATGGCCATGGCCGAGAGTACCAGCACCGGATGGATCAGCCGCAGCTCCAGGACGGCTACCCACAGGCAGAAGATCGCCACTGTGGCGAAAGCGGGATGATCGCCGCGTGGCTTGGCGGCGAGCACCGCCGGCAGCGCGAGCCCGAGCCAGAGCAGCAGGTCGACCACGAGGAGCGCCGCGAGCCAGGGGCCCGTGCCGTCCGTGCCTGCCCCCAGCTCGAATCCGCCGCGCCAGGCAAGCCAGGCAAGGCCCGCGACGGTGACCGCCGCGGTGACGCCGATCGCCGCGCGGCTGCCCGCCGAGGCGTCTGCTCCCTCCCCGGCGCCGCCATCGCCACCGACCGGGCCGGCGCGGCCGAGCAGCGCGCCCCATTCCCAGCCGGCCGCCGCGAACAGGACCAGCGACAGCACGCCCCAGACCCAGGGGGCGGCGAAGAACAGCGCCCAGACGATGGCCGTCAGAAGAACGGCGGCGGTGACGATGCGTTGCTTCAGCATCGGAGACTCCCGTCCCGGCAGAGGACGGCGACCCCGTGGCGCGATGGTGTGAAGCTGCTCAACCTGCTGCCGCGGCGAGCTGCCCGCCGGTGCGGCCGAAGCGGCGTTCGCGCTGGCGATACCAGGCGATCGCCTCCTGCAGCGCCTGGGCGTCGAAGTCCGGCCAGTAGGCAGGGCAGAAGTAAAGCTCGGTATACGCGAGCTGCCACAGCAGGAAGTTGCTGATCCGCTGCTCGCCGCCGGTGCGGATGAAGAGGTCCGGCTCTGGAGCGAAGGACAGCGCCAGATGCTGTGCGAGCTCCGATTCCGTGACCGGTGCGCCAAGGTCGGCGCCGGCCGCCGCCCGCGCCCGCATGAGCGCGCCGGTCGCCTGCAGGATGTCCCAGCGCCCGCCGTAGTTGGCGGCGATGGTGAGGGTCATGCGCCGGTTGCCGGCGGTGTCGCGCTGCGCGGCATGGATCATTTCCTGCAGCGTGGGCTCGAAGCGGGAGAGATCCCCCACCACCCGCAGCCGGATGCCGTTGCGCCGCAGCTGATCCACCTCCCGCTGCAACGCCGACATGAAGAGTCGCATCAGCAGCGACACCTCGTCGGCCGGTCGCCGCCAGTTCTCGGAGCTGAACGCGAAGAGCGTCACGAATTCGATGCCCATCCGGGCGCACTGCTCGACCGTGTTGCGCACGGCCTCGACGCCGCGCCGGTGGCCGGCGGCGCGCGGCAGGTGGCGCTCCGTTGCCCAACGGCCGTTGCCGTCCAGGATGATGGCGACGTGACGCGGAACCTGCCCGCCGCCGGGAATGGTCTGTGTGGAGCTGACGAAGGTCATCGTTGCGCGGCGGCGTAGGCGCGGCTAGCCCGGGGACCGGGCATCAGACCGTCATCACCTCCTGCTCCTTCGCGACCAGCATCTTGTCGATCTCGGCCACGTAGCGGTCGGTCATCTTCTGGATCTCCTCCTGCGCCCGGCGGTCGTCGTCCTCGGAGATCTCCTTGGCCTTGGAGAGCTCCTTCAGCTCGGTGTTCGCGTCCCGGCGCAGTCCGCGGATCACCACCTTCGCGTTCTCGCCCTCCTGCTTGACGATCTTCACCATCTCGCGACGGCGCTCCTCCGAGAGCGGCGGCATCGGCACCCGAATGACGGTGCCCTGCGACTGGGGGTTCAGTCCCATGTCGGAGTCGCGGATCGCCTTCTCCACCACCGTGGCCATGTGCTTCTCCCACACCGACACGTTGAGCGTGCGGGCATCGAGCAACGTCACGTTGGCAACCTGGTTGAGCGGCGTGGAGTTGCCGTAGTAGTCGACATGGATGTGATCCAGCACGCCGACGTGGGCGCGGCCGGTCCGGATCTTGGACAGGCTCGCCTTGCAGGCTTCCACGGCCTTCTGCATCTTCCTGTCGGTCGTCTGCTTGATTTCACTGATGGACATGCTTCTCCTCCGGAATCAGCCCGGCCCCGGGGGACGTTCATACATGCACCAGGGTGCCTTCGTCCTCGCCCAGAACGACCCGGACAAGGGCGCCGGGCTTGAATATCGAGAATACCTTGACCGGAAGCTTCTGGTCACGGCAGAGCGCGAAGGCCGCCGCGTCCATGACCTTCAGGTTCCGGCTGATCGCCTCGTCGAACGAGATTTCGCGGTAGCGCGTGGCGCCGGCGTCCTTGACCGGGTCGGCGGTGTAGACGCCGTCCACCTTGGTGGCCTTGAGAATCACCTCCGCGTCGATCTCCGCGCCCCTCAGGGCGGCGGCGGTGTCGGTGGTGAAGAAGGGGTTGCCGGTGCCGCCCGCGAAGATCACCACCTTGCCTTCCTCCAGGTAGCGCAACGCCTTCGGGCGGATATAGGGCTCCACGATCTGCTCGATGTTGAGCGCCGACTGCACGCGCGCGGCGGCGCCGAGCTGGCGCAGCGCGTCCTGCAACGCCAGCGCGTTCATCACGGTGGCGAGCATCCCCATGTAGTCCGCGGTGGCGCGGTCCATCCCGGCCGCCCCGGTGGAGACGCCGCGGAAGATGTTGCCCCCGCCGATCACGATGGCGAGCTCGACGCCAAGGCGGGTGACCTCGACGATCTGGGCGCACATCTGCTCGATGGTCGCCCGGTTGATGCCGTAGGCGTCATCGCCCATGAGGGCTTCGCCGGAGAGCTTGAGCAGGACCCGCCGCCAGGCGGGGCCGGTGCCGACCGCGCCGGCGGGCGCGGCCGCGCTGGAGGCGGCGTTCGCCGGCGCAGCGTCCGCCGTGGGTGCGTTTTCCATGGGGTCGCGGCGGTGCGGGATCAGCGCGCCGCCGAGACCTGCGCGGCGACCTCCGCCGCGAAGTCGCTCTGCTTCTTCTCGATGCCCTCGCCGACGACGAACAGGTCGAACCTCGCCACGCTCGCCTTGCGGGCCTTGAGGAGCTGCTCGACAGTCTGCTTGTCGTCCTTCACGAAGGGCTGTCCGAGCAGCGTGACTTCCTTGAGGAACTTCTGGACGGTGCCCTCGACCATCTTCGCGACGATCTCCGCCGGCTTGCCGGATTCCGCCGCCTTCTCGCTCGCGATCGCGCGCTCGCGCTCGATCAGCTCGGGCGGTACCTGGTCGCGGCCGATCGCCACCGGCTTGTGGGCGGCGATGTGCATCGCGAGATCCTTCCCGAGCGTCTCGTCGCCGCCCGCCAGGTCCACCAGGACGCCGATGCGCGCGCCGCCGTGCAGGTAGCTCGAGATCTTGCCGCTTGCCTGCACCCGGACGAAACGGCGGATCGACAGGTTCTCCCCGATCTTGCCCACGAGGTCGGTGCGCACCTGCTCGACAGGCTTGCCGTCGAGCTCGAGCGCGGAGAGCGCCGCCACGTCCGCCGGCGACTTGTCCGCCACCAGCCGCGCCAGCTGCGCGGTGAAGGCGAGGAAGTCCTCGTTCTTGGCGACGAAGTCGGTCTCGCAGTTGACCTCCACCATCGCGGCGCTGGAGGCGTCCGGCGCGACATGGATCCCCACGACGCCTTCGGCCGCGACCCGCGAGGCGGCCTTGCTCGCCTTGTTGCCGAGCTTGACGCGCAGGATCTCCTCGGCCCGCTTCATGTCCCCGTCGGCTTCGATCAGGGCCTTCTTGCACTCCATCATCGGCGCGTCGGTCTTCTCGCGCAGTTCCTTGACCATGCTTGCGGTGATTTCCGCCATCTTCAGCCTTCCTATGTTCCCGTCAGTACCCAGCCGGCCCCGGCGGCGCCCCTTCTCGGCGGGCGGGCGTCCGGTTCGTCTCTACCCCGGCCGGCGCCAGTTGCATGAATTGATCGCTCCACCCCCAGCGGCCACCGCGGAACGGGTCTGCCCGGCCGCTGGCGGCACCCCCCTTTTCAAGGGGGCGAGGGCCGAAGGCCCTCGGGGGGTTGGTCTCATTCCTCCGACTCGACCTCGACGAACTCGTCTTCCTCGGCGCCCTTGACGATGTCCTGCATCGCGGCGTTGCGGCCTTCCAGGACGGCGTCGGCGATGCCGCGCGCGTAGAGCCGCACGGCACGACCCGAGTCGTCGTTGCCCGGGATGACGTAGTCGATGCCCTCGGGCGAGTGGTTGCTGTCCACCACGCCGACGATCGGCACGCCGAGCTTGCGGGCTTCGGTCACCGCGATCTTGTGGTACCCGACGTCGATCACGAAGAGGGCATCCGGCAGCCCGGTGAGGTCCTTGATGCCGCCGAGGCTGCGGGTGAGCTTCTCGAGCTCGCGGCTGAACATCAGCCCTTCCTTCTTGGTCATGCGCTCGAGCGCGCCTTCATCGCGGGCCTGCTCCATGTCCTTCAGGCGCTTGATGGAGCCCTTGACCGTCTTGAAGTTGGTCATCATGCCGCCGAGCCAGCGCTCGTCGACGTAGGGCATGCCGGCGCGGGCCGCTTCCTCGGCGACGATCTCCCGGGCCTGGCGCTTGGTGCCGACGAAGAGGATGTTCCCGCGGTTGGCGGCGAGTTGGCGCACGTAGCGCGTGGCCGACTCGAACATCACCAGCGTCTTCTCGAGGTTGATGATGTGGATCTTGTTGCGATGGCCGAAGATGTAGGGGGCCATGCGAGGGTTCCAGAAGCGGGTCTGGTGGCCGAAATGGACACCGGCCTCCAGCATCTGGCGGATCGTGACGGATGACATGAGCGTTGCTCCAGAGAGGGTTGTCAGATACCCGGGAACGACGCCGGATCGACCCGCGCTCACATGTCGAACCGGCTGGCGTTTATTGCAGCCTTCGGCATGCGGTGCGTCGCGGGCACCCCAATCCTGGCGACGGGCAGACGGCCTGCCGGTGGCGAAGCACCGGCCTCCGCCCGCCCAGAGTTTCCGGGCGGATTCGTCAGCGCGTCGCCGCGCGGACTAACCTATAATAGTAACATGACCGTCACTCCTAAAACTCCCGAGGAGATCGAGCAGATGCGCATCGCCTGCCGGCTCGCCGGTGAGGTGCTCGATTTCATCACCCCGCACGTCAAGGCAGGCGCCACCACCGAGGCGTTGGACGCGTTGTGCCATGACTACATCGTCAACCACCAGAAGGCGATCCCGGCCCCGCTCAACTACGCGCCGCCCGGGTACAAGCCCTTTCCCAAGTCCATCTGCACCTCCATCAACCACCAGGTCTGCCATGGCATTCCGGGTGATCGCGTGCTGCGCAACGGGGACATCCTGAACATCGACGTCACCGTGATCAAGGACGGCTGGCATGGTGACAGCAGCCGCATGTTCATCGTCGGCCAACCGTCGGTCGCCGCGCGGCGACTGTGCGACGTCGCCTACGAGTGCATGTGGCTCGGCATCGAGCAGGTCCGCCCGGGCGCGACGCTGGGGGATATCGGTCACGCGATCCAGCGGCATGCGGAAGGCAACGGCTTCTCGGTGGTGCGCGAGTTCTGCGGCCACGGAATCGGGCGCCGCTTCCACGAGGAGCCGCAGGTGCTGCATTACGGCCGTGCCGGCAGCGGCGAGACGCTCGTGGAGGGCATGACCTTCACGGTCGAGCCGATGATCAACGCGGGCCGGCGGGAGATCCGCGAGCTGGCCGACGGCTGGACCATCGTCACCAAGGACCACTCCCTCTCCGCCCAGTGGGAGCACACCGTGGTGGTGACCGCGTCGGGCTACGACGTCCTCACGCTTTCGGCCGGCGCCCCGGCCAAGCCGGCGCTCCCGGCGGCGGCCTGATCGCTCGCGCGCCCCGCCCGGGATCGCAAGGCTGACCTGGACGAGGGCCGGCGCGGTGGTTGAGCTTCCCGCGGGCAGCGCGGGCATCGCCGAAGCGGTGGAGGCACCGGATCCGGTCGCGGCCACGCAGGCGCTGCGCACCGCCCTGCGGCGCATGCGGGTGGAGCGCATCGACCGCTTCCGGCAGGACGCCCATGTCGACCGCCTGCTGAAGGGACTCTCCCGCGATACCGATCGGGTGCTGCGCCATCTCTGGCGTGAGAGCGGCCTGCCCTCCGGTGCGGCGCTCTACGCCGTCGGGGGCTACGGCCGGGGCGGGCTGCAGCCGCAATCGGACGTGGACATCCTGCTGCTGCTGGCCGAGGCACCCGACGAGTCGCGGGCACGCATGGTCGAGCGCTTCATCGGAAGCTGCTGGGACGTCGGCCTCGCCATCGGCCACAGCGTGCGGACTCCCGCCCAGTGCGCCGAGGAGGCGGCTGCCGACCTGTCAGTGATGACCAGCCTGCTCGAGCGGCGGCTGCTCGCCGGCAGCCGCAAGCTGGCCGCCGCGCTCGACCGGGCGATGGAAGGATTGCTCGATCCGGCCACCTTCCTGCGCGACAAGATGCTGGAGACCCGGCAGCGCCACCAGAAGTACGAGGACACGCCCTACAGCCTGGAGCCGAACTGCAAGGAGAGCCCTGGCGCGCTGCGCGACCTGCAGGTGATCGCCTGGGTCGCCCGAGCGGCGGGCCTTGGCCAGGGCTGGGACGCGCTGGTGCGGGCCGGCGTGATCGAGCCGCTGGAGGCGCGGCAACTGCAACGGCACGAGCGGTTCCTGCAGCGCATTCGCGCCTGGCTGCACATCCTCGCCAACCGGCGCGAGGATCGGCTGGTGTTCGACCTGCAGCCGGCGGTGGCGCAGGCGATGGGCTTCCAGGCGAGCGGATCGCGCGCGCTCTCCGAGAGCCTCATGCAGCGCTACTACCTCGCTGCCAAGGCGATCACGCAGCTCTCCACCATCCTGCTGCAGAGCCTGGAGCTGCGGCTGCTCGGGCGGCCGGCCGACGAGGCGGTGCCGCTGGACGACGACTTCGCGCGCGTGGGCGACCTGCTCGCCCTGCGACGGCCCGATGGCTTCGAGCGCAACCCGCGGCTGCTGCTGCGTGCCTTCCGGATGCTGCAGGAGCAGCCGGGGCTGGTCGGCATGACGGTGCCCACGCTGCGGGCGCTCTGGCATGCGCGGTTTCGCATCGACGCGCGGTTTCGCACGGACCCGGAGAACCGGGCCACCTTCCTCGCCATCCTCCAGGCGCCGCGCGGGGTGACCCACGAGCTGCGCCGGATGAACCAGTGGTCGGTGCTCGGTCGCTACCTCCCGGCCTTTCGCCGCATCGTGGGCCGGATGCAGCACGACCTGTTCCACGTCTACACGGTGGACCAGCACATCCTGATGGTGGTGCGCAACCTGCGCCGGTTCATGCAGGCCGAGCACGCCCACGAGTATCCGCTGTGCAGCCAGCTCATCGCGGATTTCGAGCGACCCTGGCTGCTGGTGGTCGCCGCCCTCTTTCACGACATCGCCAAGGGCCGCGGCGGCGACCATTCCGAGCTCGGCGAGCGCGACGCGGACCGGTTCTGCCGCCAGCACGGAATCGCCGGCGAGGATCGGGCGCTGGTCCGCTTCCTGGTGCGAGAGCATCTCTCCATGTCGGTGACCGCGCAGAAGAAGGACCTGGGCGACCCGGCGGTGATCGCGGACTTCGCCGCGCGGGTCGGGTGCGAGCGCCGGCTGGTCGCGCTCTACCTGCTCACGGTCGCCGACATCCGCGGCACCAGCGCCAAGGTGTGGAACGCCTGGAAGGGCAAGCTCCTGGAGGATCTCTACCGGGCGACGCTCGCCGAGCTCGCCGGGGACGGGACCGAGCCGGCGGTGCAGATGGACGACCGGCGCCGCGAGGCCGCGCGCCTGCTGCTCCTGCACGGCATCGAAGGCGACCGCTACGCGGCCTTCTGGGAGTCGCTGGACATCGGCTACTTCCTGCGTCACGAGCCTCAGGACATCGCCTGGCATACCCGGGTGCTGCACCGGTTGGGCGCGCCCGCGCAGCCGGTGGTGCGCACCCGGCTCGATCCGCTGGCCGAAGGCTTCGAGGTGCTCGTCTACACCCGCGACCAGCCCGGCCTCTTCGCCCGGATCTGCGGCTACTTCGATCGCAAGCATCTCTCGGTGCTGGAGGCGCGGGTGCACACCACCCGCACCGGCTACGCGCTCGACAGCTTCATCGTGGTGGATCCGGACCTCGCGCTGCCGTACCGGGACATGCTTGCCCTGGTGGAGGCGGAGCTGGCGGAGCTGCTGGGGCGGGAGCTCGACCCGGCCGCGCTGAAGCCCGCGGTGCCGGCCCGGCTGTCGCGACGCTCGCGCGCCTTCCCGCTGCCGCCCAAGGTCGACCTGCGTGCCGACGAGTCCGGGCGGTGCTATTTCCTCTCGGTCACCACCACCGACCGCACCGGCCTGCTCTACGACATCGCACGCGTGCTGGCGCAGAACGGAATCGAGCTCTACGGCGCCCGGGTGGCGACGCTCGGCGAGCGGGCCGAGGACGTGTTCACGATGGACGGCGAGCGCCTCGCGACCGAGAAGGACCGCCTGAGGCTCGAGCGCGAGCTGCTCGGGGTGCTCTAGCTACGCCCGCCTACGGCATGGAGGTTGCCCCGCCCCGGTGGTGATCCTTGGCGGCGACGGCCAGGATGGCGAGCACCCGCCCCATCGCGTCCTCGAGGACGCCGCCGATGGCTTCCAGTGGGACCGCCTGCGCCGCGTCGCCCTTTCCGGCCGCCCAGTTGGCCACCACCGCCAGCGCGGCATAGGGGATCTCGAGCTCGCGAGCGAGCACCGCCTCCGGCATTCCGGTCATGCCCACCATGTCGCAACCGTCGCGCTCCGCGCGGCGGATCTCCGCCGCCGTCTCGAGCCGCGGGCCCGGCGTGCAGCCGTAGCAGCCGCCGTCGATCACCGGGATGCCGGCGGCCGCGGCTGAGCCGATCAGCAGGCGCCTGACGCCGTCGTCATAGGGACGGGTGAAGTCGATGTGGACCACCGGCTGGTCGGGCCCGGAGTAGTAGGTGCCGGCACGTCCGGTGGTGTAGTCGATGAGCTGCTCGGGCACCGCGAGCGTGCCCGGGGGCAGGTCGGCACGAATGCCGCCCACGCTCGCCACCGCGACGATCGCGCGGACGCCGGCCTGCGACAACGACGCGATGTTGGCGCGGTAGTTGATGTCCTGCGGCGCGATCGTGTGGCCGTAGCCGTGGCGAGCCATGAAGACGACCGGCGTGCCGCCGAGATCGCCGAAGCTGAGGGCGCTGGACGGCTGGCCCCAGCGGGTCCGGATGATCTCGCGGCGCACGTTCTCCAGCCCGGCGAGCTTCGCCAGGCCGCTGCCACCGATGATGCCGATCATGGGCCGCGGGTTCAGACCTTGACGGTCTTCAGGAACGCCGCGAACTCGCTGCCGACCTCCGGATGATTCAGGCCCAGCTCCACGGTGGCCTGCAGGTAGCCGATCTTCGAGCCGCAGTCGTAGCGATGCCCGTCGAACTTGTACGCGAGCACAGGCTGCTCGTGAATCAGCTTGGCCAGCGCGTCAGTGAGCTGGATCTCCCCACCCGCGCCGGGCTTGATCTGCGCGAGGTGATCGAAGATGAGCGGCGAGAGCAGGTAGCGGCCGACCACGGCGAGGGTGGACGGCGCCTCCGCCGGCTTGGGCTTCTCAACCATGCCGGTGATCCGGCTGGTCCGTTCGGCCCAGGGCGTGCCCGAGACGATGCCGTAGGACGCGGTCTCCTCGCGGCTCACTTCCTGGACCGCGAGAACGCTGGCATGCTGACGCAGGTGCAGGTCGACCATCTGCTTGAGGACCGGCACCCCGCTCGCGCCCGGCTGCATCAGGTCATCCGCCAGCAGGATGGCGAACGGCTCGTTGCCCACCACCTGGCGCGCGCACAGCACGGCGTGACCGAGCCCGAGCGGTTCCGCCTGGCGGATGTAGACGCAGTTGACGCCGTTCGGCACCGCGTCCTGGACCGTTTCCAGCAGCGCCACCTTGCCGCGCGCCTGCAGCTCGGATTCGAGCTCGTAGGCCTTGTCGAAGTGATCCTCGATGCTGCGCTTGCCGCGGCCGGTGATGAAGATCATCTCGGTGATGCCGGCGGCCGCGGCCTCCTCGACCGCGTACTGGATCAGCGGCTTGTCGACGACCGGCAGCATCTCCTTCGGCATGGCCTTGGTGGCGGGAAGGAATCGCGTGCCGAGCCCCGCCACGGGAAACACGGCCTTACGTACGACTGTCTGAGCCATTGCTTTCAATCATCCTGAAGAATTCAGCCTCGTCCACCACCCTCACCCCCAGGGCGCGCGCCTTCTCCAGTTTCGATCCGGCCGCCTCGCCCGCAACCACGAAGGCGGTACGGCGCGAGACCGAGCCAGATGCGTGCCCGCCAAGGCTGCGAACCAGGTCTTCTGCTTCCTGGCGGGAGATTCTAGACAGCGTGCCGGTGATGACGATAGTACGACCTTCGAATACCCGACCGACGGCGGGAACCGTTGTGCTTGCGCTCCCGGCGGTGGGCTCACCCCCC
The DNA here is from genome assembly GCA_023388075.1 of Pseudomonadota bacterium. Taxonomy (GTDB): domain Bacteria; phylum Pseudomonadota; class Gammaproteobacteria; order Burkholderiales; family Burkholderiaceae_E; genus Lautropia. The sequence continues at coordinate 76,034 of JAEWGX010000098.1, forward strand.
TTCGTCGCCTCGGTCGCGAGCGGCTCCACGCCGAGAGCGCGCAGGTCCGCGATGATCTGGCGATTGTGCGCCTCCTGGAAGAAGGCCGACACGCTCGCGACGATCTCCGGGCCGATCCCCTCGAGCGCGACGGGCTCGGGCGCCTCGCCGCGCGCGCGCCGGCGGGTGTTCTCCTTCATCGTCTCCGACTTCTGCTCGAGCAGCGCCTCCCAGTCGGCCGCGAGCAGCGCATCCAGCGTTCCGAACTGGCTGGCCAGGATCCGGGCCACCTCCTCGCCGACGTGCCGGATGCCGAGCGCGAAGACGAAGCGCGCCAGGGTGGGCTGGCGTGACCGGTCGATCGCCGCGACCAGGTTCGCCGCGGACTTCTCGCCCATGCGCTCGAGCTGGGCCAGGTCGGCGACGGTGAGACGGTAGAGGTCGGCGGGGCTGTGGACCCGGCCGGTGTCGACCAGCTGCTCCACCAGCCGCTCGCCGAGCCCGTCGATGTCCATCGCGCGGCGCTGGGCGAAGTGCAGCAGCGCCTGCTTGCGCTGCGCGCCGCAATAGAGGCCACCCACGCAGCGCCAGGCGGCCTCACCCGGCAGGCGCTCCACCTTCGATCCGCACACCGGGCAGGCGCCGGGCATGCGAAAGACGCGCGCGTCGGGCGGGCGCAGGGCGAGCACCGGCGCGACCACCTCCGGGATCACGTCGCCTGCCCGGCGCACGATGACGGTGTCGCCGATCTTCAGGTCCTTGCGGGCGATCTCGTCCTCGTTGTGCAGGGTCGCGTTGCTCACCGTCACGCCGCCGACGAATACCGGCTCGAGCCGTGCCACGGGCGTGAGCGATCCGGTGCGTCCCACCTGCACGTCGATGTCGAGCAGCCGCGTCTGCACCTCCTGCGGCGCATACTTGTGCGCGAGCGCGAAGCGCGGCGCCCGCGCAACGTAACCGAGGATGGCGTGGGTGGCGCGGTCGTCCACCGTGTAGACCACGCCGTCGATGTCGTAGGGAAGCTCGGCGCGCTTGCCGCCGATCTCACGGTAGTACTCCAGGAGGCCCTCGGCACCGGTCACGCGCCGGCGCAGGGGCGCGACCGGCACGCCGCGTTCGGCAAGCCACTCGAGCAGTTCGTACTGGGAGGCGGGCACCTGGTCGGGCCGCACCTCGCCGATGCCATAGCCGACGAAGCGCAGCGAACGGCTGGCCGTGATGCGGGCGTCGAGCTGCCGGAGGCTCCCTGCGGCGGCGTTGCGCGGATTGACGAAGACCTTCTCGCCGCGCGCGGCCTGGCTCGCGTTCAGCTTCTCGAAGTCGCGGCGGTACATGAGCACCTCGCCGCGAACCTCCAGCACCTCGGGAAAGGGCGGCCGCAGGCTGCGTGGCAGTCCCCGCACGGTGCGCAGGTTGGCGGTCACGTTCTCTCCGGTGGTGCCGTCGCCACGCGTCGCCCCGAGGACCAGCCTGCCCTGCTCGTAGCGAAGCGTCGCCGCCAGTCCGTCGAACTTCGGCGTCACGCAGTAGTCGATCTCTCCGTTGCCGGTATCCGCCTGCGCGCGGCCGCCGCGCTTGCCGAGCGCCTCGCGTACGCGCCGGTCGAAGGCACGGGCCTCGTCTTCGGCGAGCGCGTTCGCCAGCGAGCGCATCGGTACCCGATGCGTGACCGTGCCGAAGGCCTCCTGGGGCGCCGCGCCGACCCGCGCGGTCGGCGAGTCTTCGCTCGCGAGCGCGGGATAGCGTGCCTCCAGGGCCTCGAGCTCGCGCATCAGGGCGTCGTAGGCGGCGTCGTCGACCTCCGGCGCGTCGAGCACGTAGTAGGCATGGTTGTGGCGCTCGATCTGCTCGCGCAGCGCGGCGACACGCTCGACCGCCTCGGGCGGCGGCGCGGCGTCGGTCGCGTCCGTCGCGTCGCGCTTGCCGGCCATGGTCGGAGCTTTCGGGGGCTCAGTTGAAGACGCGAAGCGTCGCCGGCGCCCCCGCCTTGAGGCCGGTCTCGGCCAGCTCGGCGTAGCGACGCGCGATCTGTTGCCCCACTGTCTCGATCATGCTCACCGACATGCCGCGCCCGGCGCTGTCCACCACGCGCCCCCGTACCAGCTGAGCGCAGCTGCTGGCGCACGCCACCATGCTGCGCCAGGGATCGTGCGACTGGGCGGTGCGCGGCACGTCCAGCACGAACGCGATCATGTCCATCGTCGCGCCCGGGGTCATCAGGTAGAGGAGATCGCCGTTCTGCGCGAAGCAGGCGTAGCGGTTGCCGCCGCGATCGTAGAGGTCCAGCTTGCGCGCCACGGACGCCAGCCGGTCGGGCGTGACGGGTTCGGCCGATTCGACTCCCAGCTCCACCTGCGTGTCCAGCCGCGCCGCGACCGAGTCCAGGTCGCGGGCCTCGCGCAGCACCTGGTTCATGTCCGCCGCGACGTAGCGGGCGCCGATCTGGGCCGCCAGCGACTCCACCGACGCCGAGAAGTCCGACAGCTCCACCGCGTTGAGCGGTCCCTGGCGGTTGGCGAGCAGCACCGAGCAGCGCAGGCAGCCCACCATGGTGCCCGACTGCAGCGGGACCCACCGGCCCTTGCCGTCGTCGATCTCGATGCGGATCGGCTTGGAGCCGACGTGGCGCAGCGACGAGGTGAGCGCGATCAGCCGCTCCGCGTTCACGGGGCTGCGGGGTATCAGGGTGACGAGGTGGTCCACCTGGGCCGGAAGGTAGTCCGGCGTACTCCGTTTCTCGCCTTCCTCGGGTGCCTCCGGGTCCTCGGGTTGCTCCGATGGTTGCTCGGCGAACGGCTGGGTCTGCTCGAACGCACCCGCCCGGATGGTGGGAGTGTCGGGCGGTGGCGGCTCGACCGGCACCGGTTCGAGCCTCGGCGCCTCGAACTCCGGCGGGCCGAGATCCTCGGCGTCGACCTCCCAGTCGTCGGCAAGTCGCCCCGGACCGTCGTGGCGCCCGGAATCTGCCGGATGGGTCGCGGACCCCGGCCGCTCCGGCGCATGGTCGCCGCGCATGCCCGGCGCGGTGGCCGGGAAGATCGCTGCCGTGGCGGCTGCGGCTTGCCGTGCGCCCGCGGGCGCCGGCCCGTCCTGGCCC
>JAEWGX010000013.1 GCA_023388075.1 Pseudomonadota bacterium
GCGCCGCCCCAAGGCACCGTCGCCCGAAGGCGCGCCGGGCGGCCCCGGCGGCGAGGCGCCGTTGCCGCCGCGGCGTCGCGCCTGGCTGCCGCTCGCGATCGCCCTGGTGCTGCTCGCGGTCGGCGGCTGGTACGGATGGAAGCATTGGCAGGCGACGCGGGAAGCAGGCACCACGCCACCGGCGGCGAGCGGACGCCTGCCCGGTGCCGCCTCGCAGGGTACGACTGCCGCCGTGCCGGGTGGCCCGCCGGTGCCGCGGGTCCCGGTGGTCGCGGTGGCGGCGCAGCTCGGCAACCTGCCGATCACGATCGAGGCGCTCGGCAACGTGGTGGCGACCCAGACCGTCGCGGTGAAGAGCCGGGTGGCCGGGCTGCTGGAGCGGGTCCATTTCACGGAAGGCGACCGGGTCGAGGCGGGGCAGCTGCTCGCCGAGATCGATCCGCGCGAGCTGCGGGTGCAGCTCGCGCAGGCCGAGGGGCAGCTCGCGCGCAACCGCGCGCTCCTGGAGAACGCCCGCGTGGACCTGCGTCGCTACGAGACGCTGTTCAAGCAGGACTCGATCGCCCGCCAGCAGGTGGACACTCAGCGCGCGCTGGTGCGCCAGTACGAGGGGCAGATCCGGGTGGACGAGGCCCAGGTGGCCAACGCCCGCCTGCAGCTCGGCTACGCGCGGGTGACCGCGCCGATCAGCGGCCGCGTCGGCCTGCGCCAGGTCGATGCCGGCAACATGGTGACCGGCGCGGAGCCCAACGGGCTGGTGGTGATCACGGAGGTGGAGCCGATCTCCGTCGTCTTCGCGATACCGCAGGACGAGCTGCCCCGCGTCCTCGACCGGATGGCGAGCGGCGAGCGGCTCGCGGTGCAGGCCTTCGATCGCACGCAGAGCAACCTGCTCGCGACCGGCGTCCTGGTGTCGGTGGACAACCAGATCGATCCGGCCACGGGCACCATCAAGCTGCGCGCGCAGTTCGACAATTCGGACGGACGGCTGTTCCCGAACCAGTTCGTCAACGCGCGGCTCGAGCTGGACACGCTGCGCGACGTGGTCACGGTGCCGGCGCCGGCGATCCAGCGTGGCTCCCAGGGACTTTTCGTCTACGTGGTCAAGGCGGACCGCACGGTGGAGCTGAGACCGGTCGGCCTGGGCCCGACGGACGGCCAGCGGCTCGTGGTCGCGAGCGGCCTGCGGCCCGGCGAGCGCGTCGTGGTGGACGGCATAGATCGGCTGCGCGAAGGCTCGCCGGTGGACCTGGTGGAGCGACCGGACTTCTCCGCGCCACCGCCCAAGCCGACGCCGGCGGCTGCCGACGGTCCGCAGCGGCGGCGCCCGGCCGCCGGGCGATAGGGTCGCCGCGCCACGCTGCCGCAACCTGGTCCTCGAGAAGTCGTGAACCCGTCCCGTCCCTTCATCCTGCGCCCGGTGGCGACGACGCTGCTGATGGTCGCGGTCATCCTGGCCGGCGCGATCGCCTACCGGTTGCTGCCGGTCTCCGCGCTGCCGCAGGTGGACTATCCGACGATCCAGGTCCACACCTTCTATCCCGGGGCGAGCCCGGAGGTGATGGCCTCCACCGTGACGGCGCCGCTGGAGCGCCAGTTCGGCCAGATCCCGGGCGTGAAGCAGATGACCTCGACGAGCTCCGGCGGAGCGTCGATCGTCACGCTCCAGTTCGACCTGGCGGTGGCGCTCGACGTCGCCGAGCAGGGCGTCCAGGCCGCGATCAACGCCGCATCCAACCTGGTGCCGTCGGACCTGCCTGCGCCGCCCGTCTACAGCAAGGTGAATCCGGCCGATGCGCCGATCGTCACGCTGGCCCTGACCTCGAAGACCTTGCCGCTGCCGCAGGTGCAGAACCTGGCCGACACCCGGTTCGCGCAGAAGCTCTCGCAGCTTCCCGGGGTAGGGCTGGTGACGCTGTCCGGCGGACAGCGGCCCGCGGTGCGGATCCAGGCCAACCCCCAGGCGCTCGCCGCCAACGGCATCGGGATGGAGGGCCTGCGCGCGTCGATCGTCGCGGCCAACGTCAAGAAGGCCAAGGGCAACTTCGACGGCCCGAGCCGGGCCTACACCATCGATGCCAACGACCAGCTCCGCTCGCCCCAGGAGTACCGCGATATCGTGGTCGCCTATCGCGACGGCGCCCCGGTGCACCTGAAGGACGTGGCCGAGGTGGTGGAGGATGCCGAGAACCTGCGGCTCGCCGCCTGGATGAACGAGGTGCCGGCCATCATCATCAACGTGCAGCGCCAGCCGGGCGCCAACGTGATCGAGGTGGTCGACCGCGTCATGCGCCAGCTCCCGCAGCTCGAGGCGTCGCTGCCGGCCGCGGTGGACGTCGCGGTGCTCTCGGACCGCACGGTCACCATCCGCGCGTCGGTGCGCGACGTGCAGTTCGAGCTCATGCTCGCCATCGCGCTGGTCGTGATGGTGATCTTCCTCTTCCTGCGCAACCTGTCGGCCACGCTCATCCCGAGCGTCGCCGTGCCGCTGTCGCTGGTCGGCACCTTCGGCGTCATGTACCTCGCCGGCTTCTCGATCAACAACCTCACGCTGATGGCGCTGGTGGTCGCCACGGGGTTCGTGGTCGACGACGCGATCGTCGTGATCGAGAACATCGCGCGCCACATGGAGGAGGGCGAGCCGCCGCTGCAGGCGGCGCTGGAGGGCGCGCGGCAGATCGCCTTCACCATCATCTCGCTCACCTTCTCGCTGATCGCGGTGCTGATCCCGCTGCTCTTCATGGGCGACTTGGTGGGGCGTCTCTTCCGGGAGTTCGCGATCACGCTCGCGGTGGCGATCCTGATCTCCGGCGTGGTCTCGCTCACCCTCACGCCGATGATGTGCGCGCGCCTGCTGGCGCACCGGCCGCAGGCGCAGCGCGGCCGCTTCGACCGCACGATGGGCGCGGCATTCGACCGGCTGGTGGCCGGCTATGGGCGGACCCTGCATTGGGTGCTCGACCGCGTCGGGCTGACACTGCTGGTCTTCGCGCTCACGCTGGGGCTCACGGCAGGGCTCTACTTCGTGGTGCCCAAGGGGTTCTTCCCGGTGCAGGATACCGGCATCATCCAGGGCATCTCGGAAGGGCCGCAGAGCGTGTCGTTCCAGGCGATGGCCGAGCGGCAGCAGTCGCTTGCCCGGGTGGTCCTGTCGGACCCGGCGGTGCAGTCGCTCTCCTCGTTCATCGGCGTCGACGCGCAGAATCCGACCCCGAACACCGGGCGCATGCTCATCCAGCTGAAGCCGCTCGCCGAGCGCGACGCACGCGCGCCCGAGGTGATCCAGCGGCTGCAGGACGCGCTCGGACAGGTGCCGGGCGCGCGCCTGTACCTGCAGCCGGTGCAGGACCTCACCATCGAGGACCGGGTGAGCCGCACCCAGTACCAGTACTCCCTCGAGGCGGCGGATTCGCGGCTGCTGGACGAATGGGTGCCGCGGATGGTGTCGCGCCTCTCGGCGCTGCCGCAGCTGGTCGACGTGACCAGCGACTACCTGGTCGACGGGCTTCAGGTCTTCGTCGAGGTGGACCGCGACACGGCCGGGCGCCTGGGGGTGACGCCGGCCGCGGTGGATACGGCGCTCTACAACGCGTTCGGCCAGCGCCTGGTCTCGACCATCTTCACCCAGTCCAACCAGTACCGGGTGGTGCTCGAGGTCGCCCCCGAGTTCCGTCGCGGACCGGAGGCGATCGCCAACGTCTTCGTCCCCACCCGGGACGGGACCCAGGTGCCGCTCACCACGCTCGCGACCGTGCGCACGGGGCCGACCGCGCTCACCATCAACCACAGCAGCCAGTTCCCGGTGGCGACCATCTCGTTCAACCTGTCGCCGGGGGTGTCGCTCGGCGATGCCGTGGCGGCGATCGAGACCGCGCGCGCGCAGTCGGCCATGCCGATCAGCGTGCAGACCGCCTTCCAGGGTACGGCAGCGTCCTTCCGGGAGTCGCTGGCCGGCACGCTCTGGCTGGTGCTCGCGGCGGTGGTGACGATGTACATCGTGCTGGGCGTGCTCTACGAGAGCTTCATCCACCCGCTCACCATCCTCTCCACCCTGCCGTCTGCCGCCGTCGGCGCGCTCGCCGCGCTGCTGCTCGCCGGCCGTGACCTCGACATGATCGCCGTGATCGGCATCATCCTGCTGATCGGGATCGTCAAGAAGAATGCGATCATGATGATCGACTTCGCGCTCGACGCGGAGCGGACGCGCGGCCTGGCTCCGCATGATGCGATCTTCGAGGCCTGCCTGCTGCGCTTCCGGCCGATCCTGATGACCACGCTCGCCGCGATGCTCGGCGCGCTGCCGCTGATGCTCGGCACCGGGGTCGGCTCGGAACTGCGCCAGCCGCTCGGCCTCACCATGGTGGGCGGCCTGATCGTGAGCCAGGTGCTGACGCTCTACACCACGCCGGTGATCTACCTGCTGTTCGACCGCGCCTCGCGCCGGCTGCGCGGTCGCCGCCCGGGAAGCGATCCGCTGGTGGAGGGCGGCTGATGGGCTCGGCCTTCTTCATCGCGCGGCCGGTGGCGACCATCCTGCTCGCGCTCGGCATGGTGCTCTCCGGCGTGGTGGCCTACTTCCACCTGCCGGTGTCGGCGCTGCCGCAGGTGGAGTTCCCGGTGATCTCGGTGAGCGCGAGCCTGCCGGGCGCGAGCCCGGAGACCATGGCGGCCACGGTGGCCACGCCGCTCGAGCGGGCGCTCGGCAGCATCGCCGGGATCAACGAGATCACCTCCCGGTCCTCGCTCGGCTCCACCCGGGTGGTGCTGCAGTTCGATCTCAGCCGCAGCATCGACGATGCCGCGATCGAGGTGCAGGCGGCGATCAACGCGGCGCGCAGCCAGTTGCCGTCGAGCCTGCCGGACAATCCGACCTATCGCAAGGTCAACCCGGCGGATTCGCCGATCATGGTGATCGCGCTGACCTCGCCGACCGCGCTGCCCGGCGAGATGTACGACGTCGCCTCCACCGTGATCGCGCAGCGCCTCGCGCAGGTTCGCGGGGTCGGGCAGGTGACGGTGGGCGGTGGCTCGCTGCCCGCCGTGCGGGTGGAAGTCGATCCGGCCGCGCTCAACCAGCGCGGTCTCGGGCTTGCCGACGTACGCGCCGCTCTCGGCGCGGCCAACTCCAACCGGCCGCGGGGCCTGGTCGAGGCGGGCGACACCCAGTGGTGGATCGGCACCAACTCGCAGGCGCGGCGGTCGGCGCAGTACCTGCCGCTCATCCTCTCCTACAGCGACGGGGCCGCGGTCCGCCTGAAGGACGTTGCCCGGGTCACGGATTCGGTCCAGGACCTGAAGAACTCGGGCTCGGCCGACGGCGTTCCCGCGGTGCTGCTGCTGGTCTACCGGGAGCCCAACGCCAACATCATCGAGACCGCCAACGGCATCGAGGCGCTCCTGCCGGTGCTGCGCGAGTCGCTGCCACCGTCGATGAACCTGCGGGTCTCGCTGGAGCGGACCTCGACCGTGCGCGCCTCCATCCACGAGGTGCAGAAGACGTTGCTCCTCTCGGTGCTGCTGGTCATCCTCGTGGTGCTGGCCTTCCTGCGCGACTGGCGCGCCACCATGATCCCGGCGATGGCCGTCCCGGTCTCGCTGGTGACCACCTTCGGCTTCATGTACCTCGCGGGATTCAGCCTGAACAACCTCTCGCTGATGGCGCTCATCATCGCGGCCGGGTTCGTGGTGGACGACGCCATCGTGGTCGCCGAGAACACGGCCCGCCACGTCGAGCGCGGCGAGCCGCCGGCGACGGCCGCGCTCGCCGGCGCGCGCGAGGTGGGCTCCACGGTGGTCTCGATGAGCCTCTCGCTGGTGGCCGTCTTCATTCCGATCCTGCTGATGGGCGACCTGATGGGACGCCTCTTTCGCGAGTTCGCGCTGACGCTCTCGGTCGCGGTGCTGATATCGATGGTGGTCTCGCTCACGCTCACGCCGATGATGTGCGCGCGGATGCTGCACGGCGTCGAGGCGCGGCGGCGTGCCGCACGCGAGCCCGGCTGGGTCGACCGGTCCGCGCGGCGCGTCCTGGCGGCATACGATCGCAGCCTGTCCTGGGCGTTGCGACACTCGCTGCTCACGCTCCTCATGCTGCTGGCGACGATCGGGCTGAACGTCTACCTCTTCACCAGCATCCCGAAGGGCTTCTTCCCGGAGCAGGACACCGGCAAGCTGATCGGCTGGATGCGCGGCGACCAGAGCGCTTCCTTCCAGCTCACCCGGCAGAAGATGGACATCTTCGTGGAAGGCGTGCGGGCCGACCCGGCGGTGGCGAGCGTCACCGCCACGACCGGCGGCGGATCGCGCTCCACCGGACAGATGTACGTGCAGCTCAAGCCGCTCGCCGAGCGCGGCGAGACCGCACGCCAGGTGGTCAACCGGTTGCGCGAGCGCTTCCACGTGCCCGGCGCGCGGCTCTTCCTCACGCCGATCCAGGACGTGCGCTCGGGCGGCCGGCAAAGCAGCGGCAGCTACCAGTACACCCTGCGCAGCGACGACATCGACCTGCTGCGCACCTGGACGCAGCGGCTGGAGGCGGCGCTGCAGGGCCAGCCGCAGTTCGCCGACATCGACAGCGACCAGGAAGCGCGCGGCCTGCAGGTCACGGTCGTGATCGACCGGCCGACCGCATCGCGCCTGGGCATCACCGCCGACCTGGTGGACACGACCCTCGGCAATGCATTCTCGCAGTCGGTGGTCTCCACGATCTACGAGGCGCAGAACCAGTACCGCGTGGTGATGGAGATCGACCCCCGGCTCGCGGAAGGACCGGAGTCGCTTCGTCACGTCATGGTCATGACGCCCGCGGGCGGGCGCGTGCCGCTCGCCACCTTCGCGCACTACGAATACACCAACGCGCCGCTGTCGGTGAGCCACCAGGGCCAGTTCGCCGCCTCGACCGTCTCCTTCAGCCTGCCCGACGGGGTCTCCCTTTCCGATGCCACGGCCGCGCTCGAGCAGACGATGGCGCGCATCGGCATGCCTGCCTCGATCTTCGGCAGCTTCGAGGGCACGGCGCGCAACTTCCAGAGCGCGATGTCGAACCAGCCGTTCCTCATCCTGGCCGCGATCGTGGCGATGTACGTGGTGCTCGGGGTGCTGTACGAGAGCTACATCCATCCGCTCACCATCCTGTCCACGCTGCCGTCCGCGGGCGTCGGCGCGCTGCTCGCCCTCATGCTTGCCGGCGCGGAGTTCAGCCTCATCGCGCTGATCGCGCTCTTCCTGCTGATCGGCATCGTGAAGAAGAACGCGATCATGATGGTCGACTTCGCGCTGGCCGCGCAGCGCACGACCGGGCTCGCGCCGCGCGAGGCCATACACCAGGCGGCGCTCCGGCGCTTTCGCCCGATCCTCATGACCACGCTCGCGGCCATGCTCGGGGCCGTGCCGCTGATGCTGGGCGCGGGCGATGGCGCGGAGCTGCGCCAGCCGCTCGGCATCGCGATCGTCGGCGGCCTCGCGGTGAGCCAGGTGCTCACGCTCTACACGACGCCCGTGGTCTACCTGTACCTCGATCGCCTGCGGCTGTGGAGCGCGCGCCGCCGCGACCGTCGGCGGCTGGCGCGCACCGGCCCCCAGCCGGCCGCATGAGCGGGGAAGTGGTCGCGCATCGCGACGGGAGGCGAACACCGGGGAGACCGCCCGCGCCTGTCCACGCCGCGCTCGCCTGCATCGCGACGTGCGTGCTGCTGTCCGCCTGCGCGATCGGCCCCGACTACCAGCGTCCGGTCGTCGCCTCCCCGGAGCGGTTCCGCCAGGAGCCGCCGCCCGGCTGGAAGGAGGCCGGGGCGGCGGATCGGCTGCCGCGGGGCCGCTGGTGGGTCCTCTTCGGCGATTCGACCCTCGACGCGCTCGCCGACCAGGCGATGGTCGCCAATCACTCGGTGCAGGTCGCGGAGGCGACCTGGCGACAGGCCCGGGCGCAACTGGCCCAGGCCGGTGCCGCCCGCTATCCGGTGCTGAGCGGCGGCTTCAGTGCCACCCGCAGCACCGGCTCGCGCGGCGGCACGTCGGCGGGCGGTCTCGGGGGCGAGGGCGGCACCGTCTCGAGTGAAAGCTACCGCTTGGGGCTGGACGCGAGCTGGGCGCCCGACTTGTGGGGCCGCGTGCGCCGTTCGATCGAAGCCGGCGAGGCGCAACTGGAAGCCGCCGGCGCGGACCTCGAGAACGCGCGGCTGGTGGTCGTCTCCGACCTGGCGCGCGCCTACTTCGAGCTGCGCGTGCTCGACGCCCAGCGCCAGCTCCTTGCCGACACCGTCGCGGCGTACGAGCGCAGCGTGCAGCTCACGCGCAACCGCTACCGCGCCGGCATCGTGGCGCGGGCCGACGTGGTGCAGGCGGAGGTGCAGTGGAAGTCGACTCGCGCGCAGCTCCTCGACACCGGCCTGCAGCGCGCCGCGCTGGAATCGACGATCGCCGTGCTGGTCGGCCGCACGCCCGCGAGCTTCCAGCTCGATGCGGTCACGGCGGCTCCGGAGCGGCCGCGGCTGGACCGGCCGCCGCCGGCAGACGGCAGCGTCGTGGCGCCGGCCTCGACGCCTTGGGACTATCCGGGCATTCCGCTGCCGCCGGCGGTGCCGACCGGCCTGCCTTCCGAGCTGCTCGAGCGTCGTCCCGACGTCGCCGCCGCCGAGCGCGCGGTGGCAGCCTCGAGCGCGCGGATCGGAATCGCGCAGGCCGCGTGGTACCCGTCGCTCTCGCTGTCCGCATCGGCCGGACTTCGCGAGACTTCCGTCGGCGACCTGCTCGGCTCGCCGGCCTGGTTCTGGTCGCCCACCCTGAGCGTGCTGCAGTTGCTCTTCGATGGCGGCGAGCGGCGCGCGGTGGTGGCACAGGCGCAGGCGGCCCACGAGGCGCAGGTGGCGGCCTATCGCCAGTCGGTGCTGCTCGCGTTCAAGGAGGTGGAAGACAACCTCGCGGCGCTGCGCATCATCGGCGAGGAGATCGAGCTGCAGGCCGATACGCTCGCCTCGGCCCGTTTGGCGCTGCAGCTGGTGAACAACCAGTACCAGGCCGGCGTGGTCAACTACCTCAACGTGATCACGGCGCAGACCGCGGCGCTCAACGCGGAGCGGGCGCTCCTCGATCTGCGCGCACGTCAGCTCGCGGCGACGGTCGCGCTGGTGAGGGCGCTCGGCGGCGGCTGGGAAGGGCTCGAGGCCGCGTCGTCGGACGGCTTTACAGCTACGAGCGGTCACACCGCCGGCAAGACCCCACCGCCCGGAACGGATTGAGGGCGTCGCTACCATGTGCGGGGAGCACTGGGCAGCACAATGACCGTCTACTTCGAGATAACTTCGGCGCAGGGCGTGCCGGCGCGGGTCGCGCTGAAGCCTGGCGTGCAGAAGATCCGCGCCGCGATCGGCGACCAGTACCGCATCTACGACGAGGCGACCGGCAAGTCGCCGCCCGGCATCGTGGTGAAGCGGTTCGACAGCCACATGCTGATCGAGGGACTGCCAGGGGGAGCGCAGGTCGAGCTCACCGACTTCTACGCCCGCTGCGGCGTGAGCAGCCCGTGCACCTTCGTCGTCGAGCCGGACGCGTTGTTCTCCGACGCGCCCGTGCCGATCTCCCCCGCGTCGCCGCCGCTCCAGGCCCTCACCGACGGCAGCTTCGTCATGTATCCGCGCGACTATTCCGGCGCGCCGGCGCTGGCGGTCGCCGACGGCGAGGGCTTCTCCAGCTCCACGCTGTACGCGGTGGGTGGATTGTCCATCGCGGCGCTCGCGGCCTCGGCCGGGGGCGGCGGCAGCAGCTCCGGCCCGGTCGCGGTATCGCCCAGCCCTCCGCCACCGGACCCCGGTGACAAGACGCCGCCGGCCGAGCCGGTGGTGACGAGCGAGAAGACCGCCGTGACCCGCACCCCCGTGATCGAGGGACGGGCGGAAGCCGGCTCGACGGTGCGCGTGGACATCGACATAGATCGGGATGGCCAGGCCGAGGCGAGCTATGCCACCTTCGCGGGCGCCGACGGGCATTGGTCGGTGGACCTGGCGAGCGCCACGCCGGCCGCAGGCGGCCTGCCGCCTCAAGGCCTGCCGGACGGATCGGTGTCGCTCGTCACCATCACCGCGATCGACGCCAACCAGAACCAGAGCGCGACCGCCCTCTTCGAGCTGGCCGTGGACGCGAGCGCGCCGGCCGCGCCGCGGATCACGGCCATCGTCGACGACGTGCCCGGCTACGTCGGCGTGGTAGAGGACGACGGCCGGACCAACGACCGCGCGCCTCGGATCCAGGGACGGCTCGGCGAGCCGCTCGCCCAGGACGAGCGACTGGAGGTGACGCGCGACGGCACCGTGCTGGGTGGCGTCGTGATCGACGGACTCTCGTGGCGGGTGGACGATGCCGGGCTCGCCTTCGGCAACGACTACACCTACGTGGCGCGCGTCGTGGACGATGCGGGGCGGGCGAGCGCGAGCGAGGGATACCGTATCGTCGTGGCGCCCGGCACCAGCAACCAGGCGACCGTGACCGGCGTCACCGACGACGTGCCGGCGCGTACCGGCAACGTCGCCAACGGCGGCGTAACCAACGATGCGACGCCGACGATTGTCGGGCGCCTCGCCGAGCCGCTCGCCGCCGGCGAACGGATCGAGGTGCTGCGCAACGGCGCGGCGGTGGGCGGCAGCGTCCTCGTCGACGGCGACACCTGGCGGGTGACCGACTCGCGCATAGCCGACGGCAGCCACGTGTACAGCGCGCGCGTCGTCGATGCGGAAGGCACCGGCCCGGCGAGCACCGGCTATCGCATCACGGTGGATACCGTCAACAACAAGACGGCGAGCATCACGTCGATCACGGACAACGTGCTCCCCGGAATCGGCACCGTGCGCGACGGCGGCACCACCAACGACCCGTCCCCGACCTTGCGAGGCAGCCTCTCGGCGCCGCTCGCCGCCGGCGAGGAGCTGCAGGTGCTGCGCAACGACACGGTGATCACGTCGTCGCCCTCGGTCGCGGGCAGGAACTGGTCGTTCACCGACGGCGGCCTCACCAGCGGCGACTACGACTACACGGTGCGGGTGGTGGACGCGGCCGGCAATATCGGGCGCGAAAGCGCGGTCTACGACCTGCGGGTCTCGCTGCCGCGCGGTGCCGGGCTCGGCAGCGACGACCTTCTTCCGGATGCCGACGCCCCTGTCGCGCCGGCCGCGCTCAGCCTCGACGAGCTCGCCCTCGTCGGCGACGAGCCCTTCGCATCGTCCGCGCCGGCGCCGCAGCTCCCGTCCTTCACCGTGACGGCGCTGCCGCCGGCCGGCACGCTGGAGCAACTGCTCTCGGCTTGAACCGTCGGCGCGAACGCGCCAGCCAGCGCGCGCATGGCATAATCGCGCCCCTGTCGCCGCACTGTACCGGCCCGACCGGCGCAGTCGCCTCTTTCCGCCCGCGTCTTCCGCCCTCGCTTCCCTCGTCACCCTTTCCCGCTTCAACAATCCCGCATCACCCGATCCCGCTTCACCGATGAACGCATTCTTTCGCAACGCCCTGGTGTATCGCCTCGAGTCCGGATGGTGCCTCGATGCCGATGCACTCGATGAACAACTCGCTTCCATGCGCTTCACACCCGGCACCTCGGTGCAGTCCCAGTCGGCCGGCTGGGTGGCGGCGATCGAGCACGGGCGGCTTGCCCACGCGGTCGGCGGCCAGGTCCTTCTCACCCTTCGCGTCGAGAAGAAGCTGCTGCCGGCCTCGGTGGTGAACCAGTTCGCGCGGGCCCGGGCGCAGGAGCACGAGGAGCGTCAAGGCTACAAGCCGGGCCGCAGGCAGCTCCGGGAGATCAAGGAGGCCGTCACCGAAGAGCTGATCCCGAAGGCTTTCAGCATCTTTCGCGATACGCGGGTGTGGCTCGATCCCGTGGGCGGCTGGCTCGCGATCGACACCAGCTCGCCCGCACGCGCCGAGGAAGTGATCGGCATCCTCTCGAAGTCGCTCGATCCGTTTCCGCTCCGACCGTTGCAGGTGCGGTCCTCGCCGGCGGCGGCGATGACCGGCTGGCTAACCACCGACGAGCCGCCGGCCGGCTTCGCCATCGACCAGGATGCCGAGCTGCAGGCGAGCGGGGAGAGCCGCGCCGCGGTCCGGTTCCTCCGCGAGTCGATCGATGCGGCGGACGTGCGTCGTCATGTGGCCGCAGGCAAGCGCTGCACGCGGCTTGCGCTCACCTGGAACGATCGCATCGCCTTCGTCCTCACCGAGTCGCTCGCGCTCAAGCGCATCGCGCCGCTCGACGTGCTGAAGGAGGGCGACGACGACACGGCCGATGCGGCCGAGCGTTTCGATTCGGACTTCTCGCTCATGGCCGGCGAGCTCTCGCGGCTGCTTGGCGACCTGGTCGAGGCGCTGGGCGGGCCGGCGAAGGCCTCGGATCCCGCCGGCGACGCCGTGCGCGCGATCGACGACGGCGCGCCGTCGCGAGCGGCCGCCGGCGAAGCCCTCCCCGCGTAGCGACCGCCCGGATCCCGCTACGCCGATCGCGCCCCGCGACGCAGCTTCCGGCCGGCCCCGCCGCGTGGCCGCGCCGCGGGATCCCTCACGACGATGGCCGCTCGTCTTCGCCGGGGTAGGGCAGCAGGTCCGGTTGGCGGCGGAACGCCACGCAAAGGCGGTTCCACCCGTTGATCGCCACCACCGCCAGCGAGAGCTGCACCAGCTCTTCCTCGTTAAACTGGGCGCGTGCCTGCTCGTAGACGTCGTCCGGCACCTGGCTGGACGCGACCAGTGTCAGCGACTCGGTCCACGCCAGGGCCGCGCGTTCGCGCTCGCTGTAGACAGGCGCTTCGCGCCAGGCCGGCAGCAGGTGGATGCGCACCTCGCGCTCGCCCTGAGCGCGGGCATCGCGCGCGTGCATGTCGAGGCAGAAGGCGCAACCGTTGATCTGTGAGGCGCGGATCTTCACCAGCTCCATCAGCGGTTTTTCCAGGCCGCTCTCGTTTACCTGCGCCTGCAGCGCCAGCATGGCCCTGTAGCTGGCGCGATGGGCCTTGGAGAAATCGATTCGTTCTTGCATCGGTGTCGTTTCCAGGAAAAGTCGAAGGAACGTGGCTGCGCCTCGCGCGGGCCACAGACATGAAGACGCGGAAGGGCTCGGGTTCGTGACAGGCACCGGGCGCACGCCCGGCCGATGTCCGCGATGCCCTGGCTAGCGCTTGTAGCGCTTCGGCACGAACGGCAGCCGCTGCAGCTTCACGGCAAGCCGCTTGTCCCGCACGCGGGCCCACACCGGCGCCTGCGATTCGACCAGGCGCGACGGCAGGAAGCCCAGCATGATCGGATGGCCGAGCGTGGGCGAAATGGTGCCGCTGGTGACCTCGCCGACCGGCCGGTTGTCGCCGTCCACGAGCGGCGCACGTGCCCGGATCGGCACCGCCTCGTCCGAGGCGAGGCCGACCAGCCGGCGCTCTGCGCCGTGGGCGAGCTGGTTGAGCACCACTTCGGCACCCGGGAAGCCCGCGACCTTGGGGCCGTCGCTGCGCCGCGATCGCGGGATCGCGAAGGACAGCTGCGCCTCCACCGGCGTCACGTCGGGCCCGATGTCGTTGCCGTGCAGCGGCAGGCCCGCCTCGAGCCGCAGCGTGTCGCGGGCGCCCAGGCCCGCGGGCGCCACCCGCGGATCCTCCAGCAGCTTGCGCACCACGTCCTCGGCCTCGGCGATCGGGATCGAGATCTCGAAACCGTCCTCGCCGGTGTAGCCGGAACGGGTGACGAAGCAGGGCGTGCCCAGCAGCTCCAGCGTGACCGCCTCCATGAAGCGCGGGGAGGCCGCGCGAGGATCCAGGGCGGCCAGCACCGCCTCGGTCTGCGGCCCCTGCAGCGCCACCAGCGCGGCCTCGACCCATTCGAACTCGAGCCCCGGGCAACGGGTCGCGAGCAATCGCAGGTCCTGGTCGCGGTTGCCGGCGTTGACGACGATGTGGACCTCGTCGCCCCGGTTGACCAGCATCAGGTCGTCCTCGATGCCTCCGCGCTCGTTGAGCAGCAGCGAATAGCGCTGCACGCCCGGGTGCCAGCCGTCGAAATCCACCGGCAGGCAGGCCTCGATCTCCTGCTGGAGTGTCTCGATGCGTCCATCGCGGGGGCGCGCGATGAGCTGGCCCATGTGCGAGACGTCGAAGAGCGCGCAGGCTTCCCGGGTGTGCAGATGCTCCTGGCGAAGCCCCCCGGGGTACTGGATCGGCATCTCGAAGCCGGCGAAGGCGCCCATGCGCGCGCCGAGCTCGCGATGCAGCGCGTCCAGCGGCACGCGGCCGAGCGCCGCGTCCGCGCCCGTCGCCGCGGCTGGTTGCTGGGCGTCCTTTGTCATCGACCGTCTCCTTGCCTGCCGGCGCCCACCGGCGCCGGGTTCACGGGTTCGTCTCTATTCGGCGTAGTCCGACAGGGGCGGGCAGGTGCAGACCAGGTTGCGGTCCCCCCCGGCGTTGTCGATGCGCTTCACCGCGGGCCACACCTTGGCTTCCTTCACCCAGGGAAGGGGGAAGGCCGCCTGCTCCCGGCTGTAGGGGTGGCTCCATTCGCCGGCGATCTCCACCGCGGTATGAGGCGCATTGACCAGGGGATTGTCGTCCGCCGGCAGCCGCCCTGCATGAACATCCGCCACTTCCTGTCGGATCGCGATCATCGCGTCGCAGAAGCGGTCGATCTCGGCCTTGCCCTCGGACTCCGTGGGCTCGACCATGAGCGTGTCCGGCACCGGAAAGGAGAGGGTGGGCGCGTGGTAGCCGAAGTCCATGAGCCGCTTGGCGACGTCTTCGGCGGTGATGCCGTAGCGTGACTTGAAATGGCGCAGGTCCAGGATGCACTCATGCGCGACGCGGCCGTTCGCGCCGGTGAAGAGGATGTCGTAGTGGCCGGCAAGGCGAGCGGCGATGTAGTTGGCGTTGAGAATCGCCACCTCGGTGGCCTTGCGGATGCCGCTCGATCCCATCATGCGGATGTACATCCACGAGATGGTGGTGATCAACGCGCTGCCGTGGGGCGCCGCGGAGACGGCGGCGTCGTCCTGCGCGGTAAACGGGTCCTCGGGCAGGTAGGGCGCGAGATGGCTGGCCACCGCGATCGGTCCCATGCCGGGCCCGCCGCCGCCGTGCGGGATGCAGAAGGTCTTGTGCAGGTTCAGGTGGCATACGTCCGCGCCGATGTGGCCGGGACTGGTCAGGCCGGCCTGCGCGTTCATGTTGGCACCGTCCATGTAGACCTGGCCGCCGGCGCGGTGCACCAGCGCGCAGGCTTCGCGGATGCCGTCCTCGAAGACGCCGTGCGTCGACGGATAGGTCACCATCAGCGCCGAGAGCCGGTCGCGATGCTGCTCCACCCGGGCCGCGAGGTCGGCGAGGTCGATGTTGCCCTGCGCATCGCACGCCACCACCACGATCCGCAGGCCCATCATCTGCGCGGAGGCCGGATTGGTGCCGTGCGCGGAGGACGGAATCAGGCAGACGTCGCGATGGCCCTCGGCCTGGGCCGCCTGGTAGCGCCGGATGGCGAGCAGCCCGGCGTACTCGCCTTGCGCGCCGGAGTTCGGCTGGAACGAGACCGCGGCGAAGCCGGTGAGGGACGCGAGCCAGCCGCCGAGCTGCGCGAGCATGGTGGCGTAGCCCTGCGCCTGGGAGGCGGGCGCGAAGGGATGGATGTCGGCAAACGACGGCCAGCTGATCGGCGCCATCTCGCTCGCTGCGTTGAGCTTCATGGTGCACGAGCCCAGCGGGATCATCGAGTGGACCAGGGAGATGTCGCGATTCTCGAGCTTCTTCAGGTAGCGGACGAAGTCGGTTTCGCTGTGGTACCGGTTGAAGACCGGGTGGGTGAGCACCGGGTCGTCGCGCACGAGGCTCGCGGTCAGCACGTCGCTTTCCACCGGCATGGCCGCGGCCAGCTCGCGCAGCTCGTCCGAGTCCGGGCGCACGCCGGTCAACGCGCAGGCGACGTCGGCGACGTCGCCAAGGCCCACTGTCTCGTCGAAGGCCACCGCGATCCGGCCGCCCGGGAGCGGCCTCAGGTTGATCTGCCGAGCGGCCGCGCGCTCGACGATACGCTCGACCTGGCCGCCCGCGTCGAAGCAGACGGTATCGAACCAGGCCGAGTGCACCGGCGTCGAGAACGAGGCTGCCCGCGGGTCGCGCCCCACCGCGCCGGCGACCACGCGCGCGAGCAGCCGTGCCATGGCATGGGTGCGCAGGGCGATGCGCCGCAGGCCGTCCGGACCGTGATACACCGCGTAGAACGAAGCCATGTTGGCGAGCAGGGCCTGCGCGGTGCAGATGTTGCTGGTCGCCTTGTCGCGGCGGATGTGCTGCTCGCGGGTCTGCAGCGCCATGCGGAAGGCGGGGCGGCCCGCCGCGTCGCGGCTCACGCCGATGAGCCGGCCGGGCAGCATCCGGACCAGTGGCTGCTGGACGGCCATGAATGCGGCGTGCGGTCCGCCGTATCCGAGCGGCACGCCGAAGCGCTGCGCCGAGCCGATCGCGACGTCGGCGCCCTGGGCTCCGGCCGACTTGACGAGCAGGCTCGCCAGCAGGTCGGTGCCGACGCAGGCGCGGGCGCCGGCGGTATGCAGCGCGGCGATGACCCCGGAGAAATCGCGAACGCGCCCCTCGGTGTCCGGCGTCTGGAGGTGCGCGCCGAAGACGCGCGCCGGGTCGAGCGCCTCCACCGGGCCGACCTCGATCTCGATCCCCATCCACGCGGCGCGGGTGCGGATCACCGCGATCACCTGCGGATGCGTGCCGCTTTCGACGAAGTAGCGCGACGTCGCCGACCTGACCGAGCGCCGGATCAGCGTCATGCCTTCCGCCGCCGCGGTGGCTTCGTCGAGCAGCGAGGCGTTCGCCACGGGAAGGCCCGTGAGATCGATCACCATCTGCTGGAAATTGAGCAGCGCCTCCAGCCGTCCCTGCGAGATCTCCGCCTGGTACGGGGTGTATGCGGTGTACCAGCCGGGGTTCTCGAGGACGTTGCGCCGGATCGGCTCTGGCGTGATGGTGCCGTGGTATCCCGCGCCGATGTAGCTGCGCCAGGCCTGGTTGTCCGCCGCGATGCCGGCCAGCTCCGCGAGCGCCGCGGCCTCGGTCACCGGCTCGCCGGAGCCTGGCGCGGGGCTGGCCTGCGGCAGCCGGATGGCCGGCGGGATCGTCTCGTCCACCAGCGCCGCGCGGCTGGCGCAGCCGACCTCGGCCAGCATCGCCGCCTCGTCTCCGGGCGAGGGCCCGATGTGCCGTCTATGGAACTCGTCGTGACCGAAAAGGCTCGTCAGGGTCTCTTGCGAGCGTCCCTGAACCTGCCGCAGCGGTGCGTTCATGAATTCCCTTCGACGGCGCGGGCATAGTCTTCCGCGGAGATGAGGTGCTTCACGTCGTCGGCATCGTCCGGCCGGATGCGAAAAAGCCAGCCCTCGCCGAACGGCTTTTCGTTGACCGTCTGGGGCGAGTCGCGCAGCGTCTCGTTGACCGCGACCACCTCGCCGGCGATCGGCGCGTAGACGTCCGAAGCGGCCTTGGTCGATTCGACCACGCAACAGGCTTCCTCGCGGGCCAGCTTGCGGCCGACCTCGGGCAACTCGACGTAGACGAGCTCGCCGAGCTCGTCCTGGGCGTGGTCGGTGATGCCGATCGTGTAGGTGCCGTCGCCCTCTAGGCGCAGCCACTCGTGCGATTCGGTGTACTTCAGGTCTGCAGGATTGGATGAGGCAGGCACGGGATTCTCCAGGGATGCGAGGTGGGTGGCTGATCCGAGGAAAGGCCGTGCCTGCCCTCGTCACCCCCTCTGTCCGTTGTGCCTGAGATATTGACCTTCGGCGAGCCGCGGTCGCGGCCTACTCTCCAGAGAGTCCGATCCGAAGCGGTCCTTTTGCCTGAGAGTTTTGCGGGGTCGGCGTGCACCTTCGGCGCCGTGCAACCGCCGTCGGGCCGGGCATTCCGGTCATCTGGCAGAATCACGGTCTCTCCCGCTTCGGAGGAAAGACTGTCCGCACAGTATCCGCGCCCGATGGGCGTGTCAAGCAGCCGGTTCGCGCCACAATCGCCACGTGGTTTCCAGCACGCGAAGCGCGGCCGGCGGCATCGATCGGTCGCCTCGCCAAGGCTGCAGGCCGAGGGCCGGGCGCCGGATCGGTGCCACGTACCGCGGATGTCCGGCGCCGCCACGCCCTGGAGCGCGGTTGGCGTCACGATCGCTCCGGAACCGTTGGAGCGCGAGGTCGATCTGGTGAAACATGCGTTCCTCCTCTGTGCGGTGCGGCCATGGTGACGGCCGATGATTGCCCCGTGGTGACACCGGCTCATGTCGTCGCGGTAAAAGTTGTTTGCCAGTTGGCTTGCTTTATCCGGCGTCCGCTTGCGGGTAGGCTAACCTGATGAACATGCCGATCGAAACGCCCCCGGCACCGGCGCAATCGCCCCTGACGCCGCCGCGATCGGTGCCGGCCGCGACGGCCGGCGCGGCCGCGCTGGCCGAGCGGTTCGCCGACCTTGGCCGCCCGGCCACGGCCGAGCGGCAACGTGCGGTGGTCTCCGCGCTGCGGGAGTTCCTGCCCGAGGGGGCGCTGCTCTACCGGGAGGAGGACACCCGAACCTTCGAATGCGACGGCCTGACGGCGTTCCGCCAGCTTCCGATGGTGGTGGCCCTGCCGCACACGGAAGAGCAGGTCTGCGCGGTGCTCAAGGCGTGCCACGCCTTGGAGGTGCCGGTGGTGCCGCGTGGCGCGGGCACCGGCCTCTCCGGAGGGGCGATGCCGCATGCGAGCGGGGTGGTGTTGTCCCTTGCCCGCTTCAACCGGATCATCGCGGTGGACCCGGTCTCGCGGACCGCGCGGGTCCAGCCGGGCGTGCGCAACCTCGCGATCTCCGAGGCCGCGGCGCCGCACGGCCTCTACTACGCGCCGGACCCCTCGTCCCAGATCGCCTGCACCATCGGCGGCAACGTGGCGGAGAACTCGGGCGGCGTCCACTGCCTCAAGTACGGGTTGACCGTCCACAACGTGCTGGCGGTGCGGGCGTTCACGATGGAGGGCGAGCTGGTCACCTTCGGTGCGGCCATCGGCAGCGCCGGTTGCGCGCTCGACTCCCCGGGGCTTGACCTGCTGGCCGCGATCATCGGATCGGAGGGCATGCTCGCCGTCGTGACCGAGGTCGTGGTCAAGCTGGTGCCGCGGCCGCAGCTCGCCCAGGTGGTGATGGCCTCGTTCGACGACGTCGCCAAGGCCGGCGACGCGGTCGCCGCCGTCATCGCGGCGGGCATCATCCCCGCCGGCATGGAGATGATGGACCGCAAGGCAACCCTGGCGGTGGAGCCCTTCGTGAACGCGGGCTACGACCTCGAAGCCGAGGCGATCCTGCTGGTCGAGTCCGACGGCACGCCGGAGGAAGTGGCCGAGGAGATCGCCGCGATGGAGCGGGTGTTGCGCGACGGCGGCTGCACGCGGCTCTCCGTGTCCCGCTCGGAGGCCGAGCGGCTGCGATTCTGGTCCGGTCGCAAGAACGCGTTCCCCGCCGCGGGACGCGTCTCGCCGGACTACTACTGCATGGACGGCACCATCCCGCGCAAGAACCTCGGGCGCATGCTGCTCGCCATCGCGGACATGGAGCGGCGCTACGGGCTGCGCTGCATGAACGTCTTCCATGCGGGCGACGGCAACCTGCATCCACTCATCCTCTTCGATGCCAACGTGCCGGGGGAATGGGATCGCGCCGACCGCTTCGGTGCGGAGATCCTGGAGCTCTGCGTGGAGCTGGGCGGCACGGTGACCGGCGAGCACGGCGTCGGAGTCGAGAAGATCAACTCGATGTGCGTGCAGTTCTCGCCCGAGGAGCGCGACGCCTTCTTCGCCGTGAAGCACGCCTTCGATCCGGCGGGCCTGCTCAATCCCGGCAAGGCCATCCCGACCCTGCACCGCTGCGCCGAGTATGGCCGCATGCACGTGCGCGACGGCCGGCTCGCCTTTCCGGACCTGCCGCGGTTCTGATGGAGACCATCGCAGAGCCGGGGCTCGCCATGCTGAGGGAGCGCGTGGTCGCGGCCAACCGCGAGCGCCGGCCCCTTCGCATCGTCGGCGGCGGCACCAAGGCCTTCTACGGCCGCCCGGTCGCCGGGGAGCGGGACGGCATCGAGCCCGAGGCGCTGGACTGCACCGCCTATCGCGGCATCGTGGACTACGAGCCGACCGAGCTGGTGGTGACCGTCCGCTGCGGCACGCCGCTCGTGGAGCTGGAGTCCGCGCTGGCCGCGGAGCGCCAGTTCCTGCCGTTCGAGCCGCCCCACTTCGGTGACGGGGCGACCGTTGGCGGCGCCGTGGCGACCGGCCTGTCCGGGCCGCGCCGCATGGCTGCCGGCGCGCTGCGCGACTACGTCCTGGGGGCGACGCTGCTCACGGCAGGCGGCGAGGTGCTTCGCTTCGGCGGCCAGGTGATGAAGAACGTCGCCGGCTACGACGTCTCGCGGCTGCTTGCCGGCTCGCTGGGCGTGCTCGGGGTGATCGCCGAGGTGTCCCTCAAGGTGCTGCCGTTGCCGGCGGCGGAGCGGACCCTGCGGCTCGAGCTGACCGAGGCGCAGGCGATCCGGCGCTGCAACCAGTGGGGCGGGCAGCCGCTGCCGATCTCGGCCACGCTCTGGCACGACGGTCGCCTGTGGGTGAGGCTCTCCGGCGCGAGCGCCGCGGTCACCGCCGCCACGGCCAGTCTCGGCGGGGAGAGGCTGGACGAGGACGACGCCCGCGCGCTGTGGCAGGCGGTCCGCGAGCATCGTCACGGCTTCTTCGAGGGGGCTGCGACGCTGTGGCGGCTGTCGCTGCCGTCGGCCACGCCGCCGCTCGAGCTCGCCGGGCGGCAACTGGTCGAATGGGGCGGCGCGCTGCGCTGGCACGTGCCCGATCACGACCATGCATCGTCGCAGTCGCTGCGCGAGCTGGTCTCGCGTGTCGGGGGCAGCGCCACCCTGTTCCGGGCCGGCCAGCGCGCCACGGTGGCCCGCCTGCATCCGCTCGAGCCGTCCGTCCGGGCGGTGCACCTGCGGCTCAAGCAGGCCTTCGACCCCAACCGGATCATGAACCCCGGCCGCATGTACGACTGGCTCTGAGGACTGGCCCTGAGCAGGGCCGGCAGCAACCGAATGGAAACCCATCTCGCCGACTGGTTCAAGGACACGCCCGAGGGCATCGAGGCCGACGCCATCCTGCGCGCCTGCGTGCACTGCGGGTTCTGCACCGCCACCTGCCCCACCTACCAGTTGCTGGGTGACGAGCGGGACGGGCCGCGCGGCCGGATCTACCTGATGAAGCAGGTGATGGAAGGCGCCCAGCCCACCATGGCGACCATGACGCACCTGGATCGCTGCCTCACGTGTCGCAACTGCGAGACCACGTGCCCTTCCGGCGTGCGCTACGGCCGCCTGGTCGACATCGGGCGCAAGCTGGTGGAGGAGCGCGTGGAACGGCCGCTGCCGCAACGGCTCGCCCGGCTCGCGCTGCGCGAGGGCATCACGCGGCGCTGGCTCTTCGATCCGGCCATGCGGCTCGGCAAGCTGGTGCGCCCGCTGCTGCCGGAGCCGCTGCGCTCCAAGGTGCCGCCCGCACGGGATCCCGGCCCCTGGCCCGAGGAGTCGCACCGCGAGAAGGTGCTGCTGCTCAACAGCTGCACCCAGGGCGCCATGCTGCCCGGCATCGACCGCGCCACCGCGCGGGTGCTCGACAGGCTGGGAGTGCAGTGCGTGATCGAGCCCGCCTCCGGCTGTTGCGGCGCGGTGCGCCACCACCTGAACGACCATGCCGGCGCGCTCGTCGATGTCCGTCGCAACGTCGACGCCTGGACGCCGTACCTCGACGGCGGGGTGGCCGCCATCGTGATGAACGCCTCCGGTTGCGGCGTGATGGTGAAGGAGTACGGCCACCTGCTGCGCAACGACCCGGCCTACGCCGAGCGCGCGGCCCGAGTGTCCGCGGCGACGGTGGACCTGGTCGAGTGGCTCGAGTCGCGGCTGCCCGCGAAGCAGGCCGACCTTCCGCTATCGCATCGCCGGGTGGCCTTTCATCCGCCCTGCACGCTGCAGCACGGCCAGCAGATCCGCGGCGTCGTGGAGCGCGTGCTCGCGCAGTGGGGCGCGGAGCTCGTGCCGGTGCCGGATGCGCACCTGTGCTGCGGGTCCGCCGGCACCTATTCCGTGCTCGAGCCGGCGCTGGCGAGGCAACTGCGCGACCGCAAGCTCGATGCCCTTCAGTCCGGCGATCCGGACGTCATCCTCTCGGCCAACGTCGGCTGCCTGGCGCACCTCCAGTCCGGAACCCACGTCCCGGTCGAGCACTGGATCGAGTGGCTCGACCGGGAGCTCCCGCACGCGGGAGTCGCCGGCAAAGCGGCGGCGGCGAGCGGGGCAGCCGGCGCGCCAGGGACCGCGCCGCTGCCGTAGCGGCCAGCGGCCGTTCAGCGGAAGCTGCCCTTCGCCGCCGAGTCGGCGTAGGACTTGATGTGCGTGCCGCGATAGAGGATCTTGGCGTTGCGCTCCGTGAGCTCCTTGTGCAGGCGGACCATGTCCTCCTGCAGGTCGCCGGCCGGTACCGGCTCGTGCTCGAAGGTACGGTAGCGGTCCTCGCCGCGTACCAGCGTTGCGGCATCCTCGCCGTGGAGCTGGCGCACCGATGTCGGGATGTAGCGGATGGCGAAGCCGATGCGTCGGCCATTGGAGGGGTTCGGCGGCGAACCGTGGACCAGGCGCACGTGGTGCAGCGACATCTCCCCGGGCTGGAGATCCAGCCGCACCGCCTTGGATCCGTCCACTTCCACGGCAACTTCCTGTCCGCGCGAGAGCAGGTTGTTGTCGTCGAAGGTGTCGCGGTGCGGTACCTGGTCCATCAGGTGCGTTGCCGGGATCACCTCCATCGCGCCGTTGTCGGCATTGCTTTCGGTGAGCGCCACCCAGGCGGTGACGACGTCGGGCGACGAGAGTCCCCAATAGGTGGAATCCTGATGCCAGGAGACGAACGCCGGCGTGTTCGCCTCCTTGATGAAGAAGTTGGTCGTCCAGCAGAGCAGGTCGCCGCCGTAGAGGTCCTCGATCGCATCGAGGATCTTCTCGTGATGCACGACATTCGAGAGAAACTTGAAAAGCAGGTGCGACTTGTGGCGCATCTCGCCGCGCAGGGGCCCGCCGGTGCTGCGCTCGTAGGCCTCGAGCTGCTCGCGCACGGCCTGCGCGGCCTGCGCGCTCATCACCCGGACCGGGCTGACGTAGCCATCCTGCCGGAACTGCTGGACCTGGTCTTCGGTGAGCATCTTGGTCATGGTGTCCTCCTGGACTGCTCTGGAGTGGGTGGCTGCATTGCGGGGCGCTCGAGTGTCCTCAATTGCCCATCGTCCGCGGCAGCCACAAGACGATCTGCGGAAAGGCGATCACGATGGCCAGGGCAAAGATCTGCAGGCCGAGATACGGCCAGATGGACCGGAAGATGTCAGTCAGCGTGATGCTGGCTGGCGTGACGCCCTTGAGGTAGAAGGCTGCAGGGCCGAACGGCGGCGATATGTAGGAGATCTGCATGTTCATGCAAAAAAGAACGCCCAGCCACACCGGGTCGAAGCCGAGCTTGGTCGCCACCGGCACGAAGATCGGTGCGGTGAGCAGCAGGATGCCGATCCAGTCGATGAAGCAGCCGAGCACGATCCAGATCGCCTGGATCATCAGCAGCACGCCCATCGGCCCAAGCGGGGATCCGGTGAGGAAGTCCTGGATGAGACGCGTGCCGCCGGCCAGGGTGTAGACGCCGATCAGGGCCGACGAGCCGAAGAAGAGCCAGTACAGCATGGCCGTCGTGCGCGTGGTCTCGGTGATCGCATGACGAAGGTTCGGCCAGTTCAGCCGACGCTTGGCCAACGCGGCGAGCGCCGCGCCGCCGACGCCGATACCCCCGGCCTCGGTCGGGGTCGCCCAGCCCAGATAGAGCGAGCCGAGGACTGCGAACACCACCAGCGAGGGCAGCAGAAGGTTACGCAGCAGCACGAGCTTCTGCGCGAGCGGAAGGCTGGCCTCGCGCGACTGCTCGCGCGGCGCGAGCGACGGGTTCAGCTTCACACGCAGCATGATGTAGGCGATGTAGAGGGTCGCAAGCAGCAGCCCGGGGAGGATTCCCGCGATATAGAGCTGTCCGATCGAGACGCCCGCCGTGAGGCCGTAGAGGATAAACACCACCGACGGCGGCATGAGGGTGGAGAGCCCTCCGCCGGCGCAGATGCAGCCGAGCGCCAGTTCCTTCCTGTAGCCGCGCGCGAGCATCGCCGGCAGCGCTACGATGCCGAGGGTCACCACCTCTGCGCCGAGCACGCCCACCATCGCCGCCATGATGGTCGCGGTGATGATCACCGCCACCGCGAGGCCGCCGGGCACGCCGCCGGCCCAGGCGGTCACCGCCGCGAAGATGTCCTCGGCGATGCCGGACCGCTCGAGTATGCAGGCCATGAAGACGAACAGGGGCACCGCCACCAGCACGCTGTTGCCGAGCAGCGTGAATACGCGGCTGACCACCAGCACCAGCCCGGGCGGGCCGTAGAGAACCAGCGCGAAGATCACCGCGATCGCGCCGGCGGCGAAGGCGAGCGGCAGCCCGAGGACGAGCAGGCCGACAAAGGAAACGGCCATGACCAGCGAGAGCATCTCGATGCTCACAGCGTGGCTCCCTCGGGCGTGCGCTCGTCCTTCGCATCCTGCCGACGCGGGGGTGCGAGCCCCAGGTCGCGGAAGAGGTTGGAGAAGGCCTGCAGCAGCACCAGCAGTCCGGCGAGCGGGATGCACGCCTTCACCGGCCAGATGGGAGGATTCCAGGGGGATCCGGTGCCCTCGGACTGCGTGAACGAGGTCCAGGCGAGGCCGCCGCCAGCCCAGATCAACGCGAGCGCGTAGGCGACGAGAAAGGGAAGCACGACCATGTCCAGTATCCGCGTGGCCCGTGGCGAGATCAGCCCGAGCAGTAGGTCGATGCGGACATGCCGGCGATGCAGCAGGGCGTAGCCGCCCACCAGGAGGTACACGGCCGATGAGCCGTAGATCACGCTCTCGTTGACCCAGACGGTCGCGCGGCTGAAGGCGCCGCGCGATACCACCTCGTAGATGATGGCCGCGGAGACGAACACGATGACCGGCCCGAGCAGCCAGCCGACCGTGTCGTTGATCCGGTCGATGATGCGACAGTACGTCGCGATGGCTCCCGAGCCCGACGGGTCCCTTTCCTTCATGCCTCCCCCTTCGTCAGCGTCGGGGTCAGGCCAGCACGCCCAGTTCCCTCAGCCAGGCGATCTGCGAGTCGTAGGCGTTCTTGGCGAGGGCCGACTTCCTGGACCACTCCTCCCAGGTCTTCTGCGCGAGCTCGCGCATCTTCGCGATCTCGCCATCCGGCAGCGTGCCGGCGGTCGCGTTCTTGCTGCGGATGTTCGCGAGCGCCTGGGTGTCCTCCACCGCGACCCGCTGGATCTGGTCCCAGCACCACTCGCGCACGCAGCTCGACACCAGTGCCTTCAGGTCCGCGGGCAGCGCGTCCCACTTGGCCTTGTTCACCGCGAACTCCTGCGACGGCATCGAGTGGCCCACCTTGATCGAGGTCTTGGCCACCTCAAAGAAGCCCATGCGGTGGTTCATGGATTCGGTGCCCCAGTCGGCGGCATCGACGACGCCCTTGTCCAGCGCGGAGTAGACCTCACCGCCCGGGACCACGATCACGGAGGCACCGAGCTTGGTGATGATCTCGGCGAACATGCCTTGCGGCGTGCGCACCTTGAGGCCCTTGAAATCGGCGGTCGACTTCAGCGCCTTCTTCGAGACCAGCGCTTCCTGTCCCCACCAGCTAACGCCGACCGGGTAGACGTTGTACTTGGCATAGGCCTCCCGAAGCATGTCCAGGCCGCCACGGTGGTAGTACCAAGCCTCCGCCTGCCACGGATGCTGGTAGGCGAAGTTCAGGTCGCCGATGATCGAGAAGCCGGCATCCTTTCCCGACCAGTACACGGGGGCGGTGGACTGGGCATCGAGCACGCCTGCGCCCACGGCATCCATCGTCTCGAACACGCCGACTACCGCGCCCGCGGAGAACGGCTCGATCTCCAGGCGGCCACCGCTCGCGGCGCCGACGCGCTTGCAGAAGTCCTCGAAGGCCTTGTGTGTGGTTTCCGCAGCGCTCCACATCGATTGGGCGCGCCAGCGGATCTTCGGCTGCGCGATGGCGATGGCTGGGGCCGCGATGGCGGGTGCGACGGCCGCGGATGCAATGAATCGACGGCGTGACAAGGCACTTGTCATGTCTCCACTCCTCGTTGGGATGGCCGTAGCGGCCAGTTGACGGACCTGATGGTGTCTTATTGATATATTACAAATATCGTAAAGGTGTCTGCCGCGGTGGGTCAATCCTTTGCTCGGTGCTTCCTGCTGACGACGAGCGCGGCAAGGCGCTCTGAGACTCAGAACCCGGCGGTCAGCGTGGCCCGCGTGAACCCTTCGACATAGTCGAGCACGGCATCCGCGGCAGCCATGGCCTCGGATTCGTCACCGCCGGCCACCGCCTCCATCACGTCGGCATGGTGGTCGCACGCGAGCTTGAGGTCGTTGGCCGTGCGGTGATGCAGGAAGTAAAAGCGGCGTGACATCGCCCGGCAGGGCGAGATGGCGGTCGCGAGGAACGGGTTGCGGCAGGCCTGCACCGCAAGCGCCTCGGCGAGCGCGTGGATCCGGAAGAACTCCAGCACATCGCCCCGGTCGCCCGCGGCGCGAAGGGAGGCGGCGCAGTGGGCGAACCGGTCAGCCTCGGCTGCGTTGCGTCGGCGGGCCGCCCGCGAGGCGAGCAGTCGCTCGAGCTCGCGGCGCGTCTCCAGCAGCAGCAGCTGTTGCTCCACGTTGATCTCCGTGATCTGGACGCCGTGGCGCTGGACGATTCGGACCAGGTGGCGAGCCTCCAGCTGCTTGAGTGCCTCGCGCACCGGCGTACGCCCGAAGCCGGTGTGCGCGGCCAGCGCTCCCTCGGACCACATGCTCCCCGGCTCCAGCTCCAGCGTGACGATCATCTCCTCCAGGCGCTGAAGCGCCTGGGCCGCCAGGCCAGGACGGCGGGGGGCCGGGGCTGCGGCCGTCGGCGTCGATTCGGCGGATCGGGCGGGGATGGTGGCCACGGTATGACGGTCGCTGGCCGGCGCATTCACCGGCCGCTGTTGCCTGGTGCATCGAAGCCCCGGGCGGCGTCACGGCCCGGAGGGTCCCGGGTGGGGACGCCGCCCGGGACGGCGATCGGTCCCAAGTATGACATGCGCCTCTGCACGGGCGGACGCCTGCAGGTTGGTGTTAACCCGCTCGAGGACGGGCACGGTCCGCCGTCAGCGCGTTCGACGCGACCACCCATCGGCCTGGATCGTCGCGCACCCGACACTCGTGGCATAAATGCCGCACCGGCCGTCTCCATTGCGAAACGGTCTGCGAATACCAGGAGCCCAAAGCCGCCGTCACGCAGGCGGACAGGACACGAGACGCAGGAAGCTGAGAGCCCCATGACCCGCGAGCAGAACCAACTCCTCAAGAAGCTGAAGACCCTTGGCGCGGACGATGTCGCGCGGGTGGCCCAGTTCGTCGATCAACTCAAGGCGGGTGACCGGCGAATGCCGGTCGAGCTGCGGGCCGTGCAAGGCGAAGGCCGGCCCGTGGCGGAGAAGTCCGCGGTGGTCGGGGAGGTGAGGGCCGCCGCGCTCGAAGAGGCGACGGAGGCCACCGCCGCATTCGATGAGCCGCGCAGCCCGGAGGCCGAGGTGGCACGCGCCGCCTGTGCCCAGTGGCGCCGCCGCCCATTCCAGTCGGTGCAGCCGGACGACATGCAGCCGATCGCGGCGCTGTTCCGGGAGGCGGTCGACATGAGGGCGGCTTCGCGCTTCCGGTTCGGGTCGCGGTAGTCGGCTGCCTCGCCCCGGCGCGACACTGGCTCGGGCAACGAGCGAGGCCGCGAACGGCGCGCTTGCCACATTCGCGCGTGCCGCCCAAGATTAAGGGAGCGTTTGCTCTGGGAGATGCCCGGATGACCGTTCCTACCTACCGCGACTACGATCAAGCCGCGCTCGACGCTCAGTACAACAATCGCGTGCGCTTTCCAGACTTCGAGGTCCATTTCGCCAATTGGGCCGACTGGAGCAGGAAAGCCCGCGAGCGACTCCCCGCCCAGATCGATTTGTCCTTCGGCTCAACGCAAGACGAGCGACTTGATATCTTTCCTGCCGATCAGGGCAATGGAGCGATATACGTCTTCATCCATGGCGGGTACTGGTACTCGCTCGACAAGAGCGACTACAGCTATGTCGCCGAGGGAATGCGACCGCATGGCATCACCACGGTGGTCAACAACTTCGCGTTGGCTCCGAAAGCCGACATGGATACGATCGTCGCGCAGAACCGTCGGGCGCTTTCATGGCTTTGGCACAATGCGGCCAGGTTTGGTGGCGATCGTGAAAGGATCTACGTCTGCGGGCACTCCGCCGGCGGGCACCTCGGACTCATGCTGCTGGCTACCGACTGGCCCGCCTTCGACGCCGCGTTGCCTGCCGACCTAGTAAAGGGCGTCTGCGCGATCGGCGGCATCTTCGATCTCGAGCCGATCCGGCTCAGCTATCTGAACGGCAAGCTGCAATTGGACGCGGCGCAGACCCGGCGGAACTCGCCACTTCGCCTGGCGTATCCGGTCTCCGCCCCGCTATCGCTCATCGTTGCCGTTGACGAATCTGACGAGTTTCACCGGCAGTCCCGCGAGATGCATGCCCATTGGCAGCGCCTCGGCCATCCTTCCGTCCTGACGGTTCCCATGGACCTCGACCACTTCAGCGTCGTCAATGCGCTAGGCGACCCCGACTGTCCTCTCGTCGTGCACCAGCTCGAGCAGATGGCCGTGGCCTTCGGGTTCAAGTAACCGGGCTGCGTCGCATCGCATGGGCTGCCACGCTTGGCATGGCAGCCCGATCTCGGGATCCGCCTAGTTCTTCCCGGCGATTGCGGATATCTCGACGAGAAGCCCCTCCCCGGCTAGATCCGCACGCACCGTCGCCCGGGCGGGGAAGGGCTGGCCGAATTCGGCCGAGTAGATCTCGTTCATCGCCTTGTAGTCTTCGAGTGACTGCAGATACACCGTCGTCGAGACGACATCGTCCAGACCCATTCCGGACAGGGCCAGGATGTCCCGGATCTTGCCGATCACGACTCGTGTTTGTTCCCGGACGTCCCCGGCTCCGATCGCCTTGCCCTCATTGTCCTGCGAGATCTGGCCCGACAGGAACACCATGTTCCCAAGCTGGACGCCAAGCGAGTACGGTCCCCGCGGAACCCATTGCGTCGGTTGCAGACTCTTCTTCGTCATATTCCTTCTCCTAGTCTTCGTTACAAGAAAATTGCGAGCGCGGCCGCGGTGCCGCCGCACCTGGCCTGAACCGGTCAGGACTTGGCTGCCTCTTCGCTCTTCACGGACACGTTGGCCATTGCCTCGAGCACGGTCACCACCGCGCTCGAATCGATGTGGCCGTTGCCCTGCGATTTGATCGCCCGAACCATCTCCCTTGCGACGCTTGCGGTGGGCAGCGACACTCCCACCCTCTCGGCCAGTCTGATCGCACCCGTCAGATCCTTGTCCATGTTGGCAGCAGAGAAGTGCGGCGGGAAGAAGTTGTGCTGCAGCATGCGAGGGCCGCGAGTAGCCATTGCGCCGGTCTGGGGGCCGGTGCCGGGTAACGACGTGATGTCGATGACAACCTGAGGGTCCATGCCAACCTTGGCCGCGAGCACGAGCGCTTCGGCGGTTGCCTGGATTGCAATGCCCATCACGAGATTGGCGATCAGCTTCAGCGTGGTCCCGTTGCCGTTCTGCCCGGTGTAGAGCACCATGGTCCCCAGTTGGTCGAGGATCGGCTTGCATACCTCGAACGCTGGCTGGGGACCACCGACCATGATGCCAAGGCGACCTTCCGCGGCCACCTTCGGCCCGCCGGACACCGGTGCGTCGAGCATCACGATCCCCTTGGATTCGACCTGCCGGGCAATCGCCTGCGACGCCTCGGGCGCGATGCTGGCAGAGTCGATCACGATCAAGCCCGCGTGCGCTCCATCGAGGATGCCATCCGGCCCGCAAATTACGGCTTCGGAAGCCGCACCATCGGTGACCATCGAGAACACGATATCCGACGATGCCGCGACCTCCTTCGCCGACGCTGCCAGCGTCGCGCCTTCGCGCACGAGCTCCTCGGCGGCCGAGGCCGTTCGGTTCCAGACGGTCATCGGGTGTCCCGCCGCCATGAGACGTCGGGTCATGACCTTGCCCATGGTGCCAAGTCCGATGAAACCGATCCGTTGCTTCATTGCATTTGTCCTCCAGTCAGTAGGGAATCGTCAGGTTGTTCTATCGTCGGTGGTCGATCGTCAGTCGCGCCTTCGAACCCGAGAAGTCTGCGCTGCAAGGAGCGATCACGCGCCAGATCGGCGGCCTCGAGGGTTCGGGTGAGCCGACCATTGACCATGACAGCAACTCGATCAGCGACATCGATCGCGACCTGCAGGTTCTGCTCGATCAGAAGTATCGACAGGGTTCGCGTGGCTGCAAGAACTCGGAACAGCTCGACCATCTGCCGGATGATGATCGGTGCAAGCCCCTCGGTTGGCTCATCCATCACCAACAGGGCTGGACGCAGCAGGAGTGCCCGGGCGATCGCGAGCATCTGCTGCTCGCCTCCCGACAACTGGGCTCCACCGTGGTTCCGACGCTCGACCAGGCGCGGAAACGTGTCGTAGACTCGCTTGAGATCCCAGTCCCCGGCTCGCTTGGCGCCC
This sequence comes from Pseudomonadota bacterium, assembly GCA_023388075.1. Classification (GTDB taxonomy): domain Bacteria; phylum Pseudomonadota; class Gammaproteobacteria; order Burkholderiales; family Burkholderiaceae_E; genus Lautropia. Next base: position 30,805 of record JAEWGX010000013.1, read on the forward strand.
GATCGAGCCGCAAGCAGCAGGTGCTCTTCGATAGTGAGCGAAGGCCAAAGGCGCCTGCCCTGGGGGACATAGGCCACGCCGTATTGGACGATCCGATGCATGGGCTGCCCGAGCACCTCTCGTCCGAGTAGGCGGACCGAGCCTTTCGCCGGAATGACTCCGGCGATTGCATTGCAGAGACTGGTCTTTCCCATCCCGTTGCGCCCGACGACCGCCAGCACACCGGCACCCAGTTCCAGGCTGGCCTGCTGCACGGCATGTGCTCGCCCGTAGTGGACGTCGACGGCGCGCACCGACAGAATCGGCGCCGCGAACCCGGAGTCATCGGATGCCATCGAACTCTCCTGCCTCGACCGTCGTCTCTCCCATGTAGAGTGTCTGGACCAGGGGGTCGGCGACGACTTCCGCAGGATCTCCCTGGAGGATCAGTCGACCGTTGTGCATGACGGTCATCCGATCAGCCACTCGCAATGCGATCTCCAGATCATGCTCGATCAGCACGAAGGTGGCCCCGCTCGGCAGCACGGAAAGCAGTACGACCAACTCTTCACGCTCGGCCGGCGAGAGGCCCGCGGCAGGCTCGTCGAGCAGGATCAAGCGAGGCTCTCCTGCGAGGGCCATGCCAATCTCCAATTGGCGTTGCTTACCGTGGGAGAGCTCGGCAACCCGGGTCCCGGCGATATCAGTCAAGCCCGCCAGCTCAAGTAGTCGGTCCACGGCGGCCGCGACGCTGCCGCCTGAGGCAAGGGGTTTAATGCTGCATCGATTGCGCGACACTCCCCCGACCGCAACCGCGAGGTTGTCACGCACCGACAAGCCGCTGAAGAGCAGCGAGGACTGATAGGTCCGACGCATGCCCCGGCGCACACGCTCGAACGTCGGAAGAAATGTCACGTCCTCGCCAAAGAACAGAATCCGACCTGCGGACGGACGGAGATCGCCCGTCAGCAGGTTGAAAAGACTCGTCTTGCCAGCACCGTTGGGTCCGAGAATCGCGTGACGCTCTCCCTGTCCTACGGTCAGCGAAAGAGCGTCGATGACTCTCAGCGCGCCGAAGGACAGCGATGCCGCCTCAACCGTCAGCGCTGCCTCCGGGCTCGACGGCTTCAAGGGCACGCAGGTACCTCCCGGGTGCCGATTCCCATCTTCATGAACTCGTCCCGCGTCAGGTTCAGGTATTGATCGATCTTCGGCACTTTCTGAACGAACCGCGATACGAGGTTTCCATCGCCATCCTTCGAGATCTCCGTGATGAAGGCTGGCCCGACCGCCGAGCGGTTCTCGTCCAGCGTGATCTCGCCTACCGGGGTCTGAAGCTTCAGGTTCTGCAGCGCCTGACGATACTTCTTCTGGCCATCGGAGAGATCGCCGTTCACCGCGTCCAGGGCATCAAAAGCTGCCTTGACACTGCTGTAGTAGGAGAACGCGAAGAATGAGGGCGCCGGAAAGGCATCCTTGAACGAGGCGCGATAGTCTGCGACGAAACGCTTCCATTCCGGAGTGTCCAGGCTGTCGGCTGTCCAGCCGGAAGACAGCGTGCCGATCAGCGAGTCGCGCCGACGCCCCTTGTAGCTCAGCACGGTCTGATCAACCATCACGGATCCGGCGATGAACGGCTTGTCACCGCCCGCCTGCTCGTACTGGCGCATGAAGTTAACCGCGTCGGCTCCTGCGAGCACCACCAGGAGCGAATCGACGTCCTTCGGAATCGAGGCGATGACCGACGAGAAGTCCTTGTTCCCGACAGGCACCCACGCCTTGTGAGGTACGCGCCCCCCCGCCTTGCAATACCCCGACATGAAACCCTGCACTTGCGAGTATGGGAACGAGTAGTCCTCGGCGATGACCATGGTCCGCCGGTAGCCCTTCTCGTAGGCGTAGGCCCCCAGAGGAGCCATCACCTGTGCGCCATCGAGGTTGAAGCGGAAGAAGTTTGGCGAGGGGTTCACTAGAGTCGCTTCCTGGCCCCCAGAACTGCCGTTGACGAACGTGATCCCGGGCTGCGTTTTTGCATAGTCCTTGACCGCGACACCTTCCGAGCCAGAAAGGGGCCCGATCATGATCTGAACCTTGTCCTGCTCGACAAGCTTGCGGGTGGCGTTGACTGCCGAATCCGGTTCCGCGTTTGAAGACCCTCGGACGAAGACAATCTTGCGGCCCCCCACCAAGCCTCCCTTGCGTTCCTTCAAAGCCAATTCGGCACCACGCACCGCATCCTGGCCGAGGACTGTGAATGGACCTTCGAGCGTTGCGAGCAGCCCAACCTTCAGTTCCTCTTGCGCTGACGCGGGGGCAGCGAGCAATGCGCAGACGGCGGCTGTGACCAGTGGTCGGGCGTATACGGATCGAGCGGCTTTCGACATATCGATGAACTCCTGGATCGAAGTTGGAACGAAGGGAAGGGTCGGTCTACGGTTCCGCAAAGTTCTTGCATCAGTGAGGTCAGGAGGGCCGGTCAACGCGAACCAAGTGGTCCGGATGCCGGGACGGCAGACGGGCTTGGAGGTACCTGCGTCGAGCGCATCTGTCGCCACTTCGCAGTTAGTCGCTCCCACAGCCCCAGCAAGCCATCTGGCGAGAAGAGCACGATGGCCAAGAACACAGCGCCGATCAGCATCCGGAAGCGATCCGTCCCGACGAGGTCGATGGCGAAGTTCTGAAGCAGCACGAACACAAATGCGCCGACGAAGGCACCGATCGGCCGGTTCATGCCACCAATGACGGCGATGATCAGGATGTTGATCATCGAGTTGACGCCGATGACGCCGGGAGATACAAAGCTGTTGTACCAGGCGAGCAGTACGCCTCCGACAGCTGCCATGACACCCGCAATGGCGTGGCTCGCGATCCGATGCCCAACGACGTCGTAGCCGAGTGCCGACGCGCGACGGGGATTGTCACGGACCGCCTGAAGCGCAAGTCCGAATGATGAACGCTCCAGGCGATTGACGAAAACTAATGCGGTGCCGGCGCACAGCAGCGCCAGGTAGTAAAAGGGTGTCGCTGCACGCCAGTCGATTCCGCCCCATCGCGGTGGCAGGATGCCGGAGATGCCCTGGAATCCGTTGAAAAGCCCGCGGTTCTGCTGGACCAGATAGAAGGTGGCGACGCCGATCGCCAAGGTGATCATGATGGTATAGACGCCTTCGGTCCGCGACGAAAGCCATCCGATAAAGGTAGCGAACGTCGTCGCCAGTACGATGGCGATCGCGATGGCGAGCAGTGGAGTGATTCCAAGCGATACTGGCCCGTTGCTGGTTCCGAGCAGTCCGAGAAAGTATCCGGCCATTCCCGCGACAGTCATCTGCGACAGGGACGCCATGCCGCCGTAGCCCGCGAGCAGTGTCAGGGATAGCGCGATCAGTCCAAGCACCAGTGTTTGACCGAGGATCTGGAAGGTGAAGAAGTCGTTGGCGATCCAGGGCAAACCGAGCATGACGATGCCCGCAACCGGCACGCCCCATCTCAAGTGCGGTGCCGCAGTCATCATCTGGACCTTCCGACGATGCCGTTGGGGCGAAATGCGAGCACGGCGGTCATGATCAGGAATGTGAAGATGACGCCGTATGTCGGCGCATAGGCCAGGCCGTACTGTTCAGACAAGCCGACAAGCAGTGCACCGATAGCGGTACCGACGATGCTGCCCATGCCGCCCACGATCACTACAACCAGCGATGCCAGGAGGTAACGGGTATCCTCGCCTGGAGCGACCGACATCAGTGATCCGCCGATGACTCCGCCGGCACCGGCGAGAGCCGCGCCGATCGCGAAGGTGGCCGCGAAGACTACTTGCACGTTCACGCCCGTGCACCCAAGCATGACGCGGTCGTCGACGCCGGCGCGAATCATCACACCGAGGGCCGTTCGGTTCAAGAGTAGCCAGAGTAGCAAGCCCGTTACGAGCGCGATCCCGATCAGCACGAGCTTATAGACTGGGTAACCGCGAACCACCGGTAACACTATCGAACCGTACATCCACTCGGGTGGCTCGAACTGATAGATGTCCGATCCCCAGATCCACAGCATCGCGTCTGCGAGGACAACGGAGATACCGATGGTGACGAGTGCCTGTCGCAGATCCTGCCCCTGCAGAAATCTGAAAATCCCCACTTGCAGCGCGACTCCGACCAGTGCAGCCCCGAGGGCGCCCACGAGGACGCCCAGCGTCCAGGAGCCGGTTAGGTCGGTCACGGAGATGCCTAGATAGGCGCCAAGCAGGTACAGCGATCCATGCGCCAGATTGACATTCTTGAGCAGGCCGAAGATCAAGGAGAAGCCGCTCGCCACCAGGAAGTACAGCGCGGCAGTGGTGAGTCCGTTCAGGCCGGCCGACAGGAACAGTCGGTCGCCTGATCGCCAGCCTGCGGCGGCGAGCATTCCAATCGCAATTACGGCGACAGCCGCCACCGCGCCGTGCCAGCGCACGCGCATTCTGGTCTCCCCCGGATCTAGTTAGTTAGAGCGCGAAGTAATGCTGGAGCAGTGCTTGACTGACCTCTGCAGGCCGCTCAATGGGTGTCCAGTGCCCGGTTGCCGTCAGGACGACCAGGCGTGCGTTCGCCATCTTTCGTGCCATTTCCCGACATTGACCGGGCGGGCCTACGCCATCCTCGTCTCCCGTGATCAGCAGCGTCGGGCAGCGAATGGCGGCCAGATCTGCCGATTTCGCCTCAGCCAGGGCTTCGCATGTCCTTGCATAACCTTCGGCCGGCTGGCGCATCAGGATCTCGCGCACCATGGCACAGACCACGGGGCGCGCGGCGCGAGTCTCGGCCGACAAGGAGGCAGACAGCAGCGCCTCCGCAATCGGCACCATACCTTCGGTCCTGGCGAGCTCGGCTCTGGCGCGCAAGGCATTACGCGATGCATCCGGGGGCTCGGCTAGCGGACCCAACAAGGCGAGACTAGTGATTCTGTCCGGGTACTGCGCCGCGAGATGCTGGCAGATGATGGTCCCCATCGAATGTCCGACCAGGTGTACCGGGCCGGCGGGCATCGTTTCCAGCAAGGCAAGCATGTCGGCGACGAACCCGTCGATGGACAGCGGTCCCGGCGCGGGCGACCGCCCCGAGCCTGCAAGATCCGGACAAACTACCGTGAAGTCACGCTCCAGTGTCCGTCTCTGTGCATACCAGGTATTGGCGGTGCCACCCAATCCGTGAATCATGAGGATGACAGGGCCGCTACCGTGTCGCTCCGACACTGGAGTCACCTTGTCACGCCCCGGCCCTGTCACTTCGCCATCCCGAGTTCCGCCTCGCGTACCTCGGAGGCGTGCTTCCGACGAGGCCGCGGCGACTTCCAGTCCTCGCCGTCCTTCATGATCATCAGGAGGTTCTCCTTGTCCTCGAGGATGCGCACGTCCTTCACGGGGTCTCCGTCGACCAGCAGCAGATCCGCCAGGAACCCTTCCTTCACAAGGCCAAGGTCCGGCATGTTCATGATCTTGCCGCCCAGCATCGTAGCGGCGCTCAGAGTCTCCGCAGGGGTGTAGCCGAACAGCTCGACGAAGTAGGCAAAGTCTCGGGCATTGGTCCCAATGGGATTCCAGATGAATCCATAGTCGCCGCCCGGCAGCACGGGAATACCGGCCTTGCGCATCTTCTGGTAAGCCATCGCAGTCAGCTCGATGGTCTGGAACAGACGCATGCTCTCGGCCACCTCCTTTGTGATCCCCCACTCCTGTGCGTGATGCGCCAATCGATAGTTCGCGCCGATTGCCGGGGCTAGAAAAACCGTATCCCTGGCTGAGGCGATTCGCTCGATGGTGGCGTCCGACGCGTGCTCGCAGTGGTAGAGGACGCGGAAGCGGTTGTCCAGTGCGAGCCGTACTGCCGCGTCCGCACGGGAATGACATGAGAGCCATACCCCCCGTTCGTGCGCTTCGTCGGCGGCGGCCTTCACTTCGGCCGCCGTATAGGTGCAGGCGCCATCCTGCCCGACGCGGACGAAGTTGTCTCCCGAGATGTTGACCTTGATCGTGTCGACGCCCTCCCGAATGCACATCCGCACCGTGCGCGTCACCTCGTCGACGCCGTCTGCGATGAGCTCGATGCCCTGGTGATACATGTGCATCTGACGTTCGTCACCCAGCCCCCCGGTAGATACAATCTCCGGAGAGGCTGCCCGGAACCGAGGGCCCTTGATTCGGCCGCTCTCGATCTCGTTGCGGACCACCACTTCGGTCCGGGGCTTGGAGGATGCCGCCGAGTAGAGGCTGGTGAAGCCGGCGTCCATCATCTTGTGAGCGTTGTGCATCGTGATGAACACGTGCTCTTCGGGGGGCGTGTCGCCGAGCTCGCGCAGCTTCAGCATGTCGGGGTAGGTGATGTGAGCATGTGGCTCGCAAAGGCCCGGCATCAGGGTGGCACCCTCGCAATCGACTACCTCGGCCCCATTGCGCGGGATCTTCCCCTTCCCCTTGGCCACCGCTGTTATACGTTGGCCTTCGACGCGAACCTCCCCGGGAAACGGAAGTGATCCGCTGCCGTCGAAGATCATCGCATGCTCGAATACTCTCTTCATGGTCACCTCTTGTGCTGTTCGCCGGCGGCGCATCGCGTCTTCCTGCACCTGCCGTGGTCTCCTGGGGTACCGCTCGCATGCACCGTGGTCCGCGGTGCACTGCGATCCTAACCAGATTCGCTTGCGACGATAAGCACAGTCGGAGTAGATTCATCTGATACCCGAGGTATGGAATGATCAATGTCCCGACTGACCCAGATCGAAGCATTCCTGGCGGCGGTGGATCGTGGCAGCTTCACCAAGGCCGCACTCGAGAAGGAGGTCACGCCGGCTATGATTGGCCGCCGGATAGACGCCCTGGAGAGACGGCTTGGTGTCAAGCTGCTGCATCGGTCCACTCGCCATTTGTCGCTGACCGAGGAGGGGGTTCTCTACAGTGAACGGTGCCGTCGCCTTATCGCCGAGTTGGATCAGGCCGAGGAGGCTATCGCGGAGAGCCGTCACGTAGTCAGCGGCCACTTGCTGGTATCGGCGCCGGCCTCTTTCGGTCGCATGCACGTGGCCGCGCATGCGCTTTCGTTTCTCGAGAGACATCCTCAGGTCGAGGTGTCTTTCAATCTGTCCGATCAGGTCGTCGACATGGCGCGTGACCGATACGACGTCTGTATTCGGATGGGTGGTGTCGTCGATCCCAACTGCGTCGCTATCCGGCTCGCGCGGAATCGCCGAGTAGTCTGCGGTTCACCGGACTACCTCGCGCGGCGCGGTACGCCAGCGTGCATCGAGGACTTGGCGTTTCACAATTGCCTGACGTTCAATCGCCATGGTGGTTTGCGCCGGCATTGGCAGTTCAACGTCAAGGGGAGCGTCGTAAGCGTTTCCGTAAAGGGTGATCTTGACTGCAACGACGGAGACGTGCTGCATTACTGGACCTTGCGAGGGCGAGGCTTGCAGTGGCGATCCCGGTGGGAGGTGCAGGACCAGTTGGACAGTGGCGAGCTGGTGACCGTGCTCGACTCATTCGAACTCGCGGACTACGACATCCTGGCGGTTTATCCGCGCAATCAGTTCGTCCCAGCGAAGGTTCGGATGTTCATCAACCATCTCAAGGCCATCTACGATCAACAGCCGTACTGGCGTACCAAACCTCCCCACATCAAAGCGGTGCGTGCTATGAACGGAATGCCAGGGAAGGTAACAAGCCGTCCGGCCGCGGCAAGCACAGTGACGCTGCAACAGGGCGAGACATCAGCCCGTGAAGGTGAAGATGCCTGATCGAGCCCAGCGGAGCGGACGGTCTGGCGACGCTCCGCCCGTTGGACGTCGGCGTACGGGGCGCGAAATCCCTTAGAGCGAGATGGTGCGGGCGCACCGCTCTCGACCTTCAGCCGCGGCGCGCGGCCTCGATCGCGGCGATATCGATCTTGCGCATGCCCATCATGGCGTCGAAAGCGCGCTTGGCGGCGGCGGGATCGGGGTCGGCGATCGCCTCGGTCAGGGCGCGCGGGGTGATCTGCCACGAGAGACCCCACTTGTCCTTGCACCAGCCGCAGGCGCTCTCTTCGCCGCCGTTCTCGACGATCGCGTTCCACAGGCGATCGGTCTGCGCCTGGTCGTCGGTAGCCACCTGGAACGAGAAGGCTTCGGTGTGCTTGAACGCCGGGCCGCCGTTGAGCCCCAGGCAGGGGATCCCCATCACCGTGAACTCCACGGTCAGGACGTCGCCTTTCCGGCCCGACGGGAAGTCACCCGGTGCGTGGAGGACCGTGCCGACCGAGCTGTCGGGAAAGGTCCGGGCATAGAACTGCGCCGCTTCCAGCGCCCCGTCGTCATACCAGAGACAGACCGTATTCCTGCTTGCCATTCCGATGCTCCGGTTGCAGTCAGCCCCGTGCCGGAACCTGGGGCTCGTAGGCTACCAGCTCCCACCTCACCCAGTCCTCCCGGCGCCGCGCTCCAATCCGGTCGAGCGAGTTCTCGTGCAGGTAGTCCCCGGTCCATTCGCGCAGCACCCAGCGATTGACCTCGGATGCGTACCAGAGGTCGTCTATGCGCGAAGAGCTGAAGCGGAAGACGTCGGGATAGTCGAACCGGATCCGGCGCCGCACGTGCAGGCACTCGAAGGTGCCCGCCGCGGTCGTGACCCGTTCGACGCCCACCGCGTTCAGGCGCTGGTCCCAGCGGTAGCGGCTCGAATAACCCGGCACGGTGTAGCTGGTGCGTTCCGAGAGCGCAGCGCCCGGCCGCAATTCCTCGGGCAGCAAGGGCACCGGCTCGGCGAAATCGAGCGGCATGTCGTAGGTCGGCTCGCGGATCACCTCCCAGGGGCCGGCGTAGCGCTCCTCGATCGGCTGGTCCGGGCGGGCGATGGCCCCGGCCTGGGTGTCGGTGAGCTGGCGTTCCACGGTGCAGACCAGCAGCGGCTCCTTCGCGGTCACGGTGACGCTGGTGCGCGAGAGCGGCAACCCGTTGTAGCGGTTGATCTCCTGGTACACCCAGCGATCACCGAGGTTCACCCGCGGTGGCTCGAAGCGGACCGACGAGGCGGCCGGTGGCGGCGATGTCGCGCAGCCGGCGATGCCGAGCGCAGGCAGGGCAATACCCGCCCCCGCTGCGAGAAGAAGGTTGCGGCGCCCGGAGCCGGTGCCGGGCTTCAGGTTCGATCGTGACCGGTCCATGATGAACTCCCAGGGGAAAGCGTCCGGGAACCCGCGGCCGCCCGATCGGCCTTCAGACCGGCATCGGCCTGCGGTCGTTCAGGTAGAGCAGCCCCTTGATCATCCGATACAGGTACCAGATCGCCGGGATGACGAAGAGGAAGGAGAAGATGCCCAGCGACAGCACCACCGGCACCGCCGTCACGACCAGCCAGAACAGCGTCCACCAGAACGTCCGGATCTGCCAGGTGAAGTGGCTTTCGTAGATCGTGCCGCGGGCCGAGGGTCGCTTGACGTAATTGATGATTACGGCGACGACCGACAGGATCCCGAGCGACAGCAGCAATCCGGCTATGTGCAATCCGTAATCCAGCATCGCCACGCGGGCAAGGGCGCCGTCGCGGGCCGGATCGGCATTCTCGAAGGTGCGGTTCACTGGACGTGCTCCCTGGGCTGGGCCTGAATGGCGGGTATATGGCGGCCGGTCCCCGGATATCAACGGACCGGTGCGCAATTTCCGTTCCCGATGCGTTCGGCATCCATCCTGCCGGGCTCCATCCTACCGCGGTGCCGATCCCCGGTCCGCGCTCATTCGACGGCCTTGGCCATCTCCTCCACCACCTTCTTCGCGTCGCCGAACACCATCATGGTCTTGTCCATGTAGAAGAGCTCGTTGTCGAGCCCGGCGTAGCCGGAGGCCATGGACCGCTTGTTGACGATGACGCGATGGGCCTTGTGGACCTCCAGGATCGGCATGCCGGCGATCGGCGACTTCGGATCCTTGGCCGCGGGGTTCACCACGTCGTTGGCCCCGAGCACCAGCACCACGTCGGTCTCGCCGAAGTCCGAGTTGATCTCGTCCATCTCGAAGACCTGGTCGTAGGGCACCTCGGCCTCGGCGAGGAGCACGTTCATGTGGCCGGGCATGCGGCCCGCCACCGGATGGATCGCGTAACGCACCTGGATGCCACGCGCGATGAGCTTGTCGGTGAGCTCCTTGAGCGGATGCTGGGCGCGCGCCACGGCGAGGCCGTAGCCGGGCACCACCACCACGCTGTCCGCATTGGCCAGCAGGAAGGCCGCGTCGTCGGCGGAACCCGACTTGACCGGCCGCTGCTCCCGGTCGCCGGCCCCGCCCGCGCTCGCCTCGCCCCCGAAGCCGCCGAGGATGACGTTGAAGAACGACCGGTTCATCGCCTTGCACATGATGTACGAGAGGATGGCACCGGAGGATCCCACCAGGGAGCCGGCGATGATGAGCATCGGGTTGTTGAGGGAGAACCCGATCCCCGCCGCCGCCCAGCCGGAGTAGCTGTTCAGCATGGACACCACCACCGGCATGTCCGCCCCGCCGATCGGGATGATGATCAGCACGCCGAGGACGAACGCGAGAATGGTCATCAGCCAGAAGGGCAGCCACGCCTGGGTCGCGAAAAACCAGAGGCCGCAGCCGAGCATGACGAGCGCCAGCACGAGGTTGAGCAGATGCTGGCCCGGGAACACCACCGGCGCGCCCTGGAACAGGCGGAACTTGTACTGGCCCGAAAGCTTGCCGAACGCGATCACGGAGCCGGAGAAGGTGATCGCCCCGACGAAGGTGCCGATGAAGAGCTCGAGCCGGTTGCCGGCCGGAATCGGGCCGCCGCGCTCCGCGATGCCGAAGGCCCATGGCTCGGCGACCGCGGCGATCGCGATGAAGACCGCCGCCAGGCCGATCATCGAGTGCATGAAGGCGACCAACTCGGGCATCTTGGTCATCTCGACCCGGCGCGCCATCAGCGTGCCGGCGGTGCCGCCCGCGGCCACGCCGATCACGACCCAGATGAGGCTGCCCGTGCCGGCATCGCCCAGCAGCTTCACGATGAGCGCCACGGTGGTGAAAACGGCGATCGCCATTCCCACCATGCCGAAGGTGTTCCCCAACCGGGAGGTGGTGGGGTGGGACAGCCCCTTGAGCGCCTGGATGAAGCAGACCGAGGCAACCAGGTACAGCAGGACGACGAGATTGAAGCTCACCGAGGATCTCCGGGGGATGGTTGGTTGCCGGCCGCAGGCGCGTCGCCTGGCCTGTCGTCTGCGGGCGGTGAGTGCGGGTGGGACGACCCTTCGGCGTCGGCTCCGGGCACGGCGGCGCCGGCCGCCTCGGCCACTTCACGAGCCTCGCGGGCGCGACGCTCGTCCTGCGCCTTGCGCAGCTGGCCGCCGGGGCTCCAGTCGCCCTTGATCCAGCCGCGGTACTCGGCCCAGCGGGCCGCGGGGAACACGACGAGCGACGAGAGCACCGCGATCACGATGCCCCGCTCGAAGCCGGGATCGACGAACTTCTCGGCGATGGTGGCCGACGCCACGACCGCGACGATGGTGACGACGAACAGGAAGAGGAACGCCTTGAGGGTCACGAGCCGCTACTTCCCGTTCGCCGGATCGAGCAGCTTGCGCGGCTCCTTCTTGCGGAACATCTCCAGCATGCGCCGGGTGACCAGGAACCCGCCGAACACGTTCACCGAGGCGAGCGCCACGGCCAGCACGCCCATCAGCTTGCCGAGCGCGGTCTCGGTGAGCGCCGCGGCCAGCATGGCGCCGACGATGATGATCGCCGAGATCGCGTTGGTCACGGACATGAGCGGCGTGTGCAGCGCCGGCGTCACGTTCCACACGACGTGGTAGCCGACGTAGATCGCCAGGACGAAGATGATCAGGTTGATGACGGTGGGATTCACGCTTTCCATGGCATGCCTCGATGCGCCGCAGGGGCGTTGGATGGGTTCACGGGGCTCAGCCGCGCAGGACCTTGCCGTCCGCGCAGACGAGGCAGGCCTTGACGATGTCGTCGTCGGTATCGACCTGGAAGTGGCCTTCCTGGTCGAAGAGCAGCTTGAGGAAGTCCAGCACGTTGCGCGCGTAGAGGGCGGAGGCGTCGGCGCCGACCAGCGCCGGCAGGTTGGTGACCCCGGCGATGGTCACGCCGTGGCGTGTCACCACGGCGTCGACCTCCGAGAGCGGGCAGTTGCCGCCCTGTTCCACCGCCATGTCGATGATGACCGAGCCCGGCTTCATCGACTTGACCATCTCCTCGGTCACCAGCACGGGCGCCCGCCGCCCCGGAATGAGGGCGGTCGTGATGACCACGTCGGCCTGGCGCACCCGCTGGGCCACCGCCTCGGCCTGCCGCTTCATCCAGGATTCCGGCATCGGGCGCGCGTAGCCGCCGACGCCCTCGGCGATCTCGCGCTCCTCCTCGGTCTCGTACGGCACGTCGATGAACTTGGCTCCGAGCGACTCGATCTGCTCGCGCACCGCCGGGCGCACGTCCGAGGCCTCGATCACCGCGCCGAGGCGCTTGGCGGTGGCGATCGCCTGCAGCCCGGCGACGCCGGCGCCGAGGACCACCACCCGGGCGGCCTTCACGGTGCCGGCGGCGGTCATCATCATGGGGAAGAAGCGCTGGTACAGGTTGGCGGCCAGCAGCACCGCCTTGTACCCGCCGATGTTCGCCTGCGAGGACAGCACGTCCATGCTCTGCGCCCGCGTCGTGCGGGGAGCGGCCTCCAGCGCGAAGGCGGTGGCCCCGGTGACGGCGATCTTCTGCAGGCCTTCGGCATCATGGGGGTTGAGCATGCCCACCAGCACGGCGCCGGGCTTCAGCGTGGCCAGCTCCTCCGCGAGCGGGGCCCGGACCTTGATCACCATCTCGGTGGTGAAGGCGTCTCGCGCCGAGACGACCCGGGCGCCGGCCTCGACATAGGCCGCGTCGGGCTGGCTCGCGGCGGTGCCCGCTTCGCTCTCGACCAGCACTTCGTGCCCGGCGGCGACGAGCTTCTTGACGGTTTCCGGCGTGGCCGCGACGCGGGTCTCGCCGGCCCGGCGCTCCCTCGGAACCCCGATCTTCATGTTGGACTCATCCTCGTGGTCTCTGCCGGGGCGTCCCGCCAGATTTTTCGAAGGCCACAGTCTAACAAGCGCCCCAGCGATGGGGGTACGAGCGCGCTCCGGGCAGTGGCGGGGATGCAGCGCCCCCGCCGGACGGCGCCGTGGCTGGTGGCTTGTTCGGCGTCCCGGGCCCGGGCCGATAAAATGAGGGCATGGACCAGCCACTTCATTGCGCGCCGCCAGCGGGCCCGCGCCGCGACCGGATCGTGGTGGGGCTCTCGGGCGGCGTGGATTCGGCCGTCGCGGCCTGGCTGCTCAAGGAGCAGGGCCACGACGTGGTCGGCCTCTTCATGAAGAACTGGGAGGACGACGACGACAGCGAGTACTGCTCGTCGCGCCAGGACTGGCTCGACGCGGCCAGCGTGGCGGACGTGATCGGCATCGACCTGGAAGCGGTCAACTTCGCCGCCGAGTACAGGGATCGCGTCTTCGCGGAGTTCCTCCGGGAGTATTCGGCCGGGCGCACGCCCAATCCGGACGTGCTCTGCAACGCGGAGATCAAGTTCAAGGCCTTCCTGGACCATGCGATGCGCCTGGGCGCGGCGGGCATCGCCACCGGGCACTACGCCCGGACGAGGCAGGGCGAGGATGGCCGCTGGCAGCTGCTGCGCGGGGTGGATCCCGCCAAGGACCAGAGCTACTTCCTGCACCGGCTGGACCAGGCGCAGCTCGCCCGCGCGCGGTTTCCGCTCGGAGGGATGCTGAAATCCGAGGTGCGGCGCATCGCGGCAGAGATCGGGCTGCCCAATGCCGCCAAGAAGGACTCCACGGGCATCTGCTTCATCGGTGAGCGGCCCTTTCGGGAGTTCCTCGGCCGCTACCTGCCTACCCGTCCCGGCCCGATCCTGGACGACCGTGGCACGGAGATCGGTCGCCACATCGGGCTGTCGTTCTACACCCTCGGGCAGCGCAAGGGCATCGGCATCGGCGGCCAGCGGGCGAGCAGCGGCGAGCCGTGGTACGTGGCGGCGAAGGACCTCGTGGCGAACGCGCTGGTGGTGGTCCAGGGCCACGACCACCCGCTGCTGCTGTCCCGATCCCTGGAAAGCGACGACGTCCACTGGATAGGCGCGCCGCCGCGGGCGGGGTACCGCTACGGCGTCAAGGTCCGCTATCGCCAGGCGGACGCGCCGGCCACCGTCTCCTGCCGCCCTGGCGGCGCGAGGGTGGACTTCGCCGAGCCGCAATGGGCGGTCACGCCGGGTCAATCGGCGGTCGTCTACGACGGCGAGGTCTGCCTGGGGGGCGGGGTCGTCACCCGCACGCTGCCCTTCGTCGCCGAACCTGCCGTGGTGGATGGCGCCACGACGTAAGATGGCGCGGGGCACCTCGCGTCCGCACTTCCGTAGGAGGATCCGCCATCGACCGTGCGACCCCCCGGTTCGGGCCGTTCATCGCCGCGCGCCTGCTCGCGCTGGCGGTATCGGTCGCGTTCGCGGTCGCCCCGGCCGCCCGGGCCCAGCCCGGCGTGAGCCTGGAGACGCAGTTGCGGCAGGCTGTCCAGGTGGCCGAGGGGTTGGGCCAGCTCGCGCTTGCGCTGCGGGCCTATGCGCAGCTCGGTTTGGACGTGGAGCCGGACCAGGCGCGCGAGCACCTGGCGCACGCCCGGACCTCGCTCGATGCCCAGCTCGCGCAGATCGTGCGCAGGGCGGGGCGGCACCTTCCCGATGCCGAGGCGCGCCGCCTGAAGCAGCGCTGGCGCTCGGTGCGCGACGCGACCTACACACGGCCATCGCCGGAGATCGGCGCGCTGATGAGCGACATCGGGGAGGACATCGCCGAGCAACTGCGCGGGCTGGCCCCGATGCTGCCGCCGGACGCGCCGCCCGAGCCGCAGGCGGGATGGCTGCAGCAGCAGCTCGAGCGCGCCTGGCAACGGCAGAACCTGCAGCAGCTTGCCCGCGAAGGCCTCTTCGGCTGCTGGCGGTCGGACCTGGTGCAGTGGCCGCGGCTCGAGGAAACGAGGGCCGACTTCGGCCGCTGGCTCCTGGCACAGGAGAACCGGCTGCCGCCGGTGCACTGGGTCCAGTACAACGCGCAGTGGAACCTGCTGGTCACCTCGCTGCCGCGCGAAGGCACCGGCTGCAGCGCGCAGGGCATGCAGAGCCTCGTGGGCACCACCGAGCGGCTGGTCCGGATGATCGCCTCCCTCCCATGAACCGGTGAGCGCTCCAGGGTGATCCGCTATCTGCCTTTCGCGATCGTCATCCTGGCGACGGCCGTGCTCGGCGTCGCCTGGCTCGCGGGCGTGGCCTGGGGCGGCTGGGCCGTGATCACCGCGGCGCTCGCGGCCATCGGCATCCATGACCTGCTGCAGCCGCGCAGGGCCGTGCTGCGCAACTATCCGCTGCTCGGCCACTTCCGCTACATGTTCGAATCGGTCCGGCCGGAGCTGCGCCAGTACCTCTTCGAATCCGATCTCGACGGCGTGCCGTTCAGCCGCCAGCAGCGCGCCATCGTCTATCAGCGGGCAAAGCGGGCGTTGGACAAGCGGCCCTTCGGCACGCAGCGGGACGTCTACCAGCCCGGGTTCGAATGGATCAACCACTCGCTCACGCCGACGCAGGTGGCGAGCCACGACTTCCGGATCATGGTTGGCGGCCCCGCCTGCTCGGCCGCCTTCAGCCTGTCGGTGCTCAACATCTCGGCGATGAGCTTCGGCGCGCTGTCGGCCAACGCCATCGAGGCGCTCAACCGCGGCGCGAAGGCGGGGCGCTTCGCCCACGACACGGGAGAGGGCTCCATCTCCAGCTATCACCGTCGCCACGGCGGTGACCTGATCTGGGAGATCGGCTCGGGCTACTTCGGCTGCCGCAACGACGACGGCTCCTTCAGCGAGTCGCGCTTCGTCGAGAACGCGCGCGACCCGCAGGTGAAAATGATCGAGCTCAAGCTGTCGCAGGGCGCCAAGCCCGGCCACGGCGGGGTGCTGCCCGGCCCGAAGGTGTCCGACGAGATCTCGCGCGCCCGCGGCGTGCCGGTCGGCATCGACTGCGTCTCGCCCGCCTCGCACTCCGCGTTCTCCACGCCCATCGGCCTGCTCGAATTCATCGCGCGGCTGCGCGAACTCTCCGGTGGCAAGCCCACCGGCTTCAAGCTCGCGATCGGCCATCCCTGGGAATGGTTCGCCATCGCCAAGGCGATGCTCGCAACCGGCATCACGCCGGACTTCATCGTCGTCGACGGCAAGGAGGGCGGCACCGGCGCGGCGCCGCTGGAGTTCATGGATCGGGTGGGGGCGCCGATGCACGAGGGCCTGCGCCTGGTGCACGACACGCTGGTCGGCCTGGACCTGCGCGGCCGCGTGCGGATCGGCGCGGCCGGCAAGATCATCACCGCCTTCGATATCGCCCGCACCATGGCGATCGGGGCAGACTGGTGCAACTCCGCGCGCGGCTTCATGTTCGCCCTGGGCTGCATCCAGTCGCTGTCCTGCCATACCGATCGCTGCCCGACCGGCGTTGCCACCCAGGACCGGGTGCGCGGCCGCGCGCTGGTGGTGCCGGACAAGGCCGAGCGGGTGGCAAGCTACCACCACAACACGCTGGCCGCGCTCGCGGAGCTGGTCGCCGCCGCCGGCCTGGCGCATCCCGGCGAGTTCCGGCCCCATCACGTCGTGCGACGGGTGACCGGTGAGCGGATCCAGCTCTTCTCGCACATCTTTCCCTCGTTGCAGCCGGGGGACCTGCTGGAAGGCAGGGCCGATTCCGCCGTCTATCGCTACTACTGGCCGATGGCCCAGGCCGAATCGTTCGCGCCGGCGTAGCGAGACAACCCGGCGCCCGGGGTGCAGGGCAGGCCCCGGTGCTAGCATTGCGCGATGACCTCGCCACCCGCTCCCGCCGACCTGCCGACGGATTCGCACGCCGCGCTGGACGCGTCGCTCAACGCGCTCTCGCCGCTCGACGGGCGCTATGCCGCCAGGATGGCGCCGCTGCGCGCGCTCTGGTCGGAGGCCGCGTTCATGCGCCACCGGGTGCGGGTCGAGATCGAGTGGCTGATCGCGCTATCCGATGCCGGGCTGCCGGAGCTGGCGCCGTTCTCGGACGAGGCACGCGCCGCGCTGCAGGCGGTGGTGGCGGACTTCGGCGACGACGAGGCTCGCGCGATCAAGGCGCTGGAGCGGCGAACCAACCACGACGTCAAGGCGGTGGAGTACTTCCTCAAGGAGCGCTTCGCCGACCAGCCGGAGATCGCGGCGGCCGCGGAGTTCATCCACTTCGCGTGCACCTCCGAGGACATCAACAACACCGCCCACGGGCTGATGCTGCGCGCCGCGCGCGACGAGGTGGTGCTGCCCGCGATCGACCGCATCGTCGAGGCGTTGCGTCAGCTCGCGCATCGGTACGCCGCGCTGCCGATGCTCTCGCGCACCCACGGGCAGCCGGCCTCGCCGACTACGCTCGGCAAGGAGCTCGCCAACGTGGTGGTGCGGCTGCGCGGCGCGCGCCGTCGCGCCGCCGCGGTGGTCATCCTCGGCAAGATGAACGGCGCGGTCGGCAACTACAACGCCCATCTCGCCGCGTGCCCCGAGGTCGACTGGGAGACCTTCGCCCGCGGGGTCGTCCAGGACGAGCTCGGCCTGCAGTTCAACCCCATGACCACGCAGATCGAGCCGCACGACTACATGGCCGACCTGTTCCACGCGCTGGTCGCGGTCAACACGGTGCTGATCGACCTCGACCGCGACCTGTGGGGCTACATCTCGCTCGGCTACTTCCGGCAGACGCTGAAGGAGGGCGAGGTCGGCTCCTCCACCATGCCGCACAAGGTCAACCCGATCGACTTCGAGAACTCGGAGGGGAACCTCGGCCTGGCGAACGCACTGCTCGGCCATCTGGCGCAGAAGCTGCCGATCAGCCGCTGGCAGCGGGACCTGACGGACTCGACGGTGCTGCGCAACGTCGGCGTCGCGCTCGGCTATTCGCTGCTCGCCTACGATTCCTGCCTGCGCGGGCTGGGCAAGCTGGAGGCCGACCCGGAACGGCTCGCGAGGGACCTGGACGACAACTGGGAAGTGCTGGCCGAGCCGATCCAGACGGTGATGCGCCGCTACGGCGTCGAGCAGCCGTACGAGAAGCTGAAGGACCTCACCCGCGGCCAGGCGGTGGGTCGCGCGCGCATGGCCGCGTTCATCGCCCAGCTGGAGATTCCGCAGGCGGCGCGTGACCGCCTTCTCGCGCTCACGCCCGCCACCTATCTGGGCAAGGCGGCGGAGCTCGCCCGCGCGGTCTAGGCGGCGCAGCCGGCCCTGGGCGTCACCGGCCCCCGGGACCGCCTGGCCCGATCCATCCGGGGAATCCCACCCCGGTCGGCGCGTTCCGTCGTGCTAGATTGCGATCCGGCCGGAGGGCTTCCGGCCAGCTCGCCTCAACCACAGGATCGACCTATCCCGTCATGAAGAAGAGTCTCATTGCCATCGCCCTCGCAGCCGGCGTGACCGGGCTGCCGTTGCTTTCCGGCGCGCACCAGTTCTCCAAGGCCGAGGACGCGATCAAGTACCGTCAGAGCGCGCTGTTCATCATGGGCCAACACACCAGCCTGATCGGCGCGATGGTGAACGACCGGATTCCGTTCGACGCGGAGCAGGCGAAGGCGAGCGCGGACATCATCGGGCTGGTCGGCACGTTGCCCTGGCATGGCTTCGTGCCGGGTTCGGACAAGGGCGCCCCCACCAAGGCGCGCCCCGAAGTCTGGAGCAACCCCGACAAGTTCGACGCCGCCAAGGAGCGGTTGCTCACCGTGCTGCCCAAGCTCGCCACCGCCGCCGGCACCGGCGACAAGGGCCAGCTGCGGCAGGCCTTCGGGGAAACCGGCGCCGCCTGCAAGAACTGCCACGACGACTTCCGCGCCCGCTGATCGCGGGCGTACGCCGGCCTCCGCGCGCCTCAGGCGGGCCAGCGCACGATCGTCGTCACCGCCGCCGCGGCGATCGCGGCGGCAATCACGGCCCGCAGCAGGACGCCGGCGTCGTCACGCGCGGCAAGCGCAGCGGGGTCCGGCACCGCCGCGTGCGGCGCGACCAGCTTGTCGCCCACCAGCATCGGCTTGACCAGCGAGCGGCGGCGAACCAGCCGATAGAAGAGCAGCGCCAGCAGGTGCAGCCCCACCAGGACCAGGATCACGTTCTGGTTGAAGTGATGCACCCGGCTCGCGTTGTCGATCGTCGCGCCGGAGACCATCCGGGCGAGCGGGCCTTCGGTCGCGATCTGGTCCGAGGTGAAGAGGCCGGTGGTGGCCTGGACCGCGATGGCGAGCAGCATCGCGAAGACCGAGAGAGCGCCGAGCGGCGAGTGACCCAGCACCTGGGGCGCCTCGGGTCCGCCACGCAGATAGGCCACCAGGCGGGAGGGTGCGTGCACGAAGCTCGCGAAGCGCGCATAGCGCGGCCCCACGACCCCCCACAGGATCCGGAAGATCAGCAGGCCGAGGGCGGCATAGCCGAAGCGGAAGTGCCAGTCCATCCAGTAGCCGCCCGCCTTGACGCTCACGAACGAGCCGAGGAGACAGAGCACCAGCAGCCAGTGGAAGAGGCGAAGCGGCCGGTCCCAGACCCGTACCGGCACCGCCCGGCCGGCGTCGCCCCCTGGCAAGGAGGGGCCACCGCCCGCAACGCTCTCAGGGGAGCTCGACGCCGGCATCGTCCTTGCGCTTGGCGGGCTTGAGCAGGTCCTCGCGCTTCACCCCGAGCCACATGGCGAGCGCCGCTGCCACGAAGATCGACGAATAGATCCCGAAGCAGATGCCGATCGTGAGCGCCACCGCGAAGTAGTGCAGCGACGGGCCGCCGAAGAGCAGCATGGACAGCACCACGATCTGCGTCGAGCCGTGGGTGATGACGGTCCGCGACATGGTGCTGGTGATGGCATGGTCCAGCACCTGCGGGGTCGTCATGTTGCGCGCGCGGCGCTCGCGGAACTTCTCGCGCACCCGGTCGAAGATGATCACCGACTCGTTGACCGAATAGCCGAGCACCGCCAGGACCGCGGCCAGCACCGACAGCGAGAACTCCCACTGGAAGGCCGCGAAGAAGCCCAGGATGATGACCACGTCGTGCAGGTTGGCGATGATGGCCGAGACCGCGTACTTCCACTCGAAGCGGATGGCGAGATAGATGATGATGCCGACGATCACCAACAGCAGGGCGAGCGCTCCGTCGGTGGCGAGCTCCTTGCCCACCTGGGGTCCGACGAACTCGCTGCGCCGCAGCTCCACCGACGGATCCACTGCCTTGAGCGCTTCCGTCACCTGTGCCGCCTGCTGCTCGGAGGTCACGCCCTCGCGCAGCGGCAGCCGGATCAGCACGTCCCGCGACGTGCCGAAGTTCTGCACCTGCGCGTCCTCGAAGCCGAGCCCGGCAACGGTGGCCCGAGCCTTCTCCAGGTCCGCCGTCTCCGCATAGGTGACTTCCATCACCGTGCCGCCGGTGAACTCCACCGAGAGGTGCAAGCCCCGAAACGCCAGGAAGCCGACCGCGAGCACGAACAAGGCGATCGAAATCCCATTGAGGACCGGCGCGTTGCGCATGAAGGGGATGTCCCCCTTGATCCGGAAGAATTCCATGTCAGTGGCGCTCGGCCGCCCGGAGGGGCAGCGATCGGAGTGAAGGTGGGCGTCTCATTCAGCCTCCCGTGGATCCGGCCGGCTGCCAGACCGTCCCGATCGACAGGCGCGCGAGCCGCTTGCGTCCGCCATACCAGAGGTTGACCAGGCCGCGGGAGAAGAACACCGCGGAGAACATCGACGTGAGGATGCCCAGGCAGTGAACCACGGCGAAGCCCTTCACCGGGCCCGAGCCGAAGGCGAGCAGGGCGACGCCGGCGATCAGGGTGGTCACGTTGGCGTCGAGAATGGTGGCCCAGGCCCGCTCGTAGCCGAGGTTGATCGCCTGCTGCGGCGAGAGCCCGTGGCGCAGCTCCTCGCGGATCCGCTCGTTGATCAGCACGTTGGCATCGATCGCCATGCCGAGGGTGAGCGCGATCGCCGCCATGCCGGGCAAGGTGAGGGTGGCCTGCAGCAGCGAGAGCAGCGCGACCAGCAGCATCAGGTTGAACGAGAGCGAGAGCGCCGAGAACAGCCCGAACAGGGCGTAGTACGCCGTCATGAATGCCGCGATGGCGATGAAGCCCCACAGCACGGAGTCGAAGCCCTTCTCGATGTTTTCCGCCCCCAGGCTCGGCCCGATGGTGCGCTCCTCGATGATCTCCATCGGCGCGGCGAGCGCGCCGGCTCGCAGCAGGAGCGCCGTGTCGTTGGCATTCTGCGAGGTGCCCATGCCGGTGATCTGGAAGCGCGAGCCGAGCTCGGACTGGATGGTGGCGACGGTCAGGACCTCCCCCCGGCCCTTCTCGAAGAGCACCACCGCCATCGGCTTCTTGATGTTGGCGCGGGAAACCTCGCGCAGGCGGCGGCCACCGGATTCGTTCAGGTTGACCGCCACGGCCGGCTGCTGGTTCTCGTCGAAGGTGGCCGCCGCGCCGGTGAGCTGCTCGCCGGTGAAGATCGGTTCCTTCCTGAGCACCACCGGCGCGCCGCGGCCCTGGCGGAACAGCTCGGATCCGAACGGCACCGGTCCCTGGCCAAGCACCGCCTGCTGTGCTTCGGCCGAAAGATCCACCAGCCGCGCCTCCAGGGTGGCGGTGCGACCGAGGATGTCCTTCGCGCGGGCGGTGTCCTGCACGCCGGGTAGTTGCACGACGATCCGGTCCAAGCCCTGGCGCTGGATCACCGGCTCGGCCACGCCGAGCTCGTTGATCCGGTTGTTCAGCGTCGTGATGTTCTGCTGCAGCGACGAGTCGATGAAGGCCTGCTTCGCCGTGTCGGTCAGCGTCGCGATCAGCGCCAGGTCGGTGCCGCTGCCTTGGGGTACGAGCTGCAGGTCCGGCTGGTTGTCGCGCAGCAGGGCACGGGCGCGATCCCGTGTCTCCTCCTCGCGAAAGCGAATGGTGATCGAATCGGCGCCGGGCTGGATGCCCGCGTGGCGCACGTTGCGGTCGCGCAGCAGGCCGCGGATGTCCGCGACGGCGGTCTCGAGGCGCTTGGAGAGCGCCTCGCGGGTATCCACCTGCATCAGGAAGTGCACGCCGCCGCGCAGGTCGAGGCCGAGGTACATCGGCAGGGCGCCGAGCCGGGTCAGCCATTGCGGCGAGCTGCTCAGCAGATTGAGCGCCGCGATGTAGGTCGGGTCCGCGGGATCGGGGTTGAGCGCCTTCTCCAGCACGTCGCGCGCGCGCAGCTGCAGGTCGGGCGTCGCGAAGCGGACCTTCACCGAGTTCGCGTCGCGCAGCACGCCGGTATCGGGGACGTTGGCCGCCTGCAGCGCATCGAGGACCGCGCGCTGGGTGTCCTCGTCGACCTTGACCGTCGCCTTGAGGCTCGAGACCTGGACGGCGGGCGACTCCCCGAAGAAGTTGGGCAGCGTGAAGATCACCCCGAAGATCAGGGCGATCAAGATGACGACGTAGCGCCAGGCTGGATATCGGTTCACTCGTACTGCCTTGGTTCGGCCAGGGGGAGACGCACCAGCGGCTCGGCCACGTCAGCCTCCGGTCGGATCGACCCGGCGGCTAGATCGCCTTGATGGTGCCCTTGGGCAGCAAGGTCTGCACCGAGGCCTTCTGGAAGTGCATCTCGATCGGCTTGTCGCCCTGCATCGCCACCTCCATGGTGACGTAGCCCTCGCCCACCTTGTTGATCCGGCCCACGACGCCACCGGCGGTGATGACCTCGTCGCCCTTCTGCAGCGCGCCGAGCATGGTCCGATGCTCCTTGGCCCGCTTCATCTGCGGCCGGATCATCAGGAAGTAGAGCACCACGAACATGAGGATGATCGGCAGGAAGCCGAGCAGTTGGCCTTCGGCGCCCCCGGCCCCCTGGGCGTAAGCGTTGGAAATGAACACGGTCGCACCTCGTTCGTGGAATCGCGGGGATTATAACGACGCCGCGGCCGCGGGCCGCGGGCGGGCGAGTGGGGAACCCCACAATCGCGTGCGGGGCCTCGATCGATCCCGGCGGCCTCAATCGATCCCGGCCGCTCTCGCGCGCAGGAACTCCGCCTGGAATGCCTGGTAGCGCCCGGCGGCGATCGCCTCGCGCGCCCGGCGGACGAGGTCCAGGTAGAAATGCAGGTTGTGCACCGTCGCCAGGTGCGCTCCCAGGATCTCGTTCACCCGCTGCAGGTGGTGCAGGTAGGCGCGCGAGAAGCCGCTGCAGGTGGTGCAGCCGCACGAGGGGTCGAGCGGGCGCTCGTCCGCGCGGTAGCGCGCGTTGCGGATCTTGAGGTCCCCGGCCCGGGTGAACAGCCAGCCGTTGCGCGCGTTGCGCGTCGGCATCACGCAGTCGAACATGTCGATTCCCATGCCGATGCCGGCCACGATGTCCTCCGGGGTGCCCACGCCCATCAGGTAGCGGGGCTTGTCCGCGGGCAGGCGCGTGCTGCAGTGCGACAGGATGCGCATCATGTCGGCTTTCGGCTCGCCCACGGAGAGGCCGCCGATCGCCAGGCCGTCGAACCCCATCTCCAGCAGGCCGCCGAGCGATTCGTCGCGCAGGTGCTCGAACATGCCGCCCTGCACGATGCCGAACAGCGCGTTCGGATTCTCCAGCCGGTCGAACTCGGCGCGGCAGCGACGCGCCCAGCGCAGCGAGAGCCGCATCGACGTCGCCGCCTCGGCCTCGGTGGCCGGCCTGTCGCCGATGCGGTACGGCGTGCATTCGTCGAACACCATCACGATGTCCGAGGCGAGCGAGCGCTGCACCTGCATCGAGACCTCCGGCGTGAGCAGGAGCCGGTCGCCGTTGATCGGCGAGGCGAAGCGCACGCCTTCCTCCCCTATCTTGCGCAGGTCGCCGAGGCTCCAGACCTGGAACCCGCCGGAATCGGTGAGGATCGGCCGCGACCAGCCGTTGAACCGGTGCAGCCCGCCGAACCTGTCGAGGATCTCCACGCCGGGACGCAGCCAGAGGTGAAACGTGTTGCCCAGGATGATCTGGGCGCCGACGGCCTCGAGGTCCGAAGGGGACATCGCCTTCACCGCGCCGTAGGTGCCTACCGGCATGAAGATGGGCGTCTGCACGCGGCCGTGCGCGAGGTCGAGCGTGGCGGCACGGGCGGTCCCGTCGGTGGCGTGGACTTCGAACTTCATGGAATGCGTGCTCCCGCGGCGGCCGGCGCCCCAGCCGGCGGCGCGCGCCACAGCAGCATGGCGTCGCCGTAGCTGAAGAAGCGGTAGCGCGCCGCGATGGCGTGGGCATAGGCCCGCCGGATGGTGTCCATCCCCGCGAACGCGCAGACCAGCATGAGCAGCGTCGAGCGGGGCAGGTGGAAGTTGGTGACGAGCCCGTCCACCACGGTGAATCGGAAGCCGGGCGTGATGAAGATATCGGTCTCGGCGCGGCCCGCGTGCCCTGCGCTCGCCTCGAGCGCGCGCAGGCTCGTGGTCCCGACCGCGACGATGCGCCCGCCGGCGGCACGGGTCGCGGCGATGCGCCGGGCGGTGTCCGCGGGAATCTCGAAGGCCTCGCGGTGCATGCGGTGCCCGGCGATGTCCTCGGTGCGCACCGGCAGGAAGGTGCCGGCGCCGACATGCAACGTCAGCATCGCGAGTCCGATGCCGGCCGCCTGCAGCGTCTCCAGGAGCGGCTCGTCGAAGTGCAGGCCCGCGGTCGGTGCAGCCACCGCGCCGGGACGCCTCGCATAGACCGTCTGGTAGCGCGCGTCGTCCTCGGCGCCGGCGGCATGGGTGATGTAGGGCGGCAGCGGCAGGCTGCCGGCGCGATCGAGCAGCGGGCCGAGCGGCTCGGAAAATGCGAGGTGCAGCAGCGGCGGGTTGCCGGCGGAGTCGATGCGCGCGAGCACCACCGCGTGGCAGCCGTCGAACTCGATGGTGCTGCCCGGCTTCGGCAGGTGGCTCGCGCGCACCAGCGCGTGCGCCTCGCGATCGGCGACGATGCGCTCCACCATCACTTCGATCCGGCCGCCGGTCTCCTTGCGGCCCGCCAGACGCGCCCGGAGCACGCGGGTGTCGTTGAACACCAGCAGGTCACCAGGGGCGAGGAGGGCGGGCAGGTCCGTGAAGCCCAGGTCGTCCAGCAGCGCCGGCTCCCCACGCGAGTCGACGTGGAGCAGGCGCGAGGCCGTGCGCGAGGGGGCGGGATGCTGCGCGACGAGCTCGGGCGGGAGCTCGTAGTCGAAGTCGGAGAGGCGCATCCGGGTGATTGTATGGGTGCGCGTTCCCGTGACCGACGCCTGCGCCGAGCGGGCGCCCGGGCCGTCCGGCGGGGCGTTTGGCGGGGCGTTTGGCGGGGTCGCGGCCTTTGCAGGATAATCGCCGCTCGCCGGGCCGCGACCCCGAGGGGCCGCGGCGCGCGTCGTCGAGTTGTTCCTGGTGCCGCCCGGGTGGCGGAATTGGTAGACGCAGCGCACTCAAAATGCGCCGCCGAAAGGTGTGCCGGTTCGAGTCCGGCCCCGGGCACCACGGCCGGACCGCGGGTCATCGCAGGATGTCCCTCGCCCGGTGGTCCGGCTCGACGCCGTCGACCAGGATCGCCTCTCCTTCGGCGTTCTGCGTGCGCAGCGGCAGGATCGCCTGGTAGGCGCTCGAGGCATACCAGTCCTCGGCCGACTGCCGGTCCGGGAAGGCGATCATGACGAGGTCGCCCTGCCAGTCGCCTTCCAGCACCTTCCGGTTGCCGTTTCCGTGGATCACGAACCTGCCGTCGTACGGCGCCAGCGTCGCGTCGATGGCCTCCAGGTAGGCGACGATGTAGGGACCCATGTCGACGTTGCGCAGGTGGGCGATGGCATAGGTGGTCATGTGGTTCTCCGTCGTTGCTTCGGGGCGGTCCTGCGCGAGATCGCAAGGACCAGGGCCGATTCAAGACGGAATCGGTGCCACGGTCGATTACGCGCGAGGTAATGGCGATTACCGCGTCGACAGTGCCAGATTCGATTGAGCCGGTCGCGATGGTCTCCTATCCTGGATGCCAACCAGGTGGAGGACATTCATGGCCATCAGCGATGCAGTGACGCGCGACGGGCGCGTCTATGTCTACGGGGCGACCGGCGAGGTGACCGCGCGGATCTCGGTCGGCAGCGAAGCAGGCGACGGTCTGGTGGACTACACGCCCTCGACCGTCACCGTGCGCAAGCACGGATCGCTCTACACCTATGGCGAGGACGGCAGCCTGATCTCTCATTCGTCGGACGATCGCGGCTGAGCGGGCCGGCGCTCGGGGTGGCCGGCTACAATCGGGGGCGTACGTCTAGCCTGGACTTCCCGATGAGCACAGCCCAATTTCCCGCACGCGTCGAGATCACCGAGGTGGGTCTTCGGGACGGCATCCAGACCGAGCCCGTCTTCATCCCCACCGAAACCAAGGTGAGGCTCCTGGAGGGCCTGATCGATGCCGGGGTGCGCCGGTTCGAGGCCACCTCCTTCGTTTCGCCGCGTGCCGTGCCTCAGCTCAAGGACGCTGCCGAGCTGCTGGCGAGCGTACGGCGCCGCCCCGGCGTGGTGCTCGGCGTGCTGGCGCCCAACCGCAAGGGCATCGAACGTGCCCTCGCGGCGGAAGCGGACGAGATCTGCGTGTTCCTTTCCGTGTCCGAGAGCCACAACCAGAAGAACCTGAACCGCAGCGTGGACCGGTCGCTCGAGGACGTGCGCGAGGCGGCGGACCTGGTGAGGGGCCGCGGCGTGCGCCTGAAGGGGGCAATCGCGACGGCCTTCGGGTGCCCCTTCGAAGGCGACGTCTCGCTCGACGCGGTCGAGCGGATCGCGGCGCAATTCGCGGAGTACGGCTTCGATTCGGTGACCCTGGGCGACACAACCGGGATGGCGACGCCGCCGCTGGTGCGAGCCACCCTGGAGCGACTCCAGTCGCGCCTGCCCGGGCTGAAGATCAACCTCCATTTCCACAACACGCGCGGCCTGGGTCTCGTCAACGTCATGGAGGGGCTGGCGCTCGGCATCACCTCCTACGAATCCTCCATCGCCGGCATCGGCGGCTGCCCGTTCGCCCCGGGCGCGACCGGCAACGTCTGCACCGAGGATACGGTGCACATGTTGCAGCAGCTCGGCATCGAGACCGGCATCGACCTGGCCAGGCTGACCGCGGTGGCGCGAGAGATGGAGGCGGTCCTCGGCCGGCCGCTGCCGGGACAGGTCATGCGGTCCGGCCCGCGGCTGCGCCGCTATGCGCTCGAGGAGCAGGCCGCCGCGGTCGGGTGAGGTCGCGATTGCCGCTGTTTGCACCCCGGCGTTCGCGCGTCGATAATCACGAACGACAGCGCCAGGCTGAACGACAGCGCCAGGCTGAAAGGCGACAAGCTCCATCAGACGGGTAACGCCAGCGCACAGAGAGGGGTGACCAGTGAACGACCCGAAAGCAACCGACACCGGCGGCGCGGGTGAAGCCCTCCCGCCGATGCCGAAGAACGAGCAATTCGCGACCCTGAACCGCCTGCGTCGCGAACGGACCTGGGTCGACGTCTTCCTGGTGAGCGGCACCTGCCTGCATGGGCAGATCCGCTCCTTCGACGCCAGCATGATGCTGCTGCAGACCCGCAGCGGGGACATCGGGCTCTACCACCACGCCATCAGCACCGTCGTGCGCGCGCAGAAGCGCGGCAAGCAGGCGCGCGGCCGGCCGCCGCAGTTCGCGCCGTCCGCCGCGAGGCCACCCGCGCTGCCGGAGGAGGCCGAGGCGCCGCGCCGTCCGCCCTCGGGTCGCGCGCCGGTGGTCATCGTCAAGCAGCGGCGCTCGCGGTCGGTGATCAAGCCGCAGTAGGCGAGCCGCTGCGGGCCGGCCCCGCGCTACAGCCCCAGGCTCTCGCCGGCTCCCAGCAGCGTGGCCAGCGCGAGCAGCGCGAACAGGGCCGCGGCGATCCCGTGCACCAACCGCACCGGGAACCGGTGCGCGATGCGGTCACCGAGCAGGACCGCCGGCACGTTCGCGACCATCATGCCGATGGTCGTTCCCGCCACCACCGGGATCACCGCGTGGTACTGCGCCGCGAGCGCGACGGTGGCCACCTGCGTCTTGTCACCCATCTCCGCCAGGAAGAAGGCGACCAGCGCGGCGACGAAGACGCCGAAGCGCGGCACGCGCGCCTCCTCCTCGTCCAGCTTGTCGGGAATCAGCATCCAGACGGCCATGCCGAGGAAGGACAGGCCCAGCACCCAGCGCAGCGCGGGCGGCGCGAGCCAGGTGGTGATCCAGGAGCCGACGACGCCGGCGAGCGCATGGTTCGCGAGCGTCGCGATCAGGATGCCGAGCACGATCGGTAGCGGCTTGCGAAATCGTGCGGCGAGAAAGAGGGCCAGGAGCTGGGTCTTGTCACCGATCTCCGCGAGGGAGACGATGCCGGTCGAGACGAGAAGGGGTTCCAGGGCGGTGCTCCAGGCCGGACTCGAGACATGACCACGACACCCCGCCGGCCGCGGTAGGGCGCATGGTCATTGGTCTCGTCAGGCCTCGGCCAGCGGGCGCCATGGCCGGGAACGGCCAAGCATGTTGACGCCAACCCCGCCGATGCGTGGGCGCCGGCGGGAGACTACTCCCCAGTGACGGGGCGGATTCTAACCCAACCCCAGGATGCGCCCGAGCTCCGCGAGGTAGCGGCCCGCCCGGAACGCGTCGCCCTTGATCTCGTCGGGGAAGTCGTGCAGGCGCAAGCGCATGCCGTTCAGGCCGGTGTGAAGCTGCTCGGGCGTGGCATCGTCGGCATGGAGCACGCGGCGCAGCGCCGCGACCTCGGCCTCCAGCATCGCGAGCGTCGCCGGGTCGCCCGAGATGTCCTTCAGGTCGCGCTCGAGTGCCTCGACCAGCTGACGCGCCTGCTCGATGTCGATCGCGTGATCGCTAGCCTCCTCGGTGAGGTCCGGGGACGGGGTGAGGGGCGGGTCGACGGACATTGGCATGACTCCAGCGGGAACAGGCCACAGGGTAGCAGCGGGCTGCCGGTATGGGCCTTGAAACCCCTCTGGGGCCGCTGATGCCCTGGGTCCTGCGCGGCCACGCCATGGTGTCGACGTCGAGTTCCGCATGACCGCCGCGCCCCCCGGCGGTCAGGCCGGCAAGAGCTGAGGCCGCAGTCGCTGCCGCCAGCCACGCCGCGCGTCGATCAGCGCGCGCTCCTCGGCAACGATGCTGTCCCACATCGCCTCCGCGCCCGGGTGCTGCCAGCCGAGCTCGCGCCTCGCCTTCGCCGACGAATAGTTCATGTTCATGCGCGTCGTGTCGACGCTGTCGCGCGACATGAACGCCGGGAGCCCGAGGGCATGCAGCAGCGGCTCGGCGAACAGGAACTGCGCGCGCATGACGGCGCGCGGTACCCACAGACGCGCCCGCGCGCCGCCGGGGTGGCGCTCCCAGTGGCCAAACACCGCGCCGATGGATTGCGGCGGTCCGCCGAAGTGGTAATCCTCGCCGGTCACCGCCTTCTCGGCCGCCAGGCACAGGCCCTCGGCGAGTGCCCGCACGTCGACCGGCGCGAGCATCATGTCGCGCCCCCAGGCCACCGGCGGCAACAGGCCCATCAGGTACATGCGCAGGAAGTAGCCGAGGATGGCGTGGTCGTTGGCGCCCACCACCGAGTTGGGCATCGCGATCACCAGCGGCAGGCCCCGCGCGCGCCACTGGAGCGCGCAGCGGTGGGCGTCGAGCTTGGTGCGCTCGTAGGCGGTGCGACAGCGGCCGCCGTGTCGGCGGCTCTCGTCGGCCGGGCCGGGGCCGCTGTCGCCAAGGGCGAGGACGCTGGACACGTAGACCGTGCGCGGCACGCCGGCGGCGAGCGCCGCGCCCAGCACGTGGTCGGTGCCTTGCCGGTTGACCTGCTGCATGCGCGCGCGCTGGGCGACGCCGGCACCGAACTCGTAGACGCCGGCGTTGTGGATTACCGCATCGGCGCCGGCCATCGCCTCGCGCAGCCCATCGGCGCGCGTGACGTCGCCGCGCACGAGTCGGCAACCCTGGGCCGCCAGCCACCGCGCCGGAGCGGCCGCGGGGTCGCGCACGAGCGCGTCGACCGGCCAGCCGCGAGCGCGGAGGGCACGAACCAGAGCCTGGCCGATGAAACCGGTGCCGCCGGTGAGGAAGATCTGCATGGCATGCCTCCGTGTACAGGGTGGGATCGCAGGTTGGGATCGGTCAGGCGTCGATCAGGCGAGGGCCGCCACGGCGGCACCACAGGCGGTGCACGAGCCGTGGTCGGCCTCGAGTCGCGTCATCGCGCCGCAGGCCTCGCAGTGGCGCCACCACGGGCCGAAGCGCACGAGCGCGTAGACCGAGGTGTAGGCGCCGAGGGCGATG
The DNA here is from genome assembly GCA_023388075.1 of Pseudomonadota bacterium. Classification (GTDB taxonomy): domain Bacteria; phylum Pseudomonadota; class Gammaproteobacteria; order Burkholderiales; family Burkholderiaceae_E; genus Lautropia. The sequence continues at coordinate 61,167 of JAEWGX010000013.1, forward strand.
CCGTCGCGGAAAAAGCGCTGCATCGCCTTCGCGTGGGTGCCGGTGCGCATCGCAGCGCTCAGCGCCTCGTGGCTCTGCCACGCCGACACCGTCATCATGCGTCGGCCGGTCGCGGCCGAGGTAAAGTTCAGGAAGGCGGGGTTGCCGAGCTGCTCGATCACCGTCTCCCGGCTCATCTCGCGGATGGATTGCACGTCGGCGTCCGTGGCGGCGATGAGCTCGGTGAAGGCGAGCACGCCCGGCACGACCGGCTGGGCACGCCGCACCATCGTCGAGACGCCGAAGGTGAACGGGCCGATCTCGCGCGGCTGCACCGTCACCTCCAGCCCCAGCTGGCGCGGCAGCACCGCCGAATCGAAGTACCCGCGCACCGCGCACAGGCCGTCGGGTCCGGTGCGGATGACGTCGAAGCCGGGCAGGTCGACGGCGCGGCCGGTGGGCGGAAGGCCCCGGAAGGGACCGTGCTGGTGGCCGTGCATGCGCCATTCGGCGTGGACGCGGTCGTCGCCGACGCGGTGCATCTCGCCGAGAGTGAAGTCGAGGTCGGGGAAGGCCGACCACAGCGCGTCCAGGTAGCCGCCCAGTGCATCGGCACCGATCGGACCGCCGGTCGTCGGGTCGTCGTAAGTGCCGCCTGGGGCGAAGGTGGACAGCACGACGCCGGCATCGCGCCGGCGCCAGGCGTCGAAGTAGCGACGGGCTTGCGCAAGGGGGTTGACGAGAGTCGTGTTCAGCATGGCGTCACTCCGCGTGTTCAGTGGCAGTGGAAGTCGCAGTTGCCGGCGGGCGACACGTGCACCAGAATCGGGTCATCGTGCGACGGTGCTGCCAGTTTCGGTGGTATGCGTCGAAAGACTGTCGATCGGGCGTGGATTGGCCGTGGATGGGGGCCCGCCGACCGTCAGCGGGGGATGCAATGCGCGGATTGCGGGTACTGCTCCTGGGGCGGCCGCGGCTGGAGCTGGACGGCCAGGCGCTCGCCGCCGATCTGCCGCGCAAGCATCAGGCGCTGGTGTTCTACCTGGCCGCCGTCAGTCGTCCAGCACCTCGCGCCGAGCTGGCCTCGCTGTTGTGGGAGGATCTGGACGAGGCTGCCGCGCGCGGCAACCTGCGCACGGCGCTGATGCGCCTGCGCCGATCCCTGCCGGGCGTACTGGCGGTGGACGGCCGTCAGGTCGGCTTCGATCCCCTGCTGCCGCTGCATGTGGACCTGACGGCGCTCGCCGACGCCGGGGACGGGCAAGGTGATCGCATCACGCGGGGCGCCGCCGCCGGTGCCTGGCGTGGCCCGCTGTTGGAAGGCTTCGAGCCGGTCGGCGACGGCTTCGAGCATTGGCTGACGGCAACGCGATCGCGCGCACAGCATCTGGCCGTGACGTTGCGACGCCAGCTCGCCCAGGCAGCGGCGGCCGAAGGTGCGACGGACGAGGCCGAAGCCCACTGGCGCGGACTGCTGGACGTCGACGACACCGACGAGCCCGCCCACATGGCGCTGATGGCGCTGCTGGCCGCCAGCGGTCGGCGCACCGCGGCCATCGCCCAATACGAAGCCTGCCGCGCCGCCCTGGCCGACCGGTTGGGTGCACGGCCGTCGACGGACTGCTACGCTCTGTACACCCGCATTCACGCCGATGCCGCCGGAGCGCCGGCGCAGTCGGCGCCCGAGCCTGCCCGGTTTGCCGCCAGCAGCGATCCCCCGGGCGGAACCGTAGCCGGCGAGACGGCCGGCCTCGACAGCGAGCATGGCGACGGTCGTCAAGACGAGGCCTCCGGCGCCGTGCCCGTTCCCGAAGGGCCGCTGATCGGCCGCGATGCCGAGCTCACCCTGATCGCCGAGCGCCTTGCCGACCCTGACTGCCGCTGGCTCACCGTCGTCGGTCCGGGGGGTGTCGGCAAGACACGCCTGGTCTTGGCCGCTGCGCAAGCGCTGGCGCCCCGCTTCCGCCACGGCGCGTTGTGGTTCAGCGGCCGCGACGAAGTCACGGCGCTTGGCGACCCCGAGTCGCTGGCGCACCGCGTCATCGATCGCATCGGCGCCGACCGGGTGCACGCCGGGGCACTGCTACTGGTACTGGACAATCTGGAGACCGTTCCCGAGCCAGGCCAGCTGGTGCGGCGCCTGCTTGCTCGCGCGCCCGGTGTGCGCCTGCTGGTCACCTCGCGCCGGCGGCTCGGGGGTAGCCGCGAGTGGCTGCTTGAGCTTTCCGGCCTGTCGCTGGCGCGCCAGGGGCCTGACCCCCAGGCAGGTTCGCCCGCGGCGGCGCTGCTGACGGCGGCCGTGCGGCGGCTGGACCCGCGTTTCGATCCCGTGGCCGAGGCCGAGGCCGTCGAGCGGCTGTGCGCACGCGTCGGTGGCTTGCCCCTCGCGCTCGAGCTGGCGGCCCGCGGCGTCCTGGATGCGGGCCTGCGGGCTGTGCTGGCGCGGGTGGAGAGCGGTGCCCCGCTGGAAGACCGGGAGCGCGACGACGGTGAGCGCCACCACAGCATCGCGGCGGTGATGGCGGAGGCCTGGTCCACGCTGCCGCCCGATGCGCAGGCGACGGTGCTGCGCCTGGCCTGGCTGCCAGGCGCCTTCGACCTGGAGCTCGCCGAGGTGGCCGGCGCGTCGTCGCCGGCGGTCGAGGTGCTGCGGTCACAGAGCTGGCTGCATCGCACCGACGATGGCACGCTGGCGCTGCACCCGCTACAGCAGGCCTTCCTGCGCCGCCTGCCGGAGGCGGCCGTCTGGCGGGCGTCGGTGCGGCAGGCGCTGGCGGGGGCGATCGGCGCCGCGCTGCCGGCGTTGGAATCGTTCGCGCCGTGGCCGGACACGGCGACCTCGGCAGTCGTGCTGTCGGGGCGTCCCTTGTTCGCCGCGTCCGTGCTCGCCGACGCTCTGGAGCACCAGCTCGATGCCGCGGCACCCGGGCCGCTGGAACGCTGGGTGGATGGCGTCGTCGCGTTGCTTTGGGCAGCGGACCGCCAGGCCGAGGCGGCGCTGCTGCTCGAACGCGCCGCCGGCCGCGGCGACCTGCCCGACTGGCGGCTGGCGGGCTGGCAGCTGCGGCGCGCCGAGATCATGAACGTGCTCGGTGACTCGATCACCCTGCGGCAGGCTGGCGAAGAGGCCTTGGCCCGGCTGGCGCTGGACCGACCTTTGCGCGACGGCAGCCGCTGGCACCACCTGCCCGGCGCGGCGGCGCGCGTGTTGCTCCGGCACGGCTGGCCCACCGATCCCGCGGACGCCGCGGCGTTCTCGCGGCTGGTGCTGCGTGGCCTGATGCTGCTCACGCAGCAGCTCGCCTTCACGTCATCGAGTGATCGTTCGGTGCGTGCCAACCTGCTCGCCCTGGTATGGGCGGCGTGCCACGGTGGGCGCGCCGACCGTCAGGTGGTCCGGCAGATGGCTGCATTCGGCACGACGAACAGCGGATTGCCGCGGCTGGGGCGCTGGTTGCAGCGTTCGCTGCGTGGGCGCCAGCCACTGCGCAGCGATGCCCTGCTGGAAGCCTTCATCGTGGAGGGTGGTTGCGCTTCGCGCATGGCGCTCGGCCAGTGGGACGGCCTGGCCGAGCAGCTCTTCGAGGCATCGGGGCGGCTGGAGCGCCTGGGTGACCACCGTCACGCCATGGAGTGCTACTCGCTGTTGGGCAAGCTGCTCTTCTACCAGGGCCTGCTGTCGCGCGCTGCCGAGGTCTCTGCCGAGTGCACCGAACGCGGCTTGCGCCGTTCGGGCGGAGTCTGGCGCGCGTGGGGCCCGTTCAACCAGGCCGAGATCGCGCTGTGCCGCGGCGACGTCCCAGTCGAAGAGGTGCGGCGCTGGGTGGAGGTGGGGTCGCACTGGTTGACGGAGATGCAGAACCACGACGCCGCGTACGTTCTGCGTCGCTTCGGCCTCATGGCGCGCCTGGCCTGGCGAGACGGCGATGTCGATCGGGCGCGGGAGCATGCGCTCGGCGGTGCGGCCGCGGCCGCGCGCATCGTGCAGTTCGGCTTCTGGGCCCACGAAGGTTTTGCCGGCGTGGGCGACGTGCTGCTGGCGCTGCGCCGGGCCGAGCGCAGCCAGGGCGGCGCCCCGGCGCCGCTGGGCGAAGCCTGGCGGACGTTCGACCGCCGGCTGGAGCGTCATGCCAGGGTCTTCCCGGCCGGCCGGGCACTGGTGGTGCGCCTGCGCGGCGAGGCGGCGGCGCTCGAGGGTCACGGCGATGCCGGGCGCCGGTTGCTGGACCAGGCCGTGCACGACGCCGAGGCGCAGGGCCTGCGAGTGGAGCTGGCGCGCAGCTGCGAAGCGCTGGACGCGCTGGATCCTGCTTCCGAGTGGGGGCGGCGCGCGCGTGGGCTTTGGGCGGCGATGGGGGCGGCGGGCGCTGCTGCGGGGTGACCGGCGGGGTCCCCTCGAAGGCCCAACCCGCCAGGCACGCCCGCGCGCCTGCGCTACCCGGACGCGGTCGCAACAGACGACGGACTCGCCAGCCGCAGCGAGTCGCCCGCGGCCAGTCGCTTACCATCGCGCCATGCTCAGCTATCGACACGGATTTCACGTCGGGAACCATGCCGACGTGCTCAAGCACGCGGTGCTGGTACAGCTCCTCGCGTACCTGCGCTTGAAGGACAAGCCGTTCTGGTACGTCGACACGCACGCCGGCGCCGCACGGTATGCGCTGGATCATCCGGCCACGGCGAAGCACGCGGAGTACGGAACCGGCATCGGCCGACTGTGGGACCGGCGCGGGCTTCCTGCGCTGATCGAGGACTTCGTGGCCGAGGTGAGGCGCCTCAATCCGGACGGTCGCCTGCGCCACTATCCCGGATCACCGCAGATCGCGCTGCAGATGCTGCGGCCCGCGGACCGGCTGCGGCTCTTCGAGAAGCACACCACCGAAGTCCGCAACCTGCAGCGCCAACTCCAATCCGAGGGGCGTCGCGCCATCGTCCAGGCGGGCGACGGCTTCGACGGGCTCAAGGCGGTGCTGCCACCGCCGCCGCGACGGGGCGTGATACTGATCGACCCCTCGTACGAGGACAAGAACGACTATCGGCGCGCGCGCCAGGCGCTCGCCGAAGGCCTGGTTCGCTTCAGGACGGGGACCTTCGCGCTCTGGTATCCGATCGTGCAGCGCCGGGAATCGCGCCAGCTCTCGGTGGCGCTGGAGCGGATGGGAGCGCCGGATTGGGTGCACGTGACCCTGGTCGTGAAGGCCCCGGCACCGGACGGCTACGGCCTGCACGGTAGCGCGCTCTTCGTGGTGAACGCGCCATGGACGCTCGCCCGGACGCTGCGGGAGACCTTGCCCTGGCTGGTCGACGTGCTGGCGCAGGACGCGTCGGCCGGCTTCACCCTGCAGACCGGCACGGTGCGGCGGCCGCGGGCCGAGGCGGGCTGACCGGCGTCCGCTTCACCGATCGATCGAACCGTCAGGCCACCGCGCGTGCGAGCGCGTGGAAGTTGAGATGACGCAGCAGCTCGGCGGTCTCGCGGGTGAGTCGCGTTGCCGGCTTCGCGAGTGGCATCGCGAGCACCAGCGAGTTGCGGATCGCCGGCGGCCCGATCTGCGCGACCCGCACGCCGGATGAGCGCCGGCGGGTCGCGACGGCACTCTCCGGCACCACCGAGCAGCCCACCCCGTCCGCGACCAGTGCCAGCGACGCCTGCACGGTGTTCACCTCGGCGATGATGTCGAGCGCGATGTCGTAGCGGCTGAGCGTGCGGTCGAGTAGGCTGCGAATGGCGTTGGGAGAGCTCGGCAGGACCAGCGGATAGGCCGAGAGCGCCTGGACGCGGATGCGGGCGGGCAACGGCGCGCCGTGACGGGGCGCGGCGAGGACCAGGGATTCGTGGGCGAGCGTTTCGTAGGCGAGGCGCGGTGACGCCGGCGGGTCGAACAGCAGCGCGAGATCGACGCGTCCCGACACCAGCCACTCCCGAAGGTGCACGCTCAGCCCCTCCGCCACTGTGATGACCGCCTTGGGGAAATTAGATCGGAAGCGCTGGACCAGGCGGGTGCTCGCGACCTGCGCGATGCGCGGCGGCAGCCCCACGACGACCCGTCCACGTGGCGCGCTGCCCATGTCGCGCATCTCGTCGCGGGCGCGGTCGGCCAGCTCCATGATCGACCGCGCGTGGCCAAGCAGCGCGGTACCGGCCTCCGTCGGTGCAACGCCATGTCCGGTGCGATCGAGCAGGCGTTGGCCGAGCTCCTTCTCGAGCAGGGCGACCTGCCGGCTGAGCGTCGGCTGCGCCAGCATCAGCCGCGCCGCCGCAGCGCTGAAGCTGCCCGCCTCGACGACCCGCACGAAGTAGCCAAGCTGCTTCAGGTCCACCGTTCCGATCCGCCGCGCCTATAGAGAAAAGGCATGGCTGATATTCTATTCAACTGCTAACCCGGCCGGCCAAGTGTGGTCACAATTGTTCTCATGACCCGGCAGCCCGCAGCACCCCAGCCGTCGTTCCATCCGTCGCCGTCGGTACCGCGCCTCGCGCTGCCGGCCGGCGCCTGCGACGCTCACTGCCACGTCTTCGGACCCCAGGCGCAGTACCCGTTCGCTGCCGACCGCAGCTACACCCCGGCCGACGCGCCGCGCGAGGCGTTGTTCGCGCTGCACGATCGACTCGGGATCGGGCGCTGTGTCATCGTGCAGGCGGGATGCCACGGGTACGACAACACGGTCACCGCGGACGCGATCGCCGCGAAGCACGGCAACTATCGCGGCGTCGCGCTCCTGCCGACGTCCGCTCCAGATGCAGAGCTGCGCCGCCTCGACGCGGCAGGCTTTCGCGGTGTGCGCTTCAACTACATGAGCCACCTCGGCGCCGCGACCCCGGTGGAGGAAGTCCTGGCGCTGGGCAACCGGCTCGCGGAGATCGGCTGGCACCTGCAGATCCACTGCGAGCCCGGTCTGATCGCCGGCCTTACGCCGGCGCTGCGCAACACGCCGGTGCCGGTCGTGATCGACCACATGGGGCGCATCGACGCATCTCTCGGACTGGCCCAGCCGGCCTTCAAGGCGTTGTGCGAATTGCTGCGCGATCCGCGCTTCTGGGTGAAGGTGAGCGGCAGCGAGCGCGCGTCGCGGCAGGGGCCGCCGTGGTCGGACGCAGTGCCGTGCGCCCGGCGGCTGGTCGCCGAGTTCGGCAACCGGGTGCTGTGGGGAACGGATTGGCCTCATCCCAACCTGGCGGGAGGCCCGCCCGACGACGGCCTGCTGGTCGACCTGCTCGAGTCGATCGCGCCCACCTCCTCCGAGCGGCATGCGCTCCTGGTGGACAACCCGCTGCGCCTCTATCGCTTCTCGGACCCCGACGCGTCGGCCGCTTCGAGCCAACGCGGGGAGCAGCGGTGAGCGCGGTCGACCATCGCCTGCGCCTGGACGGTCGGGTCGCGGTCGTCACCGGCGCCGGATGCGTCGGGCATGGATGGGGGAACGGACGCGCTACCGCGGTGCGGTTCGCGCAGGAAGGCGCCCGCGTCCTTGCGGTGGACAACGACCTGGCGCGGGTCGAGGAAACGATCGCCCGTGCCGCGGACGTTCCAGGCGAGATCGTCGCCTGGCAGGCCGACGTGACCGATAGCGCGTCGGTGGCCGCAATGGCGCGGTCCTGCCTGGAGCGGTGGGGACGGATCGATGTCCTGGTCAACAACGTCGGTGGCTCGGCGGCCGGCGGACCGGTCGAGATGTCCGAGGCGGTCTGGGACTCGCAGGTGGACTGCAACCTGAAGAGCGTGTTCCTCACCTGCAAGCATGTCCTGCCGGCGATGCTGGCCCAGGAATCGGGCGCGATCGTCAATGTCGCGTCCACTTCCGGCCTGCGCTGGACCGGGGCCGCGCAGGTGGCCTATGCGGCCACCAAGGCGGGCGTCATCCAGCTGTCCCGGGTGCTCGGCGTGCAGTACGCGCCGAAGGGCATCCGGGTCAACTCGGTGGTGCCCGGGCAGTTGCATACGCCGATGGTCGAAGCGCGGCTTGCGGGCCAGCGTGCCGGAGGCGATGTCGAGGCGCTGCTGCAGGCGCGCCGGCGGCGCATCCCGCTGGGGTTCATGGGCGACGGCCGCGACACCGCGAATGCCGTCCTGTTCCTGGCGACCGACGAATCCCGGTTCATCACCGCCACCGAGATCGTGGTGGACGGCGGCATGACCGCCCGATGCGATTGAGCGAAGGGCTCGGGCGGGAACGAGCCTGCGAAGCCGGATGGCGACATCAAGAGAGGAGACGAGCGATGAAGACAGCAGGTGAGGGCGGGGGGAGCATGCACAGGGCGGCCGCTGGCCGCAGGCCGGCCGGTGCCGGGACAGTCGCGAAGACCGTGCCGGGCGGCTTGACGCGCCGGTGGCTCGCGCTGTCGGCCCTGGCGCTTTCCGTCGGTGGCGTCGCCGGCATCGCCGGGTTGCAACCGCAGCCGGCGCATGCCCAGTCCGGCAAGACGCTGCGCATCGTGGTCGCGTTTCCACCGGGCGGGCCGGTGGACCTGGTCGCCCGGGCGATCGCCGACCAGCTCGGCCAGGAGCTCGGCGGCCAGCGCGTGATCGTGGAGAACAAGGCCGGCGCCAACGGTGCCATCGGTGCCCAGGCGGTGGCTACCGCCGAGCCGGACGGCCAGACGCTCTGGCTGACCAGCGTCGGCGCGGCGGCGATCAACCCGACGCTCTACTCCAGGCTGCCCTACGACATGGTCAAGGACTTCGCGCCGGTGTCGCTGGTGGTCAACAACGTCGAGGTGATGGTCGTGAGTCCCGACAATCCGGCGCGGACCGCGGCGGACTTCATCAAGGCGGCCCGGGAGGACGAGAAGAAGGGAACGCTGGCGTCCTCCGGCACCGGCAGCATTCCGCACTTCGTGATGGAGCAGCTCGCCGACGTGAGCAAGACGAAGCTGCTGCATGTGCCCTACAAGGGCGCGGCACCGGCGATCACCGACGTGATGGGCGGCCAGGTGGGCGCCTTCTTCGGCGACGTGCCGGGACTGCTCGGGCACATCCGGGGCGGCCGGCTCAAGCCGATCGGGCTCGCGGCGGAGAAGCGCCATCCCCTGCTGCCGGACGTCCCGACGCTGGGCGAGCTCGGCATGCCCGGTATCGACTCCAACAACTGGTATGCGCTGTTCGCCCCGGCGAAGACCCCACCCGCCGTCCTCGACGAGCTGAACCAGGCGGTGCGCAGGACGGTGGCGGCACCGGCGGTGGCACAGAAGCTGAGCGCGACTGGTGCCGAGCCGGTCCCCTCCACCCGCGAGGAGCTGGCGGCGCTGCTCCAGCGCGACATGCAGAAGTGGGCCCGCCTGATCCGCGACAAGGGGATCAAGGTCGAGTGACGCGAATGGCCGGTGATGCCAGGAAACGGGTGATGCCAGGAAGGGTGGAGCATGAGTGACCCATCGAAGGAGGCGCCGGCGCACGGCCGACCGCGCGTGCCGCTGGTGGAGCCGGGGACGCGGCCGGAGCTGGCGCCGATCGAAGCCCGCATCCTCGCGGAGCGCGGCCGCATCTCCACGCTCTACCGGGTGCTGCTCAACAGTCCTCCAGTCGCCGACGGCTGGGAGCACCTGCTCACGGCGATCCGCAACCGGTCGGAGCTGCCGGCCGACCTGCGGGAGCTCGCGATCCTGCGCGTCGCGGTGCTGAACCGGGCGACGTTCGAGTTCGACGCGCACGTGCCGCACGCGCTGCGCGCCGGTGTCGTGCAGTCAGGCATCGATGCGCTGAGGCGGGACATGCTGCCGCCGGGGTTCGATGAACGGCAGTCGCTGGTGCTGGCGCTCACCGATGCGATGACCCGGCACGTCGCGGTTCCAGCCGACCTGATGGATCGGGTGCAGGCGACGTTCGACGATCGACTGACCGTCGAGCTGGTCGCCACGATTGCCGCCTACAACATGGTCTCGCGCCTGCTGGTGGCACTAGGCGTGGAGCACTGATGACGCTGCAGCGTCCCCGGCAGATCGTGCTGCTGCGCCTCGAATGGCCTGCCGCCGAGGACGCGGTCGCGGCAGCACCGCGCCTGCCGGCGCCGCTCGCGGAGGCCCTGCGCGAGGCGGGCTTCGCAGCGACCGACCTAGCGCTTCATCGGGAGCCCGATGCGCCGGCCGCGCTGGCCTACCTGCATCCCGCCCCCGCGACCGCGAGCGTCAGCGATGCCGAGTTCGAGCGGCTTCGCGAGATGCTGGCGCGGCGGTTGCCGCACGCCCGGGCGATGCGGCTGCAGGCGCTGATGGAGATCGACGGCGCGGCGGCCGGCGCGCTGGCGCCCTGGCACTACGTGGTCGAAACCGACGTCCAGCCGCAGGCCGACGCCGACCTCAACGCCTGGTACGACCGGGAGCACCTGCCCGGCCTGGCCGCGGTGCCCGGCACCGTGCGCGCGGCCCGTTACCGCAGCCTCGACGACGGTCCGCGCTATCACGCCTGCTACGAACTGGTGGCCCGCGAGGTGTTCGGCTCGGGCCCCTGGCTGGCGGTACGGGCGACGGACTGGAGCTCGCGGGTCCGACCGATGTTCGTCAATACACGGCGGACGATGCTGCGCACCGTCGTGACGCCGGCAGGATCGGCCGACCCGCGACGCAGGCCCCCGGGCTAAGCGGCTCCCGCCGCGCCGCCTGCTTCGCCCGACCTGGCCCCGGCATCCGGATCGCCCGCAGTGCCGACACCCGACGGTGCGGGCGCGCCGCCGGGATCGACCTGGGGCGCCCCGGTTGCCGCCTGGATCACCCGCGTCGGCAGCGCGAAGCGCACGCCCATCGCCTCGAGCTCGCGCATCAGCTCTAGGTTGATCGACTGCTGCGCGTCCATGTAGACGTTGTAGTCGGGGCTGAGCACGATGTACACCACCTCGTAGTTGATCGAGTTGCCGCCGAACTCCTTTAGGTGCGCGCGGTCGAACCGTACGCGCTCGTCCGCGCTCACGACCGCCTTGATCCGCCGCGAGATCTCCTCGGCCTGCGCCGGCGTGGTGTCGTAGGTGACGCCGAAGGTGAACACGATGCGGCGCGTGGCCATCCGCTTGTAGTTGCTGATGGTCTGCCTGAGGAGGTCGGCGTTGGACATCACCAGCTGCTCGCCGCTCAGGCTGCGGATGCGGGTGGTCTTCAGGCCGACGTAGTCGACGGTTCCCACCATGCCGCCGACGCCGATGAAATCACCCACCTCGAACGGCTTGTCGACGGCGATCGAGAGCGAGGCGAAGAGATCGCCCAGGATGTTCTGGACCGCGAGCGCGACCGCCACGCCGCCGATGCCGAGGCTCGCGACGAAGGCGGTGATGTTCACGCCCAGGTTGGAGAGGATCGCGAGCAGCACCACCGCCCAGAGCGCCGACTTGAGCGCCCAGGACAGCAGCGTGGCCGAGGCGCTCGCCCGGGCGGCCTGTCCGCCGTGGCGCTCGAAGTGCCGGGCGAGGCCGAGGGTGATCGCACGGTGCAGCCAGATCGCCACCTGCACCAGGACCACGACGAACCAGAGTTGGGCCAGCACGGAATGCCAGCTCGGCCGCAGGTCGAGGAACTGGCAACCGACCAGCAGCGCGACCAGCACCATCAGTCCATGGCTCGTGCGCTCCAGGATGCGGTCGAGGTCGGTGGCGAGCTGCGACGAGGTGCGTGCCGCCACGCGGCGGGCCGCGCTGCGCGCGATCCAGAGGCCGACGGACAGGGCGAGATAGGCGACAAGCGCCACGAGGGCGGCGATGCCGAGCGAGAGCGGGGTCAGTCCGAGAACGAGCGGTTCGCGGATCCAGGCGTCGTCGATGGTGTTCCTCCTCGAGGAGCGGCTCCAGGGGAGCGGCTCGAGACAACGCGCGCCATCTTACCAAGTCCAAGGGGATCCACGACTGTACCGACCCGGGGCACTTGGGTAGCATCGGGACCATGTTGAAGTCGGCCACGATACGAAATGGCGGGGGCAGGGGAGGCGACCGGGGCGGGGCGGACCGCGCAGCGGGCGCCAAGCCGGCCGCCGTGAAGCCGTCGGCCGGCGGCAAGCCGACGCAGGTGAAGGCGACGCCGGAGATGGGGGCGGCGGAGAGGCCGAGCCCCGAGAACGCGAATCCGGAGAAGGCGGCGCGTGAACGCGTCGTGACCCGCGACCCGGAGGCGACCCGTGCCGCCATCCTCGCGGCGGCGACCGAGGAGTTCGCCGCGCATGGCCTGGGCGGCGCCCGCGTGGACCGGATCGCCGATCGCGCGGGCATCAACAAGCGGATGCTCTACTACTACTTCGGCCAGAAGGAAGACCTGTTCCTCGCCGTGCTGGAGCAGGCCTACGAGAATATCCGCGGCGAGGAGCGCAAGCTCAACCTCACGCAAGTGGAGCCGATCGAGGCGATCCGTCGCCTGGTGGGATTCACCTGGGACTATTACCTGGAGCACCCCTCCTTCCTCAACCTGCTGAACAGCGAGAACCTTCACCGCGCCAGCCACCTCAGGCGTTCGGCGAAGGTGCGCAGCCTGCACTCGCCCTTTGTCGCCACCATTGCCGAGGTGCTGGAGCGCGGAGTGCGCATGGGATTGTTCCGCGCCGGTGTCGACCCGATCCAGCTCTATATCTCGATCGCCGGGATCTCCTACTTCTACCTCGGCAACGCCCATACCCTCTCCACCATCTTCGACCGGGACCTGCTCGCGCCCAAGGCCAAGCTCGAGCGCCTGTCGCACATGACCGACGTGGTCCTGGGCTACCTGGTAAGGAATTGATGCCAGGTCCACAGGTTCCGCGCCGGAGGGCTTGCCGCGGCCACGCCCCGCGCTTTACATTCACCCACTATTCACCAATCGGTTAACTGCAGTCCGCGGCGACCTCGAACGCGGACGCCCACGGAGGACGACATGAGCACCATCTTCGCCAAGACCGCGCGGTCCGCAGCCCTTGGAATCGTCGCGGCGGGAGCGTTCGCCGCCCTGATGCCGGCCGCCCACGCCCAGTGGAAGCCGACCCGTCCCGTGACCATCATCGTCCCCTGGGCGGCCGGCGGGGCCACGGACCAGGTGACACGGCTCGCCGCGGCGGAGCTGGAGGCAGGCCTCGGCCAGAAGGTCGTCGTGATCAACCAGCCGGGCGGCGCGGGCTCGATCGGCACGAAGGCCGTGCTCGATGCCCCGCGCGACGGCTACACCTGGACCGCCGGCGCCGCGAAGCAGCTGGGCACCTATCCGCTGCTCGGCATGATCGACAGCAAGGTGGACGACTTCCATCTCTTCCTTGCGGTGACCAACGTCTCGATCGTGAGCGTGAACCCGGGCACGCCCTACAAGACCTTCCCGGAGCTGCTGGAGGCGATGAAGACCAAGCAGATACCGGTCGGCACGGCGGGCAACAGCTCCTCGGGCCACTTCGCGATGGAGGCGATCACGCAGGCGACCGGTGCGAAGTATCGCCATGTCACCTACGACGGTGGCAACCCGGCGGTCGTCTCGACGGTCTCGGGGGAGACCGAGGTCACCACCCAGCTCGCTCCGGAGCAGGTCGAGATGATCAAGGGCAAGCGGCTGCGTCCGCTGGTCGTCGTCGGTGACCAGGCACTCGAGATCGACGGCGTGGGCACCATCCCGCCCATCACGCAGTTCGTGAAGGACTTCCCGCAGGTGACCACCGCGTTCGGCATCTATATCCCGAAAGGCGCGCCGCCGGAGGTCGTGCAGACGGTGGAGAAGCTCTGGGCCGAGCGGGTCGCCAAGTCCGAGAGGATCCGCAAGTACGCGGCGGAGAAGGGAGCGCTGTTCACGCCGCTCTACGGTAAGGCTGCCTATGATGCGGTCTGGCCGACGGTGGTGAACGATGCCTACCTGCTGCAGGCGGCCGGCATGGCGAAGGTCTCGCCCGAATCGATCGGGATCCGGCGCTGAAGGGGCGGCATCCGGATGACGGGATGGCGGGCAGCCGTCAGGTGAAGGATCGCGGGCAGCTCCTGGACGCTGCCGTGTGGAGCGCGTTCGGCCTGGTGGTGTTCGTTGCCGCATGGCGGGTCGACCGCCTGGAGAACCTCGGCATCAACCCCTGGTCGATACCCGGCCTGCTGCCCGGCCTGGTGGGCGTCCTCATGATGATCTTCGCGGCGCTGCTCGCGCTGCGTCCACCGGCCGTGGCCGAGCCGGCCACGGTGTCGGTCGCTGGTGGCCATGATCCCGCCGCGCAGGGCGCCGCGACGGGCGTCGGCGAGGAGCGCGGCGCGGCGCCGCCCGAAGGCGCCGGCGGCATGCTGCGGGCCGCGGCGGCCGCGATCCCGTGCGTGCTCTTCGCCACGGTCGGCCCGGGCACCGGCTGGCCGTTCGCCGTCGATGCCGCCCTCTACGTGGCGCTCTTCATAGCGCTCTTCAGCTGGCCGCGCTGGCGGGCCGAGGGGCGGGTCGGGCGCAGCCTGCTCGCGACTCTGGTGATCGCCGCGGTCTCCGCGGGTCTCATCTCCTGGCTCTTCGAGTCGGTCTTCCTGGTGCGGCTGCCGTAGCGCGCGGCGTGGACAGGTCGTGGAAGGACTGACGCACCTCGGCACGGCGCTCGCCAGCCTGGCGGGCCCCTGGCAGGTCGCGTACGCCCTGGGCGCGACGCTGACCGGGATCGTGATCGGACTGCTTCCGGGGTTGTCGGCCACGCTCGGCGTGGCGCTCTTCACGACGCTCACCGTGAAGATGCAGCCGAACGACGCAATCCTGGTGCTCATCTGTGTCTACGTCGGCGCCATCTACGGCGGCAGCCGCACCGCGATCCTGCTCAACATCCCGGGCACCGCGGCCAACGCCGCCGCCTGCCTCGACGGCAACCAGCTGGCGCGACAGGGCCAGGCGGGACGGGCGATGGGCATCTCCACCTCCGGCTCGGTGATCGGGTCGCTCTTCGGCGTGGTGGCGCTCGCGATGTTCACGCCGCTGCTCGCGGAGGTGGCGCTCTCGTTCGGCGCGTTCGAGTTCTTCTGGCTCGGCATGGTGGGCGTCATGATGTCGGGCACGCTCACCGGGACCGATGCGCTCAAGGGCTGGCTGATGGGCCTGCTGGGCATCTTCGTGGCAACCATCGGGCTGGACCCGATCCATGCGCATCCGCGCTTCACCTTCGACCAGAACGCGATGACCGGCGGGATCGGCCTCATCCCCGCGCTGGTCGGCGCCTTCGGCTTCGCCGAGATCCTGATGGTGATGAGCGACAGGACCGCGCGGCCGGTCAAGTCGGCCACCGGCTCGGTGATTCCGCGGGTGCGCGACCTGGTGCGCTACTGGCGCACCATCTTCCGGTCGGGCCTGATCGGCGTATTCGTCGGCATCCTCCCGGGCGTGGGCGAGGACATGGCTTCGTGGTCGTCGTACGCCGCCGCCAAGCGCGCGAGCCGGGAGCGCGAGAAGTTCGGCAAGGGGTCGGTGGACGGACTGATGGCTGCGGAGACGGGCGACAACGCCGCGGTTCCCGGCGCGCTGATCCCCGCGCTCGCGCTCGGCATTCCCGGCTCCGCGCCTTCGGCGGTGCTGATGGCCGCGATGATCATCCACGGCGCGCAGCCGGGCCCCATGCTGATGGTGAACCAGCCGCAGTACATCTACGACGTGGTCGGCATCACGCTGTTGGCGACGCTCTGCATCCTCGTCTTCGGCCTCGTGCTGGTGAAGCCGCTGCTGCGGGTGCTGGAGGTGCCGCGCGAGATCATCATGCCGATCATCTTCGTGCTGTGCGTGCTGGGCTCGTATTCCATCACCCAGCGGCTGTTCGACGTCTGGGTGATGTTGGTCACCGGCATCGTGTGCTACCTGCTGCGCCGGCGCGGCTTTCCGGTGGCGCCGTTCGTGCTCGGCCTCGTGCTGGGCGACATCATCGACAAGTCGCTGCGGCGCGGGCTGGTCCTGTCGGACGGCAGCCTCGCACCGTTCTTCACCCGGCCGATCAGCGGCGCGCTGGCCGTGGTGGTGCTGGTGATGCTGCTGGTGCAGGTGCCGGCGGTGAGGCGCCTCTTCGCGCGCCGGCGCCCGGCGACGAGCGACCTGGTGGGCAACTGACATGATGAAGAAGCTTTCGCTGTGCAACGAGGTGCTGGCGCCCTGGGACTTCGAGCGGCAGTGCGCGTACGCGAGCGCGCTGGGCTACCAGGGCCTGGAGGTCGCCCCCTTCACGCTGTCCGACGACCCGTTCGCCATCAGCGAGGCGCAGGCGGCGCGGTGGCGTCGCATCGCGCAGGACCACGGCATCGCGGTGAGCGGGCTGCACTGGTTGCTGGTCGCGCCCCAGGGCCTCTCGATCAGCAGCCCGGATCCGGCCGTGCGCGCGCGCACCGACGAGCTGATCGCGCGACTGATCGATCTGTGCGCCTCGCTCGGCGGCGCCTACCTCGTCCACGGGTCGCCGGCGCAGCGCAATCCCGCCGAGGGGCAGGCGGCCGACGAGGCACTCGCCTTCGCCACCGAGGCGTGGGTCCGGGCCGGGGAGCTCGCCACGCGAGCCGGGCTTGTCTACTGCATCGAGCCGCTCTCGCGCGAGCAGACCCGGACCGTGAACACGCTGGCAGAGGC
The DNA here is from genome assembly GCA_023388075.1 of Pseudomonadota bacterium. Classification (GTDB taxonomy): domain Bacteria; phylum Pseudomonadota; class Gammaproteobacteria; order Burkholderiales; family Burkholderiaceae_E; genus Lautropia. The sequence goes on from JAEWGX010000013.1 coordinate 77,623, forward strand.
GATGGCGATCGTCCAGGCGGCGAAGCTGCCGGGCCTCGCCACCATGCTCGACACCTGCTCGGCCGGACCGACCGAGACGGAGCCGCTCGCCGCGCTGGTGGATCGCTGGGCCCCCAGCGGTCGCCTCGCCCACGTGCAGCTCAACGATCGCAATCGTCGGGGTCCCGGACAGGGCAACGACCGCTTCGCCCCCGTGCTCGCGGCCCTGGAACGCCACGGTTATGATGGCTGGCTCGCGATGGAGCCGTTCGACTATCACCCGGACGGCCCGTCCTGCGCCGCCCTGTCGCTCGGCTACGTCCGCGGGCTGCTCGAGCGATCGCCGGCGGACGCCGACGACTGAAGACCCGAGACTCACCATGGAGACATGCCGCATGACCACGACCGATGGCCTCGACATCCCGAACGCCCCGCGCAACGGGCCCCGCCGCCTGGCGGCCGCCTGCGTGCTCGCAGGGGTGGTTGCCGTCGCCGGAGCCGCCTTCCCTGGGCTCGCCCAGGCGCAAGCCTGGCCGTCCAAGCCGATCCGCGTGGTGGTGAACTTCCCGCCTGGCGGCGCCGCCGACGTGATCGCCCGCGCCGTCGCGACGCCGCTCGGCGAAAAGCTGGGCCAGTCGATCGTGGTGGAGAACCGCGCCGGCGCGAACGGCAACATCGGCGGCGAGGCCGTCGCCAAGGCGCCGGCCGATGGCTACACCTTCCTGATGGCCTCCGCTGGTGTCGCTTCCATCAATCCGCAGCTCTATACCCGCATGTCGTTCGACCCGGCGAAGGAGCTGGTGCCGGTCGCTTCCGCCGCCCGGGTTCTCGTGTTCCTGGAGACCCGGGCCGAACTGCCGGTGAAGGACTTCGGCGAGTTCGTCGCGCACCTGAAGGCGAATCCGGACAAGCTCAGCTACGGGACCCCGGGCAACGGCAGCTCCCCGCACCTGGCCGGCGAGATGCTGCTCGGCATGACCGGTACCCGTGCCATACACGTGCCCTACCGCGGCGCGGCGCCGGCCCTGACGGACCTGCTCGCGGGCCAGATCGACTTCATGTTCGATCCCGGCCCCGGCCTTCCCCAGGTCCGCAACGGCAAGCTGCGCATGCTGGCCGTGGGCAGCATGAAGCGCACGCCGCTCTTCCCGGACGTGCCGACGCTCGACGAGCTGGGCCTCAAGGGCTTCGACGCGGACTCGTTCTTCGGCTTCTATGCGCCCGCCGGCGTCGATGCGGCGATCATCGAGCGGATGAACAAGGAAATCAACGCCATCCTGGCCAGCCCGGCGGTCACCCAGCGCATCGTGGATCTCGGCGGCGAGGTCGCGACGATGACCCCCGGTGAGTTCGCCGAGCAGATGCGCAAGGACGCGGAGCGGTACGGCAAGCTGATCCGGGAACGCGGCATCAAGGTGGAGTGAAGTCCCCGGAAGGTGGACAATGTGGGGTTTTCCCGGACCAACGCCAGAAAACCCCATGAGCCCCCGTCTTTCCGTCCCCAAGGAGCGCCTCAAGTTCGTCCTGCTCGAGAACATCCACCAGTCCGCGGTGGATTCGCTCGCGCTCGACGGCTACACCAACGTCAAGACCTATCCCAAGGCGCTTGCCGGCGACCAGCTGGTGGAGGCGATCCGCGATGCGCACTTCGTCGGCATCCGGTCGCGCACCCAGCTCACCGCCCAGGCGCTGGAGCAGGCGCCGAAGCTCACCGCCGTCGGCGCCTTCTGCATCGGCACCAACCAGATCGACCTGCGCGCTGCCGCGCTGCGCGGCGTGCCCGTCTTCAACGCCCCGTTCTCCAACACCCGCAGCGTCGCCGAGCTGGTGCTTGCCGAGATCATCATGCTGATGCGCGGCATACCGGAGAAGAACGCGATCCTGCATCGCGGCGGCTGGGTGAAGAGCGCGGCGCATTCCTGGGAGGTGCGCGGCAAGATCCTCGGCATCGTGGGCTACGGCCACATCGGCACCCAGATCGGCGTGCTGGCGGAGCACCTCGGCATGTCGGTGATCTTCTACGACGTCGAGACCAAGCTCGCGCTGGGCAACGCGCGGCAGGTGCCTTCGCTCAACGACCTGCTGTCCACCGCCGACGTCGTGACCCTGCACGTGCCGGACAATCCTTCCACGCGCAACATGATCGGGCCACGCCAGCTCGAGGTCGCCAAGCGCGGCTCGTTCCTGATCAACGCTTCCCGCGGCACCGTGGTCGACATCGACGCGCTCGCCGCCGCGCTGGAGTCGCGCCACCTCCTGGGCGCCGCGATCGACGTCTTCCCGGTGGAGCCCGAGGGCAACGATGCCAACTTCGAGTCGCCGCTGGTCCGCTTCGACAACGTGATCCTCACGCCGCACATCGGCGGCTCCACCGGCGAGGCCCAGGTCAACATCGGCAAGGAGGTGGCGGCCAAGCTGATCCGCTACAGCAACAACGGCTCCACCAACTCCGCGGTGAACTTCCCGGAGGTGTCGCTGCCCGAGCACGGCGGCAAGTGCCGCCTGCTGCACATCCACCGCAACGTCCCGGGCGTGCTCGCGCAGATCAACGAACGCTTCTCGCGCGGCGGCGTCAACATCGCGGCACAGTACCTGCAGACCGACGCGGACATCGGCTATGTCGTCATCGATATCGACGGCGACGCGAGCCAGGTCGCCTTCGAGTCGCTCTGCGACATCCCGGAGACGATCCGCTGCCGGATCCTGTATTGAGGCGGTTCCGAGGTCGGCCGGCCCATGGAGCCGGTCCAGATGTCGGCCGTTCCGTGGCCGGTCCTATGCCGGCGGGGTGCGCCACCAGAGGTACGCGCCGGCGATGAAGACGTAGCGGGCGCCCTTGCCGAGGGTGACCAGCACCAGAAAGCGGAGCAGTCCCACGCGAAGCGCCCCGGCCACGACGGTCAACGGATCGCCGACCACCGGGAGCCAGGAGAGCAGCAGCGACCAGGCGCCATGGCGCTGGTACCAGCTCGCCGCGCGGCGGTACGTGCGCTCGTCGATCGGAAACCAGCGGTGGCCGCGCATATCCGAGAGCAGCCGACCCAGCGCCCAGTTCACCAGCGAGCCGAGCACGTTGCCCGCGCTCGCGACCGCCACCAGCACCGGCGGCGCGCCATGCCCGCCCGCCAGGAGCGCGAGCAGCATCGCCTCCGAGGAGCCGGGCAGCAGTGTCGCCGAGGTGAACGCGCTGGCGAAGAGGGCCGCGTAGGCCGCGAGAGCGGTGCCGGCTTCCGGGAGCATGCGATGTCCGAGCGTGGATCGAGCAGCGAAGATACGGCACTGTCGGACAATGCGTCGTCGCGAATTCGTTTCGCGAACGCATTGCGGCACGGGGAACGTTCGGGATATAGTTGCGTATCGAGTTAACCGGTCAGTTACCAGAAGCGGCGGATACGCCGCCGCCAGGGCCGGACGGGGAGACGCATGACCTGGACGGTCTTCTACGGAGACATCCACAACCACAACGCGCACGGCTACGGCGTCGGTTCGATCGAACGTTCGGTGGATGTCGCGCGTACCCATCTCGACTTCTTCGCCTTCACCGGGCATTCGAGCTGGCACGACATGGAGCGCATGGAGGGCGGGCGCGAGCAGCACTGGTCGCGCGGCTTCGCCCGACTGCGCGAGACCTGGCCGCGGGTTCAGGGAGTGATCGCCGACGCCAATCGCGACGGCGAGTTCTGCGCCTTCCTCGGCTTCGAGTGGCACTCCTCGGCATACGGCGACCAGTGCGTCGTGTTCCCGCGCGACCATCGGCCGATCCACTATGCCGACAGCGTGACCGCGCTGCGTCGCTTCTGCATGGAGGAGGGTGCGCTGATGATCCCGCACCACCTCGCGTATCCGACGGGCCATCGCGGCGTGAACTGGGAGTGCTTCGACGAAGCCTGCACGCCGGTGGTCGAGGTGTTCTCCGAGCACGGGAACTCCGAGGACGACCGTGGCCCGTACACGTTCCACACCCATTCGATGGGAGGCCGCGAGACGGCCAACACGGTGCGCGCGGCCCTTGCGCAGGGGCTGCGCTTCGGCTTCGTCGGTTCGTCGGACGATCACGCAGGATTTCCTGGCGCCTACGGCGAGGGGCTGATGGCCGCGCTGTGCGAGGACCTCTCGCGCGAGCGCATCCTGGAGGCGATCCGCGCGCGGCGCGTCTACGCGCTGACCGGCGACCGCATCGAGGTATCGTTCACCGTCGAGGGCAGCCCGATGGGCGCGAGCATCGAGGCAGGCCGCCAGGTGGAAGTGGCCTACACGGTGGCCGGGCGTGATGAGCTCGACGTGGTCGAGGTCATCCAGGACGGCGTGGTCGTGCACCGCAGCTATCCGCGCCAGGCGACGCCGGCCTCGGAGGCGTTCGAGCAACCGGTCCAGTTGCGGCTCGAGTGGGGCTGGGGCCCCTGGGGGGCGCTCGCCCTGGACCGCATCACCGACTGGAGGATGGGCGTGACGCTCGAGCGCGGTGCCATCCGGCGCTTCTTCCCCTGCCTGCAGAGCATGCCGTTCGACGAGCAGCGCCGTCACCGTTTCCAGCGCGAGGGCGAGCGCCGGCTCGAGATCACGTCGTACACGGCGCGCCAGGACGCCTATCGCGAGAACCCCAACCAGAGCGTGGTGCTGGAAGTCGCGGCCGACGCGGCCTGCGGCGTGACGGTGGACATGGACGCGCCGGTGCCGATGTCGGGCAAAGCCACCCTCGGCGAGCTCTTCGATGGATCGCGCCACTGGTTCACCGGACCGTTTCCGAAGGAAGCGATCCAGTGGCACCGGGTCGTCCCGCTCGCCTCGTCCTCGCTCACGGACCGGGTGTCGCTGCCGGTGCCTGACGGGCGCAGCAATGTGTACCTGAGGGTGAGGCAGCGCAACGGGCACATGGCCTGGGTGAGCCCCGTCTTTATCAACTATCGCTGACGTCACCGAGCCGCAAGGATGAAGATCGAGAAGATCGACGTGTTCACGCTGCGCCTGCCCACCAAGGCGGTGTTGACCCTGCCGCGCGGGCCCTCCCGCACTCTGGCCGAGGGCAAGCGCATCGTGCTCGTGCGAATGACCGACCAGGACGGCAACGTCGGCTGGGGCGAGGCCGGGCCCAGCCGCCGCTGGTCGGCGGAGACGGTGGAGTCGTGCGCGACCAGCATCCGCGAGTACCTCGCGCCGGCTCTGATCGGGCACGACGTGTTCGACATCGCGGGTGCCCACCTGCGGATGAACACTGAGCTGGCCACCGGCATGGACCCGGGCCAACCGATCGCCAAGTGCGCGCTCGATGTCGCGCTCCACGACCTGCTCTGCCGCCGCCTCGGCATCGCGCTGCACCAGTGGCTTGGATCCAAGCGCCTCGATCGCATCCGGCTCGCACGGCTGGTCTCGGCGGCCACGCCGGAGGAGGCGGACCGGATCACCCGCGCCGGGGTCGCCGAAGGTTACGAGGGATTCAAGGTCAAGGTCGGTCACCACAAGCACCTGGACGCCGACATCGTGAAGGCGGTGATCGAGGCCGCGCCGGGCGCCTACGTCTGGCCGGACGCGAACCAGGGCTATACGCCCGACGAGGCGATCCGCATGGCGCGCGCCTTCGAGCGGCTCGGCGTGCCGCTGTTCGAGCAGCCGGTGCCCATGAGCGACATCCACGCCATGAAGCGCCTGCTGTCGGCCACCGCCATGACGATCGCGCTGGACGAGGCGGCGATCGGGATTCCGTTCGTGGTCGAGCTGATACGGCGGGAGGCGGTGGAGTGCCTCGCGATCAAGGTATCGAAGGTTGGCGGCATCCACTACGCCCGGCAGATGTGCGACCTCGCGCAGAATGCCGGCCTCAAGCTCATCGGCTCGGGCCTGCAGGATGCGCCGATCGGCTTCGCGGCTTCCGTGCACGTGTTCTCGGCCTACGGCATGGCCGACCCGGTGGACCTGAACGGGCCGCAGTTCATCGCGGAGGACTACCTGCGCGAGCCGTTTCCGATGGAGGGCATGGCCGCGGTGGTTCCGTCGGGGCCCGGCCTGGGTATCAACATCGACGAATCGGCGCTGGACCGGTTTGCCCAGGTGGTGTAGCCCTCGCGGTGCGCGGTCGACGTCGCGACCGCATCGACAAGAAAGGAGGAGCAGAGGCATGAAGAACGACTACCGCAGGAAGTTGCTCACAGGCGGCGCGGCCGCGCTCGGCACCGCCGCGCTCGCCGCGCTTGCCGCACCGGTCGCGGCGGCCGACAAGGACTCGGCGTTCCCTACTCGCCCGGTGCGCATCGTCGTGCCGTTTCCGCCGGGCGGCTCCACCGACATCACCGCGCGCCTGGTGGCGGCGCAGTTGTCGAAGCAGTGGGGCCAGCCGGTCACCGTCGAGAACAAGCCGGGCGCCGCCGCCAACATCGGCACCGAGATGGTGTCGCGCGCCGAACCGGACGGCTACACCATGCTGCTCGGCACGACGGCATTGCCGATCAGCGCGGCCACCTTCGCGAAGCTGCCCTACGACCCGCACAAGGACCTCGTGCCGGTGATGCTGGTGTCCACCATCGCCAACGTGCTGGTGGTCAATCCGGCGGCGCCGGCGGCGACCGTCCAGGACTTCCTGCGCTATGCCCGGGACAATCCAGGCAAGCTCAACTACGCGTCGCCGGGCGCCGCCACTGGCCAGCGCCTCACGTTCGAGCTCCTGAAGCAGGCGACCGGCATCGACGTCGTGCACGTGCCGTACAAGGGCGGCGCCCCCGCCGGCCAGGCGGTGATGGGCGGCGAAGTGGAAAGCATGATCATGAACGTGGTGGAGGCGACGCCCCAGGTCAAGGCCGGCCGCCTGCGTGCGCTGGCGGTGACCACCCGCGAGCGCGCGCGCGACCTGCCCGACGTGCCGACCTTGCACGAGACGGTCGCACCCGGCATCGACACCAGCGTCTGGCAGGGCGTGTTCCTGCCCGGCGGTACGTCCGACGCCGTCGTCGGCCGCATCGGCGCAGCCTGGCGCGAGGCCCTCGCGACCCCCGACATCCGCAGCCGACTCGAGGACATGGGCATGAAGGTGGTGGCCGGCTCTCCGGCGGCATTCAAGGATTTCCTGGATGCGGAGTTCACTCAGTGGCGCGATGTCGCGCGCAAGGCCAACATCAAGGTTGAATGAAACCGGGAGAAGATGCCATGGCACAGCAGCATGCCCCCCTCGGGGAAGTGAATCGGTCGACGCGGCGCCGACGGGCGCCGCCACGACGCGGCTTCGTCCTTGCCGCAGCAATAGCGGGCGGCGCGGCTGCCGGGTTGCTGCCGATTGCCGCGCAGGCGGCGGAGTGGCCGGAGCGCCCGGTCCGGCTCGTCGTCGCCTTCCCGCCCGGAGGCTCCACCGACATGGCGGCGCGGGTGCTGGCCGAGAAGCTCGGCGACGCGTTGAAGCAGCCCGTGATCGTGGACAACAAGCCGGGAGCCAGCGGCAACATCGGCGCCGAGCTGGTCGCGCGTGCCCAGCCGGATGGCTACACGTTGTTGATGGCCGCGACGTCCTTCGCCACCAGCCCCGCATTCTTCCCCAACCTGTCCTGGAGCCCGACGCGGGACTTCGCACCCGTCTCGATGGTCGCGAGCGTGCCGATCATCGTCGCGGTGAATCCCGACGTGCCGGCCAAGTCGATCAGCGAGCTCATCGAGCACGCCCGCAAGAATCCCGGCAAGCTCAACATGGCCTCGCCGGGCGCGGCCACGCTCACGCGCCTGTCCGGCGAGATGTTCAAGCTGCAGGCCGGACTCGACTGGACCACAGTGCACTACAAAGGCGGCGTGCCGGCCGTGCAGGACATGCTCTCCGGCGTCGCGCAGGTCATGTTCGCCAACGCCTCCGACGTGATGGCGTACGTGAAGGCGGGTCGCCTGCGGGCGCTTGCCGTCACCACGGCGCAGCGCTCGGAGGTGGTGCCGGAGCTGCCCACCGTGGCCGAGAGCGGCCTGCCTGGCTTCGACGTCTCCACTTGGCAGGCGGTGGTCGCGCCTGCCGGCACGCCGCAGCCGATCGTGCGGCGGCTGCACAAGGAGATCGCCCGGATCATGGCGTTGCCCGAGGTGAAGGCGAAGTTCCAGTCCTTCGGAACCGACGTCGCGTTCGCCGATCCCGAGGAGCTCGGCCAGTTCCTGCAGCGCGAGGTGAGCGCGATCGACGCGGTGGTGAAGAAGGTGGGCGCGAAGATCGATTGATAGGGGCCCGTCTTCGCTACGGGCCGCGAACCGATGGTCGATCCCGACTGGAAAGCGTTTCCGCGGAAACGCCGCGCCCGCTTGCCGTCGAGCGATTGTTCATCAGGCACCAGACGGCCAGGTCGTAGTCCAGCCGTTCGCCACGCCATCGGGTGACGGCAGTTCCCGGGTGGATATCGAGCCCCTTGCGCTCGTGCGCACGCCGTAGCGCATCCGGGTCGCCGGCGACGGTCGGGGCATTCTCGAGCTCCTGGCCTCGTGCGCCGGTGAATCGCAGTGCGCCATCGTCGAGCATGCGGACCTGCACCCGTCCCTCGTGCACCTGCCGATGGTGGAAGCGGCAAAGCAGCACGAGGTTGGACAGCCTGGTCTCGCCGCCGTCGGCCCAGTGGCGGATGTGATGGCCGTCGAGGAACAGCGTATGACTGCACCCGGGGAAGCGACAGCGGGTATCGCGCGATCGCAGCGCGCGCCGGATGGCCGGCGGTATGCTGCGTGTCTTGCGACCGACGTCCAGTGCCTGCCCCGCCGCGTCCTCGACAAGAGTGACCAGGCTCGCATCGCAGGACAGCCGGCGCGCGGTCTGCGCTGCGATCGAGGGACCGCCTTCGATCTCGCAGCGGCCGGGCGTCTCCTGGCGAAGAGATTCTGCGTCCACATGGATCACGATCTGTTGGCGGTCGCCTCCGGCAAGAGCCTGGGGGCCGTGAGCCATCCAGCTTTCGGCGAAGGCGACGAGGGCGTCGGCCCGGCGCTGCCGCGGCGAGGGAGAGTCGGTGCCGTTCGTGCTGGCGAGGCGGGACGTTTCAGCGGAAACGTCCTGGGAGCCCGGCGGTCGCGGCGGCGTCCCGGTGGCGAGCTCCAGTGCCTTGAGCATCAGCGCACCGCCCTCGGCCGGCAGGCGTGCCTGCAGCACCAGGGAACCGTCGTCATCGAAGAACCAGGTCAGTCCGCGGGTGGCGAACTGGCTGCCTTCGCGTCCGAGCTCGCAGGCCTCCTCCGCGCGACGGTACTTGCGCACCAGCGCCTCGACATGGTTGGCGGTGCCGTGAAGGGCGATCATCAGCAGATCGCCCTCGTTACGGGCCGTCGCTATGCGCGTCAGCGCCCGCACCTTGGAGTAGCTCACTTCGCCACGTGCCATGGCGCCCGAGATCAGCGGCAGTGCCTCCAGCGCACGAGCCACGCGCACCTTCTCGCGGGCGGCGCCGCGATCGAGTCCGCACTTCCAGCTCAGCCAGTGCGCGCAGGATGGAGTGGAGCCGTCCGCCCAACCTTCGCGGCGGTCGAACTCCGCGATCAGCATCAGCCACCGATGATTGGCCGCGTTGAGGTGGCCGGCGAGCTCGGTGATCTGTGCTTCCAATTCGGCAATGGGGCGCGGAGGCTCGACCAAGCCGCAGGAGCATTCATCGCCAATGGTCTCGGCATCGATGAGAACTGCATCAGCGAATCCGTCCATTGCGGCCTCCGGGAGAACTGTATATATCAACAGTATTCTACCGGGTGCGGCTCTGAGCAATGTCAAAGATCGCTTCGCGTACGATTCGCATTCGGCGCATTCAGCGCATTCAGCCCATTCAGCGCATTCAGCGCAGGCGCGGCGTGTCCGTGGCTCAGTGCGCGCGCCACCCGACCCGGCCGGACGTCCGCAACCGACTCCACAGGTCCGCCAGCAGCCCGAAGAACGCGAGCGCCCACGCCGCCAGCGCCGCGTAGAGGAAGATGCGCGGCAGAAAGTCCAGGAAGCCCAGCGACATCGCCACGGACATCTCGTGCGTCGCCGCTGCATACATGCCCAGCGGGAACACCGCGCCCCAGTACAGCGGGTCGTAGCGCAGGGGAAAGCGCATCCAGCCGTGCCGCCAGACGCCGAGCAGGAGCAGCATGGGAATCCACCACGTGCCGGTAGCCCAGTAGAGGATGGTGAATCCCTTCAGGAAGGGCAGCAGCGAATCGAGAAAAGGCGCGCGCGCAGCGTTCTGCACCAGCAGTGAACCGGCCAGCGTGGAGATGGCCATCGCGCCCATGTTGATCCAGTAGGGCGGCGCCAGGTCGGCCGGCGACAGGCGGAAGAAGGTATAGCGGTAGAAGATCAGCGACATCATCCAGATGTAGAGCATCCCACCCCATAGCCACATCGACAACGCGATGAAGTCGAGCGTCAGGCCCCATCCGACCTCGCCACGGGCGGCGAGGAGCGCGGCCAGCACGGCGATCGACTGCGTCGCGACCACCGCGAGAAGCCACCCGCCATTGATGCCGCGGTCGAGCGCCGGCTTCTCAGGCTTCACGGTGAAGGCGGCGAAGATCGTGTAGGTGAGGGCGAACCACAACCCGAGCGCCGCGAGCCAGAGGACCATCCCCACTTCGTCGCTGCGCGCCTGCATGACTACCTGGCTGCCCAGCACGCCGGTGCCGGCGACGGTGGTGAAGAAGCCCGGTCCGCGGCCGTGGTCCACCAGGTCGCTGAACATGCGGCGTGGATGGCGCACCATTCGCGCCAGGCTGAGCGTCCAGAGCAGCAGGTAGAGGGCGACGTTGAGGTGGAACAGCGACTGCGCGAGGCGCGGCAGGCCGAGATCGCCGCAAGCCAGGGACACGATGCCGGTCGCCATGACGATTCCGAAGCAGGCGGGCGACAGGTCGGCCAGGGCGGCGCCACCCGAAGACGAATCGGCCGGCATGGGCGGCGGCGGGTCGTGGGACATCAAGGCTGATTATGCCGCTGCGGCTCGTGCGGCAGCCCCGGCGCGTGCGGCAGCACCGGCTGGTGCGTCAGCGTCGGCGCGCCGTCGACGGGCGTCGCGGCCGACATAGCGCTTCAGCCCCGCGGCGATCGTGGCGAACGCGACGCTGCAACGCGGGCTGTGGCGCAGGTCCTCGTGCATCACCAGCCAGGTGTCCAGCTTCATCGCCATGGCGCGAGGCAGCACCCTGACGAGCCTCGGATCGCGGCGCGCCAGAGGAACCTGGCACACGCCGATACCGACCCCTGCGCGGATGGCGGCGAGCTGCGCGAGGTCGCTGTCGGCCCGCAGGCCGAAGGCGCTGCGCTCGAGCAGTCGAGGCGGGCGCATCCGCGCGGAGAACTCACGGATGAATGCCGTCTCGCGATCGAACCCGACGAGGGTGTGGTCGCGCAGCGCCTCGATGCTCGTGGGAACGCCGTGGCGCGCCAGGTAGTCGCGGTGGGCATGGAATCCCAGCTCGATGTCGCCGATGCGGCTTGCCACCAGCGCGCCCTGGGTGGGCCGCAGCATGCGCACCGCGATGTCGGCGGCCTGCTGGAGCAGGTCGTCGACGCGATTGCTGAGGACGAGCTCGATGGTCAGGCCGGGATGCGCGCGGCGCAGGCCGGCGAGGATGGACGGCAGCACCTCGGCACCGATCACCTCGCTGGCCGTCACGCGAACCGAGCCGCGCACGCTGCCGGGCAGCGCGTCGGCGCCGGCACCGTGGCTCGATGCGGCTCGCAGCAGCGCGGCCGCCGCCGCCTCGATCGCTTCGGCCCGAGGCTGCAGGTCGCGCGCCGCCTCGGTGGGCAGGTACCCGCGCTGTGAACGGACGAAGAGCGCGAAGCCGAGGGCCTCTTCCAGCGCATCGACGTGCCGGCCCAGAGTCGGCTGCGTCAGGCCGAGATCGCGGGCGGCACCGGAAAGCGAGCCGGTGCGAAGCACCGCCAGGAAGGAGCGGTAAAGGTCCCACCCCGGTTCGACGGGAGAGGTTCGAGCGCGCAAAGTCATACAAAAAAGTATAGCGAGTCAACCGGGATAAGCAATTTTCTTTGGAGAAGCCTGGCCGGAGAATCCCCTCATGGTCAACCGTGGAGGAACGGCGATGTCGAACGGGAACGGATCGGGACGGATCGCGCTGGTACTGGGCGCGACCGGTGGAATCGGCGGCGTGATGAGCCGGGAGCTGCGCGCCGCCGGGTGGACGGTGCGGGCGTTGCACCGCCGCGCCGAGCGGCGGCGGGACTCCGCGGGCATCGAATGGCTGCCGGGCGACGCGATGGAACGGGCCGACGTCGTGGCCGCGGCTGCCGGCGCCGGCCTGATCGTGCATGCGGTCAACCCACCCGGATATCGCCGCTGGAGCGAGCTGGTGCTGCCGATGATCGACAACACCATCGCGGCAGCGCGCGCGTGCGGTGCGCGGATCGTGCTGCCCGGTACGGTCTACAACTATGGCCCCGAGGTGTTCGACGACATCCGGGAGACGTCGCCGCAGCGTCCGCGGACGGCGAAGGGCGCGATCCGGGTCGAGATGGAGTCGCGGCTGCGCGCCGCCGCGGCCGAAGGGGTACGGACGCTGGTCGATTCCGGGAGCTGCAGGAGATGCGCTACCTCTGGGAGCGGCCGCTCCGCATGGGCAACGCCAAGCTGGTCGCTTTCCTGGGGCATGAGCCCCACACGCCGCTCGACGAGGCGGTCCGGGTGACGCTGCAGGGGCTCGGGTGCCTCGACGGCACGGCGAACGGAACGGCCGACGTCACTGGCCCGGCAGCGGCACCTCGACGATTCGCGTGACGCCGTTGCGGCCGGGGAAGTCGCGAAAGATCGCCTGGACCATCGCCTGCATGACCGGAGTGATGGCGGCGGTCTGTCCCTGGCTGACGGCGGTGGCCTCGAACACCCGCCCCGCGCCTGCACCGCGCGGCCGGTCGATCGTCACCGTGAGCGTTCTCCTCCAGGTGGTGGTGGCTTCGCGCGATCCGCCGATCGGGATGCCGAAGCCGATTCCGATGCCGCCCATCGAGAAGCCGCCGGTGCCGGCGCCGACGCCGATGCCGACCTCGCCTCGGGTGCCGGAGCCGACGACGGAGCTGCCGCCGTCAACCGAATACGCCATCCCGACTCGCAGCGCATCGGCGCTGTCGCCGATGCCGCCGTCCAGCAGGCCGTGGCCGACGAGCGCCTCGCGCACGAAGCCGGCGTAGGTCTCGAACTCCAGGCTGCCGGCCTGGGATTCGGAGGGAACCACCACGAAGCGTTCGCCGCTCAGCCCATCTTCCAGGCGATGGAAGCTGGTCACCTCGCTGGTCAGCGTGCTGGCGCAGCCGCAGAGGAGCGCGACCGCGCCGAGCAGCGGAGCGAGTGTCCGGACGGCGCGCCGTGCGAGGCCTTCGTTGCGGTTGCGTGGGGTCATGGAGCGGCTCCGGGCGGCTGCGACGACAATATCGACGATATCGCATCTTTGCAGACTGCCGTCGTGAGCGTCGTCGTATCCCGTTGTCTCGCGATGGTTCCCGCTCCGGGATGAAACCAGCCCCATTCCCGCTTCGTTCGCCGCCGTGCCTGCACGCCCTCGTGGCGTCGACCCTGCTGGCCGCCTGCGCCGTCACCGAGGAGCCGGTCGGGCCGAGCCCCGCCGAGACGTTCGCCCTGGTCGATCGCCTCATGCCGCCGCGCACGCCGGCGCGCGCCGCATGGGCGACGGACATCCAGGCGAGCTTCGCGGCACTCGGCCTCGCGCCGACGGCGGACAATTTCTGCGCCGTCATCGCGGTCACCGAGCAGGAGTCGACCTTCCGGGCCGAGCCGGTGGTGCCGGGGCTCTCGAAGATCGCCTGGAAGGAGATCGAGGATCGTGCCGCTAGGCTGCGCATCCCCGCGGTGGCGGTCCGCAGCGCGCTCGAGCGGGTGGCGTCCCCCGACGGGCGCAGCTACGCCGCCCGGATCGACGCCGTGCGCACCGAGCGCGAGCTGAGCGACATCTTCGAGGACATGATCGGGGTGGTGCCGATGGGCCGGACGCTGTTCGGCCGCTGGAACCCGGTACGCACCGGCGGCCCGATGCAGGTGAGCATCGCCTTCGCCGAGGTGCATGCGAGCCGGCACGACTACCCTTGGCCGATCGAGCGGGACATCCGCCACGAGGTCTTCAGCCGCCGCGGCGGGATGTATTTCGGCATCGCGCACCTGCTGGGCTATCCCGCCGGCTACGACCGGCAGCTCTACCGCTTCGCGGACTTCAACGCCGGACATCACGCGAGCCGCAACGCCGCCTTCCAGCATGCGCTCGCGCTCGTCACAGGCACCAAGCTCGCGCTGGACGGCGACCTGATCGACCACTCGGCGCCCGCCTCGGCGCCCGGCAGCACCGAACGGGCCGCGCGCAAGCTGGGGGGCCGGCTGGGCCTCGACGACGCGGCGGTCCGCAAGGCGTTGGAGCAGGGTGATTCGCTCGAGTTCGAACGCACCGCGCTCTACGCCGGGGTCTACCGGCTGGCCGACGCCAAGGCGGGCCGCGCGCTGCCGCGGGCGAGGGTGCCCGACATCCGATTGCAGAGTCCGAAGATCACCCGCAATCTCACCACCGCGTGGTTCGCCGATCGCGTGGAGCAGCGCTATCGGCGCTGCCTCGAGCGCGCGCCCGCGCCGACGGCTGCCGCGAGGACCGCTACCTCGCGCGGCGGCGATCCGCGCTGAACCGGGAGATCCCCGTCGGGGAACGCCGGTTCCGGGAAGTCCCTACCAGCCCCAGAGCAGGGTGCCCGATATCCAGCCGACCAACCCGCCTTCCTGGCGGATCTTGACCCAGCCGCTGCGCTTCTCCAGCGTGGGCAGGACCTCGCCGTAGACGGCCTTGCCACGCACCCGGTAACGCGTACCCGGGCCGCTGCGGATGTTCGCCACCTTCGACTTGACGATGTGGTGCGGCTTCCTGCTGCTGGTGAGTGGTCGATAGACCCAGCCGGTATCGCGTTCGAAGTCGCGGACCTGGTACCAGTTGCCCTTGCGGCCGAGCACTTCAAGGGGATAGCCGCGAATCAGGCTCCACAGGGCCGTGTGGTTGGTGCCCGGGCCGTCGCGCATGTTGATCTCCGGCCGATCCACCGAGACCATCTGTCGTGCCAGCGCGTCGGCGCCGGGAAACAGCACGCCGACGGACAGCGCGAGGGCGAAAAGGAAGCGGGCTACGGTGCTGGGCATCTCTCTCCTGGTCCTGTTCCGTTCGGATCCCGCCCATGCCAACGGCATGAAGCGGGGCTGGCCCGATTGGACCACAGGCCAGCGAGGGTCTCAACGCGCGCCGGTCGGCTGCTACTTCATCCCGGGCTTGATCCGGCTGTTGAACTCATTGGTGAAGACGTCCTCGAGGACCACCGGCTTCTCCGGCTTGTTGGAGCCGAAGGTGATCTCCATCGTCTTCTGCATGAGCTCCGGCTCGATCCAGCCCAGGCCGTGCTTCGCCGAGCGCTCGGTCACGCACAGGTCGAGGATCTGCGGCATGGTGGCAAGCAGGGTGTCGCGATCCAGCCCCGGCACCATCTCGACCATCGCGTCGATCGAGGCGGCCGGATCGGCCTTGGCGTCGCGCCAGCCCTTGTGGGTCGCGCGCAGGAAGCGCTCGATCAGCTTGGGATTCTTCGCGATGGTGTCCTTGTTCACGAAGTAGGTGTGCCCGTAGATGGGCAGGCCGTAGTCCGCCCACAGCAGGTTGCCCACCTCGCCCTTGCCGAGCACCTTCTCCCAGATGGCATAGCTCGTGTAGAGATCGAAGGCGCCGGCGACCTCGTTGCCGGCCACGATCGCCTGCTTGCCTTCGGGCTTGACGTTGACCAGCGTGATCGACTGCGGATCGATTCCGTTCAGCTTCGCGAAGGCCGGCCACAGCACCCGGTGCGAGTCCGCCGGGGGCACCGCGATCTTCTTGCCGACCAGGTCCTTCGGCGACTTGATGTCGGCCGATTTCCTGAAGAAGACGTTGTTGCCGGCCTTGTCGTAGACCACCGCCACCATCTTGAGGTTGGCGCCCTTGCTGATCGCGGTGAGCACCGTCGGCGCGTCCGAGATGCCGACGTCGGACTGGCCGAGATCGATCTTCTTCGCGCTGTCCGAGGAGCCGCTGCCGCGCAGCACGGTGAGGTCGAGCCCCTCCTCCTTGTAGTAGCCGCGCTTGAGCGCGAGGTAGATGGGCGAGTGGTCCGCGAGGTGGAACCAGTTGAGCTGCAACTGGACCTTGTCGGCTGCCGCTGCCGGCAGCGCGAGCGCCATGCCGGCAAGACCGGTGGCGAGCGCGGCCGCCGCCAGTCGCAGGCGGCCGGAGGCATGCCGGCGGGGATGCGGGGAAGGTTGCCCGGCGGTGCGCGCCAAGGATAGGGTGGGTGCTTCGGTCATGTCTCGCTCCGTTTCGTCTTGGGTCGGGCCGCTGGCGGGCCGGTGCGTGCTACACGGTGGTGTCCTCGCGATGGGCCCACGGCGCGACCACCCGCTCCACCGCCACCACCAGGCCGTAGAGCACCAGGCCGAGGACCGAAATCAGGATCAGGGACGCGAAGATGGAGGCCGTCTCCATGGTCACGCCGCCGGTGATGATCAGCGACCCGAGCCCGCGCTCGGACGCGACGAACTCGCCGACCAGGGCGCCGATGACGCTCATGGTGGCCGCGAGCTTCAGCCCGACGAAGATGTACGGGATGGCGTTCGGGAAGCGGATCTTGCGCAGCACCTGCCAGCGGCTCGCGCGCAAGGTGCGCACCAGGTCCAGCATCTCCGGCTCCGCGGCGGCCAGGCCGACGGCGGTGTTGACCACCATCGGGAAGAACGCGATGGTGGTGCCGATCAGGATGTTGGGCCAGATGCCGTAGCCGAGCCACACCACGAAGAGCGGCGCCAGCGCGATCTTCGGCAGCGTGTTGAAGAGCACCAGCACCGGCATCACGGTGCGCAGGAGCAGGTCGTTCCAGACCACGATCACGGCGAGCGCGATGCCCAGCACGGCCGAGAGCACGAACGCGCCGAGAACCGCATAGAGCGTGGCGAGCAGGTTCTCCGTCCAGCGGTAGTTGGCGTCGAAGAGCTCCATGAACGCCGCCGACGGCGTGGGCAGGATGTACTCCTTGATACCGAGCCAGACCACGAGGACCTGCCAGATGACCACCAGTGCGATCATCACCAGGACGCTCGGCAGGTAGTAGACGAAGGCGGCCTGCGCCTTTGCGAGCAGGCCCGGCTCGCGATCCGGGTCGGCCGGCACGGGGGCGTCCGTTCGCTTCAAGGCGGGCTCCGTGCCCACGCCGCTTTCGGGGCCCGCCGCCGACATGACGCTAGACCGGCGGCAGGGCCGCCCTCGCGGCGGCGACGTCCATGGGACGCATCGTGTCCCACTGGGGCAGTGGCCCGCTCGCGAAGCCGGTGCAGCCAAGCGAGCCGATCGCGAGCGTGCCGTCGCGGATCTTCACCCGGACCGCGCCGTGGCTGCGCTCGTAGAGATCGGGATGGGCCGCGAGGAAGGCTTCCTGCTCGGCCTCCGGCAGTCCGGCCATCCCGTTCACGTAGTGGTGGCCGTTGCGCTCGACGTGACGGATGCCCATCAGCGACACCAGCGCGAGATCCTGCTGCAGCGCCAGCCCGGCCTGGATCGTCAGGTCCTCCGCGCTCATGATGTAGCGCGCGTTGGTCGGGTCCGAGCTCTCGTCATGCGCCACCTGGTGGTTCCACATCTGGCAGCGCGCGCGGTTGATCAGCGACTTGTAGAAGCCCTTGCAGGTCTTGGAGGAGACGCCGGTGTAGCCGCACTCGCGGGCGGCGACGAACGAATCCAGCGAATCGTCGGACTCGTCGATGATCACCGGGATCTGCGCGGAGAGGCCGCTCACGTTCTGTGTCAGCGCCGCCTGGCGGCGGATCGGCTGCTCGATGAAGGCGATGCTGCCGCACAGGCGCGCGAGCCTGGGCTCGCTGCGCATCCGGTGCCAGAGCTCGAGGACGCCGTCGACGTCGTCGTACTGCTCGTTGCCGTCGAGCGAGGCGCGATAGCCGCCCTCGACCCGATCGAGCGCGTGGGCAATCGCGGAGAGCCGCTCGATGTCGGCCTGCATGTTGCCGCCCACCTTCAGCTTGAACCAGCGATGGCCGTAGGCCTTGACCACTTCCTCGAGCGTCTCGGGCAAGCCGTCGCCGACCGGATCGGACTGGTCCTCGAACGTGATCGGGTCCACCAACCCCACGGTGTGGCGGGCACTGATGGTGGATGCCGGCTGCAGCCCGGCCAGGAACCCGGGAAGGTCGAAGGCGGCGAGGTCGGGACAGAGCTCGGTCGGGCCCATGCCGATCAGGTTCTGGCGCACCGCCTGGTGAAACGGCACGTCGAGCGCCCGGCAGACGGCATCCAGCACCGCGCGATCGACCAGCGCCGGCCCGAATCCGGCCACGAGTCCGTTCAACCCGAGGCGGGCGGCCGCGGACCGCTGCGATTCGTAGTGGCGCGTGAAGTGCCCGAACGGACTGGTGGGCGAACCCTGGCGGTAGAGATCGGCCGCGATGCCGATCGCCGCGCGCAGCTGGTTGAAGTTGTCCTCGTTGCTGAGCGCGGGGTTCTTGTCGAACCACTTCGGCGCGAGCAGCTCGGCCGCGCCGCCTTCGGCCCGGCGGCCGTCCTGCAGCCGTACCCGCACCCGGGCGAAGGCCTGCGGCGCCTCGGTGAGGGTGACGACGCCGAAGCGAAACGGCATGCGCAGCCGCACGTCCCGCTCGAAGAGGTCGATCGCCTCGATGGCGACGTCTGGTGAGGTATCGGTGCTCATCCTAGTTCTCCATGGCGCCGCGGATCCAGCTTCGCCAGCCCGCCGGCGAAGCCCGCCGCTGGAGGGTACTACCTTCGGTCGCTTCGGGGCGCGTCCTCATTCCATGCCAAGCAGCTTGTACACGCGCCGAGTGTAGGCGCCGAAGCGTTCCTGTGTCTTCATGTCGAGCGTCCGGGGATAGGGCAGCTCGATCCCGAAGTTGTCCGCCATCCGTGCCGGCCCGGCGGTGAAGACGACCACCCGCGTGCCGAGGAACACCGCCTCGGAGATGCCGTGGGTGACGAAGATGATGGTCTTGCCGGATTCCTTCCAGATGCGCAACAGCTCCAGGTTCATCTTCTCCCGGGTGAGCGCATCGAGCGCACCGAACGGCTCGTCCATCAGGATCAGCTTCGGATCGTGGATGAGCGCGCGCGCGATGGCGGCGCGCTGCTGCATGCCGCCGGAGAGCTCGTACGGATACTTGTCCTCGTAGCCGGACAGGCCTACCAGCGCGAGGAGCTCGCGGCCGCGTGCCCGGGCGGAAGCCATCGGCTGGCCCAGCAGCTCCGCCGGCAGCAGCACGTTGTCCAGGATCTTGCGCCACTTGAGCAGCAGCGGCGCCTGGAACACCATGCCGATGTCGCGCGCCGGATCGAACGGATGGGTGGCCGAGCCGATGCGCACCTCACCCTGGTCGTGCCCGTGCAGCCCGGCGAGGATCTTGAGCAGGGTGGACTTGCCGCAGCCCGAAGGGCCGACCAGAGAGACCAGCTCGCCGGGCAGCACGTCGAACGTGGCATCCGAGATGGCCAGGTGTTCCTTGCGGCCGGTCCGGTAGATCTTGCTGACGCCGGCCAGGTGGATGAACGGCTCCACTCGGGTCGGCTCGGGGGCGGTGGCAGTGGTCATCGGACTCTCGCGTCCTTCGGGATCAGGAGATATTCGAGCAGCAGGACCAGCCCGTAGAGGACCATGCCGAGCACGGTGATGAGAATGACCGCCATGAACATCGCCGGCGTGTCGAGCGTGACCTGCACCTGCAGCATCAGGTAGCCCAGCCCCTTGTCGGAACCGAGGAACTCACCGACGATCGCGCCGGCGACGGCCAGGATGGCGCCGACCTTCATGCCCGCGAAGATGTAGGGCAGGGAGCCGGGCAGCTGCACCTTGGTGAAGAGCTGCCAGCGGGTACCCCGCAGCGAGCGGACCAGGTCCAGCAGGTCGGGCTCGATCTCGCGCAGGCCCTTGGCGGTGTTGAGCAGGATCGGGAACACCGCGATGGAGAAGGCCATCAGCGTGTTGGGCAGCACGCCGTACTTGAACCACACGATGAAGAGCGGTCCCAGGGCGACCTTCGGGATCATGTTGAGCGTCACCAGCAGCGGAAGCATCAGCGCCTCGAGCGTCCGCGACCAGGTGAAGGCGAGCGCGAGCAGCACGCCCACCACCAGGGCGAGGAAGTAGCCGCCGAAGATCTCCGTGCCGGTGACCCAGGTGTTGAACCACCAGTCGTAATTGGGCTCGAGCAGCGAGGAGACCGTGTCGCCGGGCGAGGGCATGACGAAGCGTGGGACTTCGCCGATGCTCACGAAAAGGTACCAGCCGAGCACCAGCGCCACATGGGCGAGGATCGCCATGGTGTAGCGCGTTGCCGCGGAATCGAAGCGAGATGTCATTGACCGAGCCATCGTGAAAGGTTCGCGGCGACGAAGGCGTCGTCCGCGAGGTCCGCGTGCTCACGGCACACCCTGTCGATCTCCTCCGCTTGGCCGGGCGACAGGGTCTCTTCCGGATCCAGGCACCAGATGCCGCGAAGCAGGCCCTGGCGACGCAGCACCTCGTGGCAACCGGGAATGCAGCCGGCGAAGTCATTGGCCACGTCGAAGAAGGCGCTGTTGCAGTCGGTCACCCTGGAGTCCAGGGCAAGCAGGTCCGCATCGATCGGCCCTGCTGCGACCGCGGCGTGGATTCTAGCAAGCAACTGCACCGCCGAACGCGTCCAGACGCTCCAGTGGCCGAGAAGCCCACCGCGGATCGACACTCGGACCGGCTCGCCATCACGCATGACATCGAAGGGGGTCACGAGGTCCAGCACGATATGGTCGTCGTTGCCGGTGTAGAGGGTGACCCGCTCCTCGGCACGGGCCGCCACGACCCCCCGGATCACGTCCAGCGTGCGGTAGCGGTTGAACGGCGCCATCTTGATCGCGACGACGTTCTCGATGGCCGCGAACCGCTCCCAGAACGCCGGCGGCAGGAGGATGCCGCCCACCGATGTCTGCAGGTAGAAGCCGACCAGGGGAATCACCGAGGCCACTTCGGCGCAATGAGCGACCAGCTCGTCGATCGAGCTGCCCTTCATCGGCGCCAGCGAGAGCAGGCCGGCGTGATAGCCGTGCGAAATCGCGATCTCCGCCTCGCGCCGGGCCTGGGCGGTGCGCCCGGCCAGCCCCGCGATCATCACCAGGGGGCGGTCGGTCCATTCGCGGGCGGTCTGCGCAGCCAGCTCGAGCACCGGCTCGTAGAGGCCCACGTCGCGGATCGCGAACTGCGTGGAGTGCACGCCCACCGCCAGGCCGCCGGATCCGGCGTCGACGTAGTAGCGGGTGAGGGCGCGCTGTCGCTCGCGGTCCAGCCTGCGGTTCTCGTCGAGGGCAAGCGGATGCGCCGGGATCGCGCTGCCACGACGCAGCGGCTCGAGCACGGTGGCGGGAAGGTCTGTCCAGTGAAGCTTCATGGCTTGGCGCAATCCGATGGAGTTGGGGCGGAAAGGGGCACGCGCCGCCGGCAGCGCCGGCGGGAAGCGACCTCGGGATTCCATGGGGCTTTCGCGCGCGCTGCGGCCCCGTACAATAAATCTGGAGCAAGTAACTAGTCGGTTAATCTACTCCATTCCGGCAGGCGCATGGAACCCTGGTCCTGCGCGGCTCGGATGGGAACAAACATACAGGAGATTCCATGTCGATTCGAACCAGAATGGGACGGGGCGCGGGCGCCGCCATCACCGCTGCCGCGGCGGTCGCGGCCACCCTGTTCGCCGCCGCCCCCGCCGCGGCCCAGACCCGGGTGGATTTCATCCTCAACTGGGTACCGGGCGGTGACCACGTGCCGTACTACTACGCCAAGAAGATGGGCTGGTACGAGAAGGAAGGGATTGATCTGAACATCGAGCCCGGCAAGGGCTCCGCGCTCGCCACCCAGAAGGTCGGCGCCGGCGCGAACCCGATCGGGCTCGCCGACATGGCGGGCGTCCTCGTGGCCAAGGGCAAGGGCGCGGACACGGTGGCCGTCTACAACGTCTACGCCAACTCGCCGCAGGGGATGTACTGGCTGAAGAGCTCGGGCATCGGCGGCATCAAGGACCTCGTCGGCAAGAAGATCGGCAACCCCGCCGCCGACGGCGCCCGCGTGATGTGGCCCGCGCTCGCCAAGGCCAACGGCATCGATCCGAAATCGGTCACCTGGGTCAACATCGACGCCAATGCCAAGCTGGCGGGGCTGAAGTCGGGCGCGATCGACGCCACCACGTCGTTCTACAACATCCACCACATCTTCCAGCGCGAGCTCGGCGACAACATGGGCTTCCTCGCCTGGCGCGACGCGGGGCTGAATCCCTACGGCAACTCCATCATCGTCAACGCCAAGTACCTCGCCGCGAACAAGCCGGTGGTGGAGAAGTTCGTGAAGGTCACCCAGCGCGCGTTCGCCGCCTGCGTGAAGGAGCCCAAGCCCTGCGTGCAGGCCATGATCGATGCCAACGGCGCTCTCAAGTTCGACAACGAGCTGGAGAACTGGCACCTGGTGGAGGTGCTCATGAGCGACAAGTTCTCGCGCGAGGTGGCGCTGGGCATCCACGACGACGCCCGCATGCAGGACGACTACAAGCTGGTGAAGGAGTACATCGGCCTGGACAAGGACTTCGACGTGAAGAGCGTCTACACCAACGAGTTCCTGGACCGTTCGATCAAGATGACGAAGTAGTCCGCCGAAGCGGAGGTCAGCCCAGCTCCGGGCCGGCCATGAGAACGAGGCGCGCCGGATCTCCGGGCGCCTCGGTCGCGCCGTGGACCATGCGGGTGAACGGCCGCTGGAGCACGAAGCCCCGCGACACGAGCGCCGGCAGCAGCGCGAGGTGGCGGTCGGCCAGATCGATGTACACCGCCCCCGGCATCGCCGCGAGCACTTCCTCCAGCAGGGCGAGCGCCGTCGCGTCGTCCGGCGCGTGCATCGGGCCGGCTTGGCTGGCCTCCCGGCCGTCACGGCCGAGGCAGTAGCCGACGACGCGACCGTCGCGTTCCGCGACCCGCGCGGCCCCCGGCAGCCGTTCGGCCAGGTGCCGCAGCAGCGCCTCGCGATCACCGCCGAACGCCGGCCGGTCCAGCGCCATCACCGCCGGCCAATCGGACGCCAGCAGCGGCCGCAGGCGACAACCCGGCGCTGCCGCCATCGACGCTGCCGTGGCCGACTGCGCAGCCCCCGCCGCGGATTCGTCCGCGCCCGTCGCGAGCGCCTCCCGGCGATAGCGGCGAAACCCCCAGGTCGGCTCGAATCCCTCGCGGCGGTAGACGGGAAATCCCGCGGGCGTGGCATCGAGCACCGGCACCAGGCGGTCGACGGCGAGATGGGCAAGCGCATGGCGCAGAAGCTGCGAGGCAAAGCCGCGGCGCTGGAACTCCGGCAGGACCAGCACCATGCTGACCCAGGCGCATCCCGGCCGTTGCGGCGCTACCGGCGCGTAGGGAACCACCACGGTGGACGCCGCGAGCCGGATCGACCCGTCCTCGGCCTTGGCGTCGATGCCCCAGCCACGACCGAGCGCGAGCATGATCCGCCAGTCGGCCGCGCTCTGGTTCCAGTTGGCCGAGAGCGACAGCGCGAGGCAGCCGTCCAGGTCGGCCTCGCCCAGCGGGCGTACCGTCCCCGGCTCGCCGTCCGAAGGACGCGCCGCCGGGCCCGTCTCAGTACTTGCCATCCCGGGTGGAGAAGTGGGTCGGCTTGCCGAGCCCGGGCTGGCCGCGCGCCACCCAGTCCGCCACCCAGTCGATCATGCGATCGATCGGCACCCGTGGCCGTCCGAAGAGGCGCTGCGATTCGGTGGTGTCCTCGAGCCAGGCGGTGGGCGCCTCGGTGCCGGAGAACTTCGGCGTCACGCCGAAGCGCTTGCCGAACTCGGTGGCGAGCCACCGGATGCTGGTGTGCTCGGGGCCGGTGATGTTGATCGGGCTGGTCGGCGTGGTGCAGTGCGCGAGCAGGCGCAGCGACTGGTCGTTGGCGTCGCCCTGCCAGATCACGTCGGCATGGCCCATCGTGAGGTCCAGGGTGACGCCGCCGTAGACGGCGGTCGCCACGTCGTGCAGCACCCCGTAGCGGGTGTCGATCGCGTAGGACAGGCGGACCAGGCGCCCCGGCGTGCCGTGCTTGCGCGAGCCGTACTCGAACATGCGCTCGCGGCCGACGCAGGAGTTGGCGTAGTCGCCGGCAGGCGGCTCGGCGGGTGTCGCCTCGCTCGCGCCGGGGCCGTCCACCGGCACGAACGGATAGACGCAGGCGGTGGAGAACGCGACGATGCGCGCTTCGCGGTAGGTCTCGGCGACCATCATCGGGACGCCGACGTTCATCATCCAGGTGAGCGACGCGTTGTCGGCTGCGCCGAACTTGTGGCCCGCCATGAAGACGACGTTGTTCACGCCGTCGGCCACGTTCGGCAGGCGCTCGAGCGCGGCTCGGTCGAGCAGGTCGCAGGCGATGCACTCGATGCCCTGTGATTCCAGGCGCGACACCAGCGAGGGATCCGAGAAGCGGGCGACGCCGATCACGCGCTTGGCGGGCGCGGCGCGCTTGGCCATGCGGGCGAGGGTGGGGCCCATCTTGCCGCCGACCCCGAGCACCACGATGTCGCCATCGACGCGTGCCAGGTCGTCGACCAGCCCCGGCGAGGGCTCGGTCATGAAGTCCTCGAGCGCCTCGACGTCGGCGAAGCGGTCGGGCAGGGTGGAGGGGTCGGTCATCGTCGGGTCCGTCTTCGTCGGTTTCGTCAGGTGGCCAGGCCTTCGAACAGGTCGCGGCCGCGGGCAAGCGCGCGCATCTTCGCGTCGGCGATCGGCCGCTTGAGCATCCAGAAGCCGCAGTCCGGATGGATGTAGCGGACCCGGCCGGCGCCGAGCACGTTCTCGGCATGCTCGATCGCGCGGGCCACCTGGTCCGCGCTCTCGATGTCCGTCGCCTTGATGTCGACCACGCCCAGGCCGAAGCCGATCTCGGGGCGCAGGTCCTTGAAGGCGAGCATCTCTTCCGGCGGCCGATGGGCGCATTCCAGCACGACGTGGTCCGCGTGCAGCGCGTTCAGGTACTGCATCAGCTTGTCCCAGCTGCCCTTCTGGATCGTCTGTCCGCCGTAGTTGCCGAAGCAGAGGTGAACCGCCGGTGTTCCCTGGACCGCGTCCAGCATGCGGTTGATGGCCGATGCCGCCCACTCCCATTCTTCGGGATGTCCGGGCAGGTTGGCCTCGTCGATCTGGACCACGTCGGCGTCCAGGTGCCTGATCTGCTGGGCGAGCGCGTCCGCGATCGCGTGCGCGAGCTCCGGCGTGTCACGGTAGTGCTTGTTGATCAGCGTCTTGGCCAGCATGTGCGGGCCGGTGACGGTGAACTTGAACGGGTTGGTGGCGAGCGCCTTGGCCCGCGCGCAGGCCAGCGGGAGATCCAGGCTGCCGTGGCCGATCGGGCCGATGACCGTGCCGGGCGGCCGGGTGCGGAACTTCATGCCGGTGCTGGAGCGGTACGCCATCAGCTCCTCGAAGGAGAAGCGCTGAGTCACCCCGTCCATCGGCCGGACGAAATATTCGATCATGCCGTTGGTCTCGGGGTGGTTGATGTCGAACCGGTAGAGCTCGCCATCGCAGACCACCTCGACCCCCGCCTGCTCCTGGATGTCGATGACGACCCGGGTGGCGTCCATCAGGGCCTGCTCCGAGGGGCTGGCCACCAGCCATTCGGGGACGGGATAGGAGCCGACGACGGTCGTGCGAATGCGGGGCATCGTTAATTAACCAGTTGGTGATAAGGGAAACGACCGATGGTAATGCCCGAGCGGGCCACCTTCAAGCGCGTTGACTAGCGGCCGCCGCCAAGCGTACATTATTAACCGGACAGTTAATACTTAACTATACCCGCGGCGCCATTCATTGGCGCCAGCCATTCAAGGGCACCATTTTCACGGAGGCGACTGATGACGCTCACGGAAGCCGACATCGCACGCTACCGCCACGCCGGCCATCTCACCGTGCCCGGCGTGTTCGATCGCGACCGGATGACCGCGGTGATCGAGGACATCCAGCGCTGGGGCGAGGAGTTCCTGGCGGAGCTGCCGTCCGAACAGCGCGCCTGGTACGTGGACGGCGGCGTGAAGGCCCGCAGCGTCCTGCGCAAGCTGGACAATCCGCACCACCACCGCGAGTCGGTCCGCGCGCTGGCGCGGTCGCCGGCGCTGGTGGGCCTGGTGGAGCAACTCATCGGGCCGGGCGTCTCGGTCTACTTCAGCCAGATCTTCTTCAAGCCGCCGGAAGGGGGCGGGCCGAAGCCGGCCCACCAGGACAACTTCTACTTCGGGCCCAACGACGCCGAGGGCGTGGTCACCGCGTGGATCGCGCTCGACGACGCGACGCTGGAGAACGGCTGTCTCTA